>DASXSF010000149.1:0-135639 GCA_036506155.1 Jatrophihabitantaceae bacterium
CGCGAGGCGCTCGACCGCATCGGCTACCCCTGGGTCAGCAGCCACATCTTCCGCAAGACCGTCGCGTCGCGCCTCGACGACGAGGGCTACGGCATCCGCCACATCGCGGACCAACTCGGCCACAGCCGACCCTCAACCACCATGGACTACTACCTCGGACGCCGCGCACTCACAACGATCGACCTCACCGATGCGCTCGAACCCCTAGTGCGAGGAAGCCAGTAAATGGTTCGTTTGTGGTTCGTTTCTGGTTCGCACCCAGCCCAGCAGACGAGAATCCCCTTATATCGTGGGCCCCGAGGGACTCGAACCCTCAACCTACGGATTAAAAGTCCGCAGCTCTGCCGATTGAGCTAGAGGCCCATGGCGTCCAGTTTTGCAGACGGGGAGCGGCGACCGTAATGAACGTGCACGCGCCGGTCACGTCGCCGAAATGGGGGGCTGTCAGCGTTGTCGCATGATGGCATCGTGCATCGGACAGCGTCCTGGCGGGGTGCGGGCGCGCGGGTTGGATGACGGCGCGGCGCGGCATGCGTCGCTGGTGGGGCTGGTGCGCCAGCCGTGGCTGGTGCGGGTGGGCAGTGCCAGCATTCTCATCAGGGGAGCCGGGCCGCGTGATCTTGCCGCGGTGGCCGAGATGCACGGGCGCTGCTCACCGCAGAGCCTGCTCAACCGGTACCGCGCCGGCGGGCAGCGCCCGGCCGTCGCTGCGCTCGAAAAGCAGCTGCGCGAGCCGCTGAGCTTCGTGGCAGCCACGTACGGCAGGACGATTGTCGGCGTCGCGGTGACCAGCGCCGACCCCCGGCATGGCCGGGACGCCGCCGAGGTCGGACTGCTCGTGGAGGACGCCTGGCAGGGCTGGCGTCTGGGTCGTGAGCTGATGAGCCATCTCGCCGGCGCGAGCCTGGTAGCCGGTTACACGGAGCTGATCGCGTATCCCGCGACTTCTACCGTGATCGCGCAGCGGCTCATGGTCGACGTCGGCCACACCCGGGTCGTCGCCGACCCGGCAGGCACGCACCTGCACACCTACCTGTCCGACCCGGTGGTGCTGGGGCTCGGCCCGGTACGCGAGCAACTCGCGAGCTGAGCTCAGCCGGTCTTGCCCGACAACGCGACGAGCACGCCGGCCAGCGCGAAGTGTTTGTTGCTGCCGAGGTCGCGCACCGTCTCGATCCCTAACGCCTCCTTGAGGAGCGCGGCGTCCTTGTCGGTCACGCCGGCGAGCGCTGACGGCGGGGCGCCCAAGATCTCGTCGAAGGTCTTGTCCTCGTATGCCTTGTCCAGGCCCTTGCTGAGGTTCACCGAAACGGGCATGCGACCCATCCCCTTCGCGTCGACAATGCCGATGCGACCAGCGTCGTTCACCCGGGGTCGGATCGGCGACTGTGGGGGGCCGACGGGTAACCTCGCGCAGCGTGCCGACCACTCTCGCCGAGCTGACCACGCTGCGCCTCGGCGGCCCGATCGACCGCATTGCCGATGCCGGCACGAGCGGCGAGCTCGTCGAGGTGATCCGCGCGGCGGACGCAGCCGGCGAGCCGGTGCTGCTCGTCGGGGGCGGGAGCAACCTGGTTGCCGCGGATGCGGGATGGCCCGGACTCGTGGTACGGGTGCGCTCCAGCGGCATCCGCCTCGACAGGCACGATGACGATCTTGCCGTGACCGTCCAGGCCGGCGAGTCCTGGGACGACTTCGTGGCGCTCACCGTCGCGGAACGCTGGTCCGGGCTGGCGTCGATGTCAGGCATACCGGGGCTCACCGGCGCGACGCCGGTCCAGAACGTGGGCGCCTACGGCAGCGAGGTGGCCGACACGATCACGTCGCTTCATGTGTACGACCGCCAGCAGCGCGATGTGACGGCATGGACGCCCGCGCAGTGCGGGTTCGGGTTCCGCACCAGCGCCTTCAAGCACACCGACCGTTACGTCGTCCTCGAGGTGACCTTCGCCCTGCGCCGCTCGCCCGACGCCGTGCCGGTCCGGTATCTGGAGCTGGCACGGCGGCTGGGCATCGAGCCGGGCGGCGTCGCGCCGTCCACGGAAGTGCGCGAAACCGTACTGGAGCTGCGCCGCAGTAAGGGAATGGTGCTCGACCCAGCGGACCACGACAGCTGGAGCGTCGGCTCCTTCTTCGTCAACCCGTTCGTCGATGCAGCGCTCGCCCCCACCGACTGTCCACAGTGGACGGTCGGAGGACGGGTGAAGCTGTCCGCCGCGTGGCTGATCGAGCACGCCGGCTTCGACAAGGGATATGGCCTGCCCGGCCGGGTGTCCGTCTCCACGAAGCACAGCCTGGCGCTGACCAACCGCGGCGGCGCTAGCACCGCCGAACTGCTCGACCTCGCTCGCGAGATCCAATCCGGGGTGGAGAAGGAGTTCGGGATCAAGCTCGCCCCAGAGGCCCACCTCGTCGGGGTCACGCTCTAGCGCGGGCGATCTTGTGGGGCGCTGCCTGGGCCAATGGCTTGACGACGAGCAGGTCGATGTTGACGTGTGCCGGGCGGGTCACCGCGAAGGCGATGCAATCCGCGATGTCCTCCGCGGTGAGCGGTTCTTCGACGCCGGCATAGACGGCGTCCGCCTTCGCGCGATCGCCGCGCATGCGCACCAGCGAGAATTCCTCGGTACGCACCAAGCCCGGCGCAATCTCGGTGACCCGGACGGGCCGGCCGTTGAGTTCGAGGCGCAGCGTCTCCACCACAGCGGTTTCGGCATGCTTGGCCGCGGTGTAACCGGCACCGCCCTCGTAGACCAGGTGGCCCGCGATCGACCCGGTGACGACGATGTGGCCGCCGGCGCCGCGCTCCAGCGCCGGCAGCAGTGCCTGGGTCACCCGCAGCACGCCCAGGACGTTCGTGTCGTACATCGCCTGCCAGTCCGCGGGGTCCGCCCGCTCGACCGGTTCGACGCCGATCGCCCCGCCCGCGTTGTTCACCAGCACGTCCACGTCGGGCAGCGACGCGGCGAGGGCGGCAACGGACGCCGCGGACGTGACGTCCAGCGTCGCTGCCCGGATTCCGGGCGTCGCAGCGGCAAGTTCGTCGAGGCGCTCGCGCCGCCGAGCGGCCGCGACCACCGAGAAACCCTCGGCGGCCAGCCGCCGGGCGGTGGCCGCCCCGATCCCGCTGCTTGCTCCGGTCACCACTGCGACGCGCGTCATGGATAAGGATTGTGCATAGGGGGCATCATCGGGCTGTGCAGCGCGTCGCGATGTTGAGCGTCCACACCTCGCCTCTCGACCCACCGGGCGGCGGCGACGCGGGCGGAATGAATGTCTACATCGTCGAGACGGCCAAGCGGATGGCGGATGCCGGGCTGGCCGTCGAGATCTTCACCCGGGCTACGTCCAGCAGGCAGCCGCGTTGCGTCGAGATGCACCCGGGCGTCGCGGTGCGCCATGTCGTCGCCGGGCCGTTCGGGGGACTGAGCAAGAACGAGTTACCCGGACAGTTGTGCGCGTTCACCGCGGCGGTGCTGCGGGCCGAGGCGCACCACGCGCCGGGCTGGTACGACATCATCCACTCGCATTACTGGCTATCCGGACAGGTGGGCTGGCTGGCCCGCGACCGCTGGGGCGTGCCGCTTGTGCACAGCGCGCACACGCTCAGCAAGGTCAAGAACGCCGCGCTGGCCGACGGCGATGTTCCGGAACCGCTCGTCCGCGCGGCCGGCGAGCTGCAGGTCGTCGCCGAGGCCGATCGGCTTGTCGCATCCACCGAACAGGAGCGCGACGAGCTTGTCACGGACTACGGCGCCGACCCTGCGCGGATCGACGTGGTGCCGCCCGGCGTCGACCTGGCCACCTTCACGCCGGGTGTCGCCGATCGCGCAAAGCTCGGCATCCCCGGCGAGGCCCGGGTGCTGCTCTTCGCGGGGCGCCTCCAGCCGCTCAAGGCCCCGGACCTCCTGTTGCGCGCCCTCGCCGTTCTACGCGCACAGGAGCCTCGCGCCTACGCCGTCATTGTCGGCGCGCCGAGCGGAACGGACCCGGACTGGCTGCCCGGGCTTGCCAACCACCTCGGCGTCCCGGCGAAGTTCGTGCCGCCGGTCGGGCGAGCCGAGCTGGCCGCCTACTACCGGGCGGCCGACCTGACCGTGGTGCCCAGCTACAACGAGTCGTTCGGGCTCGTCGCCCTCGAGTCGCTGGCCTGTGGGACGCCCGTCGTCGCGGCCGCCGTCGGCGGGCTGCCCACCGCCGTGGGACAGGCGGGCATCCTCGTCGAGGGACACGACCCCGAGGTATGGGCCGGCGTGCTCGCCCGGGCCCTGCGTCATCCGCCCGACCCCACCGTGGCACGCCGCCAGGCCAGCCGCTTCTCCTGGGACAGAACTACGGCGGGACTGCTGAAGTCCTATCGAGACGCGCTGGCGAGCTTCCAACTGGCGGCGGCCTCGTGAACCCGGCGGAGACCGTTGAGGCGACGCTGCGCGAGTCCGGACTGGAATACGAGCGGCTCAGTGGTCAGCAGTTCGTCGTGAACCTCCCGGGCACGCGCCGGCTCAAGACCGCATGCTGGCTGACCGTCGGCGAACACGCCATGTCCATCGAGGCATTCGTGATGCGCGGGCCGGATGAGAACGCCGCGCAGGTCTACCGCTACCTGCTCGAGCACAACGCACGGATGTACGCGGTCGCGTGGTCGATCGACGACTCGGGTGATGTGTACCTGACCGGCAAGCTGCCACTCGCAGCTGTGACGTCCGAGGAGATTGACCGGGTACTCGGTGCGGTCCTCGAGTACGCCGACGGCTCCTTCAACGCCCTCCTCCAACTCGGCTTCGGGTCGTCGATCCGGCGGGAATGGGCGTGGCGGATCAAGAACAACGAGTCGCTGGCCAACCTGGCGGCGTTCGAGGCGTTCGCCAAGGGCGAATAGTTTCGAAACGCTTGCGTAGCGGATTGCGTTGCGCTACGGTCGCGTATCGAAACGCAGCCGTAGCGAAACTCCGGGAGCCCCATCGTGGACGAGAAGACGATTCACCAGCGCCGCTGGTGGATCCTGAGCGTGCTGGTGATCTGCCTGCTCGTCGTGATCCTCGATAACACCATCCTGAACGTGGCCCTGAAGACGGTGCAGGAGGATCTCGACGCGTCGCAGAGCCAGATGCAATGGGCGGTCGACAGCTACGCACTCGTCTTCGCCGGGCTACTGATCACCTGGGGCGTGCTGGGCGACCGCTTGGGTCGCAAGAAGGTGCTGCTGTTCGGTATGGCGGCGTTCGGCGTGACGTCGGCACTGTGCTCGTTCGCGGGTTCGCCGGGCACGCTGATTGCGTTCCGGGCGCTGATGGGCATCGGCGCGGCGGCCGTCCAGCCGCAGACGCTCTCGATCATCCAGAACGTGTTCGAGCCGAAGGAGCGTGCCAAGGCGATCGGTATCTGGGCCGGCGCCTCGGGCATGGCGATTGCCCTGGGCCCCATCGCCGGCGGTGCCCTGTTGAAGTACTTCTGGTGGGGCTCGATCTTCCTGGTCAACGTGCCGATCGTGATCGTGGGCCTCGTCGCGATCGCAGCCCTGGTGCCCGAGTCGAGCAACCCGCGGCCGGGCCGGCTCGACCCGACAGGTGTGCTGCTGTCGATCGTCGCGCTCGTGGTCCTGGTGTACGGCGTGATCCAGGGCGGCAACACGAACAACTGGGTGGGTTGGAACACGCTCGGGGCGATCGTCTTGGGCCTCGCGCTGTTGGGGCTGTTCGTCGTGATGCAGGCGCGGAGCGATCACCCGACGATCGACGTGCATCTGTTCCGCAACCGGCGCTTCTCAGCCGGCGTCGCGGCGATCGGTGTGACGTTCCTGGTCATGACGGGCTCGACGTTCTACCTGGCGTACTTCATGCAGGCGGTGCGCGGCTACACAGCGCTGGCTGCGGGCGTCGCGATCGTCGCCGTCGCCGTCGCGGTGATGGTGGCCGCTCCACTGTCGGCGCGGCTCTCGGAGCGCTTCGGGCCGCGGGTGGTCACAGCTACCGGGCTCGTGCTCACGTCGTTGGGTATCGCGTCATACGGCCTGGCCACCCGCACCATGCCGCAGTGGGTGATCGAGATCCAGATGGCCAGCTTCGGTGCCGGCCTGGGCTTGGTCATGACGCCGGCCACCAACTCGATCATGAGCGCGGTGCCCCGGGAGAAGGCCGGCGCCGGGTCCGCGGTTAACAACACCGTGCGGCAGGTGGCGGCCGCGCTGGGCGTCGCGATCCTCGGCTCGCTGCTGGCGGTCGCGTTCCGCAGTCACCTCGGCTCGGACGCCCCGGCCCGGCTGGCGGCGCAGCTCGACCAGCCTGCAGCCGTCGTCGCGACGCTTCCGGCCGACGCGCAGGTCTCCACCCAGGTCAAGAGCGACGCGAGCGAGTCCATCGGCGGCGCGCTCGAGTTCGTCGGCAAGGCCACCGGCGCGCTCGAGCAGCGGGCCGGCGCGGCCGGAGTCAGCGCTACGCCCGCGCAGCGTGAGCAGGCTCAGGCGGCCATCGGTGAGTTCGTCGACCACTCGAAGAACGCCTTCATGTCGGCGATGCGGTACACCTCGGTGGTGTCCGGGGCGATCGGGCTCGTCGGAGCGATCGCCGCGTTCATCTTCCTGCCCAACCGCCGCGAGCACGCCGACCTCAGTGCCGAGACGATTCCGGCGTCCAGCGAGCCGGCGATGGCGCACTGATGAGCACCGGTACCGAACGACGTCCGGGCCGGCCGCGCAGCCCTGCCGCGGATGAGGCGATCCTCGACGCGACCGTAGACCTGCTCGCGGAGCAGGGCTTCCTCGGGCTGAGCGTCGAGGCCGTGGCAGCCCGGGCCGGGGTCGCGAAGACGACGATCTACCGGCGCTGGCCGACGAAAGACGACCTGCTGACGGATGCGGTCGCCTGCATGAAGGGCCCACATTCCGAGCCGCCGGGTGAGTCCGTGCGCGACGATCTGATCTTCATGCTGAGCCGGGTGCGCGACGCGTGGTTCAAGGGCCGGTTCGGTCGTCTCATGGCGCGGCTCGCCGCCGACGGGCTGGAGCGCCCAGAGCTGTACCGGCAGGGCAGAGAGCGGTTCGTTGCGCCCAGGCGCGCGGCGATGCGACGGGTGATCGAACGGGGAATCGCCGAGGGCGGCATCCGGCGGGACGTCGACCCGGAGTGGATCATCAGCCTGCTCGTCTCGCCCATCATCAGCGCGGCGCTGACGCACCAGGACGCCCTGTCGAGACGGCAGATTGAGTTCGGTGTCGACACGGTGCTGGCGGGATTGCGTCCCGGACGGTAGAAGGCGGCATCTCGTCAGTCGCTAAGCGGCCACTGGCAGGATGGCGTGCGTGACCGCAACGCTGGTGCTACTCCGCCATGGCGAGAGCGACTGGAACCAGAAGAACCTGTTCACCGGCTGGGTGGACGTCGATCTCACCGCGGCCGGCGAGGCGGAAGCGCGCCGGGCCGGTGAGCTGCTCGTGTCGCACGGCTTGCTGCCGGACGTCGTGCACACGTCGCTGCTCCGGCGCGGGATACGCTCCGCCGATCTCTGCCTGGACGCCGCCGAGCGGCACTGGATCCCGGTGCGCCGTTCCTGGCGGCTGAACGAGCGGCACTACGGGGCCTTGCAGGGTAAGGACAAGGCAGCGGTGCGCAAGGAGTTCGGGGACGAGCAGTTCGTGCTGTGGCGCCGCTCGTACGACGTTCCGCCTCCGCCGTCGCCGGACGACGACGAGCACAGCCAGGTCGGAGACCCGCGTTATGCCGACCTGCTGGAATCGGTACCCCGTACCGAATGCCTTGCCGACGTGGTGGCCCGGCTGTTGCCCTACTGGTACGACGCGATCGTGCCAGACCTGCGCCACGGCACCGTCCTGATCGCGGCACACGGCAACTCGCTGCGTGCGATGGTCAAACACCTCGACGGGCTCTCGGACGAGGCCGTGGTGTCGCTGAACATCCCGACCGGGATCCCGCTGCGCTACGACCTTGACCCGGTGACGCTCCGCCCGAAGCAGCCGGCGGAGTACCTCGATCCCGAGGCGGCCGCGGAGGCGATTCAGGCCGTGGCCAACCAGGGCCGCTGAGCGCTCGGGCAAACGCTCGTCACACGCTGCGGTGCAGTGGCTCGGGATGCTGTCCGGTGACGATGAACACGATCCGCTGTGCGACCGACACCGCGTGGTCGGCATACCGCTCGTAGTAGCGGCCGATCAAGGTCATGTCGATGGCGGCCTCGAGGCTGTGCGACCAATGCGGGGCCAGCAGCAGCGTGAACAGCTTGCGGTGCAACGCGTCCATCGAGTCGTCCTCGGCCTCCACGGCCTCGGCCAGCTCGACGTCACGCCCCTCGATGACCTGTTGGACCTTGTCGACGAGCGACAGCGCGACGGTGCCCATCTGCGAGATGACGTCCCGCAGCTCGGGCGGCGTGGCGACCTCGGGAAAGCGCATCCGCGCCACCTTCGCGATGTGCCGTGCCAGGTCGCCCATTCGCTCCAGGTCGGCGGCGACGTGCAGCGTCGTGACGAGCACGCGCAGGTCCGTCGCCACCGGCTGCTGACGGGCGATCATCTGGAATGAGCGCTCTTCGAGCTGCTCGCGTAGCGCGTCGATCCGCGGATCGTCGGATATCACCCGCTCTGCCCCGGAGAGATCGCCGTCGAGCAGGGCGTTGGTGGCGCGCTCCATCGCGGCGCGCACCAGCTGGGTCATGGCTACGAGCGACTTGCCGATGTCGTCCAGCTCGTCGTGATAGATGTCACGCATGCTCGAAGCGTAGTTACACAGCGACGAGCATGGTTGTCGGGAGGTTAACGCTGGGCGGCCGGCCCGTGAACTCCAGGCCGCAGCACCTGGCTCGCCAGGCAGCGCATCCTAGCGCCCGTACCATCGCGTGTGTGGCGGTTATTGCCGGCTGCGCGATCGCGGTCGCGCTGCTGCTCGGCGCGGCGATCGGTTGGTGGGTCGCCCGTCGCCGGGCACTGCCCGCGAGCCCCCCGCAACCGCCCAAATACCGTTCGACGCTGCCGGACCAGCTGATCGAAGTACTCGGCCACGGTGTGGTCGTCGTCGGCCGCGACGAACGCGTCATGCTGGTCAATCCGGCGGCACGGGCCATGGGTGTGCTGTCCGGTGACCATATCGCCTTCGACGAGCTGAGCCGCCTGGTGCGGGCGGCCACCGACCGTGGAGTGCCCGTTCACGGGGCCGTCGATCTGCCGATGGGCCGGCTGGGCCGCGAGCCTATCGCCCTGTCGGTAACCGCGGTGCCCCTGCCGGACGCACACGACGATCAGCGCATCGGGGCGCTGGCCCTCCTGCTCGACGACGTGACCGAGGTGCGGCGCCTCGAGGCAGTGCGCCGCGACTTCGTTGCCAACGTCTCGCACGAGCTGAAGACGCCCGTCGGCGCGCTGACCCTGCTGGCTGAGGCAGTACTGGACGCCGCCGACGATGCCGAGGCGGTCCAGCGCTTTGCCGGCCGGATGCAGCACGAGAGCGCACGGCTCGGCAGACTGGTGCGAGAGCTGATCGAACTGTCCCGGCTGCAGGGTGCCGAGCCGCTGCCCGGCAACGACAGGGTTCTGGTGAGTGCGCTGCTCGGCGAGGCCCAGGACCGCACGCGGCTCGCCGCCGAGAAGGCCGGCATCAGCGTCGTGGTTCGCTACGCCGACGACCTGGTCGTGCGCGGTAACGAGACCCAGCTCACCATGGCCATCACCAATCTCGTCGACAACGCCATCGCCTACAGCCCGCGGGGTACTCGGGTGGCCGTCAGCGCGCGGGCGGCCGACGGCCACGTCGACATTTCGGTGAGCGACCAGGGAATCGGCATCGCCGAGACCGAGCTGCCCCGGGTATTCGAGCGGTTCTACCGAGTCGATCAAGCGCGGTCGCGGGCCACCGGCGGCACCGGGCTGGGCCTCGCAATCGTGAAGCACGTGGCTAACAACCACGGCGGCAGCGTCTCGGTATGGAGCGTTCCTGGTGCAGGCTCTACATTCACCATTCGGTTGCCTGCCGTTCACCGGACCCAGGCATCGTCCGAGCGGGAGACTCTGGCGAGGGAGGCCGTGTGAGCTTGAGCAAGGTGGAGCCGTGACCGAGCATCGCAGTGTCGTCGCGCCGGGCCGAGCAGCACAGGTCACGGCAGCGATGAGCCGACGGGCTACGAGCAAGGTGGAACCGTGACCCGCGTACTGGTCGTCGAGGACGAGGAGTCCTTCTCGGACGCGCTGTCGTACATGTTGCGGCGCGAGGGTTACGAGGTCGCCGTCGCGGCAACTGGCCCGGAGGCGTTGGCGCTCTACGACCGCAGCGGCGCCGACCTTGTGCTGCTCGACCTGATGCTGCCGGGGCTGTCCGGTACCGAGGTGTGCCGATCACTGCGGCAGCGCTCGAACGTCCCGATCATCATCGTCACTGCGCGGGACAGCGAGGTCGACAAGGTCGTCGGACTCGAACTTGGCGCGGACGACTATGTCACCAAACCGTTCTCGTCACGTGAACTGGTCGCCCGGATCCGCGCGGTGCTGCGCCGCGGCGGCGACACAGACGACCTGGTGGCCAGCGCCCTCGAGGCGGGGCCGGTCCGCATGGACGTCGAGCGGCACACCGTCGCCGTCGACGGCGAAACCGTCTCCCTGCCGTTGAAAGAGTTCGACCTGCTGGAGTTGCTGCTGCGCAACGCCGGCCGGGTGCTGACTCGCGGCCAGCTGATCGACCGCGTATGGGGAGCGGATTACGTCGGCGACACCAAGACGCTGGACGTCCACGTCAAGCGGCTGCGCTCCAAGATCGAACCGGACCCGGCCAACCCCAAGTACCTCGTAACGGTCAGGGGCCTGGGCTACAAGTTCGAAGCTTGACCGTGAGTCCGCCCGCCGGCGCCCCGTGCCGCGTGATTGCGTGATCTTGGACTTGTGGCTGAATATTGACCACAAGTCCAAGATCACGCGCCGCGAACGCTCATCGCGTCGTTGTCAGTCGTTGTCAGTCGGGGTCGGTTGCCGGGAGCTTGCGGGCGGCCACCGTGGCGGGGTGTTCAGCGAGAAGGCCGCGTTCAAGTCGCTCGGCGCACAGCCGGGCCAGCTCGTCGTACGCCTTCTGGCCGATCAGCTCGGTCAGCTCCGGCGCGTAGGAGACGTACAACGGCTCGCCGGCGGTGTGCGCATCCGGCGACGAGGTGCACCACCAGTGCAGGTCGTGCCCACCTTCACCCCAGCTGCGCCGGTCGAACTCCGACACCGTCGAGACGAGGATGCGTGTTCCGTCCGGGCGGTCCACCCAGTCCTGCGACCGGCGAATGGGCAACTGCCAGCAGACCTCGGGCTTCGTCTCGAGCGGATGCCGCCCGGTGCGCAGCGCGTACGCGTGCAGCGCGCAGCCGGCGCCGCCCGCGAAATCCGGCCGGTTGAGGAAGATGCAGGCGCCGTCGACCACCCGGGTGCGCCGCCGGTTTTCGTCGTCGCCGACGCTGTCCTTCTCGACGATGTCCAGCTTGCCGTTCTTGGTCTGCGCGCGCCTGCGGTATTGCCAGTCGGCGGAACTGAGCCGCTCGGCGAACCGGCGCACGCGCTTCTCGTCGGCCTTGTCGGAGAAGAACGCTCCGTGGCTGCAGCACCCGTCGTCGGCCCGTCCTTCGACGACGCCGCGGCAGCCGCGTCCGAAGATGCACGCCCAGCGCGAGCACAGCCAGGTGAGGTCGGCGCGGACCCAGTGCTCGGCGTCTGCAGGATCGGGGAACTCCACCCAATCGCGAGTGAAGTCGAGTGGCGTCTCAGGGGACTGCGCTGACAGCACGGGGGCAAGCCTACGGAATTCCGCGACCGGGCAACGCTAGGCGGACCGATATCCTCGCAAAGCATGAGGCTCGGTGTTTTCGACGTCGGGTCGAACACCGTGCACCTGCTGGTGGTCGACGCCCATCGTGGTGCGCAACCGTCCCCCCAGCTGTCCCGAAAGAGCGTCCTGCGGTTGTCCGAACACATCGACAAACACGGCAACCTCGACCTCGAAGGCGCGGACGCTCTCGTCGGTGCCACGCTCGGTGCCCGTCGTCAGGCCGCCGAGCTCGGCTGCGACGAAGTGATCGCGTTCGCGACGTCCGCGGTACGCGACGCGGGCAACTGCGCCGCGGTGCTCGAACGCGTTGCAACCGAGACCGGCGTGTCGCTATCGGTGCTGCCCGGCGACGAGGAGGCCCGGCTGACGTTCCTCGCGGTGCGCCGCTGGTTCGGGTGGAGCGCCGGGCGGCTGATCTGCCTGGATATCGGGGGCGGATCGCTGGAGCTGGCCGCCGGCGGGGACGAGGAGCCGGACCGCACCGCCTCCCTTCCGCTGGGCGCGAGTCGCCTGACGCGCGACTGGTTCGACGGCGACCCGCCGTCCAAGGGCGCGCTGGCACGGGCGCGTGAACACGTCGAGTCCGACCTCGCGGCGCCGGCCAAGAAGCTGCTCGAGGCCGGCACGCCGGACCGGGTCGTCGCGACCAGCAAGACGTTCCGCACGCTGGCCCGGCTCGCTGGCGCCGCACCGTCATCGGCCGGTCCGCGGGCCCGGCGGGAGCTCAGCCGCACCGGACTGCGCCAGGTCACGGCGTTCATCTCGCGGATGTCGTCCGTCGATCTTGCCGAGTTGGATGGTGTCAGCACCGGGCGGGCGGACCAGGTGCTGGCCGGCGCGGTGGTTGCTGCCGCGGCGATGGATGCGCTCGGCGTGACCGAAGCGGAGCTGTGCCCGTGGGCGCTGCGCGAAGGGGTCATTCTGCGTCGCCTCGATCAGCTGAGTCCGTGATGAGCAAGCGCGCGCTGCAGGCGGCAGCTACCAAGGTCGGACTCTCGACGGCTTCGGTGTATCCCGAGTCGACGGCGTCCGCGTTCGAGCTCGCGGCGAGGCTGGGCTATGACGGGGTCGAGGTCATGGTGTGGACGGATCCGATCAGCCAGGACCCGAAGGCTGTGCTGCGGCTGTCCGAACACTATGGCGTGCCGATCCTCGCCATCCACGCACCCTGCCTCATCGTGACGCAGCGCGTCTGGTCGACCGATCCATGGCTAAAGCTGGAAAAGGCGCAGTTCGCCGCGGAACTGCTCGGCGCACAGACCGTCGTGGTGCACCCGCCGTTTCTATGGCAGCGCGATTACGCGCGGCGGTTCCAGGCAGGCCTTTCCGAGATGGCGCAGCGGACAGAGGTCCGCTTCGCGGTCGAGAACATGTTCCCGTTGCGGGTGCGCGGCCGCGAGGTCTCGGCATACCAGCCGGGATGGGACGTCGTCCTTGGCGGCTATCGCCACTGCACGTTGGACGTCTCGCACGCGGCGGTGTCGCAGTCCGATGTCCTGGCGATGCTGGAGGCGATGGACGGGCGTCTCGCGCACCTGCACATCGGCGACGGCACGGGTATCGGGCGCGACGAGCATCTGGTACCTGGACGCGGCACCCAGCCGTGCGCCGAGGTGCTCGAACGCATCGCCGGCAACGGCTTCGAGGGGCATGTGATCGTTGAGGTCAACACGCGCCGCGCAGTCGACCGGGCTGAACGCGAGGCAGATCTCGCCGAGGCGCTCGCCTACTGCCGGCTCAACCTTGTCGCACCGCCCGCTCTCAAGCACCGTTGAGCGGGAGAACGCCGTAGCCGCTGGCGCCGCTACCCTCAGGACATGCTGCGCTCGATGATCCTCGCCGCCTCACGCAACCGCGGCATCGAACGGCTCGTGTCGAACGCTCCGGTGTCGCGAGCCGTGGTGCGGCGCTTCGTGGGTGGCTCCGATCGGTCGGCTGCAGTTGGCGCCGCGAGTGCCCTGGTCGAGGACGCGCTGTACGTCACGCTCGACCACCTCGGCGAGGACACGACCGACGCCGAGCAGGCGGCTGCGATCGCCGATGAGTACGTCGCCCTGCTGGCCGCGTTGGACGGGGCGGGCCTGACCGAGCGGCTCGGCCCACTGACCGCTCGCGCGGAGGTCAGCGTCAAGCTGAGCGCGATCGGGCAGGCGCTGCCCGGCGACGGCGAGAAGATCGCGCTCGAGCACGCCCGCCGCATCTGCGCGGCGGCGAGCGGGGTGGGCGCCACGGTCACCCTCGACATGGAGGACCACACCACCACCGACTCGACGCTCGCCACGCTCGTCGAATTGCGTGCCGACTTCCCGGAGACGGCCGGCGTGCTCCAGTCCTACCTGCGGCGCACGGAAGGCGACTGCCGCGACCTCGCCGGCGTCGGCAGCCGTATCCGCCTCTGCAAGGGTGCCTACCAGGAGCCGGCGTCAGTGGCCTATCAGGATGAGCTCGACGTCGACCTCTCCTACATACGCTGTGCGAACATTCTGCTTGCCGGGCAGGGGTATCCGATGTTCGCGACGCACGACCCGCGGCTGATCGAGATCGCGCGTGAGCGAGCCAAGTTCCACGGCAGGGGGCTGCAGGAGTTTGAGCTGCAGATGCTGTACGGAGTGCGGCCGGCCGAACAACAGCGACTGGCGCATGAAGGTCATGCCGTGCGCGTGTACGTTCCCTACGGCAGTGACTGGTACGGCTACCTGATGCGCAGGCTGGCTGAACGTCCGTCCAACCTCTCCTTCTTCCTGCGCTCCCTCGTGAGCAAGCGATGACCCCCAAGCATGGCGGACCGGGCCACCGACACGATGAGCGCTCGCGCGAAGAGCCCCGTCGCCGCGACGCCGCCCGCGCTGCAGGCGCGGAGCGGAGCCCCGGATCCACCCGAGCGAAGCGAGCGGTGGAGACAGGGATCCGCCCGGGCGGGATTGGAATCGTGGGTGGCGGCAAGATCGGCGAGGCGCTGCTCTCCGGGCTGCTGCGCGGCCACTACGCACGTGACGAGATGGTCGTCGTCGAGAAGCACCCGGAGCGCGCGGCCTACCTGACCGCCAAGCACGGAGTGTCCACAGTGGACGTCGCGACGGCGGCACAGGGTGCCCGCACGATCCTTATTGCGGTCAAGCCACAGGACATCGAGGCGCTTCTTTCCGAACTCGCCCCGCACGTCGGCGCCTCGCACGTCGTCGTGTCGGTCGCGGCGGGGGTGACGACGGCACACATCGAGGCGGCGCTCGGGGCCGAGGTGCCCGTGGTGCGGTGCATGCCGAACACGCCAGCCCTTGTGGACGAGGCGATGACGGCGATTTCAGCAGGCGTGCATGCGACGGAGGAGCACCTGGCCGTCGCGGAGAAACTCCTTGCAGCAGTGGGCAAAGTCGTTCGGGTTCCCGAGTCGCAACTGGATGCGGTCACCGCGTTGTCCGGCTCCGGGCCGGCGTACTTCTTCTACCTGGTAGAGGCGATGATCGACGCGGGGATCCTGCTCGGGCTGCCGCGCGCTCTGGCCGCCGAGCTGATCGTCCAGTCGGCCGTGGGCGCTGCCGTCATGCTGCGTGACTCCGGCGAGCACCCGGTGCAGCTGCGCGAGGCAGTCACGAGTCCGGGCGGCACGACGATCGCCGCGATCCGGGAGCTGGAAGTGCACGGTGTGCGCGCGGCGCTGCTCGCCGCCATCGAGGCCGCGGCTCTGCGCAGCGCCGAACTCGGTGCCGGCTAGCGGGGCGACCTCGGCAGCAGGTCCGGATTGGTGGCGACAGCGCGGAGCCGGTGCAGCATGGCCCTGCGGGCGCGGGTGTAGACGCTGCGCTCGTCGAACAGCAGCGCGTCCTGGGTTGCGCGGGTGAACGCGTCGAGTTCGAACGCCAGCTGTCGCGGGTCGGCGTCCGCGGCCAGCTCGCCCAGGTCGCGAGCGGCGGCGACCGAGCGTTCCAGGTAGCGCTGCCAATCGCGATGCGCCGCAGCGACGGCGTCGCGGACCCGCCCGGGGCGCGCGTCGAACTCCGCGGTGACGGCCGCGAAGAAGCAGCCGCCCGGGAACACGCGGCTGCTCGCGTAGTCGAGCCAGCCGTCGCAGAGCCGCCAGAGCCGCCGTAGGCCGGCCGGTACGCGTCGGGCGGGCTCGATGACCTCGGCGACGAACACCTCACGGGCCCATTGCACGGTCGCGAGTGCACGGCACCGTCCATATCGTGCTGACGGACCATCCGGCCGCCGTCGAACCCGAGATGTACAGCGCCGACAAGTTGCACCTCAGCGCTCGCGGCCACGCCGTCGTGGCGGCAGAGACGGTGCGCGCCTTGCTTGGAATGGAAGGGATCAGACGCATCGCGTAGCCCCTCGGCACCGCGGAGACCGTCGCTGCGGAGATCGGTAGAGCACTGCTATCGCATCTGCCCCACTGGTACCGCTACGCTCCAGGAAGCACGTGCGTGTCGTCCGCCGGAGGGGAAGCCGGCGCACCGACACGTGCCGAAGGTTCGGTGACGTCATGTCCACGTCTGCGCAATCCGGGGCTGGCAAGGGCCATGCGCCGCGGCGATCCCGCGCCGCGCGCGACGAGGTCAGCCAACCGCTCGCCGATGCTGGTCTCGCCGAGGTGCGCTTCCTTACCGTTGCCGAGGTGGCTTCGGTGATGCGGGTGTCGAAGATGACCGTGTACCGGATGGTGCACGGCGGCGACCTCCCGGCGGTTCGTGTCGGGCGGTCGTACCGGGTGCCCGAGCGAGCCGTCCACGACTACCTGCGCAAGGCGTACATCGAGGCGGGCTGATTGAGCGCCGGGGGTAAGGTGGCGCGGTTGGTATCCGCCCGGCTCGCTGTGCTGGGCACTCGACGGGCAAGCCCGGCAACAGTGAGGTCCGAGCAATGGGTTCTGTGATCAAGAAGCGGCGTAAGCGGATGGCGAAGAAGAAGCACCGCAAGCTGCTCAAGCGCACGCGCGTCCAGCGCCGCAACAAGAAATAGGTCTGCCGGCATCAGGTCGAGGCCGGAGCGGCCGGAGGCGCAGGCGCCGCGCCCTAGACTGACGGTCATGCCTCGGGTCGTGCTGGTCACCGGCGTGAGCCGTCACCTCGGCCTTCGGCTTGCCGCGCAGCTTGCCGCGGAACCGGCGATCGAGCGTGTGCTGGGCGTCGACACGACGCCGCCCGCGAAGGCTGGCCTGGCTCGGCTCGGACGTACCGAGTTCGTGCGGGCCGACATCCGTAACCCGCTCATCGCGCGGGTGCTGGCGCACGCCAACGTGGACTCCGTGGTGCACGCCGCCGTCACCGCCACGCCGCGGCGGGCGGGAGGGCGCACTGCGATGAAGGAGCTGAACGTCATCGGCACCATGCAGCTGCTCGCGGCGTGCCAGAAGTCCGAGACGGTGCAGCGCTTCGTAGTGAAGTCAGCGACCTCGGTGTACGGGTCCGGCCCACGCGATCCGGCCGTGTTTGCCGAGGACACGCCGACGCCGTCGGGCCCGAGCTCCGGATACGGCAAGGACGCAGTCGAGGTCGAGGGATACGTGCGCGCGTTCAGCCGGCGCCGCCCGGACGTCACCGTCACCGTGCTGCGCCTGGCCAATGTCATCGGCCCGACGATCGATACCCCGCTGACGCGATATTTCGCGCTACCGGTGGTGCCCACAGAGTTCGGCTACGACCCGCGGTTGCAGTTCGTGCACGAGGACGACGCTGTCGAGGTGCTGCGGCTGGCGACACTTGACGATCGTCCCGGCGTGTTCAACGTCGCCGGCGAGGGCACCCTGCTGCTGTCGCAGGCGATCCGGCGCGCAGGGCGGGTGCCGCTTGCGGTGCCGGCGCCGGCCGTGCAGGCAGTCGTGAGCCTCGTGCGGCGCAGCGGCCTGGTTGACTTCTCCCCGGAACAGATCAGGTTCCTCAATTTCGGGCGCGTTGTCGACGCGACCCGGCTGCGCACCCAGTTCGGCTACCAGCCGCGCTACTCCACGGCTGCGGCGTTCGCGGCGTTCCTCGCCGGACGTCCGATTGCGCCCATCGTGACGCCCGAGCGGATCCGCAGGGCGGAGCGGCTGGCCGGGAGGGTGCTCGGTGTGCGCGAGCCGATGGCCGGTCATGGATGAGGCGCGGGTCATCCCGCTGCGTGCGGACGAGGACGTGCCGAAGGGCCCGGATCGCTCGATCGCGGCCGTTCGGCACGCGCCCGCCGAGCCCGCCCGCGATCCGCAGTCGCCGCTGGAAGGCAGGATCGCCTCGGGGCTTGCGTTCCTGAGGCGCCGGCTGACCGGTGAATACGAGGTCGACGAATTCGGCTTCGATGCGGAGCTGACCGACGAAGTGCTGATGCCGGCGTTCCGGCCACTGTTCGAACGCTGGTTCCGCGCCGAGGTGATCGGCATCCACAACGTCCCCCGCGAGGGCGGGGCGCTGCTCGTCGGGAATCACGCCGGTGCGCTGTGGGCACTCGACTCCGTGATGTGCACCCTGGCTGTGCATGATCGGCATCCCGGGCATCGCCACCTGCGGTTGCTGGGCGCTGACCTCGTGTTCACCACCCCCGTCCTCGGCGAGCTTGCCCGCAAGTCCGGGGCCACGCTGGCGTGCAACGAGGACGCGGAGCGGCTGCTCGGCGCGGGCGAGCTCGTGGGTGTCTTTCCAGAGGGGTTCAAGGGCATCGGCAAACCGTTCCGCGAACGGTACAAGCTGCAACGCTTCGGCCGCGGTGGATTCGTCGCCGCGGCCCTGGCGACCGGCGCGCCGATCGTGCCAGTGTCGATCGTCGGCTCGGAGGAGATCCACCCCATGCTCGGCAACGCCCGCACGCTGGCCCGGGTGCTCAACCTGCCGTATTTCCCGATCACGCCGACCTTCCCCTGGCTCGGCCCGCTCGGGCTGGTGCCGTTACCCAGCAAGTGGTACCTCGAGTTCGGCGAACCCGTGCGGACCGACGGCTACGGTCCGGATGCCGTCGACGACCCGGCACTGCTCTTCGAGCTCACCGACCGGGTACGCGAGACCATCCAGAACACGCTGTACCGGCTGCTCGTGCAACGGCGCTCCGTCTGGCGCTGACAGGAAGGCAAGCGAGTTGCCGCAGGCGCGACCGCGCCGACTTACGCTCGAGGGCGGAGGTCAGGACATGGGCTACCGGCTGCTCGGCGACACGGTCGCCGGCGTCCACTACGCCTACCTTGCCTACCTGCTCGTCGGCGGGTTCGTGGCGTGGCGCTGGCCGCGCACGATCGCCCTGCACGCCGTCGCCGCGGTCTGGGCAGTGCTGATCACCGCGACGCCGGTGCCCTGCCCGCTCACGGCGGCGCAGAACGCGCTGCGGGAACGTGGTGGCCAGCCTCCGCTACGCGACAGCTTCATCAACACCTATATCCGCGGGACGTTCTACCCCGCCGCCTACGAGACCGAGACCCGAGTCGTAGTGGCCGGCATCGTCGTGGCCTCCTGGGTCGGGTTCGCCCTTCGTATGCGGCGGCGTCGCGTGACGCGGCTCCGTCACCGGACCGCCATGCGCATCTGAATTTCCGGCGTGATCTTGGACTTGTGGCTGAATAACGACCACGACGCCAAGATCACGGCAGGGAGGACGCCGCGCGAGCGCTCAGCGCTGGCCGAGACGGGCGCGCCTCCGTAGCGCCATCCCGGCTGCCACCCCTCCGGCCACGGCGCCGATCCCGGCAGCCGCCGGAATGCCAATGCGCGCGGCTTTGCGTCCGGTGCGGAAGTCGCGGATCTCCCAGCCGCGTTGGCGCGCCTCGCCGCGCAACGCCGAGTCGGGGTTCACCGCGACCGGGCGCCCTACAAGCGACAGCAGCGGCATGTCGTTGATCGAGTCGGAGTACGCCGCGCACTGGGCGAGGTCCAGGCCTTCGCGGATGGCCAGCCCCCGCACTGCCGCCGCCTTGGCCTCGCCGTGCAACACGTCGCCGATAAGCCGTCCGGTGTAGACGCCGTCGGCGCTTTCCGCGATGGTGCCGAGCGCGCCGGTCAGGCCGAGCCGGCGGGCGATGATCTGCGCCAGCTCGACGGGTGTCGCGGTCACCAACCAGACGCGTTGGCCGGCGTCGAGGTGCAGTTGGGCGAGCGCCCGCGTGCCGGACCAGATCTTGTCGGCCAGCTCCTCGTCGTAGATCTCCTCACCGAGCCGGACGATGTCGGCGACCTTCTTGCCCGCGACGAATGCCAGCGCCGAGTCACGCGTGATGTGCATGTCGCCGTGCGACTCGCCGTGCACCCGCAGCCGGGCCTGCCGCAGCGTGAACGTGGCGAGGTCACGCCACGTGAAGAACTTGCGCGCCGCCAGACCCTTGGCGAAATGGAAGATCGACGCGCCGACCATCATCGTGTTGTCGACGTCGAAGAAGGCACCTGCGACGGGGTCGGGCGGTATTGCCAGGGCAGCTTCCAGCTCTGGCGCCGCGGGCTCGGAAGGCGTCACTTCCATGGCCGACCTCAATCGGTTAGGGCGAAAGGTGCAGTCCGCAGGTTCCCACGCCTAGGCCGAGCGAGCCGAGGGTGACCGTCGCGCCGCAGCTGTTCACGGTGACGGGCTGGGACGCGCCGTCGGCAGGTGAGCTGCTAGACGAACCGGCCGAGGTCCGTGTCGCGCTGCCGCTGGCTGGCGCGCTCGACGCGCCCGTGCCGGCGGGCTGGGAGGCCACAGCGCCCGGGTTGGTTGCCGTCGCGTGCTGCGTAGGCGGTGCCGGTGTGCCGCCCGACGACGGCGGTGCACTGCCCGGCCCGTTGGTGCCGGACGGGGCGCCGCTCGGGCTACCCGGGGTGCCCGGAGTCGCTCGTGGCGCGGCGCACGGCGTGCTGCACGGCAGCGGGCCCAGGTCGTCGGAGCGCGTCCCGGTCAGGCAGCTGCAGCCGAGGTCCGCCCGCAGCCGGTTGGCGCGGTCGAGCACCCGCACGGCGAGTTGCTCGGACGCGAGCGCGCGCTCATGTAGCTGGCCCGGCGGGATGCGATTGACGATCGAGCCGAGCCGCGAGATCTGATCGGGCACGGCACCGAGCAGCACGCGCAGCGGGTCGGCGGACCGGTTGGTCACCGCCTGCTCGGTGAGGAGCCGGCTCGCGTTTCGCAGGTCGGAGTCGGCATCCCCGAGCGTGTCGGTGATCAACTTGGCGGTTCGGGTACTGATGCCCTCGGCGGGCAGCGGCCCCGTGCCGGCTGCCGGCGCCGAGACCCGGGACAGCAGCGCCGCCACTTCTTTCGCGCGGCGCTTCGCGAGCGTGAGGTACTCCTTGGCGCGCGCGCCGGTGCCCCCGGTGAGCGAGAGCTGGACGTTCTCACTCGCGCGCTTCAGGCCGTACAGGGAATCGCCGGGCAGGCTGCTGCTGCTAAGCCACACGGCCCCACCGAGCAGGAGCGCGAAGACCACGACAAGTGCGCCTGCGACAGCCAGCGGCCTGCGCAACGGGAAGCGGCGCCCGGAAAGCCACCGCCATCCGCGCCGCTGCGCCGTACCGGTGGCTTCCTCGGCGACGAGCCGCGGGGTGACCGCGACGAGCTGCGCGTGCAGCTGGGCGGTGAACTCCGGGCTCGGCCCGGGCGGCGGCGGAACTGTTGCAAGCCGCTGTAGCAGTCCGCTGATCAAGGGATCGGTCGAGGCGGCAGGGTCGGGGTAGCGCCGCAGTGCCCCCATGAGCGAGCGCAGGCCGGCCATCGCTACCTCCCCCCACTCCGGCAGGCGCGAAAACGTGATCGCGAGAGTCCGTCCGCACAGTCCAACGATGCGGGCCGGCACGGGTTACTGCGGGCCGTCATCGCAGGTCACCGCGGACGAGGTCGGCGAGCCTGCGGATCGCGCGATGCTGCAACGCCTTGACCGCCCCGCTGTTCCGGCCCATGATCTCGGCGGTCTCGCTGACCGACATGCCCTGGATGAACCGGAGCATCACGCATTCGCACTGGTCGGTGCCGAGCCTGTTCAGCGCGCGCATGAGGCGTTCGGTGGTCAGCAAGCTGATCACCGACTCCTCGGGGCCGGGACCGGTGTCGGTGTGCTCGATGGTCTCCGGGAGCGTCACCTCCAGTCGGTGCCGCGCCGACTTGGCGTGATCGAGGACGATGTTGCGCGCGATCGTGACGAACCACGCGCCTATGTCGCGACCCTGGTACGTGATGGCGCCGATCCGGCGCAGTGCGCGCAGGAACGTCTCGCTGGTGAAGTCCTCGGCCGTCGCCTGGTCGCCGACCCGGTAGTAGATGTAGCGGTAGACCGTCTCCTTGTATCGGAGAAACAGCTGGCCGAACGCCTCGCCGTCGCCGTGCTGGGCACGGGTGACGAGTTCCCAGGCCTCGGCGTGCGTGTCCTCAACGGCGTCGCCCGGGTTGCGCTCCGTATGCCCGGAATGCCCTGCGGCCGTCTCGGAAGCCATGGCATGCTGCGAGCCGGTGGCGACCGCCAAGGCGGGGGGCAGGAGCACGGCAAGCACAAGTTCGCGCAGCGCGCGCAGGCCCGCGATGTCCACGGCGGGTCGTGGGGAGTTACCGCGCACGACAGACATACCAGGACGACCTTTCACCTGCCCTGCCCAATCCTCGTCCCCACCCCAGGTAACTAACCAGCTTCGGCCGCTGTGGCCAACCTTGGCGCGACTTGCATCCGCCCGATCGGCGCGTCAGGCTCTGGTCCTCGCGCCGACAGCTCGCGGAGGAACACGTGACCGACGCCGCTCCGCTCAGCATCTCCGATCTTGTCCGGCGAGCCGCTCGAAGCAAGCCGGACGCCACGGCCGTGGTCGACGGCGCTGATCGGCTGACCTGGGCCGAGCTCGATGCGCACGCCACGTCCGCGGCGCTCGCGCTGCGGGAAGCGGGCCTCGAGGACGGCGACCGGGTCGTGCTCCAGCTCGGCACCGGCCGGGACTTCGTGGCCCTCTATCTCGGCGCCGGACGCGCCGGGCTCGTCACCGTCCCGGTGAACCCGGCGTACACCCCGCCCGAATTGCGGCACGTGCTCGACGATTGCGGCGCCCGGCTGCTCGTGACGCCCGATACCGTTCCGCGGGGCGTATCCGGCGACGACCCGCATCGGGACCGGACCGGTGAGGACGTGGCCGTGCTCCTCTACACCAGCGGCACGAGCGGGCTGCCCAAGGGCGCCATGCTGTCGTCGCGGGCGCTGCTCGCCAATCTTGCGCAGGTGGCCGCCGTCGATCCGCCGCTGATTACCGGCGAGGACGTCGTGTTCCTGCCGCTGCCGCTGTTTCACGTGTTCGGGCTGAACGCGGGCCTGGGTATGGCGCTTTCCGCCGGCGCGACGACCGTGCTCGCCGAGCGGTTCGACGCCGCACAGTCGCTGGCCGCTATGGCAGCGCATCGGGTCACTGTCGTCGTCGGGGCACCCAACATGTTCGTGCAATGGTCCGACCATGACCTCGGCCCGGCGTTCGTCTCGGTCCGCTACGCGCTGTCCGGATCCGCGCCGCTGTCGCGCGCGTTGGCGCGGGAGTACGCCGAACGGGGCATCACGCTGTATGAGGGGTACGGGCTGACCGAGGCAGCGCCCGCCGTCACCCTGAACCGCTCCGGCAAACCCGGCTCGATCGGCGCGCCGCTGCCCGGTGTCGAGGTCGAGTTGCGTGACCAAGACGGCTCGCCCGTAACGGAGGACGACGATCCCGGCGAGGTGTTCGTGCGCGGGCCGAACCTGTTCTCGGGTTATTGGCCCTCCGGCGAGGCAGGACCGGATGCCGAGGGGTGGTTTGCCACTGGCGACATCGCGGTGCGTGACGACGACGGCGACCTGTCCCTGATCGGGCACTCCAGCGAACTGGTGTTGGTGAACGGCTTCAACGTGTATCCGGCCGAGGTCGAGTCGGTGCTCGGCGTCCAGCCCGGCGTCGCCGAGGTGGCGGTGGTCGGCGCCGACGACCCCCGGACCGGCGAGGCGGTCGTCGCCTTCGTGGTGCCGGCCGCGGGCGCGGCGCTCGATCCCGAGCGGCTCGTCACGGCGGCCGCCGCATCGCTGGCCAAGTTCAAGCTGCCGCGGGACGTCCGGATCGTCGATGTGCTGCCGCGCACCGCAACGGGCAAGGTGATGAAATGGCGCCTGCGCTGAGCGCTTCCGCACAGAGCGGGATGAGCTCGCAGCACCGTGTGACGCTGATTACCCGGGTCGGCTGCCACCTGTGCGAGCAGGCACAGTCCGTGCTGCTCCGGCTGCGCGACGAGCTCGGCTTCGGCTATGACGAGCTCGATGTCGACGCCGACCCGGACCGGCGCAACGAGTACTCGGACCGGGTGCCGGTGATCCTGGTCGACGGTAAGGAGCACGGGTACTGGCGGGTCGAGGAGAACCGGCTGCGCGCCGCCTTGGCCCGCTGAGGGATCGCCTGTGGATCGGTGATGATCTGTCCGATTGATGCCACCCGGAAGCACGATTTGGGAAACCATTCACAAGCGCGTAGCGTTTTGGACAGCCTCCTATCACACCGGGTCGCGTCGGCTCGGGCGGGGGCGTCCCACCTGACCTGCTAGAGGAGCACATGACCGTCCAGCGCGAGGCGGCCGCCGGTAACGGCGCACGTGTCGTCCCGGACGCTACCGTCGCCCGCCTGGCCGTTTACCTGCGCGTGCTGACCGGGCTCGGCGAAGACGCGACGACCACCGTGTCGTCCGAGGAACTCGCGGCCGCCACGGGCGTCAACTCCGCCAAGCTGCGCAAGGACCTGTCTTTCCTGGGCTCGTACGGGATCCGCGGCGTGGGCTACGACGTGGCGACGCTGGCCGAGCAGATCTCGCGCGTTCTCGGGCTTACGGTGCACCGCAACGTGGCGCTGGTCGGCGTCGGCAACCTGGGTCAGGCGCTCGCCGGCTACGCGGGTTTCGCAAGCCGCGGCTTTCGCATTGCGGCTCTCATCGACGCGGACCCGGGTCGCGTGGGTACCACCGTCCACGGCGTGACCGTCCGCGACCTCACAGATCTGGAACACGTCGTCGCCGACGAGAAGATCACCATTGCGGTGCTGACCACCCCGGCCCCCGTTGCCCAGGAGGTATGCGACCGACTGGTCGCCGCCGGGGTCACCAGCATCCTCAACTTCGCGCCGGTCGTGCTTTCCGTCCCCCACCACGTCGATGTGCGCAAGGTCGACCTGGCCGCTGAATTGCAGATCCTCTCGTTCCACGAGAACCGCAAGAACGGGGCGCTAATCGTATGAGCCTGCTCGTGGTGGGCGTGTCGTATCGCACGGCGCCGGTGCCGATATTGGAACGCGTCAGCATCTCCGGCGACGACCTGCCGAAGCTGCTCGGCGAGCTGCACGCCGACGAGTCGATCAGCGAAGTGCTGGCGCTCTCGACGTGCAACCGGGTCGAGGTGTACGCGGACGTCGCGCGTTTCCACCCGGCCGTCGCGGAGATCACCCAGGTGCTCGCCCGGCACACCGGTCTCTCCGTCACCGAGCTGGGTGAGCACCTGTACGTCCACTTCGCGGAGGCCGCCGCCGAGCACATGTTCACCGTGGCGTCCGGGCTGGACTCGATGGTTGTCGGCGAGTCGCAGGTCCTCGGCCAGCTGCGCGCCGGCTACGCCCGCAGCAGCGATGCCGCCACCGTCGGTTCCGTGCTGCACGACGTGGCCCAGACGGCACTGCGGGTCGGCAAGCGGGTGCACACCGACACCGGCATCGATCGGGCAGGCGCCTCCGTTGTGGCCGTCGCACTCGATCACGCCAGCCGGGTGCTCGGCTCCCTCGACGGCAAGCGGGCACTGGTCGTCGGCGCGGGCTCGATGGGCGCGCTCGCCGGCACGACCCTGCGCCGCCGCGGTCTCACCGACATCGTGGTGGCCAACCGCAGCCTGGAGCGGGCTGCGCGGCTGGCCGCCTCCCTCGGTGCACGCCCCGTCGGGCTGGACGCGGTACCCGACGAGATCGCGCACGCCGACATACTCATCAGCTCGACCGGGGCCACCGGCCTGGTGGTGGAACTCGCCGCGTTCGGCGATCGGATGCCGCGGCCGATGGTGGTCCTCGACATCGCGCTGCCCCGCGATGTCGACCCGGGGGTAGCCGCGCTTCCGGGTGTGACCTACGTCGACCTCGACGCGCTGCGCGCCGACGGCGCGATGGTGAGTGACGCTGAGCTGGCCGCCGCGACGGCGGTTGTGGCCGAGGAGCTGGCAAGCTACCTCGCCCAGCAACAGGCGCTGGCCGTTGTGCCCACCGTCAGCGCGCTGCGCGCTCGGGCCACACAGGTCATCGACGCCGAGCTCTCCCGGCTCGACGCGCGGTTGCCGTCGCTCGATGACGCGACCCGTGCCGAGGTCGGCGACGCGGTGCGCCGTGCCGTCGAGAAGGTGCTGCACGCGCCGACCGTCCGGGTGAAGGAGCTGGCCTCGACGCCGGGCGGCGACCAGTACGCGGCCGCGCTGCGGGAGCTCTTCGACCTCGATCCGGCCCGTCCCGAGTCGGTCACCGCTGTCCGGAAGGGCGGCTGATGACGGTCACCCGGACGCTGCGGGTCGGCACGCGTGGCTCGGCGCTCGCCCGCATCCAGACCCAGGCGGTCGTGGACGCGTTGGGCGCGCCTGCGGAAATCGTCCCTATCGTGACCGCGGGCGACCGCTCCGTCGCGCCGCTGGAGCAGATCGGCGGCACCGGCGTCTTCGTGTCTGCGCTTCGAGCGGCACTCGTAGGCGCCGAGATCGACGTTGCCGTCCACTCCTACAAGGACCTGCCCACGGCGCCCTGCGACGGCGTCATCATCGCCGCGGTGCCCGTTCGCGAGGACCCCCGCGATGCGCTGGTCGCCCGTGACGGGCTCATGCTGGCCGAGTTGCCGCCCGGCTCGCGCGTCGGCACCGGCTCGCCGCGCCGCGCCGCCCAGCTGCGCGCCCTCGGCCTGGGTCTCGTCATCGAGCCGATCCGGGGCAATGTCGACACCCGGCTGCGCAGAGTGGCCGAGGGCGCCTTCGATGCGGTCGTGCTCGCTCTGGCCGGATTGCGCCGGCTGGGACGTGACGGCGAGGTGACCGAGATTCTCGACCCGATCCAAGTGCTGCCTGCGCCCGCGCAGGGCGCGCTGGCCGTCGAATGCCGGGCATCCGACCCGGCGACCCAGGTCCTGTTGTCCATTGTGGACGATGCCGACAGTCGTGCCGCCGTCACTGCCGAGCGGGCCTTGCTCGCGGCGCTCGAGGCCGGCTGCACCGCCCCCGTCGCTGCGCTAGCAGAGATTGCGGAGGGGCCCGAGATTTACCTACGCGGATCGGTGACGACCCCGGACGGCTCGCGGGCCGTCCGGCTGTCGGCCACCGGCCCGGCAACCGACGCCGACGGCATCGGCCGGCGACTCGCCGCCGACCTGCTCGCCGAAGGCGCTGACACGATGATGGAGAGCTCCACATGACCCGCGCGCGCAAGAACGTAGGCCGGATCACCTTCGTCGGTGCCGGCCCAGGCGATCCGGGATTGCTGGCTGTCGGGGCCACGCAGGCGCTGGCCGCGGCAGAGATCGTCTATGCGGACCGCGCCGTGCCGTCGGCGATCACCGACCTGGCCACCGGCGAAGTGCGCCCGGCCGACGGAGAGCCCGCCGACATCGCCAAGGCCGCCCTTGCGGAAGCGCGCGCCGGGGTGAATGTCGTGCGGCTTGTCGCGGGCGACGCGTTCGCCCATGACGACGTGGTAAAGGAGGCCCTGGCGGTCGCCAAGACCGTCATACCCTTCGATGTAGTACCCGGCCTTTCTATGGGTGCTGGGACGGCCACCTACGCCGGCGTACCCCTCGGGCCGGTGCACACCGAGGCGTCGGTCACCGAGATGACGGACTTCGACGCGCTGTCCCATGCGCCCGGCACGCTGGTGCTCACCGTGCCGGCGTCGGCCGTACAGCTGCTGGGTGAGCAGCTCGTGTCGGGAGGCCTCAAGCCGGACGCCCCGGTCACCGTCAGCTGCCACGGCACGGGAACCACGCAGCAGACCGTGTCCGGCACGGTCGGCGACATCGAACTCGCCGCAGCCGGCATGAGCGGCACCCTGGTCGTCACGGTCGGCCGCGCGGCCCTGTACCGCGAGAAGCTGGGCTGGTGGGAGTCACGGGCGCTCTACGGGTGGAAGGTGCTCGTCCCTCGCACGAAGGATCAGGCCGGCGCCATGAGCGAGCGGCTGCGCGCCCACGGCGCGGTGCCGGTCGAGGTGCCGACCATCGCCGTCGAGCCTCCGCGCACCCCGGCGCAGATGGAGCGGGCGATCAAGGGCCTGGTCACCGGCCGCTACGAGTGGATCGTGTTCACCTCGGTCAACGCGGTTCGTGCCGTCCGGGAGAAGTTCGAGGAGTTCGGTCTGGACGCTCGGGCGTTTGCCGGCGTCAAGATCGCCTGCGTGGGCGAGACGACGGCAGATGCGGTGCGCGCCTACGGCATCAACCCTGAGCTGGTGCCGTCGGGTGAGCAGTCCTCCGAGGGTCTGCTCGCGGATTTCCCGCCGTACGACGAGGTGCTCGACCCGATCAATCGAGTGCTCTTGCCCCGTGCCGACATCGCCACTGAGACGCTCGCAGCCGGCCTGCGTGAGCGGCGTTGGGAGATCGACGACGTCACGGCATATCGCACCGTGCGCGCGGCGCCGCCTCCGGTCGAGATACGCGATGCGATCAAGTCGGGCGGCTTCCAGGCCGTCTGCTTCACCTCGTCCTCGACGGTGCGGAACCTGGTCGGCATCGCCGGCAAGCCGCACGCCCGGACCGTGGTGGCGTGCATTGGCCCGCAGACGGCAGCCACCGCGCGCGAATTCGGACTGCGCGTCGACGTGCTCCCGGACATGGCCACCGTGCCGGCGTTGATCGACGCGCTTGCTGAGTTCGCCGCCGCACGCGCCGTCGAGGAGCGCGAGAAGGCGGCCGCCGCAGCCGCCAAGCGTGCCTCGCGCCGGCGCTAGCCTGAGCGTCATGCAGTACCCCCAGAGTCGGCCGCGCCGGCTGCGGGCGACCGCGGCGCTGCGCCGCCTCGTCACCGACGTCCACGTCCACCCGTCGGACCTCGTGCTGCCGATGTTCGTACGTGAGGGCATCGCCGAGCCGGCCGAGATCGCAGCCATGCCGGGCGTGGTCCAGCACACGGTGGAGTCGCTGCGCAAAGCGGCCGTCGAGGCCGTCGAGGCCGGTGTCGGCGGGCTGATGCTGTTCGGCGTGCCGGAACGCAAGGACGCGCAGGGTTCCGGCGCCGACGACCCGGCAGGCATCCTCAACACGGTGCTGCGCACACTGCGCCACGAGCTGGGCGACGAGACCGTTCTGATGGCGGACCTGTGCCTGGACGAGTTCACCGATCACGGGCACTGCGGGGTACTCGACGCGTCCGGGAATGTCGACAACGACGCCACGCTGGCGCGCTACGCGAGCATGGCGCTCGCCCAGGCCGATGCGGGGGTACACCTGCTCGGAACAAGCGGCATGATGGACGGTCAGGTCGGCGCCGTCCGGGCAGCGCTTGACGACGCCGGCCGCCCGGATGTGGGCATCCTGGCCTATGCCATCAAGTACGCGTCGGCGTTCTACGGACCGTTCCGCGAGGCGGTGAACTCGTCGCTGGCGGGCGACCGCAAGACCTACCAGCAGGATTACACCCGCGACGTGCGCGAGGCGCTCGCCGAGGTCGAGCTGGATGTCGCCGAGGGCGCCGACATCGTCATGGTCAAGCCGGCGCTTCCATACCTTGACGTACTGCGTGCCGTCGCGGATGCCTCCCCGGTGCCGGTAGCCGCCTACCAGATCAGCGGCGAGTACGCGATGGTGGAGGCAGCAGCCCAGCATGGGTGGCTGGACCGGGATCGAGCGATCGCCGAGACGCTGAGCTCGATCAAACGCGCCGGCGCGTCGATCGTCCTGACCTACTGGGCGGTCGAGGCCGCCCGTGCGTTCGGCTGAGCCGGGCGCAGTTGACCGCGGGCGAGCGCCGCAAAACCGCCCACGCCAACGAGCCGCACCAGGTTCGCCGGCGTGAAGAACGCGGCGGGCGGCACTGTCCCGGAGATGACACCGAAGAACCGGGACGCCGCCTCACGGTCGTCGGCGAGCGCGGCGAACAGCCGCCGCTCTGCTGCGCTCTGCACGGCGAACGACGCCAGGCGGACCGTCATGTCGTACATGGCTTTCGTCTCGCGGTCGCGTGCCTTGGCGTAACCGGCAAGCGCCTTGCGCAGTGGCGTGGTGCCGCCGAGTCCGTCGGCCACCGCGGCCGCGAGCAGGTCTGCGTCGCGCAGCGCGTGCCCGATGCCCTGGCCGGTGATCGAGTCCATCACCAGCCCGGCATCACCGGCGAGCGCCCAGCCGGGCCCGTACGGCCTGCGGAAGGCGTTCGGCAGATCGACGGTGCCACGTAGTGGCCCGACGTGCCCACCGGCGCGGACCCGCTCGCCCAGCGTCCCGGCCGCGTCCAGGGTGGCATGCACATTGGCCAGTGGATCGCGACGGAACACGTCGAACTCGGCGAGTGGCCAGCCGACGTAGGTGATCGTGAGTCCGTCGTTGGTGGGAAAAGCGCCGGCCAGGCGCCGCTCAGAGGAGTACAGCTCGACTGTGTCAAGCGGGACGTCCTGCCAGTAGGTGTAGAACGCTAGTGAACGCGGCGGGCGCTCGCGGTACGTCCGCGCTTGCGCGGTGCGCGCGACGAGCGAGTGCTTCCCATCGGCCCCGACGACGATTCGCGCGTGCTCTGTCTGCGCAGGCGAACCCTTTGCGTGACAGCGGATTCCGATCACCCTGCCGTCAGCGGTGAGCACCTCGTCGACGATCGTGTTCTCGCGGACCTCGGCACCGGCGGCGCGCGCGGCGTCGACCAGGAGCGCGTCCAGCAGGGTGCGGCGCGGGCTGTACAGCGCCGCGTCGCTCGGGTACCGGCCGCGCAGCACGATGTCACCGGTGCAGAAGCGCACCTCGCGGGTGGGCGGCGTGCCCGCCGTCTCGAGCGCATCGAGCAGCCCCCAACGCCGCAGCCGTGCTGCGCCGGGTGGCTGCAACTGGTGACTGGACAGCGTGTCGCTCGGGAACTTCGCCCGGTCGACGACTAGTACGCGAAGTCCCTTACGCGCCAGGAGCATCGCGGTGGACGCTCCGGCCACTCGCCCGCCCACGATGATCGCGTCGTAGCTCATGATCGGTCCCCCGTTGTGTGGCTAGCTGGACGACATGGATGAGCGCCTCGATGCGGTCGAGGAACTTTCCGTCGCGGAGCTGCTCGCTGATCGCCTGTGCGCCGAGGAATCCGCCCACGGCGACCTGGGCGAGCATCGCCGGATCGAGGTCGCCGCGCACCGAGCCCTCGGTTTGTGCCGTGGCGAAGTGCTCGGTGACGGTGTCGAGCCACGCGCGGATCGAGCCGCACACCTCGTCGCGGAGGCCCGGGTCTCGGGCCAGTTCCTCGACGAGCTTGTTCAACGCGGCCGGTCCCTCACCCTGCTTGGCGTACCGGGCGATCAACCGCGGCGCCGCGAACAGCCTGTCGACGGCCTTGTCGTACCGGCTGATTTCGGTGCCGACCCGGCTGATCCATCGCTGCTGGTGGTCGGCGACGACGGCGAGGGCAAGCGCCTGCTTGGACGGGAAGTGGAAGTAGAAGCCACCCTTGGTGAGCCCGGACGCCTCGATGATCTGGTTGAGCGAGGCGGCTGCGTATCCGTCGCGGGCGAAGGCCGGCGCCGCCGCGTCCAGGATGGCGCGCCGAGCTCGTTCGCCCCGCTCGCTACTCGGCTCCCGTGCAGCCACGGTGAATGACGCTACAAACCAACTGGTCGGTTTGTCAACGGGACAGCAGGGAGGCCTGGACACCCCGATCGTGCTGCGCCGCGAACTGGGAGACTGGCTGTCGTGTCCGTTTCCGGAGAACTGTTCGAGCGCGCCCAGCGGGTGATCCCCGGCGGGGTGAACTCACCGGTACGAGCGTTCCGGGCGGTCGGCGGCACGCCGCGCTTCATGGTGCGCGGGCACGGCCCGTACCTCGTCGACGCGGACGGGCGAGAATACGTCGACCTGGTCGCGTCATGGGGACCGATGGTCCTGGGCCATGCCCACCCCGCCGTGGTGGCGGCGACGCAGGCCGCGGCCGCCGACGGTCTGTCGTTCGGCACGCCCACCGCCGGCGAGGTCGAGTTGGCCGAGGAGATCATCGCTCGGGTAGCCCCCGTCGAGCAGATACGTCTGGTCAATTCGGGCACTGAGGCGACGATGAGTGCGATCCGGCTGGCCCGGGGCGTCACCGGACGGCACCGCGTCGTCAAGTTCGCCGGCTGCTACCACGGGCACGTCGACGCCCTGCTGGCCGCGGCGGGCTCGGGCGTGGCGACGTTCGGCCTGCCCGACACGCCGGGCGTCACCGGTACGCAGACCGCCGAGACGATCGTGCTGCCCTACAACGACCTCGCCGCGGTGTCGTCCGCGTTCGAGCAGTTCGGCGCCGACATCGCCTGCGTGATCACCGAGGCGGCGCCCGGCAACATGGGCGTGGTGCCCCCGACGCCCGGCTTCAACGCGGGACTGCGCGTGGTGACGGCGAACCACGGTGCGTTGCTGATCATGGACGAGGTACTTACCGGGTTCCGCGTCTCGCCGGCCGGGTGGTACGGGCTCGACCCGGTCGACGCGGATCTGTTCACGTTCGGCAAGGTCATGAGCGGTGGGTTGCCCGCAGCAGCGTTCGGCGGCCGGGCTTCGGTGATGGCGGCGCTCGCCCCGGCCGGCCCGGTTTACCAGGCCGGGACACTTTCGGGGAACCCGGTCGCCGTCGCGGCCGGGCTCACGACGCTACGGAACTGCACGCCGGACGTGTATGCGCGCCTCGACGCCACGGCGGCCACCATCGGACGGCTGACATCCGAGGCGCTGACTGGGGCCGGCGTGCCGCATCTCGTCCAGTACGCGGGCAACCTGTTCTCGGCGTTCTTCGCTGAGCAGCCGGTGACGAACTTCTCGCAGGCGCAAGCGGCCCAGACGTACCGGTACCGGGCGTTCTTCCACGCAATGCTGGATGCGGGCGTCTATCTGCCACCGAGCGCATTCGAGACGTGGTTCGTGACCGCTGCGCACGACGACGCGGCCGTCGACCGGATCGCAGCAGCGCTGCCATCCGCCGCGAAGGCCGCCGCCGAGGCTGTCGCATGAACGTCGTACACCTGGTGCGCCACGGCGAGGTCTACAACCCGCGCCGGGTGCTCTACGGGCGGCTGCCCGGCTTCACGTTGTCGCAGCGTGGCGTCGAACAGGCGGAGCTGGCCGCCCGGTTCCTGGCCGAACGCAACATCGGCTACATCGTTTCGTCCCCGCTCGAACGCGCACAGCAGACCGCGCAGCCGCTGGCCCGCAAGCTCGGCCTGCCCGTTGCCATCGACGAGCGGCTCATCGAGGCCGGCAATCATCTTGAGGGCAAGCAGGTCGCCGGCGGACCGGGGCTGCTCACCGATCTGTCCAATTGGAAGTACTTCCGCAATCCGCTCCGGCCGTCCTGGGGCGAGCCGTACATCGAGATCGCCCAGCGGGTGCTCGCCGCGGCCCGGGATGCCCGCGACGCGGCGGACGGACGCGAGGCCGTATGCGTCAGCCATCAGTTGCCGATCTGGGTGGCCCGCCGGTACGTGCAGGGCCAGCACCTGTTCCATGACCCACGGCGGCGCCAATGCGCACTCGGCTCGGTGACATCGTTCACGTTCGTCCGCGACGTCGTGGTCCGCGTCGACTACGTCGAGCCGGCCGGCTCCAGCAGCGGGGCCGCCGGAGCATGACTCGTCCCGCCTGGGCGTGGCTGTGCGCGCGAGCGCTCATCGCAGCCCCCCGGCGTGGGCTCTCCAGGTTCGTCTTGCACACTGTCTGTTGATGAAGCGCCTGTTCGTACTGCTCGTGGGCGCGCTCGTTCTGGCGGCCTGCTCCGGGGGGAAGGACGCCGTTGACCAGGGCGCCGGCGGGCAGTTCCGGTACCACGACGTCACCGCACGCGGGAAGACGATCCCGGCTGCCGATCGCCGGACGGTCGGCAATGTGAGCGGTGAGCTGCTCGGCGGTGGCATGTTCAGCCTCGCCGCGCAGAAGGGCAAGGTCGTCGTTCTCAACTTCTGGGGTTCCTGGTGCGGACCGTGCCAGATCGAGAGCCCGCAATTCGACTCGCTCTACCGCACGGTCAAGTCCAAGGGCGTCCAGTTCGTCGGCCTCGACGTCAAAGAGACGACGCAGAGCAAGCCCGAGGCATTCATCAAGGACAATCACATCACGTACCCGAACGTCTGGGACCCCAAGGCGAAGAGCGCGATCCAGCTAGGCAAGGTGCCGATGGTCGGCCTGCCGTGGACGGTGGTCGTAGACAAGGACCAGCGCGTCGCCGCTGTATACAGCGGCCCTGTGTTGCCGGCCGATCTGCAGCCGGTGCTGAACTCCCTGATCGCTGAGCCGTGACCGAGGATCGCAGGGTCGTCGCGCCGGGCCGAGAACCGCAGGCCACGGCGGGTTCATCGCGCCGGACGGCACCGTGAACGTCGTCGCCAGCGGCTTCTCCAACACCGTCACTGACGGCTCGCTCGTCGCTGCCGCCGGCGTCGCGGCACTTGTCGGGCTGATCGGGTTCCTGTCGCCGTGCGTGCTGCCGCTGGTACCCGGCTATCTGTCGTACGTGGCGGGCCTGTCCGGCGACCGTGAGCGCCGTCCGGGCCGCGTCCTCATCGGGGCGCTGCTGTTCGTGCTGGGCTTCACCGCCATCTTCGTCGCCGAGGGTGCCCTGTTCGGCAGCTTCGGCCAGCTGCTGCGCGACCACACGGTCACGATCGAGCGCATCTTCGGGGTGCTGACGATCGTGCTCGGGCTGGTCTTTCTGGGCCAGATCCCGTTCCTGCAACGCGAGTACCGATTCCACCAGTTGCCCCGGGCCGGCCTGGTCGGCGCGCCGCTGCTCGGCATCGCGTTCGGTGTCGGCTGGCTGCCCTGCCTCACGCCGACACTCGGCGCCGTGACCGGCCTCGCGTACAGCGAATCGACGGCGGCGCGCGGGGCGCTGCTCATGGTCTTCTACTGCCTCGGCCTGGGCATCCCGTTCCTGCTGGTGGCGGCCGGCCTCGGCTGGGTCTCCAGTGCGCTCGGGTTCGTCCGGCGGCACGGCCGGGCGGTGAGCCAGATCGGCGGCGTCGTGCTGATCGTCATCGGCATCCTGCTCGTGACCGGTACCTGGGACCACTGGATGATCCAGTTGCGCGACGTCTTCAACCGGCACCCCGGCGTCGGGGCAAATCTATGAGGTACGCGCGGCTCGCCTGGCGGCGGCTCATCAGCATGCGCACGGCACTCGTGTTGCTGTTCCTGCTCGCGCTTGCGGCCGTGCCGGGTTCGCTGCTTCCGCAGCGTCCGCTCAATCCCGCCAAGGTCGACGCCTACCTGCACACTCACGGCGCGTGGGGCCGATTCCTGGACCGCATCGGGATGTTCGACGTGTTCGGCTCGGCGTGGTTCGCTGCGATCTACCTGCTGCTGTTCGTGTCGCTGGCCGGCTGCCTGGTGCCGCGTATACGGCAGCACGCCCGGGCCGTCGCCCGCAAGCCGCTGCCCGCGCCGAAGAACCTCGATCGGCTGCCCGAGTCGGGCAGTTTCACGTCGGGCGACACGCCGGAGGCGTACGCGCGCGCGGCGCGGGCCGTGCTCGGCCGGCGCTGGCGGATCGTGCAGCGCGACGAACCAGGCGGCGTCGTCACGCTGTCCGCGGAGAAGGGCTACACGCGCGAGACCGGCAACCTGCTGTTCCACATCGCGCTGCTGACGGCACTCGTGCTCATCGCAGTGGGACGCCTCTTCAGTTACCAGGGGTCCGTGATCGTCCAGCAGGGGCAGGGGTTCTGCAACTCCCCGACGGCGTACGACTCGTGGCGTCCGGGTCGGATGGCCGCCGACGGGCGGATCGGCCCGGCGCCGTTCTGCATCGACTCGCTCAACAGTTTCACCGCGTCGTACCTGGCGGACGGGCAGCCGTCGAAGTTCGCAGCCGACGTGACGTACTCCAAGGTACGGTCGGACGGCACGGACGGACCGGCCGTCCATCACACGATCACCGTCAACCACCCGCTGCGGCTCGAGGGTGACCGCGTCTACCTCATCAACCACGGCTTCGCGCCCAAGGTCACGGTGCGCATGCCGGACGGCTCGGTACAGCACGACCAGGCGACGTTTCTCCCCACCGATCCCACCACCTACCTCTCCGAGGGTGCGTTCCAGGAGCAGGGGCCGCAGGGCGCCGGCAAGGACGTCGGCATCGAGGGGTTCTTCGCGCCGACGCCCACGGTCGGCAGCGACGGCGTGGTGACGTCGGTGTCGCCGCAGGTCGACAACCCGGTGCTGGGCGTCTTCGTCTACGAGGGCACGCTGAACCCGAACGGCCTGCCGCAGTCGGTGTATTCGCTGAACAAAACCGAACTGCGCCGCATCGGGCAGGCCAACCTGCGGATCGGCCAGACCACCCGGATGCCGAACGGCGTCACCGTCACGTTCGACGGCTGGGTGCCCTGGGTGAGCCTTTCGGTGTCGCACGACCCGACACAGGGCTACCTGCTGATCGTCGCCGTGGCCGCTGTCGTCGGGCTGATCGGGTCGCTCGCGGTGCGGCGCCGCCGGCTGTGGCTGCGGATCACCCCGGCGCCTGCCCAGAAACCGGGCTCACCTACCGTGGTGGCGGTGGGCGGGCTGGCCCGCAGCGATACGGGCAACTTCACCACGGAGTTCGCCGGCACGCTGTCCCGGCTACGCGACGCCGCGACGCCGGTCGAACCAGCGCTTGTCGGCGCAGGGAAGGAGTGACGGTGGCGGTCAACACGGGGCTCGCGCACCTGTCCGACGGGCTGTTCACCACGGCGATCGCCACGTACGCGATCGCGATGGCGTGCTATACCGCCGAGTACGCGTTCGGCCGTCGCGGCCGGGTGGCGGCCACGTCGCGCATTGAGACGCGGGTGCTCGTCGGAGCCGGCGGCCCGTCCGTCGACGAGCGGACTGCCGTCGAACCTCCGACCGCCCGCCGCAGCGACCGCCGCACGGCCGGCGAGCGGCTGGGACGCCTCGCCGTCGTCCTCACCGTCGTCGGCGCCGCGATCCACCTCTCCTCCATAACACTGCGCGGCGTTGCTGCCGATCGCGTGCCGTGGGGCAACATGTACGAGTTCTCCTCCGTGGTCGGCGTCATCGCGGTACTCGCGTTCCTCGGCGCCCTGTGGCGGGCGCCGCAGATCCGCTACATCGGCGTATTCGTGATGCTGCCGGTGATCTTGCTGATGTTCCTGGCAGGAACGGTGCTCTACGCCAAGGACGCCCCGCTGGTGCCGGCGCTTCAGTCGTACTGGCTCGCGATCCATGTGACGGCGGCGGCGGGCTCGGAGGGCATTCTCATCACGAGCGCGGTGTTCACGGTGCTGTTCTTGATCCGTCAGCGCTACGAGGCGGTGACAGCTCGGGCCGGCCGGCTGCGCTTCCCGGTGACGCTCGGGGCGCGGCTGCCCGCGCCGGAGACCCTGGACAAGGTGGCGTACCGGACGGTGGCGTTCGCGTTCCCGATCTACACGTTCGGCGTGATCGCGGGCGCCATCTGGGCCGAGGCCGCGTGGGGACGCTACTGGGGCTGGGATCCCAAGGAGACGTGGGCGTTCATCGCTTGGGTCGTGTACGCCGCGTACCTACACGCGCGGGCCACGGCGGGTTGGAGAGGCCGTTCCGCCGCCTGGATCAACCTGCTCGGATTCGGCGCCATGACGTTCAACTTCTTCGTGGTGAACATCGTCATCTCCGGCCTGCACTCCTACGCCGGCCTCAACTAATCCCGCCTGCGCGGATCCGTGTCTGCACCGCTCGCTTGCGCTCGGGTGCATCCCCGGCTCCGCACCGCGCTGGCGCGCGGGCCGCGTCGCGGCGGCGGGGCTGTTCGCGCGAGCGCTCATCGCCATCGGCGGATGAGTTATGCGTCCGAGGTGCGGGCGATCGTGGCGCTGGCGCGGCGGACCGCGCGTACCGGGCCTTCGGGCAGCACGTCGGCCAGGAAGTCGTAGCCGTGCGCGAATACTCCGGCGGCCCGCGACCCGGACCGGGCGCGCTCCTGGGTGGCGGTCAGCCAGTCGGCAAGGTCGCCCCAGCCCGGCGCCGCGAGGGAGCCGCCCACCTGTTGCACGGAGAGGGCCGCGCACAGGTTGGCGAACGCCAGTCGATGCCGCAGCGGCCACTCGCGCAATGTTCCGAGGATGAACGCGGCGGCGAACACGTCGCCCGCGCCTGTGGCGTCCACCTCGTTGACCGGCAGGGACGGCACCCACTCCTCCTCGCCCGTCGTGGAATCGATCGCGATGGACCCTTGCCCACCGCAGGTCACGACGGCGATCGGCACCGCATCAGCGAGCCGCAGCAGCGCCGCACGCGGGTCAGACGTTCGGGTGTAGGCCATCGCCTCGTCGCTGTTCGGCATGAACCCGTAGAAGTTGTCGAGCTGATCGAACAGGTCGGCCGACCACTGCTCGCTCGGATCCCAGCCGACGTCGCCGAACAGCCGCATCCCTTGCGCTCGGGCCTTGGCCACCCACCCCTCGGACCTGTCGCCCAGATGCGCCACCGCCGCGGCCGCTCGCGGCGGGTCGCCCACCATTTCGCTCGGCGGTACCGGCAACGGGTGGCTGTGCGTGACCATCGTGCGATCGCGCTGCACTGCCAGCGAGACGGTGACCGGCGAGTGCCAGTCGACGAATCGGCGCGACCGGGACAGATCGACGCCCTCCTGCTCGGACAGCGTGCGCCACAGGAAATCGCCGTACAGGTCGTCGCCGAACCCGGCCGCCAAGCTGGTGCGCAGCCCGAGCCGGCTCGCCGCGACTGCGAGGTTGGCGATTCCGCCAGGACAGGTACCCATTCCCTCGGCCATCACCTCGGTGCCCCGCTCGAGCGGCCCGGCGAGGCCCGTGAGCACCACGTCGACGAACACGGTGCCCTGGAGGAAGACGTCGAATTCCATGTGACCGGTCTACTCTCTGAGCGCACCGGTGGGCATCACGCGCTTGCGGGAATCTCAGACATGACGGCTGCGGCGGCGGCATGAAGCTGGCGGTCCTGGGTGGCGGCGGGTTCCGCGTCCCCCAGGTGTACGCCGCACTGCTCGGCGACCCGCTGATCGACGAGGTGGCGCTGTACGACCCCGCGCCGGATCGGCTCGCCGTGATACAGACTGTGCTGGCCCAGCAGGCCGACGGTGTTGACAATGCCCCGCGCGTGACGTGTACAGCTGAGCTGGACACTGCGCTTGACGGGGCGCGCTTCGTGTTCTCCGCGATGCGGGTCGGCGGCCTGTCGGCGCGCACGCACGACGAGCGCGTCGCGTTGCGACTGGGCGTGCTGGGTCAGGAGACGACCGGGCCGGGGGGCATCGCGTTCGGGCTGCGCACGATTCCGGTTGCGATGCGGTTGGCCACACGGGTCGCGGACATTGCGCCGGACGCATACGTCATCAACTTCACCAACCCGGCTGGGATGATCACCGAGGCGATGCAGCGCGTGCTCGGCGATCGGGTTGTCGGCGTCTGCGACACGCCGTCCGGGTTGGTACGCAGGGTGGCTCACGCGCTCGGCCGCAACGATGTACAGCCTGACTATATAGGGCTCAATCACCTTGGTTGGCTGCGTCGTGCGCTCGTCGGCGGGGGCGACGTGTTGCCCGAACTGCTAGCCTCCGACGATCGACTGGCGGCCCTCGAGGAGTCGGCGATCTTCGGGACCCCGTGGCTGCGCACGCTCGGGTGCATCCCGAACGAATACCTCTATTACTACTACTTCACCCGGGACGCGATCCGCTCGATCGTCTCGGGTGAAGCGACCCGGGGGGAGTTCCTGTTGCGCCAGCAGCAGGAGTTCTACACGGCCGCAGCCGGGGCGCCGGATCAGGCGCTCGCCCTATGGCGCCGTGCCGTTGACGAACGCAGCGCCCTGTACATGGCAGAGGCGAAGGGCGGGGCCGCGTCCACCCCGCACGGCGGCGGGTACGAGCAGGTGGCCCTTGCCGTGATGGTCGCCATCGCCCGCGACCAGAAGGCGACGATCATCCTTAACGTGCGCAACGGTTCGGCGCTGCCCGGCCTGGACTCCGGCGCCGTCGTCGAGGTGCCGACTGTCGTCGACCGACTCGGCCTGCACCCGCTGCCGACATCCACGCCGGACCTCCAGCAGCTTGGGCTCATCCAGCAGGTGAAGGCCGTCGAACGACTGACGATCGAGGCGGCGCTGACCGGATCCCGCGACGCGGCGCTGAAAGCGTTCGCGCTGCACCCCCTCGTCGACTCGGTGTCGACCGCTCGCGAACTGCTCCGGGGCTACCTCGCCGCCATCCCCGAGCTGGCCACCGTATTGCGCATCTGAGGTGCGCGTCAGTAGCCGGGGCCGATACCACTGCGCGGCACGGTAGCGAGCACCTGTTGCTGGTAATAGATCGGGCCGCCCTCGTCTGCGGTCACGCTCGACGGGTAGTGCGTCGACACCATGAGCGTGTAGACGTTTCCCGCGGAGATGGCCAGCGCGAAGTAGTCGCCGATGAACCCGCCGCCCGCCGGGCACGGGTCGAGACCGGCCGCGCACGGGTACTGGGACAGGCCGCCGAGGTGCTGCCCTGGCTGCTCCGGGTCCCAGGTGAACTTCGAGATCCGCACGTTGCCGCCGATCGGCACGGCTCCGCTGCCGCTGTCCTTGTAGGCCTGCAGCGACGTGTCGACGCAGAAATTCGTGCGGCCCACGTCTGCGGGCAGGACGCTCGGATCGCGCGGGCAAGCCTGGCGCCGGTCGTAGAACGCGACGGCCACGGCCCCGTTCGGGCCGGTCGCGACCGACGGCTGGAACTGGTCCGTGGGTACGCCCGGCGCGTCGACGTTGTCATTCACGATCACGGGTGCTGTCCAGGTGGCGCCGCCGTCGGTGGACTGGGTGAACTTGACGTCCGCCTGGCCGGCTACGGCATCCCAGTCCTCGAAGGTGAGGTAGACGTGGTCGGGATAGGTGGGACTCGCGGCGAAGTTCTCCACGATGCCACTGCGGAAGCGCGTGTTCGGGTACACCTCGCCGGGCGGGATCGTCACGGTCGTGATCGGCACGAACGGGCTGAACGTCTGCGCGTCGTCGTTGGAGCGGGCGACGTAGGTCGTCGACGACGTGCCGTTCGGCGGGAACGACACGACCGAGACGTACACGTTCCCGGCGGCGTCGATCTCCGGGTAGACGTAGGTGGCGCCGGCACTGACCTGCGACGGCGGCGTGATCGTGACTGCCTTGGCGAAAGTCTGGCCGCGGTCGTGGGAGACCGCCATGCGCACCTTGATCCCGCCGCCGTTGCCGTTGAAGACGGCCCACGCCGCGTAGACGTGGTCTTGGAACCTGTTGCCAACAATGTGGTTGACGGCGACCCACTGCTTGTCCTCGACATGCCCCAACTGCAGGGCCGAGGCATTGTTCGGCGGTTCGAGCGGCACGCCCCCGTTGCCCTTCACCCAGTGCCGGCCCATGTCGTCGCTGTAGGACACGTCGATCTCGCCGTCCGGGTGCAGCCTCGTCGCGTCGAAGAACGAGTTGTACGGCAGCATCGTCTGGTAGACCCGCCCCTTGGTGTCGAAGTCAGCGTTGGGGTCGGTGGTGTCGGTCCAACTTGGCGGCATGTCCTGCGTGCCGGTCGAAAGGCAGTCATAGCCCTGCACCTGGTTGTTGCCCGACGGCGCCCCGTTCAAGATCTGGTACGCACCCACGTAGAACATGTAGAACGTCGAATACTTGTCGAAGAAGAACTTCGACGTGCCGACGAGATCCTCGGTTCCGGGCTTGACCGCGAGCCATGACTCCGAGTGGTTGGCATTGAACGGGCCCCCACGGCACGTCCCCGCTAATGGCACCCGCGAGCCCGGCGGCACCGGGTAGCCGGCGCCCGCCGTCGGCGAGCTTGCGACGACGTTCGCAAACGGCACGCTCGACTGCCACGCGCCCGCGGGCGCAGCGGCGGACCCGGCCGCCGTCACGGCCAGGGGCGCCGCAAGGAAAATTGCGATGGTTGCCACGTGGAGTCGCTTCATGTCTCCTCCAGCCTCAGCTAGCCAGCCTGGCCCTGCCGCGGCGGCGGCACAAGGGCGTGCGGGCGCATCGCACGGGTAGCGCGCAGGATCGAAGACATGCACGTTCATCATCTGGTGCGCGACATGCACCGCAGCCAGAACTTCTAAGCGCGAACTAGTTCGCCGAGTGCGAGCTCATCGCGATTCCAGGCGCAGCGCGAGTGCGGGACACAGGGCGACGGCGCGGCGCGCCGCGTGCGTGTCGTCGACCGTCGGCGCAAGCATCGGGAATCCCCACTCGTCACGGATGATCTGTCCGGGCAGCAGTTCGGCGCACAGGCCGTGGCCGTCGCAACGCGTCCAGTCGATCCCCAGGCGGATCATGTCGGCACCACGAGTTGGCCGCGTATCGATCGTCCGCAGCCGCCAGCCGTACGGTGGCGTACGGTCTCTTCGCGCAGCAGGCGCAGCCCGGACGTGACGAATCTGACCGCGCCGTCGGGGTGGTGGCAAGCACCGCGTCCGTCGACGGCGTGCGCGTGGTGGAATGCGGCCGCGACGTCATGCCCGGCAGCGACGCCGGCTACGTCTCGCGCGAGTGCCGGCAGGCCGAACCGGCACGGCCCACATTGCCGTGCCGACTGCGCCGCGAGCCATCCCGCGACGCGTGCGAGTTCGCCCATCGCGCACGTGCTGTCGTCCAGGACGCTGATGACGCCTGCGCCCAGCCCGTTGGCGTGGCAGAGCTGGAGGTCCGGCTGCAGCGCCTGCCAGGTGCCGTGGTAGCCGCCGACCACCACCGCCTGCGGCGGCGCCGCGCTGGCCGCGCTCAAGACGATGCCTAGCGGAGTGCCGAGTGGAACCTCGACGACGCCGGGTCGCTCGACGGCGCCGCCCACGGTGAGCAGAGTGGTGCCCGGTTCGGCGTGCGTCCCGGACTCTCGGAAGCGGTGTGGTCCGAGACGCAGTGCCACCGCGATGTGCGCGTACGTCTCGACGTTCGACAGCAGCGTGCCGTTCTGGGTGAGGTGAACGCGCCGGCCGGGCGGCAGTGCCGGTCCGCCGCTCAGCCCCCGCAGCAGGGCACGGGCCTCACCGCCGACGAAGCCCCCAGACACCTGCGCGACGCGCACCCGCCGGCAATCGCTGCGCTCACCGATCGCCCGCCGCACTGCGAGCGCCGCGGCCGTATCGTGCACCGCCACCTTCACGTGCCGTGCGCCGATCGCCGCAGCCACGGCGAGCGCGCCGTCGAGGACGAGGTGCGGAGCACGGCGCAGCAGCGTCCGGTCCTTGAAGCTGGCGGGCTCGCTCTCGCTGCCGTTGACGATCACTGTACCGTGACCGCGCGGCATCGCCCGCAGTTTCGCGGCGAACGGGAAACCCGCGCCGCCGCGCCCGCTGAGTGCGACGTCTTCTAGCAGAGCCGTCAGCCGCGGACGGTCGGCATACGGCAGGGGTCCACGCACGGCGAGGTGCGCCGCGTGGTCGATCGTGGCGTACCGGTCGAGCCCGGCGAGCAGCCGCGGCGTGCCGATCGTCCAGGTCCCGGCCGGCACAGATGCGAGGGTGGCGGTCATCGCATGGCTCCCAGGACGACCCCGCGGCGGGCCTGCCCGCCCAGCCGCAACGCCACCGAGCCGAGCACCGCGAGCAGGCAGAGCACCCAGAGCGTGCGCACCCACGGCAACCCGGCGTCGGTGCCGGCGTAGAGGCTGTGCAGCATGGCAAGTCCCCAGACGCCGTACGCCAGCGTATGGACGTACCGCCAGGCACGGGCACCACGAACCGACGCCGCGAGACGCCCCCGTGCGAGGCCCAGCGCGGCCACGAGCAGCAGGGTGTACGCGGCGATCGAGCCGAGCGCGACGGCATTCGGGCGGTACGCCGAGGCGAAGGGCACGAACGCGCCGTACGCGCCGACGCCGGCCTTCCGGTCAGCGAGGATCGTCCCGACATGCAGCACGATCAGCCCCAGGCCGAGCCCAGCGGCGGCGCGGTGCGTGTACTGCGCCACGACCCGGGCCGCCGCCGAACGGATCTTCACCGAGGCCAGCGCTCCGAGTGACGTGGACAGCGTGAGCACGATCAGCGCGGCAAGGCCGGCGCCCCGAGCGGTGTACCAGAGCGTTATCACGCCGCTGCCGTGTGTGTGACGGCCGGCCAGCCCGGCGTGGTATGCACCTCGCCGTCCACGCCGACGAGGCGGGCGGCGAGGCGGCGTTCCCCGAGCCAGTCGACGGCGTGCTCACCGAGAACGAGTGCGGCGGTGCTCGCGCTGTTCGCCGCAAGTGCCGACGTTGCGTAAACGGATGCGGTGCGCCACCGCCCCCCGACGGGCGCGCCGGTGCGCGGGTCCACGATGTGATGGACGTTCTTGCCGCCGCGGCGCCAGCGCCGCAGCACCGTGGTAGATGTCGCGAGCCCGCCGTGCGACAGCACGACGACCTGCCCCGGACCACCCTCATGCTCGGCGACGCGCACCGGCCATCCCGACGCGGAGAGCCCAGCCGTCGCGATGTCGCCGCCGAGTTCGACCAGCGCGCCGGTGCCGTACCGGCGGTACAGCGCCCGCGCGGCGTGGTCGGCCGTGTAAGCCTTGGCGGTCGCCCCGAGATCGAGCGCCGTACCCAGGGGTACGGTCAGCAGGCCGGCCTCGTGATGCAACCGCACGTCCTGCCAGCCAAGCCCGGCTGCGGACGCAACGACGGCCGGACCGTGCCGGGGGATCTCGGCGATGTCGCGGTCATAGCCGATGCGGTGCATCACGAGGCCGACGGTGGGATCGACGGCGCCCGCCGTGTACGCCGCCGTGTCGAGGGCCGCCTTGACGAGATCGCTGAGCATTCGGGGGATCGGTACCGGCCGGCCCGCCTTCGCGTTCGCGATCGACAGCGACGAATCCGGGCGGAACCGGCTCGCCAGCCGATCGACGCGATCGAGCAGTGCGTCGAGATCCGCGGCAGCGTCCGCGAGCACGGCCGCATCGGTCACCGCGAGCCGAATCGTGCAACTCCAGGCCCGGGTCACATACACGTGGGCGGTCATGACCCGTTGCTCCCGCCGACCGGTGCCTGCATCTGGCTGCCGGACGAGATGCCGGTGTTGCTGCCGTCGTCGCTCGACGAGCTCGAGCCGGAGCCTGAGTCCGACGAGCCGGAGCCTGAGTCGTCCGACGTGCTCGACGTCGAGTTCGTGGGGGTCGCCGCCGACGAATGACCTACCGCCGTCACGAGCGTCACTGTCAGGGCGATCACGCCCGCGGTGATCCCGCTCGCCACGAGCGCGGCTCGGTGCAGGATGCGCCGAGTACGAGGTTGCGTCGTCATGGCTACGACGATCGCGTCGAACTGGTCAGCCCGGCCTCAGCCGAACGTCAAGCTGGTCCTAAGCCGAGGTATGCGGTTGCTGGGGCGGGTCCGGGCTCAGGGTGCGCAGCTCCAAGGCAACGGCGGCCCCGCCGGCCGCCGAGCGGCCCACCCGCATCGAGCCACCGGACGCCTCGGCGCAGCGGCGCGCGATGTCGAGGCCGAGGCCGGACGAGCCGCGGTCGCTGCGTCCGCGCGTCCCGGCACCGTCGGGCAGGCCCGGCCCGGCGTCTGCGACGACGAGCACCGCCGCCCCGTCCACAGTGGACAGGGAGACCTCGAACGGACTGCCCTCCGGGGTGTGGGCGATGACGTTCTCGAGCAGAGCGTCGACCGCAGCGGCGAGATCCTCGGGGGAGGCACGCACGAACACGGGGACCTGCGGAAGCGACACCGACCGGGCCCGCTCCTGCTCGTCGGCCAGCGCCGACCAGAACGCGACCCGGTCACCGACGACGGCGGTCGCGTCTGCCGACGGAAACCGTCCCTCGCGTTGTGGCCGTCGCGCGGCGCGGATGACTGCGGTGAGTGTGCGTTCGAGGGCGGTCACGTGCGCGCCGATGCGGGTTGCCTCGTCCGGCGAACGCAGCGTCTCCGCGTCCAGGCGCAGCGCGGTCAGCGGGGTGCGCATGCGGTGCGACAGGTCGGCGACGGTCTCGCGTTCCTCGGCGATCAGCTGGTCGATGCGGTCGGCCAGCTGGTTGAGCGCGGTGCCGACCTCGGCTACCTCGCGGTCCGGTCGTCGGGGCTCGAGCCGTGACGTCACCCGAAGAGAGCTGGTGCGCGGTCTGGGCGGTGCGGGTGAGCGGACGCACGATCCGCCGTATCACGAGCTCCCCGCCGACGATGCCGATCAGCAGCAGGCCAACGCTGCCGGCCACCAGCAGCGCGTACCACTGATCCGCGCCGTCATGCAGCGCACTGTTAGACGCGAACACCCGGACCTGGTACGCGCCTTCGTCGGCGGGGACGGCGACTTCAGCGGCTTTACCACCTGGCACCGAGTACACCTGCGGGTCGTCATGCGATGGGCCGCCGCCGCCGCTGGGCCCGTGGTCGTCGGGCTCACCGGAGTGTTGCGGCGGGAAGGCCGGCGGCGGCGTTCCCTCTGGCGGGGCCTTGCCCAGCACGCGCTGCTGTGGCGTCGTCACCGACGCAGAGCGGTCGGCAGTCTGCGTCAGCCCCGCGAGGTAGCTGCTGATCGCGGCGTCGGAGGGATGACCGGCGCGCAGAAAGGCGGCGATCGCGGTCGCTTCGTCGCGGATCGACCGCTCGCTGCGCTGCTCGACGGCCGAGCGCACGAGCAGGGCGATCGGGATCGCGAAGGCCAACACGACGAGGACCGTGATCCCCACCACGAGCAGCAAGATTCGCCGGCGCACTATCCCACCCCGCCTGCGCGGATCCGAATCCGCACCACCCGCTGCGCTCGGGCGCAGCCTCGGCTCCGCACCGCGCCTATCGGCGCGGGCCGCGTCCCGGCGCCGGGGCTCTTCCGGTAAGCGCCCATTGAGCTCACCCCTCGGGGGCGATGAGCCGGACGCCGACGCCGCGCACACTGTGCAGGTAGCGGGGCTGCCTCGCCGACTCTCCGAGCTTGCGCCGCAGCCAGGACAGGTGGACGTCGACCGTCCGATCCGAGCCACCCCAGGCGAGCTGCCACACCTCGGCGAGCAGGTCGCGCTTGGTGACGACCTCGCCTGCCCGACGGGCGAGCGCGAGCAGCAGGTCGTACTCCTTGCGCGCCAGCTCGACGGGCGTGCCGTCGACGGTGACCTCGCGGCTACGGGTGTCGATACGCAGACCGCCGAGAACGATCGGCGCTTCGCCGGCACTGCCGTTCCCTCGAACCGTACGCCGCAGTACCGCTCGGATGCGGGCGTCGAGCTGCCCGGCGCTGAACGGCTTGATGACCTAGTCGTCGGCGCCGAGGTCGAGCAGCCGGACGATTTCCGCCTCGTCGTCGCGCGCCGTGGCCACGATCACAGGCACCTCGCTCACTGCGCGCAGCATCGACAGCACGTCCGCGCCGTCGACGTCGGGCAATCCGAGGTCGAGCAGTACGACGTCCGGCCTGTGTTCGACGGCGTCGCTGAGCGCGGCCATGCCGGACACCGCAGTCCGCACCACATGGCCTTGATCGTGAAGCGATCGGGTCAGCGCTACGCGGATAGCAGCGTCGTCCTCGACCAGCAGGACCTGGGGCATCAGGGCCTATCCGGGCTGGTCTTCGTCGCCGTTGTCACGGCGCAGGTCGTCGTCGAGCCGCCGCAGGAAATCGGCGTCGTCGTCCGGCGCGATCGGGCGACGCGCCCGCGCTCCGCCATGGCCCTGCCAGCCGAACGGCGACTGGCGCACCCGCGCCCGGACCTTGGCGCGCGGCCGCCCCCAGACGAACCACGCGATCGGCCCGATCTCGGGCAGCAGCAACACAATCAGCAGCCAGATCGCCTTGGGCAGGTTGCGCACCCGCTCCGCTGGGGCCGTCAGCGAGTCGTAGAACGCGTACAGCCACACCAGTACCGCGATCAGTACCAACACCCCGCCGAGCCCGAGCATGTAGCCCAGGGTATGCCGCCACCAGAAATACTTGCCCTATGGCATTCGCGGATCTTCAGGAGTTCCTGGCCGCCCTCGAACGCGACGGTGACCTGGCCCGGGTGCACGCGCCGGTCGATCCGCACCTCGAGGTGACCGGCATCGTGCAGCGCGTACTGAGCGAACAGGGGCCCGCGCTGCTGTTCGAGAAGCCCACCCGGGGACGCCTGCCACTTGCAATCAACGTCTTCGGCACCGAGCGGCGAATGGCCCGCGCCCTGGGCGTCGCGCGCCTGGATGAGGTCGGTGGGCGCATCGGCGCGCTGCTGAACCCCGGCATCGGGCTCCGTGACGCGCTCGGCAAGGCCATGCAGTTGCGCACCGTCCCGCCGCGGCGGGTGAGCGCAGCGCCGTGCCAGGAGATCGTGCTGCACGAGTCCGATGTGGACCTGGGCATCCTGCCCGGTGTCAAGGCGTGGCCCGACGACGGCGGGGTGTTCCTCAACCTCGGGCTCACGCACACGAAGCACCCCGAGACCGGCGCGCGCAACCTCGGCCTCTACCGGCTGCAACTCCAGGACGAGCGCACCGTCAGCCTGCACTGGCAGATCCACAAGGACTCCACGTCGCATGCCGCCGTTGCCGAGCGGCGCGGAGAGCGACTGCCCGTCGCGATCGCGTTCGGGTGCCCGCCCGCGGTGACGTATGCAGCATCCGCCCCGTTGCCCGGCGACATCGACGAATACCTCTTCGCCGGATTCGTCGCCCGCGAACGGGTCGATCTGGTCGACTGCGTGAGTGTGCCGCTTTCGGTTCCCGCCACCGCGCAGGTCGTCCTCGAAGGATGGGTCGAGCCGGAGGCCCGGCTGCCCGAGGGCCCGTTCGGCGACCACACCGGCTTCTATACGCCGGTCGAGCCGTTCCCGTACGTGCGGGTACGGACGATGACCATGCGCTCCGACGCGATCTTCCAGTCGATCATCGTGGGCCGCCCGCCGCAGGAGGACGGACCGCTCGGCAAGGCCACCGAGCGGATTTTCCTGCCGCTGCTGCGGCTGACGATCCCGGAGATCGTCGACTACGACCTGCCCGAGGCGGGGGTCTTCCACAACTGCGTGATCGTCTCGATCGAGAAGCGCTTCCCCAAGCACGCGCAGAAGGTCATGAACGCGATCTGGGGCGCCGGGCTGATGTCGCTGTCCAAGCTGATCGTCGTGGTCGACGCCGATTGCGACGTCCACGACTACGCGGAGGTCGCCTGGCGCGCGTTCGGCAACGTCGACTACGCGCATGACGCGCTGCACACCGTCGGTCCGGTCGATCACCTCGACCACGCGTCGTACGAACAGTTCTTCGGCGGCAAGCTCGGGGTGGACGCGACGCGCAAGCTGCCGACCGAGGGCTACCGACGAGGGTGGCCGGCCGAGTGTGTGCTCGACGCGGCTACCCTCGCGCGGGTGGCTGCGCGCTGGGGCGACTACGGCATCACCACTGGCCGGACCTGACGATCGCGGTCATCTGCTCGATCGTGAGCGGAACGCGCGAGGCGGTCACGCCGCTCGCACCCTCGGGGTCGTATTCGGTGCTGAGGTGGAAGATGATCGCGCCGCCGTCGCGGCGGACCAGATATACCTGGTAGGTCACGCCGCCGGTTACCTCACTGTCATGCCACGTCGAAGTCGCCAGCCGCAGACGTCGCCCCTTCAACGCCCGAACTGCCTCAGCCGCTGCACAGCTACCCTGGGGAGGTGGACGCTCGGGTCGCGCACCAGCCGCGCACGAGTATCCGGGCGTACCTGCGGCTCGTCATGATCGAGCATTCGATCTTCGCGCTGCCCTTCGCGTACATCGCCGCGCTGACCGCCATGTGGCGCGAGACCCGATCCGTGCACTGGGTGCAGCTGGTGCTGATCACCGTGGCCATGGTGTCGGCGCGGACCGTCGCCATGAGCGCAAACCGCATCCTCGACCGCGAGTACGACGCGCTGAATCCGCGTACCGCCCAGCGCGAACTGGTCACCGGCGCGATGACGCTGCGCTCTGCGTGGATCGGCACCGTCGTCGCGCTCGCGATCTTCCTCGCGTCCGCTGCCGCGCTGCGTTGGGTGTGCCTTGCGCTTGCGCCGGTCGCTGTCGCCCTGCTTGTCGTGTACTCGTACGGCAAGCGCTTCACCGACTACCCGCAGGTGCTGCTCGCTCTGGCACAGATGGTGGCTCCGATCGGAGCGTGGCTCGCGGTCACCGGGCACTTCAGCTGGATCTCGTTCGCGCTAGGCCTGGCCGTCGGCACCTGGATCGGAGGATTCGACCTGATCTACTCCTGCCAGGACGTCGAGGTCGACCGGCGGGTGGGGACCCGCTCGTTCCCGGCCCGATTCGGGGTCCGCGCCGCCTTGCGCACCTCGACGGCGGTGCACATCGCGACGTTCGGGGCGTTCGCGTGGTTCGGTGCGGCCGCCGGGCTGGGCTGGCTGTGGTGGCTCGGCCTGGGGCTCACCGGGCTGGTGCTGATGTACGAACACGGCATAGTGCGGGCGAACGACCTGTCCCGCGTGAACCGCGCGTTCTTCACCGCGAACGGCGTGATCGGCATAGGCCTGTTCGCGTTCGCCCTGGCCGACCTGGTCGTGCACGGGCTCGGGGCATGACACGGACGCCCTGGGTGGTGGGCGTATCGGGCGCGTCCGGTACGCCGTACGCGCGCGCGGTGCTCACCGGGCTGCTCGACGCGGACGAGGCGATCGATCTGGTTGTGTCCCGGGCAGCCCGGCTCACGCTGCGCGACGAGACGGGAATTTCGTTCCGCGACGCGCACTGGCGTGACGACCTCGCCACCTGGCTGGGCCGGGCAGAGCTCGGCGACGTGACGTACTGGCCGGCCGGCGATCTCGCCGCAGGGCCGGCGTCCGGCTCCTACCCGACACGAGGGATGGTGGTCGTGCCGGCGTCTACCGCGGCCCTTGCCGGGATCGCAGTCGGTTTGTCGAAGGACCTGCTGCAACGGGCCGCCGACGTCACGCTCAAGGAGCGCCGCACGCTCGTCGTGGTCCCCCGTGAGGCGCCGTACCCGCGCTCCGCGCTCGTGCACATGCTCGAACTGCACGACGCGGGGGCGGTGATCCTGCCGGCGAGCCCGGGCTTCTACGGCGGCGGCGGCAAGGACGTGCAGCAGTTGGTGGACTTCGTCGCCGGCAAGGTGCTCGACGTGCTGGGTGTGAAACACGACCTGTTCACTCGCTGGACCGGCGAGCTCGGAAAGTAGCCGCATGGACGCCGTTGATCGGAAACTGCTCGATGCGCTGCGCGCCAACGGCCGGGCGACGTATGCCGAGCTGGCCCGGGTCGTGGGGCTGTCGGCACCGGCAGTGCACGAACGGGTCGCCAAGCTCGAAGGGGCCGGCGTGATCACCGGCTACCACGCCACCGTTGCTCCCGAGTCGCTGGGCTACTCGATGAACGCGCTGATCGGGCTGTTCTTGGGCGACGAGGCCGATCCGACTGCGGTCGCCGGAGCGCTCGCGGACGTCCCGGAGGTCGAGGACTGCTGGTTCGTCGCCGGCGAGGAGTCGTACGTGGTGAAGGTGCGCGTCGTGGATGTCGCCGCGCTGGAGCACATGATCGGCACGCTCAATGCGATCCGGGGCGTAGCCCGCACCAGAACCACAGTTGTGCTGTCGACCAAGTTCGAGGGCCGCGTTCAACCAGCGGGCTGACCGATTGCGCAACATTCGCTCGCCTCACACGAGGAATTGGTGCGCAATCGCCAGGGGCTCGGCACGACGGCAACTTGGTTTTCGCCACGCTCTCAGCCAGGTGGCGGGCGGCCGCGCGTCCCCACGTACCCTGAAGGCCATGCCGCTGACCCCGTTCCGGAAGGCCGAGCTGACCGAGAAGATCGAATCGGGCCGGCGCCTGAGCTTCGAGGACGGCGTCGACCTGTACGAGTCCGATGACCTGGCCTGGCTCGGCCGCCTGGCTCATGGCGCGCGAACCGCCAGGAGCGGCGACGTCACCTACTTCAACGTCAACCGGCACCTCAATCTGACGAACGTGTGCGCCGCCTCGTGCGCCTACTGCAGCTTCGCCCGCAAGCCCGGCGACAAGGACGCCTACACCATGCGGGTCGAGGAAGCCGTCGAGAAGGCGCTGGCCATGAAGGACGACGGGCTCACGGAGCTGCACATCGTCAACGGCTTGCATCCGACGCTGCCGTGGAAGTACTACCCGCGGGTGCTGCGCGAGCTGAAGGCTGCGCTGCCTGATGTCGCGCTCAAGTGCTTTACCGCGACTGAGATCCATTGGTTCGAGCAGATCAGCGGGCTGAGTGCCGAGGCGATCCTCGACGAGCTGATCGACGCCGGGCTCGAGTCGCTCACGGGCGGCGGTGCGGAGATCTTCGACTGGGACGTTCGCAAGCAGATCGTCGACCACACGACACATTGGGAGGACTGGTCGCGCATCCACCGACTCGCTCACGGGCGGGGCCTGCGCACCCCCTCGACCATGTTGTACGGGCACATCGAGGACCCGCGCCACCGCGTCGATCACGTGCTGCGGCTGCGCTCGCTGCAGGACGAGACCGGCGGGTTCGCGGTGTTCATTCCGCTGCGGTTCCACAACGACAACAACCGGCTCTCGCATCTGCCGATGGCGCAACCCGCCGATGTGCTGCGGACGTTCGCCGTGAGCCGGCTGCTGCTCGACAACTTCGATCACGTCAAGGTGTTCTGGGTGATGCATGGGCTGTCGACGTCGCAGCTCGCGCTGAACTACGGCGCCGACGACATGGACGGCAGCGTCGTCGAATACAAGATCACGCACGACGCGGACGGGTTCGGCACCCCGGACAAGCTGACCCGCGACGACTTGCTCGAACTGATCCGCGACGCCGGCTTCCGCCCGGTCGAACGTAACACCCGCTATGAGGTGCTACGCGAATACGACCCCCCGACACCGCTGGGCGAGCGCCGCGCGGAGCCACAGGCAATCTGGGCATAGCGAAATGACCGAGACCAACCGGGAACGCGGGTCCGCCCAGAGCGGATTCGGTAGATACATGGGCGCCATGTGGCTCTACACGGTGCTGCGTATTGCCCTGTTCTTTGTGCTGTTCGGGCTGCTGTGGCTGCTCGGCGTCACCGGGTTCCTGGGCGCGATCATTGCGCTCGCGCTGTCAATGCCGCTGTCGTACGTGCTGCTGTCCAGGCCGCGGCAGGCGTTCGCCGCACTGATCGAGCAGCGCATCGAGGCTCGGCGCGTCCGGCAGGCCGACCTGGACGCCAAGCTATCCGGCGACGACGACTGATAAGCGACTGACAATTCGCACTGGCCTGTGCTCTCCGCGCAGCGCACCATGTAGTACATGACTGCCCCGTCCGGACTCCGCATCGGCAATGAGGAACGAGACGCCGCGATCAAGGCTCTCGACGAGCACATGAGTGCCGGTCGGCTCGACCCGGACGAGTACGGCCAACGCGTGGCCGAGGCGAGCGTGGCCCGCACCCGCGACGACCTCACGCCACTGTTCGCAGACCTGCCCCAGCCGCATCCCTTCGCCGCTCCGCCGCCGCGTCGCAAGGGGCCGGTGGCGGCCGCGGACGGCGTGTTGCGCCGTTACGCCGGCGAGTCCCCGGCGGTGCGCCTTGCACTGGTGTTGCTGGCGGTCGCGGCGGTAATCATCATCTTGCCGTTCGCGCTCGCCGCGGCTGTTCTGTTCTTCGTCGTGCTGCCCATGCTCGGTTGTGGTGGCTGGCGGCGCGCCGCCTGGTACCGCGGCCGGCGCTGGTAGTGCCCTCATTCACCACGTACGACGGGTCCGAGCTCGAGGTCACCGTCCTCGGCGCGCCCGCCGAGCCCGTCGTCGTCCTGCCGGGTGGGCCGCTGCAGCAGTCGCGCTATCTGGGCAACCTCGGTGGCCTGGACGCCCGCCACGAACTGGTCGTACTCGAACTACCGCACCGCCGCGTCGATCAGATCGTGCCCGACGTCGAGGCACTTCGTGAGCATTTGGATCGCGAGACCATCGACGTGGTCGCACACTCAGCCGGCGCCAACCTGGCTGCGTTGTATGCCGCGGCGTACCCCGACCGGATCCGCAAGCTCGCACTGATCACGCCGAGCCATCGGGCCGTCGGCGGCCCGCCGACGCCCGCCGAGCAGGCCGCGATCTACGCGCAGCGCGCCCACCAGCCGTGGTACTCCGACGCGCGTGCGGCGATGGACGCCTGCGACGCCGGCACCCAGATCCCCGAGCAGCGGCAGCAGGCCTACGCCTTGGTATACGGGCGATGGGACGCCCGCGCCCAGGCACACGCTGCCGCCGAAGCGGACGAGGCGACTCCCGGCGCGCACGGCATCTACTACGCCGACGGTGCCCTCGACCCGGACGCGACGCGGGCCGCCCTGGCGAAGGTCACCGCCGACGTCCTGGTTCTCATCGGCGGCGCCGACCCGGTTGCGCCGGAGCGGCTGTGCGTCGATCTCGCCACGCTGTTCCCGAGCGTCGACGTCGTGGTGCAGCCCGGCGGGGGTCACTTTCCCTGGCTGGACGATCCGGCCTGGTTCGTCGACGTGGTCAGCGGTTTTCTAGCAGGGCGGTGATCTCGTCGACGACGTGACGGGAGCCGGCGATGTGCCAGCGGTGGCCGCCGACGTCCGTCACGTGCGTTGCGCCGCCTGCGCCGAGGACGAGTGCCGCGCCGGGCAGCCAGTCCCAGTCGGGGGCGTCGTAGTGCACCCAGCCGCCGAGTCGCCCACCTGCCAGGAAGGCCAGCTCGACGGACCCTGACCCGAGCATGCGCACCGTCGCGGCCGCGCGCAGCACCCGGAGCAGCGGCAGCCGCACGCCGTCGTCGGGCAACGTCGCCGGATGCAGGTAGCTCGCCAGCGACAGCTCGGCGAGCGGCCGGCCGTCCGTGACGTGCACGCTGACGCCGTTGCAGGTGGTCGGCGTGTCGCGTCCACCGAGCCACAGCTCGTCACTCTCGACGTGGTACACGGCTGCGAGCAGCGGGCCCTGCTCGTCCACGAGTGCCACCGCCGAGCACCAGAACGGCAACCCGGACACGAAGTTGTAGGTGCCGTCGACCGGGTCGACGAACCAGGTCCGCGTGCCAGCGAACGAGGTGCCCTCCTCGCCCACGATGCCGTCGTCCGGCCGCGCGTCCCGGAGCCGGTCGACGATGAGTTGCTCGGCGGCCTGATCGGCGTCGGACACCAGGTCCGATACGGACGTCTTGCGCGTGGTCGACAGACCGATTCGCCGCATCGCCGCGGCCTGTAGGCCGGCCCCACGCACCAGGGACGCGGCGAGGTCGAGATCGTTCAGCACGCCCCGCAGCGTAGGGTCAATCCGTGTCGGAGCGTCCCCGGGTCGGTCACATCCAGTTCCTGAACTGCCTGCCGATCTACTGGGGGCTGGTCCGCTCCGGGGCGCTGCTCGACGTCGAGCTGACCAAGGACACCCCGGATCGTCTCAACGACGCGCTGGTGCGTGGTGACCTCGATATCGGCCCAATCTCGCTGGTCGAGTACCTGCGGCACGCGGCGGACTTGGTGCTCTTGCCAGATCTGGCGGTCGGGTCGGACGGCCCCGTGCTGTCGGTGAATCTCGTCGCCCAGCGTCCGCTCGCCGAACTGGGACGAGTCGCGCTCGGCTCGACGTCGCGTACCTCGGCACTGCTCGCCCGGATGTGGCTGGCCGAAGTGCACGACGTCCATCCGGCGTATTTCGCCTGCCCGCCGGAGCTCACCGCGATGCTGCTCGAAGCCGACGCCGCTGTGCTGATCGGCGACGCGGCGCTGCGCGCCACCTACGAGGCACCCCGGAGTGGGCTGGCCGTGTACGACCTGGGAGCGGTGTGGCGGGAGTGGACCGGCCTGCCGATGGTGTTCGCCGTGTGGGCGGCCCGGCGTGCGTACGCCGAAGCCAACCCCGGGCTGGTGAAGGAGGTGCACGCCGCGTTCGTGCGCAGCCGCGGCGAGGCGCTCGCGCACGTCGACGACGTAGCCGCTCAAGCCGCCCGCTGGGAGCCGTTCGACCCGGCGACGCTCGTCCGCTATTTCCGCACGTTGGACTTCTCGCTGGGACCGCGCCAACTGGAGGGGCTGACCGAGTTCGCCCGCCGGGCTGCCCTCGCCGGCGCGGTACGCGAACCCGTTCCGCCAACCTTCGCCGGTATCTGACAGGGGTAGGTGGGGAGAGGAGACGGAAAGCACGAGGCGATGAGCGCTCGCGCGATGAGCCGCCGGCCGCGACACGGTCCGGCGGACAAGGCCGGCCGCGAAGGCGGGCGCAACTCCCGCCCCCCGGTCGCGCCCGCCTCTGCGGATCCCGGTCCGGCAAGAACCCCCAACCCACCGAGACGATCACTACTGTGACGTACCGGTGTTGCAGGTTTCTGGCGTGAACGGGGGCGGTCCTGCCGGAGCCGGCTTGACGCGTTGTAGGCCCCGATATTGCTGGCCGAAAGCGGTCCCGAGCGAACCTGTCGAGACGCTCGGCTACGGGCGCAGGTACGGGAATTACCGTGGCCCGAGGGCGGCCCCGAGCTTGATCATATCGACTCCAGCAGCTCGTTCACGGCGGCCAGGCCGGGACGGTGGCCACTCCGCTCGAACAGGGCCCGGGCGGCGTCCGCCATCGACGTAGCGTCGGCGAGTTCGCCCTTGTGGAAAGCAACGGTTGCGAGCCGATGCAGCGCCTTGCCCTCGCTGATGCGATCACCCAGCCGACTCGCCAGGGCCCTGGCCCGCTCGGCGAACTCGACCTCACGATCGAGGTCGCCGCCCGCGTCGGCATGCGTGGCGAGGGAAAGCAGCGCGTCCAGCTCTGCGCCCGGGGCCTGCCCGTGCCGAGCGCCCTCCAGCGCGCGTTCGAGCTGCTGGGTGGCCACTAGCGGCGAGCCGGCTGCGAGCTGGACCATGCCGCTCGCGATCAGGGCGCGGGCGAACAGCTGCGCGTCGTCGATCATGCGGGCCTGTGACAATGCCGCGCGAGCGTAGTGCGCCGCGTCGTCGGAACGGCCCAGGGCCAGGGCGGTGTGCACCAGGCTCACGAAGGTCTCGCCGAGCAAGCCCGGGTTGCCCGCATGCTCGTCGAGGCGCCGCGCCGCCTGCATGTATTCCCAGGCCCGCTCGTAGTCGCCGCGCAGGTAGGCGACGATGCCGAGGTTGCCCAGGTTGACGTTCGGCTGGCCGGCCGGAAGCTGCTCGTTGATCGCCAGCGCCTGGTGGTAGTACCGCTCGGCGGCGCCGAGATCGCCGCGGCCCTGCCGCGCGTTGTTGCCGAGGTCGTTGAGGCAGGCCGCCTCCCAGAATCGCAGCCCGGTCTCCCGGCTGAGCCGCAACGCCTGCATGAACGCCGGCCGCGCCTGCGCGACCTCGCCCACATCTTGGTGGGCGTTGCCGAGGTTCTCCAGCGCGGAGATCTCCGCCTCCCGCCAGCCCAAGGAGGTCGCGGCTGTAACCGCTTCGCGATAGTGCCGGATTGCGGTGCGCTGGTCCGCCCGCGCCGCAAACCCGCGTGCGAGGCACTCGTGCATCGCGACCAGCCCGTACGGGTTGCCGTCCCGCTCCGCGGCGGCCAGTCCGATGTGCGCCGTGGAGATCCACTCGTGACTGCGCTGGCGTTGCCGGAAGGCGCCGGTTGCCGCGTCGGCGAGCAGCCACGCCAGCGTAGGAAGGCCCGCCTCCGCGTCCTGACGAACGGTGGCGATCAGGTTCTCGCGCTCCGCCTCGAGCCACGCGCTGGCCGCCTGTGCCGAGGCGAACGTCACTGCCGGTTCCAGCCTCGGGGCGGGCGGCACGATCCGATGCGGGATCGCAGCCGCTGTGGCCTGCCTGGCCGACGCGACGTACCAGCGCCCTAGCCGCTCAATCGCGTCGTGCCGGGTCGCCGCCGACTCCTCTGCCTCGGCGCGCTCGCGAGCGAACGAACGCATCAGGTCGTGGAACGCGAAACGGTTGTCGGCGGGAGCGACGAGCATGCTGTGCTCGACGAGGTGGTTCAGGGCGTCGCCGGCGCGATCGGCGGGCTCACCGATCAGCGCCGCGGCGGCGTCGACGCGGATGTTCGGAGCGTCGGACAAGCTCAGCAGCCGGAAAGCTCGCGCGACACCGTCGGGCAGGTCGCGGTAGCTCATGTCGAAGCACGCCTGCATCGCGCGATGCGACGAGCGCAGCAGGTCGAACCTGCCCTTCGTGTGCGCCAGCCGCTCGCGCAACTCGGGAAGTCCCCACGAGGGATGAACTGCGACCTGCGAGGCGGCCAGGCGAAGCGCCAGTGGGAAGCCCGAGCACAGGGCTACCACCTGCTCGGCGTCGTTGCGCTGCCGGTCGACCTGGTCGGCTCCCAGAAACGATCGCAGCAGCGCGACCGACTCGTCTTCGCTCAGGGTGGCGATGCGGACGTGCAGCGCTCCGTCAAGGTCGGCCAGGAACCGGCGGCTGGTGACGATGACCGCACAACCGTCCGCGCCGGGTAGCAGGGGCTGGACCTGCTCGGTGTCGCGGGCGTTGTCCAGGACGATCAGGAAGCGGCCGCGCGCCGTTGCCGAGCGGAAGAGCGCAGCCAGCTCGTCCTCGCGCTCGGGAAGTGCCGTTCGCGAGTGTCCCAGGGAGACGAGGAACTGCTCCAGCACGTGCTCCACCGCTGCCGGCTGCTCGCCGACCCCACGCAGATCGACGAACAGCTGCCCATCCGAAAACCGGGACTTGATGCGGTGCGCTACGTGCACCGCCAGCGTGGTCTTGCCCAGTCCGCCGGTACCGGTAATCGCGGCAAGCGTCGGTCCCGGCCGCGAAGCGATGAGGTAGTCGGCGAGTCGCGCGGCTTCGTCGGTACGGCCGCTGAAGTCAGCCACCGCGGCAGGCAACTGTGCCGGGACCAGCCCGCTGGCGCTCGGCGCCCGAGCGTCGCGGTCGAGCACCCGGCGGTAAGTGTCGAGCAACTGCGTCCCTGGCTCGACACCGAGTTCATCGACGAGCAGGCGCCGGGTGGTGCTGAACACGCTGTGCGCGTCGCCGAGCCGGCCTGCGGCAGCGAGTAGCTGGATGCGGCGCGCCGCGACGCCTTCGTGCAGGGGTTCAAGCGCGGCGAGCTCGTCCACCACCGAGATCGCGCCTTCCGCGTGCCCGCTGGCGAGCGCGGCGTCGGCGAACCCGACGACGAGCCGGGCACGGCGTTGCTCGAGAGCGACGACGCGCGGGTGGTGTTGCAGCTCGACCAGATCGTCGAGGACTCGGCCACGCCAGGCGCGAAGCGCATCCTGGTATCCCTCGAAGGTGCCCGTTGCGCCGTCCAGCACATTCGTGTCGAGATTCTCCGGTTGGAGTGTGAGCTGGTAGCGCTGCCGCGACGACATAATGCCGGCCGCGCTGGTCAGCCGCTTGCGCAGCCGCGCCACGTAGGAATGCAGCAAGGCTGCATATTCGATGGGACGGTGCGTGCCCCACACGTACTCGGCCAGCTCGTCTCGCGGAACGTACTCGTTGGCGTGCAGAGCGAGCATGCCAAGGATGACGGCCTGCTTGTGCCCGCCGATCGGGGTGGGCGTGCCGTCCACGAGCAGTTCGAGTGGCCCCAGGATGTTGATGCGGATCGCCGGCGTGCGGTGGCCGGCCAGCTCGGCGGGGTCAACGCCCAGGGCGGCGGCGAGGGCAGCGAGCGAGGCCTCGCGGGGGGCGGTGGTGCGTCCCTGCTCTAGATCGCGCAACGTGCCGACGGAGATACCGGCGCGGCGCGCGGTCTCGTGCTGGGTAAGTCCGGCCGACAGCCGCAGGCGCTGCAACCGCGTGCTCAACCGCTCCGCTGGCACGGGTACGTTGCCCCCTTTCCGTGGGGGTTCCAGTGTCGATCAGAACCGGTTCGTTGTTCAATTCGTGATTGCCCCAATGGGCAAGCTGTGTCCATAGACGTGCTCGCTGCTTACGACGCCCAGGTGCGGACGTCGCCGGCCCATCGGCCTCCGCGAGGCGGTAGCTGCGACTGGGACGGACCCTGTTGCGCTGCGTGGACCCGCTGCGCGGGTACGGGTTCGTGCCCGAGGACGTCGAGATCGTCATGATCGGCGAGGCGGCGCTGATGGCACGCGATCCCGTGCTGCGGGCAGGCGTCGCGTTGCGTGCGGTCACGCAGCGTGAGGACTTCCGCCGTATCGCCGGCATGGAGTCACGGGTGTGGGGCGCCGACTAGTCCTGGCTCGCCGCCGACCTCGCCGCCCGCGACCCGTTCGGCGTGACGGTTCTGGTCGCGGAGGCCGGCGACGATGTCGTGAGCGCGGCGTGGCTGGTCTACGACCGGGGCACCGAGTTCGCCGGGCTGTGGGGTGGGTCGACGCTGCCGGGCCGGCGTGGACGCGGCATCTACCGCGCGCTGGTGGCCCGCCGGGCACAACTCGCCGCGCAGCGCGGGGCGGGGTACCTCCACGTGGACGCCTCTGCGGACAGCCGGCCGATCCTGGCACGGCTTGGGTTCGCCGCCATCACGACGACGACGCCGTATGTATGGACGCCGCCTCGGTGAACAGCCGCAGGATCATTGCCCAGCCGCTGTCGTAGCTGTCGCGGCGCTTCCCGAGCGCGGCGAAGTCAGCCTCGGTGAGCTTGTCCCAGCCGCGGTGTTCGAGATCGACGCGGGTGAGTGATGGCGCCAGCTGGCGGAACCGTAGCTCCACTTCGGTGACGCGTGGCGTAATGATGTCCCAGGTCAGCACGAATCGGCTGGGCGGCTCCCAGGCGAGCAGCGTGCCCCAGGTGCGCTCCTGCCCGTCCTGCCACGTCTCGTAGACCCGCCCGCCGGCCCGCCGCTCGACGATCACGCCGGCCACGCGATCTTTGCCCTGGGAGTGCGTCCGAAGCGGCCACCACTGGTCGAGCGCGTCGACGAAGACCTCGAACGTGTGCGCGACGCCGGCACGTACCGTCGTCGACTGCCGGATCGGGGGTCGCCGCATCGGCATGACCGTCACCGTGCCTCCTGGTGCTGGCCGCCGTCCTCAGCCTCGGCGAGCCGGCGGGCTACGGATAGCGACGAGGACCATAACTCGTCGAGGAGATCGCGCACTTCACGCAGCCCCGCCGGCGCGCCCCGGTACAGCCGGCGGGTGCCGTCGCGACGTTCGCTGACCAGCCCGGCGTTCTTCAGCACGGTCAGATGCTGGCTGACGGCCGGGCGGGTCACGTCGAACGCGGCGGCAATCTCGCCCGCCGACATTTCGTCGTCGGCGACCAGTCGCAGGATTGCCCGCCGCCTGGGCTCTGCGAGCGCGCGCAGCACCTCGTCGGCGCGATCCGGGCCGGGGCCGCGGCCCATCAGCCGCGCTCCTCGCGCGCACCCGCTCCGTCGCGTCGTGGCTTGTCGCACGAGCGGCGCGATACAGCACGCCACCCGACGCGCTTCGCGCCACTCGACGGGCGAGCCATGAATCTCACTTCCAGAGGCCGACCTGGTTTCCGTCCGGGTCGGTCAGCACTGCGACGGTACCCCAGCCCTCGGGCAGCTCCGTCGGTTCACCGACGCGCTTGCCGCCGAGCTGCTCGGCCTTGGCTAGATACGCCTCCAGGTCGTCGACCCGCAAGTAGATCTTCACCCCGGTCGGGTCGTCCGAGCCCGCCGACGGTCCGATGCCCCCACCGATCGCCCCTTCGCCGGCGCCGGTGTCGACGATGCTGTAGCCGTCTGAACCCGGGCCGGCCGTGATCGTCCAGCCGAACAACTCCGCATAGAACTTCTGCGCACGAGCGGGGTCGTCGCTCGTCACCTCGAACCACGCGACCGCAGCTCCCATGATCGTGCTCCCTTCTGTATGGAACGGACCGTGACGACGTTAGCCAGCGCTTACGTAAGTGTCAACTAACGAATAGGGTTGCCTCGGGGTGCAGGATGGGTTGAACTGTGGAGACGATGGGGGAACCGTCATGGATCGAGTCGCGCACTTCGAGATCGCCGTCGACGACAAGGACAAGGCGAAGCAGTTCTATGCCAGCGTCTTCGGCTGGCAGATCATGGACGTCCCGGTGGAGATGGGCGGCGGAACAGGCACGTACACGATCGCTATGACCACGCCGACCGATCCGCAGACGCAGCAGCCGACCGAGCCCGGCGGGATCAACGGGGCGATCATCGAACGCACCGGTCAGATCAGTGCGCCGGTCATCACGGTGTACGTCGGGTCGATCGACGACTGCCTGCAGAAGGTCAGCGCCGCCGGCGGAACGGTCGTCGCGGGCCGCCAGGAGATCCCGGGGATGGGCGCCTATGCCTATGTCACCGACGTCTCCGGCAACGTCGTCGGCCTCTGGGAGACTGTTTGATCCGGCCTGGGCTCATCTTCGCGCGATCGCTCATTGCCGCGTGGCCGCTCGTCGCTAGGCTCGGGCTATGACGATCGCGGACGTGCTGGCCCGTGCTGCCGATGGCGGGCGCATAACGCCGGACGAGGCGTTGCTGCTGTACACCGATGCGCCGCTACATGCATTGGGCGAGGCCGCGGACGCCGTGCGTCGCAGGCGGTATCCGGACAACATCGCGACGTACATCATCGACCGGAACATCAACTACACCAATGTGTGCGTCACGGCGTGCAAGTTCTGTGCGTTCTATCGCCCGCCGAAGCACGACGAGGGTTGGACGCACAGCGACGAGGAGATCCTGCGCCGCTGCGGTGAGGCCGTCGACCTCGGCGCCACCCAGATCATGCTGCAAGGTGGCCACTCGCCAGAGCTCGGCATCGAGTGGTACGAGCGGATCTTCGCGGCGATCAAGCGCGAGTACCCGCAGCTGGCGCTGCATTCGCTCGGCGGCTCCGAGGTCGTCCATATCTCCCGGACGTCCGGGCTGGACTTCGCCACCGTGATCCGCCGCCTGCACACAGCCGGCCTGGACTCCTTCGCCGGCGCGGGCGCCGAGATCCTCGTCGGCCGCCCGCGCAAGGCAATCGCACCGCTCAAGGAGACCGGCGAGACGTGGCTCGAGGTCATGGAGACCGCGCACGGGCTCGGCGTCGAGTCCACGGCGACGTTCATGATGGGCACCGGCGAGACGAACGCCGAGCGCATCGAGCACCTGCGCATGATTCGCGAGGTGCAGGACCGTACCGGGGGCTTCCGCAGCTTCATTCCCTGGACGTACCAGCCGGAGAACAACCATCTGCGAGGCCGCACCCAAGCCACGAGCCTCGAGTACCTCCGCATGATCGCAGTTGCCCGGCTGTTCTTCGACAACGTCAACCATCTACAGGGGTCCTGGCTGACAACGGGCAAGGACATCGGCCAGCTCACTTTGCACTTCGGCGCCGACGATCTGGGCTCGGTGATGCTCGAGGAGAACGTCGTGTCGAGCGCAGGAGCGCGGCACCGGTCCAATCGCACCGAGCTGATCGAACTGATCCGCGGCGCCGGCCGTATCCCCGCGCAGCGGGACACGCTTTACAACCACCTCGTCGTGCACCACGATCCGGCCGACGACCCGGTTGACCCGCGCGTGCACTCGCACTTCGCGTCAACGGCACTGCGCGCTGGCTGAGGATGTAAGTGATTGGCGCATAACGGTCTCGGGCACAATGTCGCGCGATGAACTGCGCAACGTTGGAGAAGCGACCGCGGGATGTCGCGGCGATGTTCGACGCCGTCGCCCGACGCTACGACGCCACCAACACCGTGATGTCGCTCGGCCTGGACCGGCGCTGGCGGCGGCGCACCCGGCAAGCGCTCGAATTGCACCCCGGCGACCGCGTGCTCGACCTGGCTGCGGGGACCGGCGTTTCGACCGTCGAACTGGCGCTGTCCGGCGCGTATGCCGTCGGCTGCGACTTCTCGCTCGGCATGCTGCGTACCGGGCGGGCGCGCCGCGACCGCCGGCATGTGCCGGTTGTGGCGGGTGACGCGGTCCGGCTGCCGTTCCGTGACGGCGCGTTCGACGCGGTGACGATCGCCTTCGGGCTGCGCAACATCGTCGATACCGGGCAGGCGCTGCGCGAGATGGCCCGGGTGGTGCGCCCCGGCGGGCGGCTGGTGGTGTGCGAGTTCAGCCGGCCCACGTTCGCGCCGTTCCGCCGGCTGTACCTGAACTACCTGATGCGCGGACTGCCGGTGCTGGCTCGCCGCGTTTCCTCCAACCCGGACGCATACAGCTACCTAGCCGAGTCGATCCGCAACTGGCCCGGACAACTCAGCCTCGCCCGGCAGATCGCCGCCGCGGGCTGGGTGGACGTGCATTGGCGGAACCTGACCGGAGGCATCGTCGCGCTACACCGCGCGGAGCGCGCCGGCTGACTAGTCCGCCGGCCGCTTCGCGCCGCTCGGCGGGTTCTTCGCGCGAGCGCTCATCGCAGCCTCCAACTGGGGCGGCCAGTGGCCGGCGTACGCAGCCTGCAATTCCGGGATGCGCCAGTCGTCGCCGGTGACCATCTGCCGGCACCGGTAGCTACCGCAGTGGCAGCGCAGCAGGAACTCGGGGTCCGAGATGCAGGTGGAGTAGTCGCAGGTCAGTTCCTCGCCTGCGGCGATGTCGCGACGGGCGCTGAGCGAGTGCGCATCCATCCACCACAGATTGGGCTCGCACGAGTGGTTGAGGGTGCGCAGCTGTGCCGTGGCAGTGGGTGTGGCCGGAAAGCGGATGACCGCCGTGCCCGCGGGGATGGACGCGCTGGCGAACAGGCCGCGCCCGGCGATCAGGGACGGGCCGGTGGTGACGGGGAGCAGGGTCAGCAGCTGAACGTCCCGATGACCTGGTCGCTGCCGTCGCTGCCGCTGAACTTGCCGCCCTTGAGGTCGTCGTTCAGCGTGCCGGACAGGGTTGCGGCGTGCGGTTCGCCTGCCGTGTCGATGGTGGCCGACGCGTTGTTGAACGGGCCGCCCGCCGGCTTGAGGACGAGTCCGAAGTAGTCGGGTGGCGAACCGGCGAAGTCCGGGCCCACGAGCACGCCGACGTTGACGGACAGGAAGGTCGCGCCTTGCACGCACGAGCCGCCGTCCAGGACGAACGTGTTGCCGCCGACCCTCGCGGTTGCCTTGGCGTTACCCCCGCAGAAGACGTTGATCACGCCGCGGCGGCCCTTGGTGTAGCCGTTGCAGGTCGTTGGTCCGGCCGCTTGCGCGGTGCTCGTCGGCGCCGTGGGTGGCGGGGACTTCGAACCCGAATTGCTGCACGCCGCCAGCATCATGATCATGAGGCAGCAGGCAACGGCGCCTGCTCGAGGTGGGACCACCGCATCATGCTCCTGGACGACGTCAGACCGAATCAAATCGGGCTGGAACGATCCGGACGTTTGGGATCGGCAACGGCGCGCCGATCCGGCCTTCCCGGCGTGGTCGGTCGTCGCTAGCGTGTGCTCCGGCGGGCGGTGCCCGCTGAATGATCCCCGATCGAGGGAGAGGGTGTTCATGAGCTTCGAGGACGACGACACGAGCACGGGCGCCGGCCGCGACGACGGCGGCGCAGACGGTGCTGCCGACGCCGGCGGTGACGGTGGCGCCGGCTTCGGCGACGGCGGTGCTGACGGTAGCGCCGGTGACGGCGGAGCTGACGGCGGCGCCGGTGACGGTGGTGCCGACGGTGGCGCGGACGGCGGTGCCGGCGACGCAGGCGCCGACGGGGCGGCCGACAGCGGCGGCGACGGCGGGGCCGGCTTCGGTGACGGCGGTGCGGACGGTAGCGCCGGCGACGGCGGCGCGGCAGACAGCGGCGGCTACGGGAGTGACAGCGCCTGATTCCGCCGAAACACATGACTGACGGCCGAGGCACGAACAGGGTTCGAGTGCCAAAGCCGTGAAGGGCCCGGCAGCGCTGCCGGGCCCGCCCATGTTCGCGAGCGATGAGCGTCACGGGCGAGAGACACGAACCGGCGAATGAGATATGAGCCAGTAGCGTGGCTGCTATGAGTGCGCTAGAGCGGTGCATTGCTGTGCCGCCGCGCGATTTCGCTGAACAACACTGGGGCCGGCAGCCGCTGCTTAGCCGTGCAGCACGGCTGCCTGCGCATTTCGACGACCTGCTCGATGAGTCCGCGGTCGACGAGTTGCTGTCGCGACGCGGGCTGCGCACCCCGTTCCTGCGTATGGCCAAGGACGGCGACATCGTCCCGCCCGTGCGATACACGCGCAGTGGCGGTGCCGGCGCGACCGTCGGCGATCAGGTCGCCGACGACCTGGCGCTCCAACAGTTGGACGGCGGAGCCACCCTGGTGCTCCAGGCACTGCACCGCACCTGGCCGCCGCTCGTCATGTTCGCGTCGCAGCTGTCGGATGAGCTCGGTCACCCCGTACAGGTCAACGCCTATGTCACTCCGCCGCAGAACCGTGGCTTCGCGGCGCATTACGACGTTCACGACGTGTTCGTGCTCCAGCTGGCCGGACGCAAGCAGTGGCGGGTCCACTCGCCCGTGCTGGCGGACCCGCTGCGCGACCAGCCCTGGGAGCAGCGGCGCGCCGAGGTTGCGAAACGTGCGCAGGAGACGCCACTGATCGACGAGGTGCTGGCACCCGGTGACACGCTCTACTTACCGCGGGGTTACCTGCATTCGGCCGTGGCGCTCGGCGAGTTGTCGATCCACTTGACGGTGGGCGTGCACCCGCTGACCCGGTATCAGCTGGTGCGTCACGTACTCGACACTGCCGCGAATGATCCGGCGCTTCGCCCGTCGCTGCCGATGGGCGTCGAACTCGGCGATCCTGCGGTGCTTGAGCCACTGTTGCGGGACACGCTGGCGGCGCTGCGCCGCCACCTGGACGGGATCTTCGTGGAAACCGTCGCCGATCGCGTGACAAGTGACCTGATCCGCCAGACCCGCCCTGCGCCGATCGGCCCACTTGGACAGCTCGCCGCCGCAGAATCCGTGCAGACGGCAACGCTGCTGCGCCTGCGCCCCGGCCTGCGCTGCACGCTGGTGCGCGACGAAGCGGGATTGCGCCTGCGCATGCTCGAAAAGGCGGTGCCGCTGCCGTCGGGCGCAGAGGCGGCGCTCAAGACCGTGCTGGCGGGCCAGGCGTTCACGCCGGGGGAGCTACCCGGCATGGACGCGGCGGAGCAGCTGACCCTCGCCCGGATGCTGTTGCGTGAGGCCGTCGTCGTCCCGGCGACGCCGTGAGCGGGCAGACGCCGTGAGTGCGCCGCACGCCGAGGCGCATCGCGGGCATCCCCATCCGCGTGAAACGCTCGACCGGTGCGCGCTGCGGGCGCAATTGCGCGGCGATCCGATGCTCGGCACCGCCTTCCCGGCCAGTCTGCTGCTCCTCGTGGAGCAGCCCGGCCCATGGGGACGCACGGGGCTTCGCGGCTCGCGTTTCGACCATGCCACCGCGGCGATGCTCGAGGCGCACGCCGATGCAGCGGGCGTGCGGGTGCTGGCGATTCGCCGGCCCGGCCGGACGCCGCGCGGTGCCGTCCGCAGGTGGGCGCTCGTCGACTGCCGCCCCGGCGACACATCACTGCGCTGGGGGCACTACCACGAGGATGCGGAGCTGCTCGACGTTCCCCTGGACGGCTCGGCGGGCGTTGTCGACGAAGCACCGCTCTATCTGGTCTGCGCGCATAGCAAGCACGATGCATGTTGCGCGCTCCGGGGACGCGCGGTGGCCGCGGCGCTCGCCACGGAGCGTCCCGGCCGGGTATGGGAATGCAGCCACGTCGGTGGCGACCGGTTCGCGGCGAACGTCCTGGTGCTGCCGGCCGGGCTGCTCTACGGACGGGTGCTGCCGTTCGCGGCACCGGAGTTCGTCGAGACGACCGAGCGCGGGGAAGTGGTCGGGGCACTGCTGCGGGGGCGGGTGGGCTTGAAGCCGGCAGCGCAGGCGGCGCTGGCGTTCGCATACGAGCACCTGGCCGTCCGCCGCGAGGCGGCGCTCGCGGTCGTTGCGGTGCGGGCAAGCGGCGAGGGGGAGTCCGTAGTGCGCATCCGCGCGCCGCACGGGCTGGTCGACGTCACGGTGCGCATGGAGCGGATGCGCGGCGATGGGCTCACTTGCTCGCAGCCGGGCAGGGGATCGTTCCTCGCGTTCCGGCCGGTCACCGCTGCCGCCGTCGAGTGACGCGACCAGCCCGGCGCACTAGCTCAAGAAGGCAGCGCAGCCAGCCGGGTGCGTGACTCCGTGATCTCGGCCTCTGCCTCGGTCCGTCCCGCCCAGGACGCTCCCTCGACGCTCTTGCCGGGCTCCAGCTCCTTGTACACCTCGAAGAAGTGCTGGATCTCGAGGCGATCGAACTCCGGCAGATCGCTGAGGTCACGCAGGTGCGAAAGGCGCGGGTCGCGGGACGGCACGCACAGCACCTTGTCGTCGGCACCCTTCTCGTCGGTCATCCGGAACATGCCGATCGCGCGGCACCTGACCAGTACGCCGGGGAACAGCGGGTCGCCCGGGACGAACACCAGCGCGTCGAGCGGATCGCCGTCCAGGCCCAGCGTGTCCTCGATATAGCCGTAGTCCGCGGGGTACTGCGTCGACGTGAACAGCGTGCGGTCCAGCCGGATCCGTCCGGACTCGTGGTCGACCTCGTACTTGTTGCGGCTGCCTCGGGGGATCTCGATCAGGACATCGAACTCCATGCGCATAGTGTGGCGCATCATGAACTGGCGGGCGGCGGGCGTCGCGGCGCTGCTTGTCGTGTCGGCCGGTGCCGCGGCCTCGGGTGCATACGCTGGTGTACGGAAATTTCGCGATACCCCGGTGGCCCAGCCGACCGTCGCTTCGCCGGCGGGCGAGGAGGCGTCCGCGGCGGCGCCGCCGTCGAGCACCGCGCCGTCTGAGGCGCCGCGTCCCTCGCGGGCCGGAGTGGCGGCCGCGCTGCGGGGCCCGCTCGCCGATCCCCGGCTCGGCAGGCGGGTGCTCGTCGAGGTGCGGGACGTAGCCAGCGGCGAGGTGCTGGCCAGCCACGGCTCGGCGACGCCCGCGCCCCCCGCGTCGACCGCCAAGCTCGCCACCGCGCTCGCGGTACTTGCCGTGCACGAGACGAACGACCGGATTACGACCCGGGTGGTCACCGGCACGCAGCCCGGCACCGTGGTGCTCGCCGGCGGCGGCGACCCGACGCTGACCGCCGCCGCGCCGGGCAAGCAGGGCCCCTATGCCGGCGCGGCACACATCAGCGACCTCGCCCGCCAGCTGCGCGGCGTACACGTGACGCGCGTCGAGGTGGACGACAGCCTCTTCACCGGGCCTGCCGTCTCGCCGTACTGGGCGCCCGAGGACGTCCCCTCCGACTACGCTGCGCCCATCATGTCGTCCACTGTGGACGGTGGGCGGGACACGCCCGGCGCCGAGCTGCGCAGCACCGCCCCGGACCTCGCAGCCGGCACGGCGCTCGCCGCGGCACTTGGCGTGCACCGTGTCACCCGCGGGACGGCCTCGCAGCAAGCCCGCACGCTGGCCAGCGTGGAGTCGGCGCCGCTCGGCACGCTCGTCGGGCAGATGCTGCAGTTATCCGACAACGTGATCGCCGAGTCGCTGGCTCGGCAGGTCGCCCTGGCCGAGCATCTGCCCGCATCGTTCAGCGGGGCGGCGGCGGCGGTGCGCGCGGTGCTCGCGCGGCTCGGCACTCCGATCGGCTCCGGGCTCGTCGACGGCAGCGGTCTCGCCGCCGGTGACCGGTTGAGCGCCGACACGCTGGACCGGCTGCTTCTGCTCGCCACGAAGCGGACGGCAGTCCTCGACCTGCTTCCCGTCGCCGCCTGGAGCGGCACACTGTCCGGGCGGTTCGTACACAGTGCGGGGGCGGGCGTCGTGCGCGCGAAGACCGGAACGCTCACGTCGGTGTCGACGCTGGCCGGGCTCGTCCACGACCGGGACGGCCGGCTGCTCGCGTTTGCGCTACTGGCTGACCGAGTCGGGCCGACGACGGCAGACACCGACCGGGCCGAGGCCGCTCTCGACCGGGTCGCCAGCACGCTGGCGACCTGCGGCTGCTGAACCCACGAAGCGCTGCGCTCCGCGCGGCCGGGATAATCAACCAAATGGTGTCGCTCATCGACTGGGACCTTGCCGCCCGGTCGGCCAAGAACCTGACTCCCCCACCACCACGCGTGTCGCGCACCGAAGCGGACGACACGGTCGCCGAGCTGTATCGCGACGCCGAGCGGGCCGCGGCGCATGTCGCCGAGCTGACCGGTCTGACCGAGCCACCGGTCACCGCGCTCACGCGCGTCGTCGACCGCGCGGGTTGGATCGACGTGAACGCCGCGGGGCTGCGCACCGTCATGACACCGCTCGTCGACCGGCTGGCCGCCGATAACAAGGTCGGCCGGGTGGCAGAGACGGTCGGTGGACGGGTCACCGGCATGCAGGCCGGCGCCGTGTTGGGCTTCCTGTCCGGCAAGGTGCTGGGTCAGTTCGAGTTCTTCGACCGGCACGATGGGCAGCTGCTGCTCGTGGCCCCGAACGTGGTCACGGTCGAGCGGCAGCTGGGCGTCGATCCGCAAGACTTTCGGCTGTGGGTGTGCCTGCACGAGGTCACCCACCGGGTGCAGTTCACCGCGGTGCCGTGGCTGCGCCAGCACATGCTCGACGAGGTGGCGGCGCTGACGGACAGCATCGACACCGACCCCGCGGCGCTCCGCGAGCGAACCCGGGACGCGCTCGGCGAGCTGGTCAAGGTGGTGCGCGGGCAGGACGACGGCTCCGGGTTGATCGCGGCGCTGGCCACGCCTGAGCAGCAGGCGGTCATCGACCGGCTCACCGCGTTCATGTCGTTGGTCGAGGGGCATGCCGAATACGTGATGAACGCGGTGTCGCCAACCGTCATCCCGTCGCAGCGCGTCATCGAGGAACGGTTCGGGGCGCGGCGCCGTCGCGGGGGCAATCCGCTCGACCGACTGCTGCGCCGGCTGCTCGGTCTGGACGCCAAGACCCGGCAATACGTCGACGGCGCGGCGTTCGTGCGGCACGTCGTGGACCGGGTGGGCGTTGCCGGCTTCAACACGATCTGGACGTCTGCCGGCGAGCTACCGAGCAAGGACGAGATCCGCGCCCCGGACGCCTGGCTGGCGCGCGTCCACAGCTGAGATGGGACCGGCGCCGGCCATCGCCGCGGTCCGCCGCGCGGTGCGAGCTGCCCTGCCCGGCGGTGGCACCGTGATCGTCGCCTGCTCGGGTGGCGCCGACTCGCTCGCCCTGGCGGCGGCCGCCTCCTTCGAGGCACCGCGCGCCGGCGTGAGCGCCGGGCTGGTCACCGTGGATCACGGCCTGCAGCCCGGGTCCGTCACGCAGGCGCGGGCCGTGGTGCAGCTGGGCTACGAGCTCGGCTTCAACCCGGTCGAGCTGATCCGGGTTCGGGTGGGCAGCGCCGGTGGCCCGGAGGCGGCCGCCCGTACCGCCAGGTACGGTGCGCTCGACCGCGTCGCCGCCGCCCTCGACGCGGACGTGATGCTCGGGCACACCCTCGACGATCAGGCCGAGACCGTCCTGCTCGGGCTGGGACGAGGTTCGGGGCCGCGCTCGATCGCCGGCATGCGTCCCGTCGACGGCCGTTACCGCCGGCCCTTCCTCGGCGTGCGGCGCGCCACGACGCATGCCGCCTGCGAAGCCCTCGGCCTCACGCCGTGGCAGGACCCACACAACGCCGACCCGTCCTTCCAGCGGGTCCGGCTGCGCCGAGAGGTGCTGCCGCTACTCGAGGACGTGCTCCAGGGCGGTGTCGCCGAGGCGCTGGCCCGCACCGCCGCACTCGTCCAGGAGGACCTCGACGCCCTGGACCAACTCGCGGCTGGTCATCGGCACGGCGGCGAACTGCCGGTCGCCGAGCTGGCGAAACTACCGCGGGCGGTTCGCACCCGCGTGCTGCGGGCCTGGGTCTACGCGCACGCGGCCGAGCCGCTGACCGCTGAGCGCACCGCGGAACTGGACGCGCTGATAACCGCGTGGCACGGGCAGGGACCGATCGACCTCCCAGGCAGGTTCGAGGTCGTCCGGGCATCTGGCAGGCTGAGCCTGCGCCGCAAGTCCGCGAAGGAGTGACGCATGCCGTCCGTGCTCGACGACGACATCGAAGCCGTGATCGTCACGGCCGACCAGATCGCCGAGAAGACCGCCGAGCTGGCCAAGGTCATCGACGCCGACTACGCCGACCGCGAGCCGCTGCTGGTCGGCGTGCTCAAGGGCGCTGCCATGTTCATGTCCGACCTGGCGCTCGCCCTGGAACGCCCTTCGACGATGGAGTTCATGGCGGTGAGCTCGTACGGCAGCTCGACGACGAGCTCGGGTGTCGTCCGCATCCTCAAGGACCTCGACCGAGACATCGCCGGCGAGCACGTCCTGATCGTCGAGGACATCATCGACTCGGGGCTGACCCTCTCGTGGCTGATGCGCAACCTCGCCAGCCGCAACCCGGCGTCGATCGAGGTGGTAACACTGCTGCGTAAGCGGGATGCCGTCAAGGTCAACGTCCGGGTCAAGTACCTCGGCTTCGACATCCCGAACGAGTTCGTCGTCGGCTACGGCCTCGACTACGCAGAGCGCTACCGCAACCTGCCGTACATCGGACGCCTGAAGCCTTCGGTATACAGCCGTACGTGATATTCTGTACGAAACGGTTTCGGACAAGAGGCTTAGACGGCATGTCCATCGAGGCGGCTCGGCGCGCCGGCCGTACCCGGCTCAGCCCGGAGCGCGAGCGAGAGCTGTACCTGGCCGTCGTCGATTTGCTGCGCGAGGTCGGCTACGACGCCCTGACGATGGACGCCGTCGCTGCGCGGACTCATTCGAGCAAGGCCACGCTCTACCGGCAGTGGAAGGGCAAGCCGGAACTGGTGATCGCCGCGCTGAAGGACCACAAGCCGCCTGGTATGGCGGAGATCGACACCGGCACGCTGGCGGGCGATCTACGCGAAGTCGCGGGGCAGATGGCCGGTCGGGGCGAGGACGACACCGGGCTGATGCGCGCTCTCCTCCATGCCATGGATCATGACGCCGACCTGGCGCGGGTGTTCCACGAGTCGCTGGTCGAGCCCGAGGCGGCAGGACTGCAGCACATCCTGGATCGTGCGGTCGCCCGCGGCGAGCTGAATCCGAAGGTCCCCGCGCGCACGTTCCTGCCGCACCTGATGGTGGGAGCGCTTATCGCCCGTCCGCTGGTGGACAACCGGCACGCCGACCGCGCATACCTCCGCAAGTTTGTGGACGCGGTCGTGCTCCCTGCGCTCGGCGTGCAGCCGTAGCCCGGGAGCGGGCCGCGTCGCTCGTCACATCGGGAACGAAACGCTTGCGTTTCGACGTTGCTGTGGCAGATCGAAACGAAACGGTTTCGTATTGAGGAGGCACAGTGACAGACGTTGCGGTCGCACAGACGCAGGCGCACGCCGAAACCAAGGCAGCCGGCCCGCGCCATCGCTGGTGGGTGCTCGCTGTCATCGGCATTGCTCAGCTCATGGTCGTGCTCGACGTCACCGTCGTGAACATCGCGCTGCCGTCCGCCCAGCAGGCGCTGGGCTTCTCGAATGACGACCGGCAATGGATCGTGACCGCCTATGCGCTCGCATTCGGCAGCCTGCTGCTGCTCGGCGGCCGGCTGGCGGATCTGTTCGGCCGTAAGGTCACGTTCCTGGTCGGACTCGTCGGCTTCGCCGGCGCATCCGCGCTGGGCGGCGCGGCGACGAGCTTTGAGATGCTGGTTACGGCCCGGGCGGTGCAGGGCCTGTTCGCCGCCCTGCTCGCACCCGCGGCGTTGTCGCTGCTCACAACGACGTTCACGGAAGCTCGGGAGCGTACGCGAGCGTTCGGCATCTACGGCGCCATCGCCGGTTCGGGCGGCGCGGTCGGGCTGCTTCTCGGCGGGTTGCTCACGGAGCACCTCAGCTGGCGGTGGACGCTCTACGTCAACCTCGTCTTCGCAGTGGTCGCGTTTGTCGGCGGATGGGCGCTGCTCGTGCCCGGGGCTCCGGCGGACCGCCCGAAGCTGGACATCCTCGGCACCGTGCTGGTCTCGGGGGGCTTGTTCGGCGTGGTCTACGGCTTCGCCGACGCAGAGACGCACTCCTGGTCCGCGGCCGGCACCTGGGGGCCGCTGATCGCCGGCGTGGCGCTCCTCCTGGCCTTCGGCTGGTGGCAGACCCGGGCAGCGCATCCACTGCTGCCGCTGCGGGTGCTGCTCGACCGCAACCGCGGCACCTCGTTCCTCGCGATGCTGTTCTCGTCAGGGGCGATGTTCGGGCTGTTCCTGTTCCTCACGTACTACCTGCAGGAGAGCCTCGGCTACACGCCCGTAGTTACGGGCCTGGCGTTCCTGCCCATGGTGGGCGCAGTCATGGTCACCGCCACCCTGGCAACGAGCCTGCTGCTTCCCCGGCTTGGCCCGAAGGTGCTGGTGCCGCTGGGTATGGGCCTCGCAGTCGGGGGACTGGTGTGGCTTACCCGGCTGGGCCTGGCCAGCAGCTACGCGGCGAACGTGCTGCCCCCGCTGATCGTTGCCGGCCTCGGCATCGGCCTGGTCATGGCTTCGGCGATGAACGTCGCCACGTCCGGGGTCGGTGCGGACGACGCTGGTGTGGCGTCGGCGGCGGTCAACGCGATGCAGCAGGTAGGCGGTTCGATCGGGACGGCGCTGCTGAGCACGTTCGCCAGCACCGCCGCCAGCCACTACCTGGTGGGCAGGAACCCCGCGAACGCGCTCGTTCAGGCGCAGGCGGCCATCCACGGCTACCAGGCCGTGTACTGGTGGTCGGCGGCCCTGTTCGCCGTCGGGCTGGTGGTCAGCCTGATCCTCTACCGGCGTGGCATCCCCCAGCAGGAGCCAAGCGGGGCCCCGGCACGACCGGCGTGGGCGGGGTAGGTCAGCGATGAGCGCTCGCGCGAACAGCCCCGCCGCCGCGACGCGGAGCGGGTCCGCCGATCCGCCCGAGCACAGCGAGCGGTGGAGACGCCCACCCCGCGCAGGCGGGGTAGATCAGGAACGCAGTCGCGGGTCCCCGCGTTCTACCTGTGACTGCCCGGCGCGGCACCGCGCCGTGTACCGTCCGTAGAGAGTTTTGGGCGAGAATTCCTCGCACCCGAGCAGAAGGAGCGCGCGACATAACCTGTCGAGCGATGACACATGGATCGTAGGCGTTTGTTCCGATCGTGGTGGCTATGGGCCATCGTGATCATCTTTGCCATCTTCGTTCTGCCGTCGGTGGTCTCCGGCGGAAGCGATTACAAGTCGGTCAACACCTCGGTGGCGTACGCGCAGATCGACAGTGGCAACTTCACCACGGCCACGATTCGCGACAAGGAGCAGCAGCTCCAGATCGACCTGAAGAATCCGGTCGACGGTAAGAAAAAGATCAGCGCGTCGTACCCCGCTGACGCGAGCAGCAGCATCTTCAACAAGCTGACCGCGCAGACCGGCGCGGACACGGGCCGCACGTTCACCACCAAGGTCACAAAGAGCAACACGTGGCTGTCGTTGCTGGTGAGCCTGCTGCCCATCCTGTTGATCGTCGGCGTGCTGTTCTTCGTGATGAGCCAGGTGCAGGGCGGCGGCAACCGCGTCATGAGCTTCGGCCGCAGCAAGGCCAAGCTTGTCAGCAAGGACACCCCAAAGACGACATTCGCCGATGTCGCCGGTGAGGACGAGGCGATCGAGGAGTTGCAGGAGATCAAGGACTTCCTGCAGAACCCGGCCCGCTACCAGGCGCTTGGCGCCAAGATCCCCAAGGGCGTGTTGCTGTTCGGCCCGCCGGGTACCGGCAAGACGCTGCTCGCCCGGGCAGTGGCCGGCGAGGCCGGGGTGCCGTTCTACTCGATCTCCGGCTCGGACTTCGTCGAGATGTTCGTCGGCGTGGGCGCGTCCCGGGTGCGCGACCTGTTCGAGCAGGCCAAGGCGAACGCCCCCGCGATCATCTTCGTGGACGAGATCGACGCGGTCGGCCGGCACCGCGGTGCCGGTCTCGGCGGTGGCCACGACGAGCGCGAGCAGACGCTGAACCAGTTGCTTGTCGAGATGGACGGATTCGACGTCAAGGGCGGCGTGATCCTGATCGCGGCGACCAACCGCCCGGACATCCTGGACCCGGCGCTGCTGCGGCCGGGACGGTTCGATCGACAGGTCGCGGTGTCGCCGCCGGACGTCGAGGGACGCAAAGCGGTGCTTGCGGTGCACGCCAAGGGCAAGCCGTTCGCCACCGACGTCGACCTCTCGGTCATCGCCCGGCGCACGCCTGGCTTCACCGGTGCTGACCTGGCCAACGTGATCAACGAGGCCGCGTTGTTGACCGCGCGCACCGGCGGCCGCCTGATCGACAACAAATCCTTGGAAGAGGCGATCGACCGGGTCATCGCCGGCCCCGAGCGCAAGACCCGCGCGATGAGCGACAAGGAGAAGAAGGTCACGGCCTACCACGAGTCGGGGCACGCGCTCACGGCGTGGGCGATGCCGAACCTCGACCCGGTGCACAAGGTGACGATCTTGCCGCGCGGCCGCTCCCTCGGGCACACGCTCGTGCTTCCCGTGGAGGACCGTTACACGCAGACCCGCTCCGAGATCCTCGACCAGCTGGTGTACGCACTCGGCGGACGGGCCGCGGAGGAGCTGGTCTTCCACGAGCCGACCACCGGCGCGTCCGACGACATCGAAAAGGCCACGAAGCTGGCCCGCGCGATGGTCACCGAGTACGGCATGAGCTCCAAACTCGGCGCAGTGAGATACGGGGTGAACGAGTCCGAGCCGTTCCTCGGCCGCGACTACGGCCACACGCGTGACTACTCCGAGGACATCGCCGCCGACATCGACTCCGAGGTGCGCGACCTGATCGAGGCGGCGCACGACGAGGCCTGGGAGATCCTGGTCCAGTACCGGGACACGCTCGACCAGATGGTGCTGGAGCTGGTCGAGAAGGAAACCCTGAACAAGGAAGACCTCGAGCGCATCCTCGCGCCGGTCCGCAAGCGCCCGCCGCACAACACGTTCACCGGGTTCGGCAAGCGCACGCCGAGCGATCGCCCGCCGATCGAGATCCCGCCCAGTGCGAGGTCGAACGGCCTCGTCAAGGGCGGCGCTCCCGTCGGGCAGTCGAGCCCGGCACCGGCATCCGACCAGGCCGGAGCGAACCAGGGCTACGGCCCGACGCAGACGTACGGGTCGCGCCACTCGTACAGCGATCCTGTCGGCCAGCAGCCACCATACGGCGAGCAGCCCACGGGGCTGCTTCCGCCGGTCGCGCCGCCGCCCGCGGGGTACCCGAACTACCCCGAGCGGGTACAGCCTCCGGGGCCTGATCACACCCGTGAGTGAGCCTGCCGCGGGTGTCGACGTGGCGCGCGCCGAGGCGGCAGTCCGTGAGCTGCTGATCGCGGTCGGCGAGGATCCGGACCGGGAAGGGCTCAAGCGCACGCCGGCGCGGGTCGCGAGCGCGTACTCCGAGATGTTCGCCGGGCTGTCTGTCGCCGATCCGGATGCCGTGCTGGAGACGACGTTCGACGAGAACCACGATGAGCTCGTTCTGGTCAAGGACATTGCGCTGTACTCGATCTGCGAGCATCACCTTGTGCCGTGGCACGGAAGCGCGGCCGTGGGCTACATCCCGGGCGAGGACGGGCGGATCACCGGCCTGTCCAAACTCGCTCGCCTCGTCGATCTGTATGCGAAGCGCCCCCAGGTGCAGGAGCGGCTGACCTCCCAGGTGGCCGACGCGGTGATGCGGAGGATCGAGCCGCAGGGCGTCGTGGTGGTCGTCCAGGCCGAGCACCTGTGCATGGCAATGCGCGGGGTGCGCAAACCCGGATCTACGACCGTGACCTCCGCGGTGCGCGGCATTTTCAAGGACGATCCGCGCAGCCGCGCCGAGGCACTCGGTCTTATCCTCGGCCGATGAGCGGCGTGCCGCGGCGCTCCGATCGCATTGCCGTCATGGGCGTGCTGAACGTCACACCGGACTCGTTCTCCGACGGTGGCCGCTACGTGACACTGGACGACGCCGTGGCCCACGCGCTCCAGATGCGTGACGAGGGCGCCGACCTGATCGATGTCGGAGGTGAGTCGACCCGGCCCGGGGCAGAGCGGGTGGCGGCCTCCGTGGAGACCGCGCGCGTGTTGCCAGTGATCAAGGCTCTCGCCGCCGAAAGCATCGTGATCAGCGTCGACACCTACCGCGCGGCGGTCGCCGCGGCGGCACTCGAAGTCGGCGCCCGTGTGATTAACGATGTCTCCGGGGGACTGGGCGACCCCGACATGGCCCGGGTGGCGCGCGACGCGGGCTGCCCGTGGGTGCTCATGCACTGGCGCGGGCACAGCAAGATCATGCGGGAGCTGGCCGTCTACTCCGACGTTGTCGGCGATGTGCGACGCGAACTGCTGGCCAGCGTGGACGCCGCGGTGGCTGCCGGCGTCGATCCGGATCAGCTGGTGATCGACCCCGGCCTCGGCTTTGCGAAGACGCCCGAGCACGACTGGTTGCTGCTGCGGCAGCTGTCCACGTTCGTCGAGCTCGGACTGCCGGTGCTGATCGGGGCATCGCGCAAGTCGTTCCTGGGCCGGCTGCTCGCCGCGCCCGACGGAAAACCCCGTCCGGTCGGGGAGCGCGAGGACGCTACCACCGCGCTCACGACGTACGCGGCGCTTTGCGGGGTGTGGGGAGTGCGCGTGCACAATGTGTGTCCCAACGTGGACGCGGCCCGCGTCGTGGCGGCGTTGCGATGAGTGACCCTTGCGGAGCGCCGAGGGTGAGCTTCGACCGGATCACGATCACGGGCCTGCGGGTGCGCGGTCACCACGGCGTGTACGACGTCGAGCGGCGTGACGGGCAGGACTTCGTCGTCGACGCCGTGCTCGAGTTGGACGTCGCTGCTGCGGCGGTCTCCGACGATGTCGCCGACACCGTGCACTACGGCGAGCTGGCCGAGGCGCTCGCGGCCGTAGTCGCCGGCGAGCCGGTCAACCTGCTCGAGACCCTGGCCACGCGGCTGGCAACTGTCTGCCTGGAAGACGGCCGGGTCGCCGCTGCCACGATCACCGTGCACAAGCCGCAGGCTCCTGTGACTGTTCCGGTGAGTGACTTGTCCGTGACGGTGAGGCGTACCCGCGCATGAGTACAGCTGTGCTGTCTATCGGGTCGAACGTCGGCGACCGACTGGGGCACCTGCAGTCGGCGGTGGACGCCATGCGCCGGTGGCTGCGCGCCGTGTCGCCGGTGTACGAGACCGAGCCGTGGGGGCCCGTCGCACAAGACGACTACCTGAATGCGGTGCTGCTGGTCGCCGATGCCGACGCCGGGCCGGCCGACTGGCTCGATCGTGCGCAGGCAGCCGAGTGGGCGGCCGGACGTACCCGGGAAACCCGCTGGGGCCCACGCACGCTCGACGTCGACGTCGTAGCTGTCGACGACGTTCGCAGCGACGATCCAGAGCTCACGCTGCCGCATCCGCGAGCGGCGCAGCGGGCGTTCGTGCTCATGCCCTGGCTCGCCGTCGACCCGGAGGCCCGGCTGGGCGAGCGTGCCGTGCGCGAACTGCTCGCCGCCTTGCCGTCCGGCGGCGTTCGCGCGCGTCCCGACCTGGCTGTGGCGTAGCCCATGTCGGTTCCGATGCGGCGCACCAACCTCGGCGACCTTGCGGTCCCGCTCCTCATCATCGGCGGCACCGTGTACGTGCTGCTGCGGTTGTCGTACGACTCGATGCCGCCGTTGTCGATCTACGTGCCGGTACCGCTCGCACTGCTCGCCATTGTCGAACTCGTCACGGCACGCCGAGTGCGCGCCGCGGTACGCCACGACCCGAATGCGCGGCCCATGGCGGCGATCGTGATCGCCCGCTGCGTGGCGCTGGGCAAGGCGTCGGCGCTGGTGGCCGCGGGTGTAGTCGGAGCGGCTGCTGCGCTGATCGCGCGGGTGGCTCCGGATGCCGGCATGGTGCGCGCGGCGTCCAACGACCTGCGAGTGGGGATCTTCCTTATAGTGTCAGCATTGTTACTGCTCGCAGCCGGTTTGTTGCTCGAGCGTGCCGGCATCGACCCCAGCCAACGGCGACCACCTACTGCCGGCACCTAGCCGGAAACAAAGCGAAGCAACCGCGAAACGGTACACCCACTCCGTCTCGCTAGACTCTGCCCATGTCCGCCCTGGCAGCACGTTCCCGTCCACGAGGTGCGCTTCGCACTCTGGGCATGCTGCTGGCTCTCGGGCTGGGAGGCGTTGCCGTTTACCTCGTCGTGGTCGGGCATACCCAAAAGCAAGTTCAGGTCGGCCTGCTCGTCGGCCTGTGGGGCCTGCTTTTGGGTGCGTTCTCACTGTTCGGCCCGCGGCGTGGCGAGGCCGACGAGGCCGAGGTGTCGCACGCCAGGGGTGAGCGGGCGCTTGTGCGCCGCGGCGACCATGACCAGCAACTTGCCGCGATAGTCCGTCGCGAGATGGAGCGGACCCTGCGCGACGAGCTCTCGCAGCTGCGCAGCGAGGTGTCCGGACTTCGCAACGACCTTGTCGAAAAGGTCAACGGGCAGCTGCGCCTCGAACGTATCGAGACGACTCGGATCATCAGCTCCGACATCGAGGAGCTTCAGCACGAGGTGCGTCGGCTGGCGGTGGCCAGCCGGTCTGCTCAGCCGACGATCAACCCGCCAGGGTTTACCCCGGGCACGGTGGTCGAAACCGAGGTGCGGACGAGCGCGCCGCTGCCGTACGTCCTCGCCGGATCGCCCGTCCCCCCCGGGCAAGCCCCTTACAGTGCAGGGCCGGCGGCAGCGGCCATCGCGTCCGCAGCGCCGCCGCACGCAAGTCCGCCGCCGATTCCTCCGGCGCCGTACGCTCCGGTTGCCGGTCCGCCGCCGGGTCCGCCTGCGCGGGGCACCGTACCGCAGCGTCCTCCGGCTCCGGTGCAAGCCCGCCCCGTCCCGCCTCCGATGCCTTCCGCGGCGGCGCCGGTGCGCACGCTAGCGCCGCAGATGCCGCCACCGGCCCCGCGCCCGGCCGCGCCACCCGCCCCGCCGCGTTCGGCCGTCCCGCGGCCGGCTCCCAACGTCACGTCGTTCCCACCCACCGACCACGCCACGTCACTGTTGCCTCGTATGCAGAACTCGCCACCGCCGCCGCACCCCGGGGCTGGCCGCATGGCTGAGCCGTCTGACCCGCTACAGGCACTGCCACGGCTATCTCGCTTCGAGCACGACTGGGAGTCACCGCCCGAGCGGCCCTCGCCAGCCTGGGACGTCACCCACGTGGAGCAGCCGCCGCACCAGCAACCGTCGCCCGGCCCCTTCCCCGAGGGGTATACCGGGCGCCGCCGCTCGTCCGGCGACGTAGCGCCACCACCGGCGAACGGCACGAACGGCTACAACGGCACGGTGAGCGGCAACGGACCAAACGGCACGCCGCAGGCCAGCGGCGGGCGGCGGCGGCGCGGCAGCGGCGCGGGTGACGACGTGCTGGGCAGGCTACTGGGCCGGTGACTCGGCCAACTCCGAGATACGGCCGTTATCCTGTGCCGATGCCCCCGGCTGACAAGCGCGCGGACTACGGTCCGAGCGCATCGTTACCGCCGGAGCTGGACCCACGCCGCGGGCGTCCTCCGACGATGCCCCAGCAGATTCGGGTGAGCGATCTTCAGGTGCGTAACCCCACCGCGCCGACGCGCGGCCGGCATCGGGCAGGCTCGTCACAGCGCGAGACTCCACGGTCGGCACTCGGTCGCGCGGCGCCACCCAGCCGTACTGCGCAGTCCAGCAGTATCCGCAGGGCGACGGTGCTCAGCGGGCGCGTCCTGCTGGTACTCATCTCGGTGGCGGCCCTGATCGGCAGTGGCATTGCCTGGGCGACGTACCGGCAGTTCAGTCAGGGCATCCAGCACGGCCAGGCGCTGCCCGAGCTGCCAAAGGGCACGAAGCGCATCGACGGCAAGGACCAGAACATCCTGCTGCTGGGCAACGACAGCATCGCCGGCGCGACGCGGGCCGAGGTGCACGCCCTGGGCACGACGATGGACCGCAGCGACTCGGCGACCGACACAATGATGATCTTGCACATCCCGGCGGACGGCAAGAAGGCGACGATCATCTCTTTCCCGCGGGACTCCTGGGTGAACATTCCCGGCCACGGTATGTTCAAACTCAACGCGGCATACATCGACGGCTTCAACGACGCTGCCGCGCAAGGCGCCAAGGACCTGCTCACCAAGCAGAGCGCGGGCATTCTGCTGACCGCGCAGACGCTGAGCAACCTGACCGGTCTACACATCGACCACTACGTGCAGGTCAACCTGCTCGGCTTCTACGAGATAAGCGAAGCGATCGGCGGCGTCAACCTGTGCCTGAACGAGGCGCAGAACAAATACACCGAGGGAGACCCCAGCCACCCCAACGGTTACTCGGGCATCGACCTCAAGAAGGGCTGGAACAAGAACGTGAAGGGCGCCCAGGCCCTCGCGTTCGTCCGCCAACGGCACGGCTTGCCTCGTGGCGACATCGACCGGATCGTGCGCCAGCAGTACTTCCTGTCCGCCGTGTTCAAGAAGGCGACATCCGGCAGCACGCTGCTCAATCCGTTCCGGCTGCAGAAATTGCTGGACTCGGTGAAGCGGTCCCTGGTCACCGATCCGAAGCTGGACATCCTTCAATTCATCCAGCAGTTCTCGAAGATTGCCGGCGGCAACGTGCGGTTCGGCACGCCGCCATGGTCGTTCGGCCAGGCCGACGGCCAGGACGTCGTGCTGGTCCAGCCGGCTGCCGTGAAGCAGTACGTCGAGAAGTTCATCGGCATCCCCCAGGACGCCAAGCTGACACACGCGAAGCCGGTACCGCCCGGCCAGGTCAGCGTCACGGTACTGAACGAGGCGAACCGCAACCTCGTCGCCACGCAGAATTCCAACACACTGGGTAAAGCCGGTTTCCTCGCGACTGTGGGTCCTGACACCGACGAGCGCACCGATCAGACGGCCATCGAGTACCCGGACGGGATGCAGGCCCAGGCGAAGGCCCTCGCTCAATACGTACCCGGTGCACTGCTGGAGTTGTCCTCGAGCGTGTCGAAGGTCACGCTCGTGCTGGGCAGCGACGGCCTCGCCGCGCACGCCACACCGGCCGCGCCGCAATCCAAGCCCACGACGTCCGCGTCGGCGAAACCCCCGTCCTCGCCGACCCCCTCAGGGGTCACCAACGCCGCCCAGAACTCCAAGTCTTGTATCAATTAGCTTGGTCGCTGCCGTCTTGGATTCGCCCCGGCGGGGTCAACCCGTGAAGGGCCAGTCGGCTTGGGCCTTGGCGTTCTGCTCTGCCCGACGCTGTTGCAGCACGGCGACCCGGCCGACCTCGGAAGCGATGTCGACGCCGGTCTGGTCGGCGAGTAGGTAGATTCCGTAGGCGAGCTCACCGAGGCGTCCGGCCCAGTCGCCCGTGGGGCGGAACGGACGCCGGCCCCGCTCGGTCGCCCGGGTGGCCGTGGCGGCGAGAATCCCGAGTTGGGTCTGCAGCTCGAGCAACAGCGCGGGTGCCGTGGCGTGTAGGTCGGCCACATCGGAACTTTGGGCAACGAGCTGCTGTAGGTCGGTCACGAGGCGGCTCCGAGCGCACGGCTGTCGATCCCCGGCGGGAAGCACCGGGTTAACACAATCACGGTGCGACAACCTAGCCGATCCCCGGCCGTCGTGTCGCGTCCGCGTAGGCTCGGAGTGCACGATCGCCACCACGTGAGGGACCGCCGTTGACCGCTGCCCGACCCGCGCGGCTGCGCGTTGGCGTAATCGGCGCTGGACGGGTGGGTGCTGTGCTGGGTGCCGCCCTCGCGCGCGCCGGGCATGAGGTCGTGGCCGTCAGCGCGATATCGCGGGAGTCGGTGCGCCGGGCCGAGCGGTTGCTGCCGGCAGCCCCGATCCGGGCGCCGCACGAGGTGGTCGACGTATCCGACTTCGTGCTGCTCGCCGTCCCCGACGACACGCTGCGCCCGCTGGTCAGCGGCCTCGCGGCCACCGACGCCTGGCGCGCCGGACAGCTCGCGGCACACACCTCCGGCGCGGTCGGCATCGGGGCGCTCGATGCGGCGGCGGCACGGGGCGTGCTGCCGCTGGCGTTGCATCCGGTGATGACGTTCACCGGCCGCCCGGAAGACGTGGACAAGCTAAGTGGCGCCACGTTCGGAGTGACTGCCCCGGAGGAGCTGCGCCCGGTGGCAGAGGCGCTGGTCGTCGAGCTTGGCGCCGAACCGGTCTGGGTGCCTGAACTCGCCCGGCCGCTGTACCACGCGGCGCTGACAGTCGGCGCAAACCACCTCGTCACAATCGTGAACGACGCCGTCGACCTGCTCGCCCGGTCGGGTGTTGAGCAGCCGGCCCGGCTGCTGGCTCCGTTGTTGTCGGCTGCCCTGGACAACGCACTGCGTCTGGGTGACGTTGCGTTGACCGGGCCGGTATCGCGCGGCGACGTCGCCACGGTGCGCACGCATCTGGCGACCCTTGCGCAGGACGCCCCGGAGACGGTGGCGTCATACATCGCGATGGCGCGCCGCACGGCGGAACGGGCACGCTCAGCCGGACGGCTGAGCGCCGAGCAAGCACAGGAGATTGCCGAGGCGCTGTCATGAGAGTTGTTCACTCCCGGGCGGATTTCGCGGGCGCCCGCGACGGGCTGGCCGACCCGGTCGGGCTGGTGCCGACGATGGGCGCCCTGCACGCCGGGCACGTGGCGCTGATCGAACAGGCGCGGGCGTGGGCCGAGTCCGTGGTGGTGACGATCTTCGTGAACCCGTTCCAGTTCGGCCCTGCCGAGGATCTGGCGGTCTATCCCCGCACGCTTTCCGCTGACCTTGCCAGCTGCGAAAGGGCCGGCGTGGACGTCGTGTGGGCTCCCTCTGTCGAGGACGTCTATCCCGGCGGCGCTGCGCAGATACGCATCGATCCCGGCCCGTTGGGCACCGAACTGGAAGGGCGATTCCGGCCCGGCCACTTCGCCGGCGTGCTCACCGTGGTAGCGAAGTTTCTCGGCATGGTGCGCCCGGCGATGGCCTTCTTCGGCGAAAAGGACTACCAGCAACTGGCTCTGATCACCCGCATGGCCGCGGACCTCGAACTCGGGGTGGGCATCGCAGGTGTGCCGACCGTCCGCGAGGCGGACGGCCTGGCGCTGTCGAGCCGCAACGTGTTCCTGTCCGGCGAGAACCGCCGGCATGCGCTTGCGCTGTCGGGGGCGCTGTTCGCCGGACAGGCCGCAGCGACAGACGGGCCGGACGCAGTACTCAAGGCGGCCCGCGCGGTCCTGGACGCCGAGCCGGACGTTGCCGTCGACTACCTCGAACTTCGGGCCGCTGACCTCGGCCCGGCACCGGCCCACGGCGTGGCGCGTCTGCTCGTCGCCGCTCGGGTCGGCACGACCCGACTGATCGACAACGTGGCGGTGACGCTATGACCCTGCCCATCCGGCTGCTCGCGCCCGAACCGGGCTGGACTGCCGACGCCGACGTCGTGATCGTCGGTTCCGGGATTGCCGGTCTCTCGACCGCGCTCCAGATCGCCCGGCACTCGGCGCTGCGCATCATGCTGGTGACCAAAGACGTGCTCGCGGCCGGGTCGACGGGCTGGGCGCAGGGCGGCATCGCCGCGGCATTGGCCGCTGACGACTCGCCCGAGCAGCACCTCGCCGACACGCTCGCCGCCGGTGCCGGCCTCTGTGATGAGGACGCCGTGCGGCTCCTCGTACGCGAGGGCCCCGCCGCAGTGCGCGATCTCGTCCAGCTGGGCACTCGTTTCGACCGGGTGCGCGACGGCGCGCTGGCGCTGGGCCGCGAGGGCGGCCACCACCGGGCACGCATCGCCCACGCAGGGGGCGACGCGACCGGCGCCGAGATCCAGCGGGCGCTGGTCACGCGCGTGCTCGACGCCTCGGGCGTCGAGATCGTCGAGCATGCCTTGGTGCTGGACCTGCTGCGCGACGCGACCGGCGCGGTTGCCGGCGTGACGCTGCACGTCATGGGCGAGGGCCAACGCGACGGCGTGGGCGCTGTGCGAGCCCCGGCGGTCGTGATTGCCACCGGCGGTATCGGCCAGGTCTACGCGTCCACCACGAACCCGCCTGTGTCGACGGGGGATGGCATGGCGGCCGCTTTGCGTGCGGGCGCCGTGGTGCGTGACCTCGAGTTCGTGCAATTCCACCCGACGGTTGCCTGGCTAGGTGCCCGATCGCACGGCCAGCAGCCCCTGGTGAGCGAGGCGGTGCGCGGGGAGGGCGCGTTCTTGGTGGACGACACCGGTTTGCGGTTCATGACCGCCGAGCACGAGCTGGCCGACCTGGCACCGCGCGACGTCGTCGCCAAAGCCATACTGCGGCGTATGCAGGCTACCGGCGCCGACCACATGTGGCTGGACGCGCGGCACTTCGGCGCCGAGAAGTGGCGGGTGCGGTTCCCGACCATCTACGCGACGCTGACGTCGTTGGGTATCGACCCCGTGCATGAGCTGATTCCGGTCGTACCGGCATGCCACTACGCGTCCGGCGGTATCCGTACCTCCCAGTACGGCCAGACCTCCATTCCCGGCCTATACGCCTGCGGTGAGGCCGCATGCACCGGCGTACACGGCGCCAACCGGCTCGCGTCGAATTCACTCCTGGAGGGCCTCGTCTTCGGCCGTCGAATCGCTTCGACGATCGTGGCCGAGCCCGGAACGCTCCGCCAACCCGTGCCATCGGCCGGTAGCTCTGCGCTCGTCGACGCCGCAGTCCGGACGCGGCTCCAGCAGTTGATGTCCGAACACGTCGGCGTGCTGCGTGACGCCAAGGGCCTGGAGGCCGCGCAACGCGAACTGGCCGAGTTGCCGTCCGGCAGCTCCGTACCGTGCGGTACGGAGAACTGGGAGGCGACCAACCTGCACACGGTGGCGAGCGTCCTGGCGACGGTGGCACGCCTACGGGAGGAGACGCGCGGCTCGCACTGGCGCGACGATTTCCCCGAGCGTGACGACCAGCACTGGCGGACACATCTCGACGTCGCAGTGCGCCCGGATGGCACGCTGCGCGTAGAGAGGGCCGGATGAACATCGACGACGTAGTGCGCCGCGCGCTGGACGAGGATCTCGGCGCCATCGGCGACGTGACCACTACCGCCATCGTCCCGGCGTCACTTGTCGGCAGCGGAGACCTGGTTGCCCGCGCGGCCGGAGTGGTGGCCGGCCTGCCAGTGGCAGCGGCGGTCTTCGAGATCGTCAGCGAGGGGCGGGCGCGTGTCGAATTCGGCGCCGCGGACGGCGCCTTGGTCACGCCCGGAGAGGTGCTGGCCACTGTCCGCGGACCGGTGCGCGACATTCTCACCGGTGAGCGCACCGCGTTGAACCTGCTGTGCCACCTTTCCGGCGTCGCGACGCTCACCCGGCGTTGGGTGGACGCCGTCGCAGGCACCGGCGCGGTCATCCGCGACACCCGCAAGACGCTGCCGGGGCTGCGCGCCCTCGAGAAGTACGCGGTGCGCTGCGGGGGCGGCGAGAACCACCGCATGTCCCTGTCCGACGCCGCTCTCGTCAAGGACAATCACGTGGCCGTCGCGGGCAGCGCGGTCAAGGCGTTCGACGCGGTACGGGCGGCGTATCCCGAGCTCCCGATCGAGGTCGAGGTCGACACGGTGCTGCAGGCACGCGAGGTGATCGACGCGGGCGCCGAACTCGTCCTGCTCGACAACATGCCGCCTGACCAGATGCGCGAAGTTGTCGCATACGCGCGCGGACGGGCCCGGCTGGAGGCGTCCGGCGAGCTGAGGCTCGACCGGGCGCGTGAGGTTGCCGAGACCGGTGTCGACTACCTCGCGGTCGGGGCACTGACCCACTCCGCAGCTGTGCTGGACATCGGATTGGACATGTAGCCATGCTGCTGGCCATCGACATAGGCAACACGAACACAGTGCTCGGCGTATTCGAAGGCGACGAGCTCATCCGCTCGTGGCGGGTCAAGTCGGATGCGCGTAACACTGCGGACGAGCTCGCGCTGATGTTCCGCGGACTGCTCGACGGCTTCAAGATCACCGGCATTTCGGCATGTTCGACGGTACCCGCCGTGCTGCGCGAACTGCGGGTCATGCTCGCCGACTATTACGCCGACGTGGCGACGCTGATCGTCGAGCCGGGCGTACGCACCGGTGTGGGCGTGCTCACCGACTTTCCGCGCGAGGTCGGCTCCGACCGTATCTGCAACACGGCGGCGGCCCACCACCTAGTCGGTGGGCCGGCGATCGTCGTGGACTTCGGTACGTCGACGAACTTCGATGCCGTGAGCGCCCGCGGCGAATTCCTCGGCGGTGCGCTCGCGCCAGGCATCGAGATCTCGCTGGACGCGCTGGCGGCGCGCGCCGCCCAGCTGCGCAAGGTCGAACTCGTCGAGCCCCGTGCGCCGATCGGCAAGAACACCGTCGAGTCGCTGCAGTCAGGCATCCTTTACGGCTTCGCCGCCCAGGTCGACGGCATGGTGCGCCGGCTGAGCGCACAGCTTGCGCCCGATGACCCGGGCGGCGTGAGCGTGATCGCGACGGGCGGGCTCGCGCCGCTGGTGATCGAACACTGCGAGACCGTCACCCGCTACGAACCCGAGCTGACCCTGCTCGGTTTGCGGCTCGTGTTCGAACGCAACCGCTAAGGCTCACCGATCGCATAAAGCCTCCTGCTCTCGGCGTGATCTTGGACTTGCGGCTGCTATTGGACCAGAAGTCCAAGATCATCGGAATCTAGTCGGTTGCGAGAACCCACGTGTCGTCCTTGATGATCGTGACGGCCCGCCCGTCGCGGGTAAGCCCTTCAACGCTGACGCCGGGGCCGCCGATCACCACGTCCGTGTGCACGCTCGAACGGTTGATGCCCTGTGCGAACAACTGCTCCGGCGGCATCTCCGTTCCGCCGTCGAGCGCCATCGGGAAGCCCTGGCCCCACGCGACATGGCTACCTGCGTTCTCGTCGTAGAGCGTGTCGTGGAAGATCACGCCCGCGGCGCGCACCCGCGAGGTGCCGTCGACCAGCGACACTTCACCGAGGCTCTTCGCGCCGTCGTCCGAACCGAGTTCGACGGTGACCGCCTCCTGGCCGCGCTCGGCGCTGACCGCGACGATGCGCCCGTCCGCGAATTCCACGCGCAGTCCCTCGACCAGCGCGCCGGCCTGCGGCATGACCAACGGCCGGGTCAGCGTCATCACGCCGTCGGCTCGGCGCCGATCCGGTGACGTGAAGACCTCCTCGGTGGGCAGGTTCGGCATGAATTCGGTGCCAGCTTCGGTCTGCAGCGAGCCGCTCAGCCAGCGGCTTCCGGGCAGCAGGCCCACAGTCAGGTCGGTGCCGTCGCCGACATAGCGCACCGCGTCCAGCTCCAGCGCCTCGAGCGCCGTCGCTCGGGCAGCCAGCGTCGCCCGGTGTTCACGCCACGCGGCGACCACGTCCGGAGCGTCGAAGCGCATTGCCACCCCGACCGCGTCCCACAAACGCTCGACGTCGGGCTCACCGAACACCTGCTGCGCCCACCCGGCGTTCGGTGCGGCGCAGATCGTCCACGCGACCTTGCCGCCGAGCACCACGCGGCGAGACTCGGTGGCCAGATCGCGCGCCACGGCGGCGACACGGGCCGGGTCGATTCCGTCGAACAGGTGCGGGTCGGGGTTGCCGGTCAGCCGGATCAACGCCGCGCCCGCGTCCTCGGACTCGCGCAGCCGGGCCAGCTCCCACGCCGGCGCCGTGGTCAGCGTCTCGGCCGGGGCGTGGCGCAGCGCCGAGCGGCGCACGTAGCCGTCGGAGTACGCGACATCGACGCGCCCTGCGCCTGCGAGGTATGCCTGCTCGACGACCTCTCGGACGACTTGCGCGTGGGCGATGTCTGCGCTAACCAACACATACTGCCCAGGCTGGACATTTGCGCCGACCCTGACGACGAGCTCGGCGTAGCGCGTGAGGCGACCTTGGCTCATGCTGGCGCAGCCTACGGCTCACCGACGCCGGCTGCGAACCGCGACCGTCATGTAGGGCAGTTCGAACCGCGCCCGGCCCGCCAGATCTGGATGATTGCGCGCAAGATCGCGTACTTCGTCCAGCAGGGCGGTGCGTGCCGCCGGCGGCAGGTCGATGACGTAGGCGCGCGTGGCCACGACGTCGGCCAGCCCGGCGGCATCGACGATCTGGTGGTGCGGGAACTCGGCGCGCTCGGGCGGCTCGAACAACTCCGGCTCGAACGTCGCCTCGTCGGTGCTGCGAGGTGAGCGCGGAAGCCCGGCGAGCCTCGTCGCGAGCAGCTCGTCCAAGGCGCGGGCCCAGGCGGGCGACGTGTCGCGCTGGTTGGCGAGCACACCCACCACCCCGCCGGGGCGCAGCACCCGCGCGATCTCACGGTCAGCCGCGGGCCGCTCGAACCAGTGCAGGGCCGCGGCGATGAAGACCGCATCGACGCAGCCGTCCGGCAGCCTCGTCGCCTCGGCACTCCCCGAGCGCACGTCCACAGTGGACAGTCGCGCGCTGAGCTGTGCGCGCATCGCAGGTGCCGGCTCGACCGCGACGACATCCAGGCCGCGCCCGACGAGATCGGCGGTGAGTTTGCCGGTACCGGCACCAAGATCGAGCACCCGCCGGGCATGTCGCGGGAGCAGCCACGCGACCGCATCGACGGCATAGTCGGGACGCGCGCGTTCGTACAGCTCAGCTGTCGAATTGAACGTCGCGGCGAGGCGCCGGCGATCCTCGTCGGACAGCGTATGACTCATATCGACGACCGTAACTAGTCTCGGGTGCGTGGACCTACGGATATTCACCGAACCTCAGCAGGGCGCGACCTACGACGACCTCCTCCGTGTGGCGACGGCCAGCGAGGACCTCGGCTTCGACGCGTTCTTCCGCTCCGACCACCTGCAGCGCATCGGGCCGGGCGATCCCGGCCCGGGTCCCACCGACTCGTGGGTGGCGTTGGGCGGGCTCGCTCGCGATACCAGCCGAATCCGTCTCGGCACGCTGGTGACTTCGGCGACATTCCGGTTGCCCGGGCCACTCGCCGTCGCGGTGGCGCAAGTGGACGCGATGAGCAACGGCCGCATCGAGTTCGGCATCGGCGCCGGGTGGTACGAGACCGAGCATCGCGCGTACGGCGTGCCGTTCCCGGACACCCGCGAGCGTTTCGACCGCCTCACCGAGCAGTTGGCGATCATCGACGGGCTGTGGCGCACTCCTGCCGACGAGACCTTCACGTACGACGGCAAGTACTACTCACTGCTCGAGTCGCCGGCGCTGCCGAAGCCGGTGCAGTCGCCGCGTCCCCCGGTCATCATCGGCGGCAAGGGCAAGCGGCGCACCCCGCAGCTTGCTGCCCGGTACGCGGACGAGTTCAACGTCCCGTTCGAGACGCTCGGGTCGACCGGCGCGATCTTCGAGCACGTCCGGGCGGCCGTCGGTAGCCGGACGCTGCGCTATTCGGCGGCGCAGACCGTGGCGATCGGCCGCAACGACGTCGAGGTGGCCCGCCGCGCCGCGGCGATCGGTGAGGACCTGGACGGCCTGCGGGTGGGTGGGCTTGCCGGCACGCCGGCGCAGGTGGTGGACAAGATCGGCCAGTTTGCGCAACTAGGCGCCAGCCGGCTGTACCTCCAGGTGCTCGACCTAACCGATCTCGACCACCTGGAGCTGATCGCGACCGCGGTGGCTCCGCAGGTCGCGGCGCTCTAGAGCCAGCCGCGTTCGTCGGCGACCCGGACCGCCTCGACCCGATTGCGAACCCCGGTCTTGGCGATCGCCGCCGAAAGGTAGTTCCGCACTGTCCCCTCGGACAGGAACAGCTTGGCGGCGATGTCGGCCACGGTGGCCCCGTCCCTGGCGGCGACCAGCACGTCGCGTTCGCGGCCGGTTAGCGGCGACGCGCCACCGGCAAGCGTGGCGGCGGCCAGCCCCGGGTCGACCACCCGCTCGCCGCGCATCACCCGGCGTACCGCGTCGGCGAGCTGCTCTCCGGGGGAGTCCTTCACAACGAAGCCCACCGCGGACGACTCCATCGCGCGGCGCAGGTATCCGGGCCGGCCGAAGGACGTCAAGATGATCACCTTCACCGACGGCGCCTCGTGCGCGAGCGCCGCAGCGGCGGCCAGTCCGTCCATGCCGGGCATCTCGATGTCGAGCAGCGCGACGTCCGGTCGGTGTTCGAGCGCCGCCGCGACCACCTCGTCGCCACGGCCCACCTGGGCCACGACGTCGAGGTCTTCCTCGAGTTCGAGCAGCGCGGCCAGGGCCGAGCGGACCATCGCCTGGTCGTCGGCGAGCAGCACCCGGGTCACGCGGTCATTGTCGGCGTCTCGCGAGCCCGCTCCGGCACGGGGTCGCGAGACGTCGCCGACCCGAGCGGGACGTCGACGCGCAGCCGCCACCCGCCGTAGGGCGCGGCCCCGACCTGGACGGTCCCGCCGGCCGCCTCGACCCGTTCGCGCAGCCCGGTCAGGCCGTTGCCGGCGCCGGCAAGGCCACCCCGGCCGTTGTCGGTGATCTCGATCCAGTTGCGGTCGACGCGGACGACGCAGTGCGCGGCGCGGGCGTGCCGCACCACGTTGGTCACTCCCTCGCGAAGCACCCAGCCGAACAACTCCGACAGTGACGGATCGACAACCTCGACGGACCCGGGTAGCTCGGCCACGATGCCCGCCGCGCGCAGCACCTCGCGCGCCGTCGCCAGCTCGCCAGCGAGCGTCACGTCCCTGTGCCCGGCCACTGCAGCCCGTACGTCTGCGAGCGAGCGCCGGGACAACTCCTCCACCTCGGCGATCTCCGCGGTGGCGCGCTCGTCGTGGCGCTCCGCCAGGCGCCGGGCGAGGCCGGCCTTGACGGTGATGGTGGTCAGCGAGTGGCCGAGCAGGTCGTGCAGGTCGCGGGCGATGCGGGTGCGCTCGTTCTCCGCGGCGAGCCGGGCCACTTCGGATCGGGCTTTGGCAAGTTCCTGGTTGCTGCGGATCAGCCCGAAGAAGCCGTACATCGCCAGACCGACCAGCGTGATCGTGATCAACGGGGTGAAGTCCAGCCCGGCGTGCCACGAGTGCACGGCCGGTGGCACCGCGACCGCGACCACGATGAACAGCGCCAGCAACGGGACCGAGCGTGCGCCCAGCGCGCCGACCGTCAGCACCGCGACGAACGTCAGCATGACGAAGGCGTCCTGATGCGCGAACGCCGTTTCGATAGCCACCAGCGCGAGCGCCGCCGCATACACCGCCCAGAAGCGCTGCCGCTGACCGGCCCACATGAAGGGTAAGGCGATCAGGTAGCACACGCAGAACGCGGCGAGAGCCACGAAGCCGGCCGCTAGGGCCCACCGGGTGCTGTACTTACTGATCCCACCAGCAGTCTGGCCCAAGTAGATCAGCCAGATGCCGGGGAAAATGATCCGCCGCCACCGCGCGGCGGGGTCGCGGCGGGCCAGCGACCAAGGCTGGAATCCGCCGCCACCACCGGGCTCGCACGGCTCAGTCATCGACATCGAGCCTAGACGCGCCGCGTGTCGCGCTGGTACGCCTTCATCGCGAGGAACGCGAACACCACGGTCCACACGGCGATGCACAGCCAGCCCTTGGCGCCCCAGACCTGGCCACCGTCGCCCAGGCCGAGACGACCGGCCTGCACCAGCCAGTACGAGGGCAGGCACTCGGCCAGCACCTTGAAGAAGCCGCTGCCGGTGATCGGGAACCACACGCCGCCCAGGAAGGCGAACAGTGCGGTGACGCCGCCCAGCGCCGGACCCATCGAGTCGATCGACATGAGGTGGCCCATGAAGATGCCGATCGCGGCGAACGGAACCGCTGCGATCAGGATCAGCCCGGTCATCTGCAGCCACTTCTCGGCGGGCAGTCGGACCCCGAACATCGCCCCGGACAGGTACAGCAGTGCGATGCTGATGATCGCGAGGGCGTAACTGGTCAGCACCTTGGCGCGGAAGTACGTCCGGGTGCTCAGCGGGGTGAGCCGCAGCTGCCGATTCCAGCCGACCGAGCGCTCAGCGGCGATACGCGCTCCGCCGGCCATCACTGACATCATGGCGCCCCACGCCGCGAGGCTCACCATGTAGTACAGCGGTGCGAAGTAGCCGCCGAACCCCATGGTATGGCCCAGGTCGTGGACGTTCTTGTTCGGCCCTGCGATGAGGAAGTACATCACCAACGGGAACACGAGCGACCAGATGAAGAACCGCACGTTGCGAAACGTCCGGAGAAGTTCGTACCGGGCGTAGGTCACCGAACTCATTTCGCCTGCTCCGATCTCGTCGTCTCATGGTCGTTTCCGGTCAATTGCAGGAAAGCCTGCTCGAGGCCGGCGCCGCTGATCTCTATGTCGCGTGCCTGTGGATACGCCGGCAGCAACGCACGGATCGTCGCGTCCGAATCGGAGCTGCTGAGAATCACCGCCTCACCGCGCGTCTCGACGTGCGTGACGCCGGGCAGCACACCGAGCGCCGCCGGGTCTACCCCGGGCAGCGTGGCCCGAACGGTGCGCAGCCCCACTGTCGCCTTGATCTCCGTCGCCGGCCCGTCGGCGACGATCTCGCCACGTGCCATGAGGATGATCCGGTCGGCGTACGTGTCCGCCTCTTCGAGGTAGTGCGTGGCGAACACGACCGTCTTGCCGGCGGACGCGAAGCGACGCATCGTCGTCCAGAACGCGTGGCGGCTCTCAACGTCCATGCCGACCGTCGGCTCGTCGAGCACGAGCAGGTCCGGGTTGCTGACCAGCGCGATCGCGAAGCGCACCCGCTGCGTCTGCCCGCCGGACAGCTTCTGCACGCGGCGCCCGGCTATGTCGGCGATGCCGGTCAGGTCGAGCACCTCGTCCACGGTGAACGGCGTCGGAAACAGGGCCCCCATCATGGCGATCAGCTCGCGGACGCTCAGGTCGCGGATCAGCGAACCGGTCTGCAGCATCGCGCCGATCGCACCGACCTTGATGGCGTCCGCCGGCTTCATGCCGAACAGCGACACCGTGCCGCTGTCCGGCGGCAGCAGGCCGAGCAGCATGTCGATCGTGGTCGACTTGCCCGCGCCGTTGGGGCCGAGCAGCGCCACCGTCTCCCCGGGCGCGATCGAGATGTCGACGCCGCGAACGGCGTGGACCGGCCCCTGCGGGGAGCGGAACGTCTTCTTCAGGCCTGACAACTGAATGCCGGTGGTAACGGCGTCTGCCGTATGAGTGGTCACGAGGAAACTGTGCCGGATCGGCGACCGAGCCTGGCAGTGGTTTACTGCCCTGAATCCCCCATGACATACGTCATTCCGCAGGCCAGCGGCTGGCGGCCGCCGGCCTCTTCACGCGAGCGCCCATCGCCTCATAGCCCGGCCCAAAAGGCTGAGCCGCCCTCGATACGCTGGCCTCGTGAGCGAGCATCGCAGGGTCGCATGAGCGCCGGTCCGGACGACGCATCCGAGGAACTGCCGGAACAGATGCGCGTCCGGCGTGCCAAGTACGATCGGCTCGCCGCCGACCCGGGTCGCGCGCCGTTTCCGGTTTCGGTGCCCAGGACCACCTCACTCGCGGACGTGCGCCGCGCTTATCCGGATCTAGCGCCTGACACGACCACTGGCGAGTACGTCGGTGTAACCGGCCGCGTCATTTTCGTGCGCAACACCGGCAAGCTGTGCTTCGCCACTTTGCGGGAAGGCGGCGTCGAATTGCAGGTGATGCTCTCGCTCGACCGAGTGGGCGAGTCGGCACTTGCCGGGTGGAAGGCCGACGTCGACCTCGGCGACATCGTATTCGTGCACGGTGAGGTCGTGTCATCACGGCGTGGTGAGCTTTCCGTGCTTGCGGACTCGTACCGGATTGCGGCCAAGGCGTTGCGCCCGCTGCCTGTGGCGCACAAGCCGCTCTCGGAGGAGATGCGCGTGCGGCAGCGGTATGTGGACCTGATTGTCCGGCCCGACGCCCGGGAAATGGTGCTGGCCCGGGCGAGCGTGCTGCGCTCGATTCGCGAAACTATGGGTCGCCTGAGGTTTGTCGAGGTGGAGACGCCCGTCCTGCAAACGGTGCACGGTGGAGCTGCGGCCCGCCCATTCCACACACACCTCAATGCGTTCGACCTCGACATGTCGTTGCGGATCGCAACCGAGTTGTACCTCAAACGCATCATCGTCGGCGGGATCGATCGCGTTTACGAGATGGGGAAGGCGTTCCGCAACGAAGGCGTCGACTCGACCCACTCTCCGGAGTACACGCAACTGGAGGCATACGCCGCGTACGGTGACTACGACACAATGGCCGAGCTCACTCGGACGCTGGTTCGTGACGCGGCGCGCACGATCGGTGTGACCACTCCGGTTGCCGAGGACGGGACACAGATCGAGCTGTTCGGCGAATGGGCGTCGGTCCCGATTCATGAGGCATTGTCCAGCGCCCTCGGCGAACCGATCACGGTGGACACAGGGCTGGACGAGCTGCGCCGCTATGCGGACAAGTACGACGTCGCGGTCCGGCCCGACTGGTCTCCGGGGGAAATCGTCCTGGAATTGTTCGAGAAGCTGGTAGAGCACACGATTGTCCGGCCCACATTCGTCAAGGATTATCCGGTGGAGGTGCGACCGCTGGCCCGGCCGCATCGCAACGACCCGCGGCTGGCCGAGGCATGGGACCTGTTCATCGGCGGCGTCGAGATCGCCGTCGCCTATTCCGAGCTGGCCGATCCGGTCGAGCAGCGCAAGCGCCTCGTCGAGCAGTCGCTCGCCGCCGCGAAGGGTGATCCGGAAGCCATGCAACTGGACGAGGACTTTCTGCGAGCGCTCGAATACGGTATGCCCCCGACGGGTGGAATGGGCATGGGCGTTGACCGCCTGATCATGGTGCTCACGCGGCGGGGGATTCGTGAGACGATTCTCTTCCCGCTGCTCAAGCCGCTCTGAGCATTGCTCCTGGCGTGCCAGAATGGCCGCCTCGTAATTTCGGCTATTGTGGGTGCCGACCAGTTCCGCCTTTAAAGGAGTCACCAAGCATGGCCAAGAAGGTTCAAGTCAGTCTCATCGACGACATCGACGGCAGCAATGCAGTCGAGACCGTGGGCTTCGCCCTCGACGGCACGTCGTACGAGATCGACCTGTCGAAGGCGAACGCCAAGAAACTGCGCGACGGACTCTCGAACTATGTCGCCCACGCGCGGCGGGCCGGCCGAGTGCGTGCATCGGACGGACGCCGCAGCCGGGGCAGCGCACGATCGGATCGGGAACAGACGCAGGCAATCCGCGAATGGGCCCGGCGCAATGGGCACAAGGTGAGCGATCGGGGCCGTGTCCCGGCTTCGGTTCTGGAGGCGTACAACGCCGCGCACTGACCGCGGAAACGAAAACCCGCCCCGTTGCCGGGGCGGGCTTTCCGCAGCGAGAAACCGCAATCAGAACCGCGGCCGCGTAACGCATGGGACCAGCACCTTCGTCGGGTCGTCGACGCTGTGGATCGTCACCGGCAGGTGTTGTTCCGGCCGGGTGCCGAATAGCACTGACTGAGCGTCGCCAGCTGATAACCGTTGGCGACGAGATACGTCGGCGCCCGGTCGAAGTACGCGGGTCGTAGGCCCCCGCCCCTCCTGGCGTGATCTTGGAGTTGTGGCTGCTATTCAGCCACAGGTCCAAGATCACGAGGGTTTCGGACACAGCTCCGCCCAGGCGGAATGAGCTTCAGTGATACACATCCCATGGCCGGCGGGCAGGGGGGTCCCTAGGCTCGATAGCGTGTATCGGACGATGCTCAAAAGCAAGATCCACCGGGCCACCGTGAGCCAGGCGGACCTGCACTACGTCGGATCGATCACGATCGACGCCGACCTCATGGAAGCTGCCGACCTGCTGCCCGGCGAGCAGGTGGCCGTCGTGGACGTCACCAATGGCGCACGGCTGGAGACCTACGTCATCGAGGGATCGCGCGGGTCCGGCGTGATCGGTATCAACGGCGCCGCAGCGCATCTGGTGCATGCCGGCGACCTGGTCATCGTCATCAGCTACGCGGTGTTGCCCGACGCTGAGGCGAAGGCCTACGAGCCCAAAGTCGTGTTCGTGGACGACGCGAACCGCATCCTGCACCGCGGCAGCGACGTCGCAGGGACCGGCTGAACCGCAGAAGTCGTGCCGGATGCGCCCTCACACCGGCGCGCGTCGCTCGCCGGCGATCGGGTGCGACTCCACGACGGGCCTTGCGCGGCGGCGGATCCACATCGTCCACGTGGCAAGCACCAGTCCGAGGAAGGCCGTTCCGGTCGCTATTGCCTCGGCGACGGCGGCCCGGGTCTTCTCGCCGTACCAGAACGGCTCATACATGTCCGGCAATGGGCCCAGCCGTCCGATGTCGTAGTGGGCGTAGATCATCACGGCCCCGAGCGCCGAGGCGGCAACCACGAACGCCATCGCCCATGCCACAAGTGACCAGGTCATCCGCCAGAACACCACCAGAACGGCCAGCGCGGCGAACGCCGCCACGCCGGCTTCCCAGCGAAACAGGGTGCCCTGACTGATCGAGTTGCCCTTGTTCGGGTCGTAGCGGTACGCCAGATCGGCATGGACGTAGGCATCCTCAGCCAGCATGGCGGCCGTCACGATGCGCAGCACCCACAAGGCGGCTAGCACGACCCACAAGGGGAGCGACCGGGTGCGCATCAGTAGCCCCCACCGCCGCCGTAGCCGCCGCTGCTGGAGGTGCCGCCGCTCGGGCTCGACGGGCCGGCGGCAGCGATCCCGGACGGCGTCGCTACGTGCCAGGTGAACTGCTGGCTGCCGAAGCTGTCCTTGAATCCGTTGCCGCCGACCGCACCCGCGGAGTGATCCTCAGTGAACGTGTAAAGCGGCGAGCCGTTCAGCGCGACCTGCATCTTGCCGTCCGGACGCGTGACGGTGGTCAGCGTCGCTGTGAGTGACGAGGGCCCTGTGGGGTTGCCGTCGGCGACCAGGAGCGGCTGCCAGAACGTAGTGCAGGCACTGGTTGTGCACATCACCTTGCCGTTGGCTTCCTGTTCGCTTGCGTAGAGCGTGTGGCCCTGCGCATCTGTGAGCACGTTGCCCGTGCCCGAGACGCTGCGGACGGCCACCGTGGTGCCGCTACCGGATGCCGGCGTGCCGCCGGACGAGCTGCCGCCGGACGAGCTGCATGCCGCCACGGCCAGCATTCCGGCGCCACCGATGCCGAGCAGCGCGTATTTCATGATCATGTTCGCTCCTTAGGTGTATCTAGTGGTGCGCGACGATGCGGACGAGCTGGTAACCGTTCGCGGTCACGATGTCGAGTTCGCTCAGGTGACCGGCGGGGATAGATGTGGCGCCTGGCACATTGGCGCTGCCCTGCGGGGAGGCCACCCAAGTGGCCGCGGTGTCGCTGCGACCGTCGTCCGAGCGTGCAATCAGCGAGCAGGTGCCGTTCGGGTAGGCGCCGGAGAGCGTGAGCCCGAGCTGGGTGCCCCAGCTGCGCTGGGACACGGTCACTGCCGCGTGGACGTGTGTGCGCGGGTCGACCGCATTGACCGTGGACGTCTGGTGATGGCCGGACGACAGCCCGGCCGCCGTCGACAGGCCGCCGACCGCGACCAGCAGCGCGGCCGCGCCGATCATGGCGGTCGCCCGGCGCCCTCGCGGTGTGCGTGCCTCGCGAGCGATCTCGGCGATAAGCCGCTCGAGTAGTCGCGGAGGCGGCTCCTCGGATGTGCCGTCCAGCCGCTCGACCTCGGCGGCGTCGACCAGCGGCAGTAACGGCGGGATCCAGACCACCGCGGCGAGCTCGTCCTGGCAGGCGGCGCAGCTGTCCAGGTGTTCGTGCACCATCGCGGCCTCGTCCGGCTCGAGCGCGTCCAGAACGTATGCGGCGACGTACTCGCGGAGCTGGCAGCTCATGATCGCTCCACCCCCCGCTCTTGCAGCGCGAGCCCCAGGGCGCGCAGCGCATAGTGCAGGCGAGAGCGGACCGTGCCCGCCGGCAGGCCGCGCTCCTGGGCGACCTCCCGGGTGGTGCGGCCCCGGTAGTAGCAGTCGATCAGCACCGCCCGGTGCGCCGGGCTCAGCGCGCCGAGGGCGTCCGCCACCAGGACCGAGTTGAGCGCGGAGTCGATCTCGTCGGTGGCCACGACCGAGTCGAGCTGGTCGTCCGATGTCTCCGGAGGGCGCGCGCGCCGCGCCCGGTAGGCGTCTATGACGAGGTGCCGCGCCGTGGTGAACAGCCAGGGGCGGATCGCGTTCGGAGGCAGCCGGTCCGCGTTGCGCCAGGCGCGCAGCAGCGTCTCCTGGACGATGTCCTCGGCGGACGGGCGGTCGCCTCCGAGCAGGCGCTGCACGAACGCGAGCAGGGCGCCTGCGTGCTCCGCGTAGAGCGCTCGCGCGAGCTCTTCGTCTCGCACATGTGTGCCACCCATACCAAGTACGACGAAGGCGGCGCCCGGAGTGCTCAATCGGGCCACGACCGCTCGACGCTTGGCGGTGTGATCAGCGAACCCGCACCCGTTCGCTGGTAGCGGACGGCATCGGGGCATCTCCGGGGCGTGCCAGCCGTTGATGCCTATGCGTCGTCGACTTCGCGCCGGGCGACGTAGCCGTCCGTAGCTGATCTGCGACCACGGCCGTAACACAGCGGCAGTAGAGTCATGGCTGACGACCTGCGACGAGAGTCACAAGAAGCTCACAGCAGGGGTCCGGCGGTGTGTACGAGGGCGCGGAAGGAGCTGACATGTTCGAGAGGTTCACCGACCGCGCGCGTCGGGTTGTCGTCCTGGCCCAAGAAGAGGCCCGGATGCTCAATCACAACTACATCGGCACCGAGCACATCCTGCTCGGCCTGATCCACGAAGGTGAAGGCGTCGCAGCCAAGGCCCTCGAGTCGCTCGGCATCTCGCTGGAGGCCGTGCGCTCCCAGGTCGAGGAGATCATCGGCCAGGGCCAGCAGGCGCCCAGCGGACACATCCCGTTCACGCCGCGGGCCAAGAAGGTGCTGGAGCTGTCGCTGCGCGAAGCACTGCAACTCGGCCACAACTACATCGGCACCGAGCACATCCTGCTCGGCCTCATCCGTGAGGGTGAGGGCGTAGCCGCCCAGGTGCTGGTGAAGCTGGGCGCCGACCTGAACAAGGTCCGCCAGCAGGTCATCCAGCTGCTCAACGGCTACCAGGCCAAGGAGCCGGCCGGCACCGCGTCCGAGGCGACTCCGTCCACCTCGCTGGTTCTGGACCAGTTCGGCCGCAACCTCACGCAAGCCGCCCGCGAGGGCAAGCTCGACCCGGTCATCGGCCGGGAGAAGGAAATCGAGCGGTTGATGCAGGTGCTCAGCCGCCGGACGAAGAACAACCCGGTGCTGATCGGCGAGCCCGGCGTCGGCAAGACTGCCGTCGTCGAGGGGCTCGCCCAAGCGATCGTCAAGGGCGAGGTCCCCGAAACGCTGAAGGACAAGCACCTGTACACCCTCGACCTGGGCTCACTGGTCGCAGGCAGCCGCTACCGCGGTGACTTCGAAGAGCGCCTGAAGAAGGTGCTCAAGGAGATCCGCACCCGCGGCGACATCATCATGTTCATCGACGAGATCCACACCCTGGTCGGCGCGGGCGCGGCCGAGGGCGCTATCGATGCCGCCTCGATCCTCAAGCCGATGCTGGCCCGCGGCGAGTTGCAGACGATCGGCGCCACCACGCTCGACGAGTACCGCAAGCACCTGGAGAAGGACGCCGCCCTGGAGCGCCGCTTCCAGCCGGTGCAGGTGGGCGAGCCGACCGTGGCGCACACCATCGAGATCCTCAAGGGTCTCCGCGACCGCTACGAGGCACACCACCGCGTCTCGATCACGGATTCCGCGCTGGTGGCCGCGGCGGGGCTTGCCGACCGCTACATCAGCGACCGCTTCTTGCCGGACAAGGCCATCGACCTGATCGACGAGGCCGGCTCGCGTATGCGCATCCGGCGCATGACTGCGCCGCCGGACCTGCGGGAGTTCGACGAGCGCATCGCCGAGGTGCGTCGCGAGAAGGAGTCGGCGATCGACGCGCAGGACTTCGAGAAGGCCGCGGGCCTGCGCGACCGGGAGAAGACGCTGCTCGCCGAGAAGGCCAAGCGGGAGCAGGAGTGGAAGGCCGGCGACATGGACGTCGTGGCTGAGGTCGACGACGAGCAGATCGCCGAGGTGCTGGCGACCTGGACCGGTATCCCCGTCTTCAAGCTCACGGAGGAGGAGACGGCGCGTCTGCTGCGCATGGAGGACGAGCTGCACAAGCGGGTCGTCGGCCAGCAGCAGGCGATCAAGGCCGTCTCGCAGGCGATCCGGCGCACCCGGGCCGGGCTCAAGGACCCCAAGCGTCCCGGCGGCTCGTTCATCTTCGCCGGCCCATCCGGTGTCGGTAAGACCGAGCTGGCCAAGACGCTGGCCGAGTTCCTGTTCGGCGACGAGGACGCGCTGATCCAGCTGGACATGTCCGAGTTCCACGACCGCTACACCGTGTCGCGACTGGTCGGGGCCCCTCCCGGCTACGTCGGCTACGACGAGGGCGGCCAGCTCACCGAGAAGGTGCGCCGCAAGCCGTTCAGCGTCGTGCTGTTCGACGAGGTCGAGAAGGCGCACCCGGACGTGTTCAACACGTTGCTGCAGGTGCTCGAAGACGGGCGGCTCACCGACGGCCAGGGTCGCATCGTGGACTTCAAGAACACGGTGCTGATCCTGACCACGAACCTGGGCACCCGTGACGTGTCGAAGGCGGTGACGCTGGGCTTCCAGTCCGGCAACGACGAGGCGTCGAACTATGAGCGGATGAAGCAGAAGGTCACCGACGAGCTCAAGCAGCACTTCCGGCCTGAGTTCCTCAACCGCATCGACGACACGATCGTGTTCCACCAGCTGACCGAAGATGAAATTGTCGAGATCGTCGATTTGCGGCTGGCTCTGCTCGACACGCAGATGCGCAACAAGGACATGGGCCTGGAGCTCACCGACGCGGCCAAGAAGCTCCTGGCCAAGAAGGGCTACGACCCGGTGCTGGGCGCCAGGCCGCTGAAGCGCACCATTCAGCGCGAGCTCGAGGACGCCCTGTCGGAGAAGATCTTGTTCGGCGAACTCCAGGCCGGGCAGATCGTCGTGGTGGACGCGGAGCCGTCGGCCGACGGTGTCGAGAAGCACGGCACGTTTACGTTCCGCGGCGAGGCCAAGCCGGCGCCCGTGCCGGAAGTGGCCGTGCCCGCGGACATGGTTGGCGAGCAGCGCAGCTGACCTCGGACTAGGGCCGCCCGGCGCGTGACACGCTCGGGCGGCCCAAGACCGTTTCTAGGGCAGCGCGTAGCGGCCGTCCGGTAACGGGTCGACCAGGCCGTCCACGACCAGTGCGTCGAGGGCACGGGTCCGCTGCCGGGCGTCCAGCCAGACGGCGTCGAGCGCGGCGGGCTCGACCGGCGTCGCCGACGTGCGGACCATCTCGAGCAGCAGCCCGCGTACCTGCCGGTCGGTGCCGGTGAACCGCTGCGGGCGCAATCGTGGGCCGGCGTAGGGCGGCGCGCCGCGGAGCCGCCACACGCAGGTGCCTCGCAGCGGGCAGTCGGCGCACCGTGGTGTACGTGCCGTGCACAGCACTGCGCCGAGCTCCATGAGTGCGACGCTGACCCGGACCGCGTGTGCTGGCTCGGCCGGCAGCAAAGACGCTACGGCGGCGAGGTCCCGCGCCGTCGACGGTGGCCCGGCCTCGCCCTGTCCGCGGAACGCACGGGCCACCACGCGTCGGACATTCGTGTCCACCACCGGCTGCCGCTGCCCGAACGCGAATGCCGCGACCGCCCGTGCCGTGTAGGCGCCTACTCCAGGTAAGCAGAGCAAAGCTTCCAGATCGGTGGGCACCTCGCCGCCGTGACGGTCGAGGAGCGCCGTGGCGCACTCGTGCAGCCGCAGTGCCCGCCGGGGGTAGCCGAGTCTGCCCCAGGCACGCACGGCGTCGCCGGGTGTAGCAGCGGCCAGCCCGGCCGGCGTCGGCCACTGCCGCATCCAAGACCGGTATGCCGGCAGGACCCGGGCCACCGGCGTCTGCTGGAGCATCACCTCACTGACGAGGACGCCCCACGGTGTCGCATCCGCGCGGCGCCACGGCAGGTCGCGCGCCGCCTCGGCGTACCAGTCGAGGAGCGCCTGCACACCCCCAGTGTCGTCGATGCATTCGCCCGCAGGGACATCGGCTACCGTGTCGCCACGATGCGCCCCGCCGGATCGCCGCCCCCGTCCCTGCCGCGACCCCTCCTTGCCCTCGGCGTAGTCATGCTCGGAGCGCTCACGGCGTACGTGCTCGTCCTCGCCGGACACAAGACGCCTCACGCCGGCCGGCACTCGTCGCAGCCATCCGGCCGGCAGCCGTCACAGGTCACGTCCACGGCGGTGCCGTGCGTGCCGTCGGTGCTGGGCGTTGCAGCCACCACGGGCGCCAAGCAGTATCGCGTCGACGAGCGGCCGGAGCTGGAGATCCAGGTGACCAACACCGGCGAGGCACCGTGCGTGGCCGACATGTCCGACAGCCAGATCGAGCTGCTCGTCTACAACGGCTGGTCGCGAGTGTGGGGCAGCCACGACTGCGAGGTCCAACCCGGCATGAGCCCCGTCACGTTGGCGCCGCGGCAGACGGCGCGTCGCTCCATCGCATGGAGCGGCATGTCGTCGCAACCACACTGCGCAGGCACCCGGCAGCGCGTCGGTATGGGGAACTACACGCTGCACGCGCGGTTCGCCGGGATGGACGGGCGCACCGCGATATTCACCATCGCCGAATAGCGGCAGCGCTCATCGCTTAGGGATAGCGGTCGATGATTGATGCGTCGGCGAGCCGGGAGACGGCCTCGCGGACGCTGCGCGCACGCGACTCGCCCACGCCCTCGACGCTTTGCAGGTCCTCGACGGTGGCGGCCAGCAGCTTCTGCAGCCCGTCGAAATGCTGTACGACGCGGTCCAGGGTCGCGCCGGGCAGCCGGGGCACGCGAGCCAGTAGGCGGTACCCACGCGGACTTGCCACCCCGTCGAGCGACTCCGGTGCGGTGGCGAAGCCCATCGCTGCGGCCACCAGTCCGAGATCGAGCAGGTCGGTGGCGGACAGGCCGACGATCTCGGCCAGCACCTGCTCGGAGGCGTGCCGGCCGCCACTCGGCAGGTAGTCGCGGACGATCAGGTCTCGGTCAGCGTCGACACCGGCCATCAGCTCCTCGAGTTGCAGCGCGAGCAGCCGACCGTCGGTGCCCAGTTCGATGACATAGCCGGTGATCTCATCGGCGATGCGGCGCACCATCTCCAATCGCTGCAACACCATTGCCGCGTCGCGCACCGTGACGAGGTCTTCGATCTCCAGTGCAGAGAGCGTATTCGACACCTCGTCCAGTCGCGCTTTGTACCGCTCGAGGGTGGCGATCGCCTGGTTGGCGCGGCCGAGCAGCTCACCGCTCGTTTCGAGCACGTACCGCTGCTTGCCGAGATACAGGCCGATGATCCGCATCGACTGGGATACGGAGATCACGGGGTGGCCGGTTTGTATCGCCACGCGCTGCGCGGTGCGGTGCCGGGTGCCCGACTCGTCGGTCTCCAAAGTGGGGTCCGGCATGAGGTGCGTCGCCGCGCGGAGGATTCGGGTGCCGTCGGACGACAGCACCACCGCGCCGTCCATCTTCGCGAGCTCACGGAGCCGGGTGGCCGAGGACTCGACGTCGAGCGGGAAGCCGCCGGTGCACAGCGATGCGATGGTGTCGTCGAATCCCAGGACGATCAAGGCGCCGGTATTGCCACGCAGAATCCGTTCCAGCCCGTCACGAAGCCACGTCCCGGGCGCCACCGTGGCGAGGACGCTGCGCAGCGCTGCATCCTGATCGCTGGTCGGCACACCCGCTCCCAACTGTCGGCCGTCGGCCGGTCGTGGGGGTTGATTCTAGTGACCCTTGGTCAGCGTCCACCCGCGACGCTGCGCAACGCCGGACGGCGCCGCGATTCGGACCGGTCGCCGAGGCTCGCCGCCAGGGCAAGCGCCTCGGCCAGCGTGGCAGCGGGCACTGCCCGTATGCCCGTCGCCGCGCCGGCCTGCCCGGCCGGCACCAACGCCGCGGTGAACCCGAGGCGGGCCGCTTCGGCGAGTCGCCGGTCCAGGGCGCTCACTCGGCGCACGTCGCCGGAAAGCGATACCTCGCCGATCGCGCACAGCGTCGGCGGCAGCGGCGCGTCACGGGCCGCCGAGACGAGCGCAAGCGCCACGGCGAGGTCGGCCGCCGGCTCTGTCGCGGACAGCCCGCCCACCGTCGCGGCGTACACCTCGTGATCAGCAAGCGGGAGGCCGGCGTGGCGACCCAGCACGGCGAGCAACATCGCCACTCGGCCCGGGTCGAGGTCGGTGACCGCGCGGCGCGGCGAGCCGCCCGTGCTCGTGCGGGCTACGAGCGCTTGCACCTCCGTGACGAGCGGCCGGCGTCCCTCGATGCTCACCGTGACGCAGGTACCGGCGACTGCTGTCGTCCGCTCGGACAGGAACAGCCCGGACGGGTCGGCCAGCCCGGCGATGCCGTCCTCGTGCATCTCGAAGCAGCCGATCTCGTCGGCGGGGCCGTACCGGTTCTTGGTGGCCCTGATCAGGCGCAGCGAGGAGTGGCGGTCGCCCTCGAAGTGCAGGACGACGTCAACCAGGTGCTCGAGCACCCGTGGTCCGGCGAGCTGGCCGTCCTTGGTCACGTGACCGACGATCACGGTTGCCATGCCGCGCTGCTTCGCGACGGCAATGAGACCCGCCGCGACGGCGCGGATCTGCGGTACGCCGCCGGTGCCGCCCTCGACCGAGCCGGTGGAGATCGTCTGGATGGAGTCGACGACGAGCAGGCCGGGCGCAACGTCGTCCACGTGCCTGAGCAGCGCGCCGAGGTCGTTCTCAGCCGCCAGGTACAGCTGCTCGTGGACGGCGCCGGTGCGCTCAGCACGCAACCGCACCTGAGCCGGTGATTCCTCGCCGGTGACGATCAGCGCACGCTGGCCGCCCGCGGCGAAGCGGCGCGCTACGTCCAGCAGCAGCGTGGATTTGCCCACGCCGGGTTCACCGGCGAGCAGCACCACTGAGCCAGGCACCAGCCCACCGCCGAGCACCCGGTCGAGCTCCCCCACGCCTGTGGGACGGGCACGCGCGTCGTCAGGATCGAGCTCGCCGATCGGCCGGGCTTTCTGCCGGACCGGGGCGGCGCGAGTCCTGACCGGCGCCGCGAACTCGGCCACGCTGCCCCAGGCCTGGCACTCGGGGCAGCGGCCGAGCCAGCGAGGCGCTGTGGCGCCGCATTCGGCACAGCGGTACGCGCTCGGTTTCGTCACGAGCACGGACGCTACGGCGAGCCACCGACACTTTCGGCAGAACTGATCAACTCTCGACAGTGGGCGAGACGTTGATGGTCGGGGTGCTGGACGGCCCCGGCACGAGATGCACGGCGATGCTGAACGTCACCGAACCGGCCGTGGCGAACTGGAACGTGATCGGGAACGACTGCGCGGGGAACAGCTGCTGAGTGAGGTTCTGCAGCTGAATCGCAGGCTCGCTGTCTGCAAATCCGATCGACGTGGCCTGGCCTCTCGGAAAGCTCAGCGATTGAAGCGCGGCGGCGGCCGTGGCGGACGTCGCGGCGGCCGAGTTGGCGAACAGCCGCACGTCGCCGGCCACCGGTGTGGTCACGCTGACCAGCCGGTCGTCGATGCGGCTGTCGTTAACGATCACGAGCTGCAGCGGGGCGTTACCGCCCTTGGGGTAGCTGCCGCTGAGCGGAGGAGCGACAGTCACTGCGCGCAGCGCCATGGAACCGGCGTCGGCCGCGACGCCGTCGACCACGGGTGTCTCCTCCGCGGTCTGCGCGTGCTGTCCTGCGGCACAGCCGCCCAACGCCAGGAGAGCTGCCGCGGCGGCAGTTACGCCGACGCGGACACGGCGGGACGGTGCGCTCACGTGCGCAGCCTAGCGAGCCGCCGACGGGCGCTGACGAGGGGCTGCTTGAGCACCTTGCGTAGCGTATCGATACCGTAAAGCACCGGTTCGCAATACGGACCTAGTTAACTCTTGGCGGAAGTGCTCCGTGTTACCCTTGAGAAGTGGAAAGGGGCCCGCGCACATGACGTTCAAGGTCGGCGAGACCGTTGTCTACCCCCATCACGGGGCGGCGAAAATCGAAGCCATCGAAGAGCGCACGATCAAGGGCGAAACCAAGATCTACCTGAAGCTGAAGGTTGCCCAGGGTGATCTGACTGTTCTTGTGCCGGCCGACAACGCCGAGATCGTCGGTGTTCGCGACGTCGTGGGCCAAGAGGGTCTGGACCGCGTGTTCGAGGTGCTGCGTGCGCCCCACACCGAGGAGCCGACGAACTGGTCGCGTCGCTACAAGGCCAACGGCGAGAAGCTGGCGTCCGGCGATGTGAACAAGGTTGCTGAGGTAGTGCGGGACCTGTGGCGGCGGGACAAGGACCGTGGGCTGTCCGCCGGTGAGAAGCGGATGCTGGCGAAGGCCCGGCAGATCCTGGTGAGTGAGCTTGCCCTGGCCGAGGGCACCAACGAGGACAAGGCCGAACTCGTTCTCGACGAGGTGCTCGTCGAGGCGGTCGCCTGATCGAGTCTGATGGAATGGCGGCGATGCGAATCGCCGCCATTCTTGTTGCCGCCGGTACGGGCCAGCGCCTGGGTGCGGACGTGCCCAAGGCGTTCTGTACCGTACGCGGGCGTACGTTGCTTTCTTACGCGCATGCGCGCTTCGCCGCGCATCCCAAGGTCGGTCGCGTGATCGTCGTGGCGCCTGCCGACCGGATCGGAGACGCGAAGGCGTTGACCGGCCCCGACGTGGTGGCCGGCGGTGCGACCCGGCAGGCGTCCGTCGCGGCCGGGCTTGCCGTCGTACCCCACAATGTCGACGCGGTACTCGTGCACGACGTGGCCCGCGCGTTCGTCCCTGCCGACGTGATCGACCGCGTGGTGGCAGCGCTTCGCGACGGCGCCGACGCAGTGATCCCGACTCGACCGGTCACCGACACGATCAAGCGGGTGGACGCCGGCGGCCGGGTGATCGAGACCGTCGCCCGATCCACGCTCGTCGCGGTGCAGACCCCGCAGGGCTTCCGCCGAGATGTACTGATCGCGGCCCACGCAGCGGGGTCTGGTGATGTCACCGACGACGCCGGGCTGGTCGAGGCGCTCGGCGGCACTGTAGTCGCCGTCGACGGGGCGGACGAGGCGTTCAAGATCACGCGCCCCTGGGACCTCCTGCTGGCAGAAGCGCTTGCTGCGCGATGAGGGTAGGCGTTGGCGTGGACGTCCACGCGATCGAAGTCGGCCGGCCCTGCTGGCTTGCGGGGCTGCTGTGGCCGGACGTGGACGGCTGCGGCGGTCACTCCGACGGTGACGTGGCGGCGCACGCGGTGTGCGACGCGCTGCTGTCGGCAGCGGGGCTCGGCGATCTCGGCTCGGTGTTCGGCGTAGCCGATCCACGCTGGGCGAACGCCTCGGGGCTGACGCTGCTGGGCGAGGTCGCTGCCCGGGTGGCCGGGGCCGGCTTTGCGGTCGGCAACGTCGCGGTCCAGGTGATCGGAAACGCGCCCAAGATCGGCCCACGCCGTGCCGAGGCGGAAGCTGCGCTGTCACGGGCCGCCGGCGGGCCTGTCTCGGTTGGGGCCACTACGTCCGACGGCCTGGGCCTGACCGGCCGCGGCGAAGGCATCGCTGCGATCGCCACCGCGCTCATCCGGGAAGCGCGCGACTGAGGTCCTCCCACAGATCATCGACGTGCTCGATGCCCACGGACATGCGAAGCAGCGTCGCAGGTGTACCGCGCGCCGCATCCATTGCGTAGCGCGCGCGGCGTTCGATGAGTGTCTCGACGCCGCCCAGGCTCGTTGCGTGGACGATCAGCTCGACCCGGTGGCAGACTGCCTCGGCGTCCTCGGCGCTGCCGGCTACCTCGAAGGACACCATCGCCCCGTAGCCCCGGTGTAGCCGGCTCGCCCGCTCGTGCCACGGATCCGTCGGTAGGCCTGGGTAGCGCACCCGGGTCACGCTCGGGTGGGCCGACAGCCGCTGCGCCAGTTCCAGGGCATTGGACTGGGCGCGTTCCATCCGCAGCGGCAGTGTGCGTACTCCTCGCAGTGCCAGGAACGCTTCGAGGGCACCCGGCACGCCGCCGGTCATGTCACGCCGCGCCCGCAGCGCCTCACCGAGTTCGCGCGCTCGAGTGACCAGCACGCCCATGAGCAGGTCGGAGTGGCCGGCCAGGTACTTCGTGGCGGAGTGCATGACAATGTCGGCGCCGTAGTCGAGTGGACGCAGCACCAGCGGTGTATTGAACGTCGAGTCCACCGCGACGAGCGCCCCAGCAGCGTGTGCGGCCTCGATGACGGCCGGCAGATCGGCCACACCGAGCAGGGGATTGGTCGGCGACTCCAGCCAGACGAGCGCCGCCGCGTCGAGTGCGGCGATCACGGCGTCCGTATCGGTGACGTCGACCTCCCGCACGGTCATCCGGCCGAGCTTCTCCTCGGAGGCGAAGATCGTCCCGGTGAAGTTGTAGCCGTGCTGCGGGACGACGGCGACTGTCCCGGCGGGCTGCCCCTCGACGACCGCCGCGATCGCGGCCATGCCCGACCCGAACGCCAGCGCCTGACCGCCCTCAAGCTCGCCCACCGCCTGCTCGAACGCACGGATGGTGTCGCTGCTGCCCTGGCGCAGGTAGTAGTTGTCGTCCGGCCCATGGTGGAACGTCGCGGACAACACGATCGGCGTATTAACGGGTGCGCGATGGGTGCGGGCGGGCCGGCCGCTCGCGACGGCGATCGATTCGGGATGCATGTGACGACGGTATCTACCTGCCGGCTGTGCCAACCGGGCCAATCGGTACCCCGTGCCCCCGTAGGATGGCGCGGTGAGCCAGCTACACATCCACGACACCGCGACCCGGTCGGTGCGGGAGTTCGTCCCGCTCGAGCCCGGCAAGGCGTCGATCTACCTGTGTGGCCTCACCGTGCAGGGCCCGCCGCACATCGGCCACGTCCGCAATTGGGTCACCACCGACATCCTCCGCCGGTGGCTTATGTACCGCGGCTACGAGGTGACCCTCGTCCGCAACGTCACCGACATCGACGACAAGATCCTGATCAACGCGGCGGAGTCGGCCGAGCCGTGGTGGGCGCTGGCGTACCGCAACGAGCGGCAGATCCGTACCGCCGAGCAAGCGCTCGGGTGCCTGCCGCCGACATACGAGCCGCGGGCGACTGGTCACATCACCGAGATGATCGAGCTGATGCAACGTCTGGTGGACAAGGGCCTGGCCTACGAGTCCGCCGGCGACGTCTTCTTCGACGTCGCCGCGCTGCCGTCGTACGGGTCCTTGTCCGGGCAGAAGATCGATGAGATGCAGCCGGCCGGCGACAGTGCCGGCGACTCTCACAAGCGCGATCCGCGCGATTTCGCCTTGTGGAAAGGGCACAAGCCTGGCGAGCCGCAGACGGCATCCTGGCCCACGCCGTGGGGGCGCGGGCGGCCTGGCTGGCACCTGGAGTGCTCGGCGATGGCCACGAAGTACTTGGGCCCAACGTTCGACATCCACGGCGGCGGGCTGGACCTGGTGTTCCCGCACCACGAGAACGAACTCGCCCAGTCGGCCGGGGCCGGCGACGGCTTCGCCCGCTACTGGATGCACAGCGGGCTGCTCAACCTGAGCGGCGCAAAGATGTCCAAGTCGATCGGCAACACGCTGGCCGTGACCGAGATCGTCAAGCAGTGGCGGCCGGTCGAGGTGCGCTACTACCTCGGCGCGCCACACTACCGATCGACGGTCGAGTTCTCCGTCGAGGCGCTCGACGAGGCGGCCGCAGCGTACCGGCGCATCGAGAACTTCGTCGAACGTGCGGGGGAGACGTCGCCAGCAACCGAGCTTCCTGCCGCGTTCGTCGAGGCGATGGACAACGATCTGGGTGTGCCGGCCGCGCTCGGCGTCATCCACTCGCGCGTGCGAGACGGCAACGCCGCCTTGGAACGTGGATACAGCCCCGCGGTGGCACTCGCCGCCGTCCTCGCAATGACAGACGTGCTGGGCATCAACCCGACGCGGTGGGCCGACGCCGACGGCTCCGAGCTCGTGTCCACTGTGGACAGTCTGGTGCATGTCGCACTCGAGCAGCGCGAGAATGCTCGGCGGCGCAAGGACTTCGCGGCTGCCGACGCGATCCGCGACCAGCTGGCGGGCGCCGGCGTGATCGTCGAGGACACGCCGTCCGGGCCGCGGTGGACCCTGAAGGGCCACTGAATGTCCGGAAACTCGGCGCGGCGCGGTGCTGTGCGCAAGTCCAAGAAAGGCGCCAGCGTCGGCACCGGCGGCAAGGGCCGGGCTGCGCTGCGCGGCCGCGGCCCGACACCGCGCGCCGAGGACCGCGTCGGGCACCCGGCCGCGCGCCGGACCGCGGCGGCGAAGGCGCGGCCGCGGCGTGGGGCCGAGGCGCCGGAGCTGCTGGTCGGGCGCAACCCGGTCGCCGAGGCGCTGCGCGCCAAGGTCCCGGCCACCGCGCTCTATGTCGCGCTCGGAATCGACACCGACGAGCGGGTGACCGAGGCGGTACGCCTCGCCGGCAAGCGTGGTATCGCGCTGCTCGAGGTGAGTCGTGGTGAGCTAGATCGGATGACCGGCGGTCTGCTTCACCAGGGGATCGCTCTTCAGGTGCCGGCCTTCACGTACACCGAGCTGCCCGACCTCCTGAGCCGGGCAGCCGAGTCGGTGACGGCCCCGCTGCTGGTGGCCCTGGACGGCGTGACCGACCCCCGCAACCTGGGGGCGATCGTCCGGTCGGCAGTGGCGTTCGGGGCGCATGGTGTGCTGGTACCTGCCCGGCGTTCGGCGGGCGTCACCGCGGCAGCGTGGCGCACGTCGGCCGGCACGGCCGCGCGAATCCCGATTGCGCAGGTGACAAACCTGGTGCGGGCGCTGCGGGACTGCCAGGCTGCGGGGCTGTTCGTCGCAGGGCTGTCCGCCGACGGCACGACATCGCTCGACGACCTCGACGCCGCCGACAGCCCGATCGTCGTGGTGGTCGGCTCGGAGGGGCGCGGCCTGTCCCGGCTGGTTGGCGAGACCTGCGACCTGACGGTGTCCGTCCCGATGGCCGGACCCGCCGAGTCACTCAACGCGTCGGTCGCTGCCGCGGTGGCACTCGCCGAGATCGCACGCCGCCGCCGCAGCACCTAGATGCGCGGCTGCGTCGTCTGGCGTTGACGTACGCCTCAGCGCTGCCGCGCGCCGCCGTCGACATGGATCACCTCGCCGGTGACGAAGCCCGCGGACAGCAGCCAGAGCGCCGCGTCTGCGATGTCCGAGGGCTCGCCGTGCCGCCCTACGAGCGTGCCTTTCGCGGCGCGGGCCAACAGGTCTGCCTTGCCCTGCTTGCCCAGCGGATCCCAGGCGCCGCTGTCGACAATGCCCGGAGCGATCGCGTTGACTCGCAGCGGCGCCAGCTCTGTGGCCAGATGCGCGACGAGGTACTCCATGGCGCCGTTCGCGACGCCCTTGACCACCGTGCCGGGCTTCGGCTTCCAGCCCACGATCCCGGAGAACAGCAGCAACGAGCCGCCGGCTCGCAGCCGCGATGCGAAGTGCTTGGCGAGCAGCAGCGGGCCGAACACCTTCGCCCCGAACGCCGCGATGATCTTGTCGCGCTCCAGGTCGGCGACGAGCACGTCGTGGTGCATCGACGCGGTGCTCACGACGTGATCGATCGCGCCGAGATCAGCCGCCGCCGCGGCGACGCTCGCCTCGTCCAGCACGTCGAGCCGGACGGCGTTGCCACGCTGCAGGTTCTTGGCCAGCGCATGCGCCGGTTGCAGATCGCGTGCTCCGACGATCACCTCGGCGCCGTCGCGGTCCGCCGAGCACGCGATGTCCGCTCCGAGGCCGCGGGCACCGCCAACGACCAGAATCCGCTTGCCTTCTAAGGCCATCGTTCGAATCATGACGCGACGGTATAGTTTGTAAACCAGTATCTACAACGCTACCGGGGACGGGCGATGGGCAAGGCGTACAACGTCATGGCGGCGACGTGCCCCAGCCGGACCGTGCTGCACAGGATCGGCGCACGCTGGACCGTGTTCGTCGTCAACGCCCTGGAGAGACGGCCGATGCGCTTTACCGAACTCAAGGCGCACATCCGCGGCATCACGCCGAAGGCCCTTACCGAAACGCTGCGTGCCATGCAGTACGACGGTCTGATCTCACGCACCGAGCACGGCGGAAACCCGCCACACGTGGAATACGCCTTGACCGATCTCGGCCGGTCGCTGCTCGACCCGCTACGCGCGGTCCGAGAGTGGGCCGAGGCCCACGTCCCGGACGTCCTCCAGGCGCGCGAACGCGCGGATGTCTAGGTGAGGCGCTCGCCGGTTTCCGGGTTGAACGCGTGCTCCTCACCCGCGCGGATCTGGAAGGTGATCGTTTCGCCGACGCGCGGGGGAACGCGCCCGTCGAAGCGGACGACGAACTGCTGGGCGTTGAGCTCGTCCTCATCTGGAAGGGTCCCGTGCACGAATGCGTCCGCGCCGAGTTCCTCGACGAGGTTGACGTGCAGGGTCAGGTCACTCGCGTCGCTGGCAACGTGGAAGGACTCAGGCCGTACCCCCAGGGTGATCCTGCTCAGGTTGGCCTTTGCGGCAGCGTCCTGCACCTCCTTGGACAGCGGGACGACGGCGTTGCCCAGCTTGGCCCCGCCGTTGCTGAGGTCGACCTGGCGTAGGTTCATCGCGGGGGAACCGATGAAACCCGCGACGAACGCATTACCCGGCTTGTCGTAGAGGCTCCGTGGGGTGTCGACCTGCTGCAAGATGCCGTCCTTGAGCAGGGCGACCCGGTGGCCCATCGTCATCGCCTCGACCTGGTCGTGTGTGACGTAGATCGTCGTGGTACCGAGGCGGGCCTGAAGAGCGGCGATGTTGGCGCGGGTCTCGACGCGCAGCTTGGCGTCGAGGTTGGACAGCGGCTCGTCCATGAGGAACACGCTGGGCTCGCGCACGATCGCGCGGCCCATCGCCACCCGCTGACGCTGGCCGCCGGAGAGTGCCTTGGGCTTGCGGTCGAGGTACGGCTCGAGATCGAGCATCTTCGCCGCCTCGCGGACCTTCTCCGCCCGCTCCGGCTTCGGCACGCCCTTGAGCTTGAGGGCGAACCCCATGTTCTCGGCGACGGACATATGCGGGTACAGCGCATAGTTCTGGAACACCATCGCGATGTCGCGGTCCTTGGGCGGCTTGGTCGAGACGTCCGTGCCGCCGATGTGGACCTCGCCCTCATCGACGTCCTCGAGCCCGGCGAGCATCCGCAGCGCGGTCGACTTTCCGGATCCGGACGGACCGACCAGCACCATGAATTCGCCGTCGGCGATGTCGAGGTTGAGATCGTTCACCGCGGGCACGGGGTTGCCCGGGTAAATGCGGCTGGCGTGGATGAACTGAACTTCGGCCATGGGGGGCTCCCTACTCGGTGTGTCGGGACCGCGCCGAGTGCGGGTGGCTCGGGCCTGATCGGCCACCTCACGGATTTCCGGACGACCAGCGGGCCCCGTCCCACCGATGAGAAGACGGCGCCGGCCGACCGGCATAGCGGTCAGGTATGGCAATTGGACAGGGGGAGGCACGCCCAGTCAAGTTCGGATCCAGAACCGGAGCTTTCCGCCCCGTTCGTCCTCGAGTCGCCCGGCGTTCTTCTCGATGACGCGGCGGGACGCGGTGTTGTCGACGTCGCAGGTGACGAGCACGTCCGCGATGCCTAGCCGCTTCGCGACGGGTAGCGCGTCACCCAGCATGGTCGTGGCATAGCCGTTGTTACGGGCACTCGGACGGACGTCGTAGCCGATGTGCCCGCCGTACTCGAGCAGCCACGGGGTGAGCCGGTGCCGGATGGCGAGCCGCCCGAGATACTCACTGCCCTCGATGTACCAGAGTGTGGTGCACGGCACCCAGCCGGGCCGCCGTGGCGTCTCTTCGAGCGCATCAGCCCGCAGCCTGGCTGTATAGTTGGCGAACACGCCGGCATCGTGCCAGGTAGCCTTGTTGTCGCGGATCTCCTCGCCGATCATGGTGTGGTCGTCGGGGGCACCGCGGCCCTCCCGTGCGAACTCCGCCATGGCGTGCAGAAACGACGCGTGTACTGCGGTGGTGGGCGGTACGAGCTCAGGCATTGGATTGCCCCGTAGCGTAGCGTCTCGCGAGCGGTCCTGCCGCCCCGTCACACTAGACTGCGAGTGCCGCCGGCGTGGCGCAATTGGCAGCGCACCGCTCTTGTAAAGCGGTGGTTAGGGGTTCGAGTCCCCTCGCCGGCTCTAGCGGCTCCTATGCCGAGGTCTCCGACCGGAAATCTGGGCCCCTATCGGCCATGCCTTGTCGGCTCGGCCGCTTCATGCGATGGGAACGACTCGGCTTGCAGCCGGGCCCGCGGACGGCCGGCCGTGCCTGTGCGGACTGCATGAGCCTTGCACGTGTGAACCGCTGGCGCGGAATGTGGGCGCGATGCGCATCCGTCAGCAAGGACGGCGCTCGGCTGAGGCAGTATGTGGGCCGGGCTCCGCGTCGCCTCGTCCATCGAGTCAGTAGGGCGTCATGGACGCGTGGTCGGGGGAGGTCGACGCGAGCGGAAGGTCGTGGTAGGCCCGTGCGTGTGGCGCGTGCGCGGCGGCGGGGCCGGGGTGTTGGAGCCCGCGGCGCCGGCGATAGCGTTGCGTGGGTGCGGCGAGTGCCTCGCGTGGCTGGGAAACGCCCGGGCTTCGGTGCGACACCCGTCCGCGCGGATCGCCCGACACCGCTGGTTCGCCCACGGCTGCTGGGTGCTCGCGAGCCACCACCCCTTAAGCGACGGGCCGGTTCGCCGGGACATTCTGACCACACGCGGCGTGACCAGGCCGGCCCGGAGCCGTCGCCGGAATCGCCCGCCAGCGGCGAGTCGCCGCAGCTTCCCAAGCCGGACCGGTCGCGGCCTTCGGTGGCGGTCGATCTGCGGCAGAGGATCGCGTGGCGGTCCCCGGTAATGATCGTCGTCGCGTGCCTGGTGGCGGTGGCCGGGCTGATCGCCGCGGGCATTACGGCGTACTTCGTAAGCCGGCACGGCGGATCCACGCCGATCGGCGCCCGGCCGTCACGGTCTGCCCTGACGGTCAACAGCGCCACGTCGAACAGGTCCGCGGCGTCGGCCGGTTCGACGCCGTCGACATCGGCGCCGCGGACGACGCGGCCGGCCACCGGCAACGCGTGCCCCTCCAGCGCCGCGTGCACCGTCAGCGGCGACGCGGGTGGTGTGGTCGGCGCGTTGAACGGGTTCCGGGTCAGTCACGGCGTGCCTGCGGTGCCCGGGGGCGCCTCGTCGCAGGCGCAGCAGTGCGCCCTGGACGAGGGCGGGGGGCCCGCGTGCGCACAGCACTTCGCCTGGGAGATTGTTCCCATGCAGGACGGCGCGCGCGTGATCAGCCAGATCGCGAGCCGGGGCGCGCAGTGGTTGCTCGACCCGGATATGACCTCGTTCAGCGTCGGGTGGGCGTTCGTGCCCAGCACCGGCCAGTACGAATGCGCGATCCTCAAGGTCGCCTGACGCCAGCCAGCACTCAGATCCGCCCGCCACCTAGACGCTGCGTCACCCGCAGCGGCAGCATCGCCGGCACGATCTGAGCGGGTCGGCCTTCGGCCGAGGCCACCATTCAGCCGCCGAGCGAACCGGCGGCGAGGCGGCGCCCGGTCAGTGTGCAGAGCGAGCTGGGTCGCTCGAAATCGCCAGCGGCGGTGCCAAGTCGTGACATCACTTGTGGTGCGAAGTTCCGGGGCATGCAGTACTTCGGGAGCACCCAGAGCCCGAGCGTGTGCGCCGACGAGCCCGTAGACCCTGGGGGCACCGCAATGCTGCCTTCTCGTAATGCGAAGATCGTGCCTTCGGATCCCATCCGGCTGACAGTGCACGAGGTCAGCAACCCGGCGACTGTCCACTGCAGACGCCGTGTCATCGGCCGTGTCATCAAGCACTTGCCGTCGAGGGCCACTGATGACAGCGACGACAGCCACAGGGTCAGTCTTCCTGGGCTGAGGACTGCCAAGGCAGGAGCACCACGGCTCTTGTAAAGCGGTGGTTAGGGGTTCGAGTCCCCTCGACCTGGAATTCCAATCCGGGCTGGGACTTGCGCGCTGGTTGACTCGGAGGACGCCGAGTCGGTGGCGTCAGGTCGCCGTCGGTCGCCACGCGGGAGATCGACCCGGGCCGCGGTGGCTGTCGGGGTCACCTGCAAGTCGGCGAATTGGCCCGTCTCCAGGTCGCTGCCGGGGTCGGGTGCTCTCCGCGAACTTGTCCACGAGCCACACCGGCTCGCGCTGCACGATCGCGTCGCCGAGCGGTACTGGGACGCCGTGCGCAGCGATGTCCCGAAAGTGCGTGTCGTCGACGCCGCCGGCCACTCGCTGCCGACGCTGAATCGGGGCCTGCGGCCGCGCGACGGACGCGTCGGCAGCAGGCCCCGAACAGGTCGAGCCGTTACGCGGCAGCCAGTTCCACCACGGGCTCGACGTCGATCTCGATTTCCTGGACCCTCTTGGCCCGGCGGTGCGGGATCGCGAACGCGGCCACGGCACCAACTGCCACGACCGCGGCGCCGACGAGGATGGCGGGGTTCATGCCGTCGACGAAGGTCTGCCCGGTCTGGTAGCCACCGAGGCGTGCGAAGACGGATGCGAGCACCGCGACGCCGAACACGCCACCGAGTTCGCGGATCGCGTTGTTCGCACCCGACGCTTGGCCCTCTTCCGCGGGCCGTACCGCCGAGAGCACGACGTTCGCGACCGGTGCGAAGAACAGCCCCATGCCCACGCCGGCCAGGATGAACGGGGCGACGAACGCGGAGTAGGGCGCTGTCGGCGTCGAGACGAGGCCGAGCCAGGCCAGGCCAAGAGCCTGCAGGGCGAGCCCGGTGCCGATGAGCGTCTTGCCGGCGATCTTGTCCGACATGGCTCCGGCGAGCGGTGCGATGAACATGGGCGCGATCGTCCAGGGCAAGATGCGCAGGCCCGATCCCAGCGGTGAATAGCCCTGTACCGTCTGGAAGAACTGCGACAGCAGGAAGATCGAGCCGAACATCCCGAAGAACATGAACAGCGACGCGGCGTTCGCGAGGCTGAACGTGGCATTGCGGAACAGACGCATCGGCAGCATCGGGTTCTCGGCCCGCAACTCCCAGGCCACGAACACGGCAAGCAGCAGCACCCCGGCGGTCAGCGCGCCGACGATCTCGGTGCTGGTCCAGCCCTGGGCGTTGCCGCGCACCAGTCCCCACACGATGCCGAACAGCCCCGCGCTGGACAGCCCGAGGCCGCCGAGGTCGAGCTTGCCGGCCGGGCCGCGGCTCTCGGTCAGACGGGTCAGCGCAAGCGGGACCAGCGCGATGCCGATGGGCACGTTCAGCCAGAAGATCCACTGCCAGGAGATGCCCTGCACGATGGCCCCGCCGACAACCGGGCCCAGTGCCACGGCGAGCCCGCTGATACCGCCCCACGCACCCAGTGCGAGGCCGCGCTTGCCGGCGGGTACGGCGGCGCTGAGGATGGTCAGGGTCAGCGGCAGAACGATCGCTCCGCCGAGGCCCTGCACGGCCCGCGCGAGATTGAGGACGCCGATCGACGGCGCGAGCGCCGCGGCGACCGAGCCGGCGGTGAAGACGCCTACGCCGATGGAGAACAGGCGGCGACGGCCGAAGCGATCACCGAGCGCGGCACCGGTCAGCAGCAGCACCGCGAAGGTGAGCGTGTAGGCGTTGACCGTCCACTCCAGGCTCTCCAGCGACGCACCGAGATCCTTGCGGATCACCGGGATCGCCGTGGTAACGACGAGGTTGTCGAGGGTGACCATGAACAGCGCGATCGAGGTGATCACGAACGTCCACAACGTGCGGGTTTTCATCTTCGAGCTCCTCAACAGGGGGGAGTTGTTGTAAGTGAGTTATTACTTTCAATAGTTGGGCAAAAAAAAGAGACCTAACCGGTCATGTCCTCCTGGCACGCCTTGAGCAGTCGAGTGGCCCACGGCTCGGGGTCGTCGACCAGGTTCAGCGACATGAAGATCGTCATGAGCATGCCGTCGGCGAAGAACCGGCTGACCACCGCGGCGGGTTCGCCGGATGCTTGCTCGGCGAGATCGACGAGGTTGCGCCATGCGCTGCGGGTGATGCGGGCGATGTCGGGATCGTCACAGGACGTCCAGGACTTGAGCATAAGCATCAGTCGGTCGCGATCCTGCATTATTTCGGTGTATGCGGCGCCCATCGTGTGCAACGCCGCCTCGCCTGAGTGTCCTTCTGCGGCCTTCGCGAATACCGCGTGCAGGTCATCGATGCAGCGCTTGGAGGCGGCGAGGTAGAGGTCCTTTTTAGTACCGAAGAGCCGGAACAGATAAGGCTGCGAGATGCCGGCGGCGCGCGCGATGGTCTCCGTCGAGGCGCCGTGCAGACCGCGCAACCCGAACTCGCGCGTCGCGGCGTCCAGCACGGCCACGCGGCGCGCCTCTGCCGTCTGCCGGGGCAGCTTGACCGTCTGCATAGTTAGTGAGTCTTCACTAACAATCTTGGAATGTCAAGAGACAAGTAGTGCGACGCGGTTTCAGCGGGCGGGCGTCTTCTCTGCTTCGAGGACGATCTTGGCGCCTTCGATCCGGGACGTCTGCGACCGGAACCGCAACCGCATCCACGGCACCAGCGGCAGCGCGAGTCGTCGCCCGTGCAGACGGTACGACATGGTGAACCGGACGTCCGTCTGGTCCGGGCCGGCCGGAGCGAGCTGGTATGCGCCGGTGGGGCGGATCGGTCCGCCCGAGATCACTTCGAAGGCGAGCGCCCGGGGCCGGTCCGCGCGGGTGAGCCGGTAGCTGGCCGGGACGCGGAAACCGAGTGGGTGACGCATCGACTGGCGGATGACGGTTCCGTCCTGTCCGCTGCTGATCACGCCGGGCTGCCAGCGCGGGTTGTTGGCGCCGCCGGCGAGGAAGTCGAAGACCGCCTCGGCCGGGCGGGCGATCCGGACTTGGTGCTCGGCGCTGACCATGCCGGTCATGGCGTCCTGCGTAGGCGGGCGCGGACGGTGACGGTGACCGGTGCCCGGGTCATGCCGAGCGGGCTCCAGGTCATGCCCAGCCGGCGCTGGTCGACGGTGGTGATGGCGGTGAGCTCGAGTTGGTCGCCGTTGTGGATGTAGCTGGGCTGGAACTGCAGCGGTATGCGTGCGCCGGCGGCTTCGAGTTCGCCCTCGACGTGCAGCCGCCCGTAGGCGGCGTCGCTGACGTGTGTCGAGGCGAAGCGCACAACGGGATGGTCAGCGACGTCGAAGAACTCCGCGGAGCGCAGGTGCGCGTCGCGCCGAGGGTTGCCGGTGTTGAGGCTGGCCGCGTCGAGGGTCAGCTCGAACTCGCAGCCGTCGTGATCGTTGACCGCAAGCCAGCCGTCGACGCGGGCGAAATGGCCCTTGACGGTGACCAGTCCCCAGAAGTGGCGGGCGCTGAACTCGGCCTGCGAGCTGCCCGGGACGAGCTGCCAGCGGGTACCGGCGAAGCGGTCGTGGGCGGTGATGGTCGTCATCATCATGTCTCCTTGCGGTTGGCCTCGGATCGGGTGGCGTGGTCGAACAGGGTCGCCAGCTCGCGGGCGTACGCGTCCATCTCCACGTCGGGCTCGGTGGCGAGGCGGTATCCGACACTGTCGACGGCGCCGCGGATCGTCACCGCCATGACGCGAGTGGAGAACCGGCGCAGCTCGCCGGAGCGCTGGCCCGCGCGCAGCAGGCCCTCAAGCTGGACGAGACCTTGCTCGTACCGGGTCGCATAGGAATTGGGTTCGCCGTCCGGATCGCGGGGTAGCGCGTTGGAGATGTGCAGCACGGCTGCGATGCCGGGCCGATGCGTGGCCATGAACTCGACGTTCGACTCGATATAGGCGCGCAGTTTGGTGCGGGCGCCCGCCGCGGCGTCGATGCGGAGAAGCATGAAGGCTTGGCTGGCCGTCCATACATCGGTCAACACCTGCTCGATCAGCTCGTCCTTGCGGGCGAAGTGGTAGGAGATCAGCCCGGTGCTGGACAGGCCGGCCCGTTTGGCGATCTGCGCGTACGACGCGCGGGGGTAGCCCAGCTCGGCGATGGTCTCGATCGCGGCCTGCACGATCTGCGCGCGGCGGGCGGTCTCGGTGAACGTCGGCTGACGGGTGCGCTCGGCGGTCATCAGAGGCGGCCGGTGTTACGGCGGTGCGCGAATCCGGCGGTGCCGGTCAGCATCGTTATTTCCGGCCGGCGCGTCATGGACGATGTCATCGCAGCGCTCCGACCAACTCGCCGGCGGCGGGTTCGTCGGCGCCACCGGTGAGATGCAGGAGCGCGTCGTCCAGGCCTGCGCTCGCGATCTCGATGTCCCGCACGCCGGGGTAGGCCCACAGCAGGGCCCGGATCGCCGCATCGGAGTCCGAACAGCTGAGCACCACGGCCCCGCCGCGCCGCTCCACCGCGGCCACGCCGGCCAGCCAGCGCACCGCAGCCAGGTCCGCGTCCGGCAGCGTCGCGCGGATCGTGCGCCGCCCCGCCCGCGCCCGGATCTCCGTCGTCGGGCCGTCGGCGACGACGCGGCCCTCGGCCATCAGCACCGCACGGTCGGCGTAGGCGTCCGCCTCCTGCAAATAGTGGGTCGCGAAGATCACCGTCTTGCCACGCGCGACGAACGCGCGCATCGACCCCCAGAACGCGCGCCGGCTCTCCACCTCCATGCCCACCGTGGGCTCGTCGAGAACCAGCAGTTCGGGGTTGGACGTCAGCGCGAGCGCCAAGCGGACGCGCTCCGTCTGGCCGCAGGAAAGCATCTGGCTGCGCTGCTCGGCGATCCCTGTGACTCCCGCAGCCTCCAACACGTCGTCCACCGGCAACGGATGCGGGTACAGCGAGGCCATCATCACGACGAGCTCGCGCACCGACACGTCGCGAACCAGGGCCCCCGTCTGCAACATCACGCCGACCAGGCCCGCGTCAATCGCCTCGCGCGGCGGGCGACCGAGCAGCCTGACGCTGCCCCGATCCGGCGGGGTCAGGCCCAGCAGCATGTCGATCGACGTCGACTTCCCCGCGCCATTGGGGCCGAGCAGAGCGACCGCTTCGCCCGGCGCCGCCGACAGATCGATGCGCCGGACAGCGTGCACCGTCCCCCGCGGCGTTCGGAACGACTTCGCCACACCGCGTAGCACGACCGTGTTGACCTGATTTGCTTGTATGAGCAAACCATAGCATGAGCAAGCAACACGAGGGCCTGGAGTGGAACGTTGCTATCGCGCCGCAACCGCGTTGCGGCACGGGGCACCGCACCGTCGCGCAAGTGCTCTCCTGGATGCCCAGCGGCCCACGGGTGCGATGATGGGCCGCGATGCCGTGCCGATGATGTAGGGACCAGCGATGAGCGAGTTCGATCCGGACGGTGGTGAGCCGGCGGCGTCTCTGACACCGAAGCAGGCCGCCCTCGACGCGGCCGATCTGCAGGCCAGCCTGGCCGACCTGGCCGGGTTGGTGGCGGCCAGCATGGGGTTGGAGGATCTGCTGGCCCAGGTGGCGGGCTTCGCGGCGCGGGCAATCCCCGGGGCCGACGGGGCAGGGGTAACGCTGCTGCAAGTCGATCGCGCCGACAACCGGGTGGAGGTGCTGGCGGCCAGTGCTCCGTTCGTCACCGAGGTCGACGAGATCCAGTACATCGTGCTCGGCGAAGGTCCTTGCATCACCGCGGCGCTGGAGCGGCGCACGGTGCGGTCGGGGTCGCTGGGGGGCGAGAAGTTGTGGCCCCGGTTTGGGCCGCGGGTGGGCAGGTTGGGTGTGCACAGCGTGTTGTCGCTGCCGTTACCGGTTGCCGATCGCGTGATCGGCGCGATTAACGTCTACGCCCACGGCAAGGACGTCTTCGACGAGCACGCGGCCGAGCTTGCCGAGCTGTTCGCCGCTCCGGCCGCGGTGGCGGTCCATAATGCCCAGGTCCTCGCCCGTGCCCAGGCGCTGACCGATCAGCTGCAGGCCGCGCTGGCGCGCCGTCCGGTCATCGACCAGGCGATCGGGATCCTGCGCGCCCGCACCGGCGGCAGCAGCGAGGAGGCGTTCGACCGACTGCGCGAGATCAGCCAGAACGAGCACACTCGGCTCGGTGTGGTGGCACAGCGCATCGTCGACGAAGCGGTCCGCCGGGCGCGGGCCCGGCACACCAGGCCGTGAACCGGTGTATGCGCCGCGACCGGGGCGTAGCGTTCAGGTCAGGGACGCCGACGGATTCGGGGCCTGACCCGCGTCTTGGATCCCCCGCCGAGCGGCGCGGCCTGCGTGTTCGGTTCCTGGCAGTCTGACTGCGCTCGGGGCGCCATCGGAGAACATCCCTCGTGGAGATCACCGCGGCAGTAGCCGCCGATCTGGCGGCGTTGACCGAAGCCCTGGACGAGCCCGACGCGGACTTTGCGATGCTGCTGCATCAGTTGGCCGCGGACGCGAAGGTCGCGGTGGGCACCTTCGTCGGCTTAACGATTCGGATGATCACCGGCGACCAGCCGAGCAATCTCACAGTCTTCGAGGACGGTGCTGCGTCCGGAGACGTCAAGGCCTCGATGCTGGTCCCGACGCACGGCATCGTGGACGGCGCGCGAGCCGAGACAACGATCGACCTGATCCTGTACGCAGGTGCTCCCGGCGCGTTCACCGACCTGGCCGCCGACCTCGCCTGGCTGTCTGGCCTGGACCTGGTCGATTTCACGCTGAATCAGCACCTCATCATTCCCGAGCGGGATGAGGTCGACGGGCTGTTCGCGCGCTCGCTGATCGACCAGGCGATCGGGATGCTGATCGCGCTCGGCAGTACTCCCGAACAAGCCGAACGCGAGTTGGCCGCAAGAGCCGTCCGCGACGGCCTGGATCGGCACATCGCCGCCCGGCAGATCCTTACCAGCGCAGACGGTGCCGCCCCGGACGTTTCCTGAGCGATGCGACTCGCCGTCGGGGTTGCGTCGTCCGCGCTGAGACCGTCAGCCAGTCCGGCCTGAGGTCGGCTGTCCGCTGCTGGCCTACCAAGCATTTCTGGTCCGCGGTGTCGCTCGTCATCGGGCCGCTGACGGTCGTACTCACGCCCGGTGCGACGAGAATCGCCGCAGTCGCCGTCTACGTTGCAGGCGTGAGCGCGTTGTTCGGAACCGGCGCTGCCTACCATCGCGGCACCTGGATACGTGGCGCTACAGCCAACTCGGGACGACGCCGAGACCGGTGGCCAGGGCGCGCATGCTCAACACGTCCACGCCGTGGGAACTGATGATCGTGAGCGCCTCGGCTACGACGCGTTCGCTGGTGAGCGTGCGGCGCCGGTCGCCGTCGTCGTCGGCGGAGCGAACCGCAGCGGCCGCTATGCAGGAATCGTCGGCGGGAGAGTCTGCATCTCGCCTCGCCAAGGCCGTCGCCTCCAGCTGACGCAGTTGTATGTGAACGGAGTTCACAGTATAGTGAACGGTGTTCCGCCGTAGCGAATGCCGTTCACTCAATCCGTATCGTCGCCGCCAGAATTCAGGGGTGACGACGGGTACGTCCGAGGGCGCGTCCGCGTCGCCGGATCACATAGGAAAGGACCTCGCGATGACCAGTGAAGACCGGATCGCGCACCGGGTTCAAGCGCCCAGGGGCAGCTTCAAAAAACTATTCGGGCTCGGGCACGACAAGGACTACCAGTCGTGGATCGTGGTGAGGAAGCCGAAGGCGACCGAGCCGGCCGGCAAAGACAACAGCGTCAGCGTCAAACCCTGACCTAAGGCCGGGTCGCGCCGCCGGCGTTCATCGCGGGGTGCTGAGTAGCTGCGTGACCCGGTGTAGATGATCGGCGATGAATGTGAAGGCACGCGAATTGCTTGAGCAGGAACCGTCGGTAGAACTGGGTTCTTTCAGCGCGATCGACGCGGTGCCGACTGGGAGGGCGCAGGCGCGTCTATCGGGTTGCGCCCACGAGATCGCTCGGCTTCGGCAAGGGCAAGCAGTTCAGCGAGACCCGCTGGCGATTCTCTGACGGCCGAGCTCGCCAGCACCGCTAGCGGGCTTGGCTGCCGACGTTGCCGAGGTAGCGCAGCGTCTGGGCGTAGGAAGCCAGGAGGCTGTCCTCGCGGTAGGCCACGTCGTGGCTGTGGCAATAGCTGCGGACGAGGGCCTGTGCCCGGCGCAGGTTGGGTCGCGGCATGGAGGGAAACAGGTGGTGTTCGATCTGGTAGTTCAGTCCGCCGAAAATGAAGTCGGTGATCCTGCCGCCGCGGATGTTGCGTGACGTGAGGACCTGTCGGCGCAGGAAGTCGGTCTTGGAATCCGTCGGGATGATTGGCATGCCTTTGTGGTTGGGCGCGAACGAGACGCCCATGTACAGGCCGAACAGACCTTGCTGGATCGCGAGGAACGCCAGAGCCTGCCACGGAGAGAGCACGAGACATAGCGCGGTAAGATATGCCGCGCCGTGCCCGGCGAGCAACGCGGCCTCAACCGGTCGTGAGCGCCGCCGGTGCGACCGATCCAGAAGCGCGCGGACGCTGGCTACATGAAAGTGGAAGCCCTCCAGTAGCAGCAGTGGAAAGAACAGCCAAGCTTGACTCCGTGTGAGCGCCCGGCTCAGAACCGTCGAGCGACTGCGGGCCTGCGCGGTCGTGAAGGCGAGAGCGCCGTCGCCGATATCGGGGTCGGCGCCTTCGGTGTTGGGGTGGGCGTGGTGCCGGTTGTGTTTGTCGATCCACCAGCCGAAGGAAAGCCCCACGAGCAGGTTGCCGTAGAAGAGGCCGAGGATGTCGTTGCCGGTTCGGGTTGCGAGGATCTGCCGGTGTCCGGCATCGTGACCCAGGAACGCGAGCTGGGTGAAGGCCACCGCGAGGAATGCCGCGATCAGCAACTGGTACCAGGAACGACCGAGCAGTCCGAAGCCCGTCCAACCGGCGATGAACAGCCCTACGGTCGTCGCGATCTTTGCTGTGTAGTAGCCCGGCCTGCGCCGCATCAGCCCGGCCTGCCGGACCAGCTTGGATAGCTGCGCGTATTCGCTGCCGTGAACGACCACCGCTTTCCGGCGTAGGGGTGACGGCGTAGGTGAAACCGTAGCCATAGACATGGTCCTGACGGGACGAGATACGCGAACGCGCGTCTGAGCGGCGAGCTGACGCTCACGAGTTCGCGGCGACGAACGCGGCGAACCCGCCCCCAGGCCGGCAAGGTCCCAGCAATGACGATGCTACGCACCGATGCCGCCCACAGGGGCGGCATCGACGGCCGGCATTCGCTCTGTCACCTCACAGCTGCCCGTCGGGCCGGTGACTGCGGTGCTGCGATCTAGAAGTTCATGCCGCTGCCACCGCCTGGAGGCGACAGTGTCCGGCCCTTACGAAGACGATGACGAGAGTGATCAGGATGGCCATGGTCGACGCACCCGCTGCGGTTGATCGAGACAGCAGTGGTGCTTGCGGAGGCGAGGATCTCGGGCGCGCGGTGTGAATCGCCGTCGAGGCCGGCGAGTGCGAGCGCCCGCCCGGCTATCACGGGGTCGGTCTGCGGAGGGACGACCACCAGGTCGATGCGTTTCCGACCGCCACTGTCGACCAGGCTGATCGACGCCTTGTCCTGCAGACGATAGCCACCCAGCTTCACCCGACGACTTGACACTGTCAGCCTGCGCGGCGCGGGGTCCCAGGCCGTCAGGTTGTACACGACCCGGAACACGTCATAACCGGCCGACCACATCGCGGTCAGCAGAGGTGGAAGTTCCGCGCTGAGGTCAAGCGAACGAGGCCACAAGCCACCGTCGACGAACGCGCCTACGTTCGCGTCTGATCGCAACCGCAGGCGGACGCCCGACGATTCAGCAGGATGTGAAAGAGGAAGTGCGGTAGAGACTTCGAGCTCGGTCATGGCCCGCGCCGATCCTGGCCCGAGTTCGGGCCGGTTACTTGATCGCCAGGGGCGAGGCCAGCGTGAATGCTGTCGTGCGAAAGACCCTCAGCGACACTAAGCCTACTCACTTCAGGACATCCGCCGCGGTCCGCGCGTGACGTGTCCTGACTGGCCGCGAGTCAGCATCCGGTCGAGCACGGTGTTTGCCCAGGTTGCCGTGAAGGAACCCGAGCACATCGCTGGCCTTGCGCGTGATGAAGATCTGCTGGTGTCCGGCGTCGCGGCCCAGGAACGCTAGCTCCGGTCGGCGCTTCGCGTGCGGCGGTCCGCCGTGTGCTGTGTACTTGCGGGTCGTCGTCCGGCCGTGGTCGGTGCTGCCGGGCGCTGCGCGCCGCGGCGTCGATAGCGGCGTCGTGCTGTTTCGAGGCCGTCGATGATGGTGTCCAGGCCGGTCGCGAATCGTTCGTCGCTGTTGTCGATCCAGACGGACTCGCCGAGGCCCGCCAGGGCGGGGAAGCGTTCGGCTGGTAACGATCGGAGGAACGCGTGGAGCCGTTTTCTGGTCGCGTCGTCGCGTACGCGCTGCTCGTTGACCGATGACGCGCTGCTGAGCGCGAATCCGAGGGTGTAGTCGTAAATCAGGGAGAAGGCCAGGCCCGTTTCGTGGTTGGGGAGGCCGGCTTCCTGAAGGGTGGCGAGGAAGGCCTCGGCCAGGGCAAGGGAATGCGGGCCGAGGGGGTCGCGGGTCTTGAGCAGCGCGGCGATGCCGGGATGGTCCTGGAGCACCGTCCGCAGCCGGTGTGCGAGCAGCTTGACCCGTTCGGTCCATGGCAGGGAGTGGTCGAGCTCGCAATCGACGTCGGCGAGCACCTCGTCGAGCACCAGGTCTTGGAGTTGTTCGCGGTTGCGGACGTGTCGGTACAGCGTGCCCGGGACGACTCCGAGACGGGTCGCCAGGGCGCGCATCCTCAACGCGTCCACGCCCTCGGCACCGATGACCGTAAGCGCCTCGGCAACGACCCGTTCGCGGGTCAGGGTGCGGCGGCGGTCACGATCGCCGGGAGGAGTGAACCACAGGGGGCTTGGCCCCGCATTGTCGGCAGCCGCCGCTGTATCGTGCCTGGTCACGCTCGCCTCCGAGAGCCACGCTTTGACAGTGAACAACGATCACTATACAGTGAACAGTGTTCATCGGAAGCGAATGTCGTTCACTCGAACCGCATTTTTGCCGAGGTCGGCCAGGGCCCCGCCCTACCCGACGACATAAAGGAGCATGGTATGACGGTTATGTTGAATTGGGACGACGTGTTCGAAGACCTGCGTGGTACGCAGGACGAGCTGATGCGAACGAACAGGCTGCGCGCCCAGATGCTCGGTCAGATCGCCCCGCAGTATGGCGGCAGCGTGACCCAGGCGTGGGCCCCGGCGGTGGACATCTCCGAACGCAAGGACGCCTACCTTGTCTCGGTCGAGCTACCCGGCATCGGAATCGACGACCTCGAGATCACGTTCGAGACCGGCCTACTCACGATCCAGGGCGAGCGACACCTCGTGCACGACTCCTCCGAGCAAAAGATGCATCGGGTCGAGCGCCGCTACGGCGCCTTCCGTCGCTCCATCACGCTACCCACCCACGTGATGGCAGACTCGATCGAAGCCTCGGCCCAGGACGGTGTCCTGTACATCCTGGTGCCCAAGGCGGAGGACGTGCAGGCCCAGCGCATCGCGGTACACGCCGGCCGTGGGAGCAGCGCCCCGAGCGCGAGCGCAGAAGGCAAGATCCGCACCTGATAGCACTCCCGGGTGGTCGGTAGCACCGACACCTCCGGCCCCCGAGGCAACACGGCGTCTTCTGCCGCCAAACATTGGCTGTGGCGGCAGAAGACGTTTGTGCGCCTCGACCGCAACGCACCGGAAGTGGCCGAGGATCAGCGCAACCGTCTACCTGACGACCACGGGGCGATTCGGTCGGAAAGCCAGCAGTTGCCGCGCTGGCATTGAGTCATTCGCGGACCTGGCTCGGCACGCAAGGCCCCATTTAGGCCTAAACTCGCGCCGCCTAATGCCACTGTTGGGCATTTCTGTGCCGGTTCTGTGCCGGGTGCGCCGTGATCACGCCTTATGCCTCGCGTTCCCCACGTAGCCTCTCCCAATGGCGGTGTGATGCGCCGTGGCATACTGCACGGCCGCTCCGTGGGCGCCGAGCACGGGTGGCGACGGTTCGCGGGGTTGCGAGTGAGCCGTATCGGCGCGTAGAGACGAGTGGTATCAGCGGTTCACTCCTCAGGATCGGGTCATGAATCGCCACTTCTCGCTCCTCATTCTTGCGAGCGGCAACCACGGTGGAGCCCTCGTGTTCACTATCGGCGTCGTGGTCGTGCTGTTGATCGCGATCTATCTCTTTGCGAAGGGACGCCGCTAGCCCCGCTCTCGGATCGGCGCCTTCGCCGGGCCCGTTTCGTAGCGGCTAGCAACGCGAACTCAGACCAGTGGTTGGGCCAGCGCCGTGCGTGGGAGGCGACCGAGCAGCTCGGCTTGTTCGTTCGTCGCGGACTCGTCGTCGCCGGCCGGCCGAGTTGGATCCGCAGGTCTGAACCGTAATGAAAGAACGCCATGACCGTCCTCCTCTGACTGCTCGCCCGGCCAGCGTAGGTTTGACCAGCTTGGCCTCTGGCACGTTGAAGAAGAGATGCGCGGCAGGTCCCTGCGGTGGCGCAAACAATGATGGCCAGTACGCGAACTGCCGGGCTGGGAATACCTCGGTTCCTTGCCGAGCATCCCCTCGGAGGGCGGTGTTCAAAGCGCCTGTTGGCACGTCCGCAGCAGGCGCGACCTCTTACCGGCCCCCCCGGACTGACGCTGCCAACAGCTAGACCACGCCCACTGCGTCGTGCGACCGGGCTCCCAGCAGGTGGTCTCGACTAGGGGTGCGGCTGCGGCTCATGCTCCGCTGGTATGTGGTGGCGGTCAAGCCCCGCATTGCGCTGGCAGCAGGGACGGACACGCTCCGAGGGGCTTGGCGCTGCGCCGGTCCCGGCTGCCGCGATCTACCGGCTGCAGCGCCACGGCCGCAATCCCGACCAGGGCGCCGAGGCGGCTCTTGCGGCACTGGCCACGATCCAGCACGTCCGGCGGCGCGTATCCCTCGACTGACCACGTCGGCCTCTCGCGCCCACCGGCGCCGTGGTGCGCTTCGGCGGGATCAGAACGGTAGTCGAGGGCCGATGATGAACAGATGACCGACACCGCGTCCCTCGACAATATGCATGTGACGATCCACCTGATCCAGCAGACGACCGTCAACTTCGATGCGCCCGAACTATGGCCGTTGCACGGCGCGTACGGCCGCTTCGGGTCCGACCTGGCGTCGTTCGCCGAGGAGGTGACCCGCCGGCTGCGCTCGGACGGCTATCTCGGATTTCAAGCCGACGCAGACAGCATCAGCGTCGTCCCACTCGCCGCCGTGAAACGAATCGACTTCACCACCCGGTCGTGAGCCGATCAGTTGCGGCTCCGGCTCGCCCTGGGCGCGTGCGGCCGAAACCCCGTAGCTTCCTAGCTGGCGGCGGTTCGGTGCATCTTTACGGGCGAGCGGCCCGCGTGGTCGCAGGTAGTGTGTTGTCCTTGAGTGCGCCCGGCCCGTGGGGCGTCAGGGTGCCCTGGAGCGGCTCCATGAATGCCTCCTGCAGGGCCGCTGTAGATCAGGTTGCGGGCCAATGCGCGACAGCTTGAGGGCTGATGCCGAATCGGCCAGCCAGTTCGCCGTAGACAGTCGCTCGAATCTCGGCCAGGCGGCGGGTTGTAGAGATCGAGCCTGGAGCGACTTCTGGACGCACCGGGTGAGCCGAACGCCCGTCGTAGTAGCGGGTATAGGCGCCAACGACGCCCGTTCGGCTCGCGTGCCGTGCTAGCGTAGGCTGCGGTTGTTGGCTGCGAATCCTTCGATGCTTCCGCTTTCTGTGAGATCCGTCGCCGCGCATGTTGTGTTTCTCGACTCCTTTGTGAGACAGGCAATACGCACCGACCGGGGGCCGCAGGGCGCGGTCCCGTCTGTCTCTGAGGAGATACAGCAATGACGCAAGGAACAGTGAAATGGTTCAGCGGCGAAAAGGGCTTCGGCTTCATCACGCCTGACGGCGGCGGCGAAGACGTGTTCGTCCACTTCTCTGCCATCGCTGGGGACGGCGGCTACAAGAGCCTGCAGGACGACCAGCGGGTCGAGTTCGACACCGTCGCCGGGCAGAAAGGCCCACAGGCCGAAAACGTTCGGGCCGTCTAGAACACCCGACCGACACAGAGCCTCCGGAGGGCCAACCCGCCGGAGGCTCTGCACTATCCCGCAGGTGACGCCCCGGGGGATGACCGCGGCGGCGCCACAAGCGTTTCAAAATCGGCCAAGCAAAGACGCTCGAGCTGGAGGACCGACGTGACGGTCGCGCACTCAACCGTGGACATCGCAGGGCCGAACCCTCCCCTCCTGCACGACGCCCGTCGCGACCTCGCCTACGCCAAGCCCTTGCTACGTGGCTGGTTGCACCTGCTGTGGTTCGAGGCATCGCTGGTGGTCGGCACCCTCGCGCTGGTGCGCGCGCACGGGGCCGGGCCGGTCACCGTGATCGCGATCTACGCCGCAACGGTGACCGGAATGTTCGGCACGAGCGCCCTGTATCACCGCGGTAACTGGCGACCGCGTTGGAGCCGCCGGCTGCAGCGTGCCGATCACGCGATGATCTTCTTGCTCATAGCGGGCACTGCGACCCCCGCATTCCTTCTCGCCACGCCCAGCCCGTACGGGGTGGTATGTGTCGTCGTGCTCTGGGCCCTGACGCTGGCGGCGATGCTTACGCGCATGCTCTGGATGGGCGCCCCGGAAAAGCTAGCCGGTGCCATCTTCCTCGCCCTCGGCTGGACAGCTGGCATCGGCATTCCATTCGTGTGGGCCGACGAAGGGGTTGCGCCCGCTTTGCTTCTCACCGCCGGTGGCTTGCTCTACACCGCCGGAGCGTTGTGCTACCACCGCCGACGCCCCGACCCGGCACCCACCATCTTCGGCTACCACGAGGTATTCCACGCCTACGTCTGCGCCGCAGCCGCCTGCCAGTACGTGGCGATCGCGCTGTACCTCACGTGACCTACCCCCGGGTCTACGCACCCCGCCGCCAGTGAGCCGCGTGCTGCTCACACATGGGCACCGCCCGAAGACCATCAATCGCATCGCCCGCGGCGACATCGACGTAGGTCGTCGCGTGACACAGACAGTGATCGACGATGCAAATGCGTTCGCGGCGGCGGCGACTCCTGAGGCGGCAAGAACGATCCCGACAACGACACGCGCTACCGGGGGCGCGGCAACTTCTCCTGGCGCTGCACACGCGACAGGTCAGTGCCTTGTTTGGCCGGTTTAGGCTTGGCAGGCTGCTTCGGCTTACGGACCTCACGGCCACGTTTGTTCTTACCAGACACGGATTACTCCTCGCTGCGCTGGAATCGGTAACCGGGGTGCTCCACGCCGCGGGATTGAGTCCAAGACAGTTGACGCTACGCCCAACCCATAGCATCGACAACGCATCCGAACCTGCCCTGACGATTGTGGGCGAACTTCAGCAGAGCGCATTCACTCCCTGACCGAACCTGCACACTGCTATCGAAACCGCGACGGCAACGCGCCCCCACTGTCCACTGTGGACAGTCCGACAAGATCCGTCGCCCTGCTTTGCGAAGTCGACCTGTCGGGGCGAAGCCGCCGGCAGGTGGGCTTGAACCGCGCACCCCGAGGTGCAGGAGGAGCGTTTCGGGTCTGGTCCGCCTGGCAGGGGCCGCGGCCCCCCGGACCACTGGCCGACCATCGGAGTCCGACCCTAGCGCTGCGCGCACGAGTAGTGCCCAGGTACTGGGGCGCTCAGCGGGGACCACACAGATGCGGGTCCAGGGGGGAGGGAGCCGGTCAAAGGGGTCCCCGCTGGCGGGGCTCAGAGCACGGCGCACGAACAGGACGGTCGTAAGGCCGGGCGCTGGGCAGGTCTTACTGTCCTCTTTCCCGAAGCATTTCGGGAGCTCGCGGTCGGACGAGTATTCCGACACGAGCTGCGATTACCGACAAACGGTGGACGTCGGCCCGGCCTGCGCCACCGAAAAGCGCGATGCGTGCGGCCACGGCCTGACACGGAGCTCGTCGCTGACTTTGCGGCCTGGGTGAGTCATTCACGGGATCGAGGCGCGCGGTCGGGTAACTGTCTGTGCAGATGTCGTCGGCGATGCCATACACGGTCGGAGGCGCCTCGGTCGCCTTGGGGACGGACAGCCCGTCCGATGTCGCCTGCAGGCCTGGCTAGAGCCATCGACGCAGTACACCCGCATGGTCGTGGCCGACCTGCCGCGGCCACGCCGGCACGATCTGGCTGGCTGGCCCTGGTGCGGCCAGTCGACCTAATACGCCTGCCACGATCGTCCTCGACATGGCTCCAGCGTCCGTCGCCTATCACGGCTGCGCGCAGCTTCGAGCGTCCCGGTTCACGGCGGAGCGGCCGCGGTCCGTTGGCGCTGCGGGGTCACGCGCATGCTCTGGACATCGCGCCAGCTTCCGCCCGATCAGTGGTACGGGGGGACAGCGGCGCCGAGGCCCCCCGCAGCAGTTACCCGACTGCGGCACCCAACGGCAGGGTCCGTGGATTTGCGCGCCCGGCGTGGTGGGTCGCCGTCGCGTGTCTTTGGTGGGATGCGAGCAGGCGGTCCCGCCTGCTGTCTTCATAGCCGGCGGGACCTGGTCGAGGTAGCAGTCCGGACTGATAGGTCGACCTGTGCTCGGTATGCCCGCCGGCGACTGCGGCGAAACAGCGTTGACGGCGCTCGCGGCGATGACCGGCCGACACTCGTACTTGCAGCGTGGGAAGGGTTGGCCGAATGACGCGTAGGACAGCAGCGTCCGTCGCAGTGATTTTGGTACTGGGAGGGGTATGGCCGTCTCCGATGAGCGGATGGGAGAAGAGGGTCACCGGCGCATCGGCAACTCGGACGACGTTTGCGATGTTGGCGGCGGACTCCCGCCATCGGGTACCACGCAGTGGGTGGCGAATCATTTCGGTAACAACGACGTGCAGATCCGGGCGATTACCGCACCGAGGGTCAGGTGATGCACTCGATGTATGTCGTATGCGACTCAAGAGAAGGTGGCAGGTACACCCTGCCTCGTTGAGGCGCTTGGCGTACTGCTCGCCGTCGTCGCGCAGCGGTCGTATTCGCCGTGATGTGAGCGCTCGACAACCCGGACAGGTCCGCACAGAATCGCGTTGAGCTAACAGCGGGAACGGCTAGGTAGACCGTGATCCGCTGGGATTCGGGCTCATGCGCAGCGCAGGTATCGACTCTGATGTGTGCTTGCGATATGGTCCGCCTGCTGCTGATGCCGGGGGGTTCGGCAGCATCGGGGGGATGACATGACCGTTCGGTCTAGTCGTGCTGTGCTGCTTGGGGTCGGGCCGACCGTATCCGGTTCGGCGGTGGGCCCAATCGTCCAGGTTCTTTCGGTGGCGGCGTTCGCCCACAAACCGGGGCGCCACGTCATTTGCAGGCCGCGTCGCAGCGTATGACCCCCGCGCAGCGTGTGACGCAGTCGATTGCCGCATACGCCAAGCGAATGCCACGGCCACTGGGTCTCGACAGCAGCGTCCGGTTGGTCGCGCTCGACGACGATGCGATTAGGACGTTGCCGGGAGAACCGGTTTGACAATGGACGACCAGCTGAGCAAAACGACGAGCTGCCAATCCGGGCGACCCGTCCCCGAGACATTTCGGCTTGGCTCGCGCTGGCTGTCTCCGAGGGTATCGCGACTGTCCTCGACTTCGACGGTGATCTTTGCTGCTGTCGTTGTCACCGCGTCCATCGCATTCGAACTGGTCGCGTCGGAGCCAGCCGGTGGCGTCACTGTCACGACGGTCGATCGCACCGTGGGCGAGGCGGTCGCCTACGCGGAATCGACGGGTGTCAGCGCCGCAGTCGTCGTCCTCGACGACAAGACCGGCAACCTCTACACGGCCGGCAACTACACCAGCAATTACGGGTCCGCGTCGGTGATGAAGCTTTTCGGGCTCTTCGGATCTGAGCGTGGGTGAGGTGCTCGGCGTGGCGTAGCCAGGGAATGAGGGTCGGGGTCTTCAAGATCGGCAGCGACCAAGCAAGCCGAGCGAAGAAGACCCCGACATGGACGACTGTAGGTGCGGCGCGC
>DASXSF010000150.1:0-5422 GCA_036506155.1 Jatrophihabitantaceae bacterium
AAGGCTGAAGTTCTGCCATTGAACTACGCCCGCACGGTCCGTCGTGAGGGTACCGCGCGGCAGACTCCCGTCGGCCGACCCGTGCGCCCGTACACTAAGGCCGTCAGCGCCCGGGGTGTGGCGCAGCTTGGTAGCGCACTCGCTTTGGGAGCGAGGGGCCGTGGGTTCGAATCCCGCCACCCCGACACCGCCACCCCGACCCGGAAACACTGGGGTTCCGGGCCTCACGGCCCGGGCCACACGCCCCGATTCGGCTCCGGATCTCACAGAATCTCACGATTCACTGGCGATCTCGCCCAGACGCGGATGGTTGTGCTTCTTCGAGCGCGCTCGTGCATACCGCCGAACGAACGGCATGCCCGCCGCGGCCCCACTCGAGATCGACACCGACGGCCTGGCGCATTCGGCGCCGGCGATGAACCGATGCCAGGCCCGACTGGTTGCGGCACTGGCGCGCGCAGGTTCACATCGGGGGCCGCTTTGACGGCTCGGCTGAGCGGCAGTCTTTGCAGGCGTCCGCGCTCACGAACTCTCACGGTTTGCGCGCATCGCGGCGCCGCCGAGGAGAATATTGAGTGCGGCGCGACGCGAGCCGGTTCAATGCCGCTCAGACCCATATGGTCTTCGCCAGATGCTGCTAGTGGTAGTCATCGCGTAGGACAACGGCATGACGTGCGTTTCCAGCTAGTGCCCTCGCAAGTCGCGGAGGGCGGCACATGCGTCGTCGTCAACCACGAAGATCGGGCCGCACGGTCGGTCGGACAATGCTCTACCGACGAGCACGGTCGATGCCACGCGCAAAGTATGGCGAAGGTCGCAACCGACATCCGCTCATGGCCGCCGACGCACTGATCTGCCGATGAGCGGTCGATCCGCCCGCTAGGGCACCCTCTGCTCTGGGGCGTGATCAGGCGTCGTCGGGACGCGATTTTCGGTTGTCTGCCCGACGGAGCATCGCGTCGATCTTGGGGTCGAATCCAAGTTCCCAGATTTCCTGGTCGCAGCGGCACGCGGCAGCCCACTTGGCAGCCCATTTGTGCGCTTCCTCGCGTGAGGGCACCTCGATCACCGTGAGTCCGCCGACGGTCACCGGTGGGCCGTCGGTGACCGTCCCGTCGGCGGCCACGATGCTTGCCCTCTGGTCTTCCAATCCACTGCCGCACACCCACACGCCGGCGTCGATGGCCTCCTGGCTGACCGCGTGCGCGGCCTTGTCAACGTCCGGCATGTCCTCGTCGGGGATGTGGTCCATCGCGTGGGCATCCAGAACCAGCACGTACTGCGGCATCGCATGACTCCTTCCCGGACCGCTTCGTTCCGGCGGTTCACCTGTCCACGAACGGTAAGCCCGCGGTCCGACGATGCGCCGCACGCTCTATGCCGCGTTGGGTGCGCGATCCTGGCGAAGTGAGTGCATCGGTGGCCGGTCCAGGTCCCGTTCTGTGCGACCAGGATTGGGCACCGATAGCGGCCACACGAGACGGGACGTGCGCCGGTTGGACCCGTTGCGCCCACGAACGATCGCATCTGCTGGTGGTCGGCGCTGCGCCATCGCGTTCTGTTCATAGCCGGGCTGCGTGGTTTCGCGTGCTATGCCGCGTCGTTCGCGCTGGCGTCGATCTGCGGTTCGTCGTCCGACGGTATCGCCGGCGGCGACAAGCGACTGGTGTCTGTCGCGCGCTGCGTCGCCTCGGTGCGCACCGACCGCAGAGTAGATTCTCCGGCCGTGACGCGGATGCTGCACCAGCTGACGTCATTCTTGCCTGGGCTCGACTGGTTCGAGCCGCAGTCCGACGAGCGCCTGGTGCATACCTTCGTCAGCAACGACCCGGACCGCCTTCCGCGCTTCTTCAAGCATTACGGCGACGAGGTACCGAAGGCCCGGCTGGCGCGCACACTGCCGCAGCTACCCGCAGCGTCCGAGGTCCTGGCAGGAACGGCGAGAGTCGAGCCGCGTCGAGTTGGCTTGGACGACATTTCGGCATTGCTCTACCTGTCGGTCGGCGTCACCCGGGTGATGCGACGGCGGGACGGACGCGACTACCCGCTGCGCGCTGCAGGTTCGGCCGGCGCGCGCTTTCCGCTCGAGCTGTATCTGGCCGTGCCGAACGGCCTGCCCGGCGACGTGCCTGCGGGCGTGCACTGGTACCACCCGCTGGAGCACGCGCTGGTCGCGATAGGACCGCCGCCGATCGGGACCGACCCTGCGTTGGTGGTAACCGGAGTGCCGTGGCGCACCGGCTGGCGGTATCGCGAGCGGGGCTTTCGTCACCTCTATTGGGACGCCGGCACGGCGCTGTCACACCTGCTTGCCCTCGCCGACGCGCTCGGCGTCAAGGCCGAGCTGTACTCGACGTTCCCAGACGCAGCGGTCGGGCGACTGGTCGGCTGCGACGGCGTCTTCGAGTTCCCGGTTGCGGTGCTCGGGCTCGGCACCCAACCTGCGCTAACCGCCAGCGGCGCTGCGCTGCCCGGCGAGCTCGATGACGACGGCATCGCGTTCCCAATCGTCACGGCGGCACAACTCGCCGGCGATACCGATCAGCTCGGCCCCCAACTCCCACGTGGCCCGATCGTCGCACCGATCGATAACGCCGTCCCACTGAACGAACTCCTGCTCGCCCGCTCGTCGCACCGGCGACTGAACCCAACACGCGGCCTACCCCGCGACGTCCTTGACGAGCTGATGCGTAGCGCTTTACGCGGCGTCGACGTACCGCATTACATCGCGGTCAACAACGTCGCGGACGTGACACCCGGCACGTACCGGTGGCCGGACCTCGACACACCGCTGCGCACCGGGAATCTTCGTGCCGAGCTCTACTGGGCATCAGCACAACAGGGCCTTGCACGCGACGCGGCCTTCGTGACCATCGCTGCGGTAGACGGCGTCGGGCTGTCCGACCGCGGCTATCGCGACGCGCAACTGCAGGCCGGACTGGTGCTAGGCCGCCTACACATCCTCGCGCCGGCCGTAGGCGCAGGCGCCAACGGTATGACCTTCGAAGACACGCTCATCCCAGCGCTGCTCGGAGACGACGACGTCAAGGACCTCCTCTGCCTGCTCTGGACCTGCATAGGCGTACCCGAATACCGACCCAAGCCAGGCGGGCTACCCTCCGCGCCCACGACGATCACCATGATCGACCCCCGCATCGACGACGGCCCCCTGCCACCGTCGCCATAAAACAACGGCGTCCACCAACCGCCGTCCGCCCATCCTCGAACAGGCGAAGCACCACTTTCCGTCCGACGGACCGCCCATCCGCCCTCGCGGGGCGAGCGAAACGCGCGCTCATCCCGCGTGGTGCGCACGCTCGTGCAGATTAGCGTGCACTTGTCGAGCTGGCGCTATGCGGTCGTGGTGCGGAACGATTCGGGAGCATGACCGAGGTACGGGCGGTGCGGGGGATGGGATTCACCATGTCGTCGATTTCTCGAAGGGCTTGAGGTCTTGATCGACGCGGGGCTCGGCCCGACGTCGGCCGCGTCGAACGGGTCTGGGCGGCGAAGCCACCGAAGTGGTGGTCCGGGCACCGGCGACCGCAGGGCTAAGTCTCGGCCTTGAGCGTTAAGACACTCCCCGACGTCGTTTGCTCGATTCGCCCTACCGGGTCGGTGTAGACGATGGCTATGCCCTCCAGTACCACCATGCCCGGCCGACGCGGCGTGACCAGGACGGCCACCGAGCGGTGGTAGTAGTCGAACATCACCCGGCCGGGGCGCAGCCGAGAAATGGCCGGGCAGGGTTGATCCCCGAGGTATCGCGTGATTGCAGGATCGAGGGGTTGATCCAGTATGCAGAACACGACGGACACGTCGGCGTCCGCGCTGTTGGCCTGCACGATCGGGCGGATACTGCGAACGTTCACCTCGCCCCCGAGCCCTGGCTCCTGCCTGGCCAACCACGTCTTTGCGACCGGCACGGCCGGAGGCGTAAACGTTGGAACAGGGTCTCCATAGAAGTGAAGAAACAGAGCGAGTGTGCCGAGGATGACCAACACGCTCGCCAACACCACAGCGGCGACGACGACGACCGTGCGCACCGCCCGCGTGCTGCGCGTCGAACCGGCTCGCGCTGCGTCCACCCGGACACCATGGCAACGAAAGGCAGGCGCGCACAACACCTGCCCCGCTGCACCGCGCTATATCACCGGATCCGTTTGTGGCCGCATACGAGGCAGCAGCGCGCGATGAGAATGCCGCGACCGCGTCGTCGTGGCGGCAGGAGCGGGGCGGCGGGGTGCGCGGGCCGATGCCGCCTTGGGGGCCGGCGTCGCTGGTACTTACGACGTGTCGAGTCACATCTGGTGCATCGCCCCGATGTCGCATGACGACCGCCATGGCTCGCCGGAGATGGGCGCGTGCGCGTTCACCAAATAGAAGCGCACTGATCTGCCACGATCAGGCTAATGCGTGCTGGCGTATTGCTTGATCGCGTCGTGTGGGACAGCATCCGAGACGCGTTCGGTCGGCGGTTCAGACGAGCCACGAGCTGGCGCGCATGAGCGTGCGGCCGGCCAGTTCGTTTGCCTCGCGCCACGCCTGGACGCGAACCGGACGCAGCACGAAGTATCGATATCCGGTGTCCGTGCGTGGGTCCCAGTCGGCCTGGGCGGCGTAGCCGCCGGCGATCGCCGCCGGCGCGGCCGGCACGTCGTGGGTCGCCTCCAGTACTGCGTCGATCAGCACCACGTCTCGGGTAGGGCCGAGGCCGAGGCGAGCCGTCCCGCTGGCGGCAAGATCGCGGGCGGTCCGTGAAGTCGCGGCCACCGCGATCACCACCCGCTCATCGAGCCAGGCCAGCGACACCGGAACCAGGTGCGCGCAGGCGCCGGAGGTGGTGGCGACCCAGACGTCGACGGCCGGAGTGCTCAGCTTTGCAAGGGTGTCTGCCTTGCGTTGCGCGGCGCTGCGTGGCTCAGTCACGATTCGGGCGGGGGCAGATGGCTGGGCGGGTGGTCGTGGTCATGTTGAGCATGCTTCTTCAATTGGCAGCCGGCTACAACTTCAGGGTGTCGCACCGTATCTGGGCGGTAGGAGGTCAGTCAGTTCCGACGCCCGTCTTCGCGTCGAGCTCCTGCAGCAGGTCGTGAGCAGCGAGTTCGATCTCCTTGTGACGCCATTCGGATGCACGGTAGACGCACGCGATCAGCCCGGTGCGATGTAGGCGGCGCAGATCTCCGTAGACGAACGCGTACCGTGCCTTCGTTTCATCCTTGGCACCCTCGGTCAGCCCAAGGTGCCACGCGGCGTACTCCGCCCAGGAGTGCCGCTCTAACCCTGCTTATTCAGGTCGCTTGTGTTGACGATCTTGGTAAGACGTGTTGATCTTGACTGGCGGTTCAGGGTTGGAAGGCGTTGTTGATCGCCCGGCCTGCCGCCTGCCGGGTGCTCCGAGTCCTCGGTCGTTGGGGCGTGG
>DASXSF010000151.1:0-2723 GCA_036506155.1 Jatrophihabitantaceae bacterium
AAGTTCCTCCAGAGGTTGTGGAGGCGCTCGGTGGGGGCAAGCGGCCGGCGGTGACCATCACGATCAACGGGCATTCATGGAAGAGCAGGGTGGCCATCATGCGTGGCCGCTACCTGCTTGGCCTCAGCAACGCCAACCGAAGAGCCGCCGGTGTGGTGACCGGCGATGAGGTCGAGGTCGAGGTGGAGATCGATGCCGAGCCCCGTGTTGTGGTCGAGCCCGCGGACTTCGCCCGTGCTCTGGAGGCCGATCCGGTCGCCCGCGCCGCCTACGACCGCCTGTCCTACAGCCGCAAGCGTGAGCAGGTGCTCGCTATCGAGAACGCGAAGAAGGCCGAGACGCGCGTACGGCTGATCGAGAAGGCCCTGGCCCTGCTGCGGGAGCTGGAGGTGTCTGTTGCGTTGACGGATGACGTGTCGCTTCGGCAGGATCCGACCGCGTGCCGCAGATCCGACCGACTTGCCGTCCAGTTCCGCCTGGCTCGGCGTTCGCCGGCTTCCGGTTCCCGCCGGAGGTGATCGTGCTGGCGGTGCGCTGGTACCTGCGGTTCGGATTGTCCTACCGGGACGTAGATGAGCTGCTGGCCGAGCGTGGCATCGACGTCGACCACGTTACCGTGCACCGGTGGGTGCAGCGGCTCGCGCCGCTGCTGGCCGATGCGGCCCGGTTCGCTCGGCACCGGGTCGGCGACCGCTGGCACGTCGACGAGACCTATGTGAAGGTCGCAGGGCGGTGGGTGTATCTGTATCGGGCGGTCGACCAGTTCGGGCAGGTCATCGACGTGTACGCGTCCTCGCGCCCGGGACAGCGAGGCGGCACGTCGGTTCTTCCAGCAGGCCAGGACCACCACCGATGTGACACCGGCCGAGGTCATCACCGACCGGGCACCCACCTACCCGCGCGTCCTCGAGGAGATGCTGCCCGCGGCCTGGCACCACGTCGAGCGGTACGCCAATAACCGGGTGGAGGCCGATCACGCGCAGTTGAAGCGGTGGCTGCGCCCGACGCGTGGGATCAAGACCATGGCCGGGCTTCGGGTCCTCGCCGCGGGCCACGCGTTCGTGCAGAACCTGCGCCGCGGCCACTACGAGATCGCCGCCGACCAACCGCGAAACCTTCGACTCCAGGTGGCGTTCCGCGAACTGGCCAACGCGATCTGAGGCGTCAGCTCGAACGACCAGCCCGCTCGGCACGCTCCGCGAACGGCTAACGCAACAGACCCCGCGCGTACTACGACCAGCTCCGCGACCGCGGCAAGGATCACAACGCTGCACTCCGTCAGCTCGCCAACAGGTTCGTCGGCATCCTGCACGGCTGCCTCAAAACCAACACCACCTACGACGAGCTCACCGCCTGGCCGACACTCCACGACGCCGCGGCTTGACGACCTAACCGCATGGGATGTCTCTCATGCGGCTGTCGAAGCTGGCGTCCGACCGACCACCGGTAGGGGTCAGTGCGCCCCAAGTGTCATCTACTCTGCGGACCATGCACGAGAACGAGCCCGGCGAGGACCGGTTCGGCGCGGAGGATCAGGTCTCCGAGTGGGACGCAAGGTACCGCGAACACGGCGACGCGCGGTGGAGCGGGCAGCCGAACGGGCGACTCGTTGCCGAGGTCGCCGACCTCATCCCGGGCACGGCGCTGGATGTCGGTTGTGGCGAGGGTGCCGATGCGATCTGGCTCGCGCAGCGCGGCTGGGCGGTCACCGCGATCGATATCTCCGCAATCGCACTAGGCCGGGCGCGCGAAGCTGCCGAGCTGGCCGGCGCCGCCGTCAACTTGATCTGCGGGGACGCCCTCCAGACAGCATTTCCGCCGCGTTCCTTCGACCTGCTGTCGATGCAGTACCCGGCCCTACCCAAGACCGCCGGCGACGCCGCCGTGCGGACGTTGCTTGACTCGGTGCGCTCTGGTGGATTGCTACTCGCCGTCTACCACGACCTCGACGACGAGCACCGCGAGCACATGAAATCACGTGGCGTCGACCCAGCCGACTACTTCGGCGACGACGACCTCGGCCGTCTGCCCGGCGACGACTTCACGGTCGAAAGGCACGCAGTCGAGCCGCGCATCGACCCGCCGCCCGGAACCCCGCACATTGCCGACATCATCCTGCGCGCCCGGCGTCGCTGACGCGCTCCGAGGCGCGTGGGATGCGACGAGACCGCACGGATTTGCCGCCGGCCGTGTGCTCCGTTGGCCGGCCACCTATCACCGCCCGTGGCCCGCTCGCTAGGCGCCCGCGGTGCTGCCCGGGTTGAGACGGAATGTCGGATGGTCCGCCGGATCCGGGAAGGCGCGAAAGCCAGCCTTGACTGTCGGCATCCGCCCATACCGGTCCAAGTAGGCCGCGAGCACCGGTGGCCGGTCCCGGGGCTGGAGCTCCTCGGCGACGAACTCCTCGACGCGATCGCCCCGGATCAGCCGACCCCGGCCGGCGGCCCGCAGGTTGCGCGCCCACTCGGTCTGCCCGCCCGGAGCGACGAGGTACCGCTCGCCATCGTGATCGAGGACCACCACCGGCGTGGTCCGCCACCGCCCGCTCGTGCGGCCCGGTACCGACAGCCGGGCGACCAGCTTCGTGTTGCGGGGAGAGAAGCGGTTACCGATATACCTGAGCCACCACGGCGGCTTCCGGTAGTGCAACGTCTTCATGCCTCCAGTGCAACACCGCGCGACGCCGGCGTCGTCGTACGGTGGGAGGCCCTACCGATACCGCC
>DASXSF010000152.1:0-12972 GCA_036506155.1 Jatrophihabitantaceae bacterium
TGCTCATTGAGAAGACCCGACGACTCGCCCACGGCTTCCGCAACTTCAGCAACTATCGGCTGCGCATCCTGCTCGTCGCCGACGCATCACGGCCCTACCGACAGCGACCGAACCACGCTTAGAACCGAAGAGCCGGTAAACGACGTCGCAGCCGGGAGGACCGCATCTGTTCTCATCGGTCTGGACGCGCCGATGCCGGAACCCGGCGGCGAGGCGCTGCGCCAGTTCACCCTGGTGGCCCGGTGCGGCACGCGTACGGCCGAGGCGAGCGGCACGTTCCGCCAGCGGACATCGCCCCCGTCGCTCAACACGATCAAGCTACGGGTCGAGCCGCCCATCGTTCACGTGCGTGACACTGACCACGTCGAACGCGGGTCGTCGCCGACAACCGACTCGGTACCAGACCGGCCCGAATGTGGCTGGCGGGCCGCGATCACGAGGGCACCGCCAGCATCACGTTCTCCGCACCGTACCTCGACGTATACCCGGGCCAGCAGGCAAGCGCCGATGTCGCGATCCGGCTGCGGCGTCCGCCCGCGGGCACCGAGAGGACGCGTGGCTTCACGATCAGCGGGTCGGACGGCCAGTACGAAGTCGTGGCGGAAGGTACGTTCTCCCAGGCATCCTCAGACCGCAGGCCGCTCCGGCGCACCCTGTTCACTCTTATCGGCGCCCTGCTCATGGCCATCGGGGCATTTCTGCCGTGGACATTGAACGCCACGCGTTCAGGCATCGACTGGAGCACCGGGCCTATCGCGGATCTGTTCCACGGAAGGGAACCAACACTCGACCACCGAGTCGCCAGGCTCGCTTGCACCGGGGCGGTCATCATCATCCTTGCGGTGCTCGCAGCCTGGGGCCGACTCGGACCGAAGGGACGGATGACCCGGCTGGCCGCTCTGCTCGGCTTGCTGCTGATGGTGGTGTTCGTCATTCTCGTTCGCGCGAAGAGCGACAGCAGCGCACCCGCAATTGGCGCAGTCATGATCATCGCTGGCTGCGCCAGCGCGTACATCGGCGGCCAACTCGCCAAGCGCTAGCCGGACTCTTCCCCGTCAACGTCCTTGCCAGCCCTAAGAACCGATGTGCGGTCTGGTGACAGCGGCGACCGGCTCGCGCAGCAGTCGCGCGATCGCGTCGACTCCGTGCTCCAGTTCGACGAAGCTGGTGCTGAGCGGCGAGAGCCCGATCCGGATCCCGTTGGGCGGTCGGAAATCGGGGATCACGCCCTGCTGCCACAGCGCCGTTGTCACCTCGGCAAAACGCGGGTGATCGATGGTGACGTGCGAGCCGCGCTCAGCCGGATCCCGAGGGCTGGCCAGAACGGTGCCGAGCGAGGCGAGCCGGTCGTCGCACAGCGCGATGGCATGCTCGGTCAGTGCGATCGACTTCGCCCGGAGGGCCGCCAAGCCCGCCTCGGCGATCAGATCGAGCATGTCCTTCAGCGGCTGCATCGCGAGAACCGGCGGCGTGCCGCTGATGAACCGGCGCACGCCTTTCGCGGGGCGGTAGCGCTCGGCCATGGCGAAGGGCTCGTCGGCGCCCATCCAGCCCCAGATCGGTTGCTGGATCCGGTCCTGCAGGCCGGTCGCGATGTAGCCGAACGCGGGAGCACCAGGCCCCCCGTTGAGGTACTTGTAGGTGCACCCGACCGCGAGGTCGACCTCGGCGGCGTCGGCCTCGATCGGGACGACGCCGACCGAGTGGCAGAGGTCCCAGATGACCAGACCACCCTCGCCGTGGACGATGCCGGTGATCGCCGGCAGGTCGGCGAGGAACCCCGAGCGGTAGGCCACGTGGCTGAGCAACACGACGGCCGTGCGACGAGTGGTCGCTGCCGCGACGTCGGCCGGCCGCACTCCCCCGTCGTGCGGCACGTCGAGCCAGCGGATCGTGAGCCCGCGTTCGGCAGCGATGCCCTCCACGACGAAGCGGTCCGTGGGGAAGTTGCCGCGGTCGACCAGGATCTCCTCGCGGCCCGGCTGAGCGTCCACCGCTGCGCGCAGCAGTTTGTAGAGCAGCACCGACGTAGAGTCAGCCACGATCGTCTGCCCCGGCGCAGCACCAAGCGTCACCGCCGCGAGCCGATCGCCCAGCGTGGTGGGCTCGACCATCCAATCGTCGTCCCAGCCCCGGATGAGCTGCCCGCCCCATGCCCGCTCGACGAACTCGGCGAGCCGCGCTGCAGTGACCTGTAACGGCCGACCCAGTGAGTTGCCGTCCAGATAGGCAGCGATCGCCGAGTCGTCAACACCCACGAAACGTGACCGGTAGCCGCCGAGGGCGTCGGCGGCGTCCAGCTCTGCACTTCTCGGGCTCACGTACCGACCTCGGTTCGGACAGCGAAGAGCTCGGGAAAGAAGACGAGATCCAGCGCCCGACGCAGGAACGGGACCCCCGAGGATCCACCGGTACCCGTCTTGAAACCGATCGTGCGCTGCACGGTCCGCAGGTGCCGGAACCGCCAGGCCTGGAAGTTGTCCTCGACGTCCACCAGCGACTCGCAGGCCTCGTACACGCCCCACGGCGAGGACGTTGATTCGTAGATCTCGCGAAACACCGGAACGAGTTCCGGCCGGAACGTCCACGGCTGGCGATAATCGCGCTGCAGGACATTGTCCGGTATCGCCAGTCCTAACCGCGCCAGGTGGGCGAGGAAAGCATCGTAAAGCGTTGGCTGCGCGAGAAGCTCCTCGAGAGTGGCGCGCGCGACGGGCTCGCTGTCGAATACCTTAAGCATCGCGGCGTTCTTGTTGCCGAGGATGAACTCCACCGCCCGGTACTGGTACGACTGAAAGCCTGATGCATTGCCCAGCACGCCGCGGAACTCGGCGTACTCCCGCGGCGTCAGCGTGGCGAGCACAGACCACTGTTCGGTCAGCGTCCGCTGGATATGCTTCACGCGGGCCAGGCACTTCAACGCCGGACCCATCGCGTCTTCGTCGAGATAGCTGCGCGCGGCCTTCAGCTCGTGCAGCATCAGCATCAGCCACAGCTCACTGGTCTGGTGCTGCACGATGAACAGCAGCTCGTCGTGGTGCTCCGGCCGGCTCCGTGGGTGCTGCGCGGACAGCAGCCGCGACAGGTCAAGATAGTCCGCGTAACTCATCGTCGAACCGAAGTCCGTCCGAACCGTGTCCTCCAGCTCGCGAACCACGGCCCCTTCAGGCGGTCGGGTGGGCTCTGTGGTCATCGCCGTACCCTAACGAGACTCTGACGCCCGTCGTGAACATCGCAGACAACGCTGGTGGGCCGCAGATCAAAAGACCAAGGGCATGAACTCGCCGCGAACTCTCCGGAGGCAGGGTGGATCGAAGCATCCTCAGCCGCCCAGGCCCAGAGCCGGACCAGCATCTGCGGTACGGGGACGGCGCCGACCACGCGGTGGACGCGTGGCTGCCTGCTACCGGCGACCGACCGCTCGTCGTCGTTATTCACGGCGGTTTCTGGCGAGCCGAGTTCGACCGCACCCACACCCGCCTCATGTGCGCCGCGCTGCGCAACGCCGGCTGGCCAGTGGCAGCGATCGAGTACAGCCGGGTCGCCGGGTGCCCGGACGCGTGCATCAACGACGTCCGAGAGGCTCTCGCGCGGGTTCCCGGGAAGATGCCTGGCACCGGGATCGTGGTACTCGGCCACTCCGCCGGAGGGCACCTCGCGTTGTGGCTGGCATCGACGTGCCCGCCTACCGATCTGGTCGGGACCGTCGCGCTGGCACCGGTCGCCGACTTGGTGGCGGCGTACTCGTCCGGCCTGGGCAACTGCGCGGTCGCGGAGTTCCTTGGCGGGCCGCCCGACCTCCGGCCCGACCTGGATCCGATGCTGCTGGGGCGGCCGGCAGGCGCCGTGACGCTGATCCACGGAACTGACGACACCGCCGTGCCGCCGGCAGTGAGCCGCTCATATGCGCGCACTCACCCGGAAGTGCGACTGGTGGAGTTGACCGGAACGGCGCACTACGAACTGATCGATCCAGCGAGCCGTGCCTGGCCCACCGTGCAGACCGAGTTGGAGGCGCTCGGCCGCGAGCCTCGGCGATCCTAGCCGGGCGCGGTCAGCACCAGGGCCGGATCGCGCTCTGCCGGCTAGCGAGCAACGGTCGGCCCTGGGCGTCCCGGTATTGGTCATGGGCCTCTGGGAGTTGCTGCTGGAAACCGGCTGACTGGTACGTCCTGACTAATGAGAATTACCGGGTCGGTATCCGCCAGACTCGGTGGCTGGTGGCCGCCGGCGGGTGAGCACTCGTCCTGACTGGGCCTTGGAGCCCTTTAGCCCAAGACCGTGCCCCCGCCGGTGTCCAGGGAGAGTTGATCACTGCTGGGATGTCGTGCCTGCCCGTGTAGCGTGAGCACTGTTCATTAGTCTGCTGATGGTTCTCCCTGGCTGCTGACGGTATTCGGCATGGTGGACGGGAAGGATGCGAATGCGGCTGTGCGTGGGTGATGACTGGGCGGAGGACCATCACGACATCGAGGTGATGGGCGAGGCCGGCAAGGTGCTGGCCAGGAGGCGGCTGCCGGAGGGGGTCGTCGGGATCGGGCAGCTGCATGAGCTGATCGGTCAGTTTGTTCCCGCCGATGGTGCTGTGGAGGTGCAGGTCGGGATCGAGACCGACCATGGCCCGTGGGTGACGGCGCTGATCGCAGCCGGGTATGTGGTGTTCGCGGTGAACCCGTTGCAGGCGTCTCGGTACCGGGGCCGGCACGGCGTGTCCGGGGCGAAGAGCGACGGCGGGGACGCGCACATGCTGGCCGATGTGGTGCGCACCGATGCGCATCAGCTGCGCCCGGCGGCAGCTGACAGCCCGGCGGCCGAAGCGGTTAAGGTGCTGACCCGCACACACAAGACGCTGATCTGGCAGCGGACCGCGGTGGTGCTGCGGCTGCGAGCCCAGCTGCGGGAGTACTTTCCGGCCGCGGTGGCGGCGTTTGAGGACCTGGATGCCCCCGACACGCTAGAGCTGCTGGGCAAGGCGCCGGACCCGGCGCGCGCCGCGAAGCTGACCCGCGCCCAGATATCGGCGGTCCTCAAGCGCGCCGGCCGCTACAAGGTCACGGACAGGACCGACGCGATCCTGGCCCCAGCTCCGCAGCCCGCAGCTAAGCCAGCCGCCCGCCTTGACCGCCGCCTACGCCGCGACCGTGCGATCCCTGATCGCGGTCATCACCACCCTCAACAAGCAGGTCAGCAGCCTGCAAGGGCAGGTGGAGGCACATTTTGGCCAGCACCCGGACGCTGAGATCTACCTGTCCCAGCCCGGCCTGGGCCTGATCACCGGCGCCCGGGTGCTCGGCGAGTTCGGCGACGACCCACGCCGGTACGCGTCGGGCAAAGCCCGCAGGAACTACGCCGGCACCAGCCCCATCACCCGAGCCTCCGGCAAGCGCAAGATCGTCGCCGCCCGGTACGTGCGCAACGACCGGCTCATCGACGCGCTGATGCTCCAGGCCTTCGCCGCGCTCAGAGTCTCACCCGGAGCCCGCGCCTTCTACGACACCCAGCGCGCCAAGGAATCGAACATAACGACGCCCTACGAAGACTGGCCAGCCGGCTCGTCGGCATCCTGCACGGCTGCCTCAAGACCCGCACCAGCTACGACGAGGCCACCGCATGGGGCCACCGCGAAAGCATCCCCCAACCGCAAGTCGCCGCTTGACATCAAAACTCCTGGGGTGTCTTGGGGCAACTTAGCTGTGTTGGGCGGGCGGTGCGGTGCCGTGGTGGTCGAGAGTCCGCCGCTCGGCCGGCGTCCGACCACACGACTCGGCGGGCTGGGGGGAAGCCCCCGTCAGGACTAGACGCGCAGGATTCGCAGCATCGTTTCCCGCAGCGCCTCGCGCAGCTCGTCGTCGCTCAGCTCGACAAGCTCGGCCAGGCTGTCCGGGATGCCCGCTACCGCGGAGTACGCGAGGCGCTGCGTTGGTGTCGGGTTATCGCCGTAGAACAGGGTCAGGGTGCGCTCGCGTAGGTCGCTGGCCTCTTTGTCCATGTCGTGTCGCTTCGCGGCAGGATCGGTCGCCGCCATCACCGCGTAACGGCGGTTCTCGACGAGGAAGTCGGCCACGCCGTTCACCACGTGCTCGATCCGGGCTCGCCGACCGCGGATCGCGGCCGCCTCGTCCACCACGGCGGTGATGCGCTCGATGCCGGGCTTCATGGCGGCGTGCAGCAGCTCGCTCTTGACCCGGAAGTGGTAGTAGACCGCGGCCTTGGTCAGCCCCATCTCGTCGGCGATCAGCTGCAGCGAGGTTGCGTCGTAGCCGCGCTCGACGAACAGCCGCTGCGCGGTCTGCAGGATCTGCTGCCTGGTGTGTTCAGCCTGCAGCGCGCGGCTGGACACGCCCTTGACGGACGTCATCGATGCTCCTCGGTCCATCGCATGATACATGCTGAGCGGCTAGTGACTCACTAGCCATTCGGACGGTAATTCGCCGTACGAATGGCTAGTGATTCGCTTGACGACCGGCTAGTGAACGCCGTAGTGTCGGGCAACCGAAATTGCTCGCCGAACCCAGCCGTGGAGACCGCGTCATGTCCCATTTTCTGCATCGCCTTGCCCTTCTCGCGTTCCGGCGCCGACGACTCGTGCTCGCGGCCTGGCTGGTAGCGGCAATTGCAGCCATCGCCATCGCCCAGATGTCCGGCGGGAAGACGAACGACAACTTCACCATTCCCGGCACCGAGGCGCAGCACGCGTCGGATGTGCTGTCCGCCAAGCTGCCCGCGTTCAGCGGCGGGCAGACCACGATCGTGTTTGCCACCACGAACGGCAGCGGCAAGGTCACCGATCCCGCCAAGAAGGCGGCGATCGAGACGGCCACGGCCAAGCTCAAGACGGTGCCGCAGATCTCCACGGTCGTGGATCCGTATCAGGGCAGGCTGGTGTCGCAGAGCGGGAAGGTCGCGCTCGAGCGGGTGCAATGGTCGGCCAAGGCGGCCGACGTCAGAGGTGTCAACCTCGACGCAGTCAAGAAGGCGGTGAAACCGGCACAAGCCGCAGGCGTGCAGGTCGAGTACAACGGCAGCGTCTACCCGGGCTGGAATCGGCAGGTCTCCGAGGCACCCGAGCTGGTCGGCCTGATCGTCGCGTTCGTCATCCTGATGATCACGTTCGGCGCGTTCGCCGCCGCGGGCATGCCGATTCTCGGCGCGATCATTGGCGTGGTCACCACGTTGATGGGTATCACCGCTGTCGCGTCGCTGATGTCGATCGCATCGGCGTCCACGACCGTGGCACTGATGCTCGGGCTGTCCTGCGGCATCGACTACGGCCTGTTCATCCTGTCCCGCCACCGCACGAACCTGCTCAACGGGATGACTCCAGAAGAGTCCGTGCCGCTGGCCATGGGAACGGCCGGCAGCTCGGTGGTCTTCGCCGCCCTGACGGTGATCATCGCACTGTGCGGCCTGACCGTAGTAGGCATCCCGTTCCTAACCGTCATGGGCCTGTCGGCTGCGGCATCGGTCGCCATCGCGCTCTTGATCGCGCTGACCTTGCTGCCGGCGCTGCTCGGTTTCGCCGGTACGAAGGTCGCGAAGTTCGCCCGGCTGCCGCTGCTCGGCGGCCGCGCCGAGCGGGCCGCCCGCCGCGCCGCCGCCGACCCGGACAGCGCCGCTGGCGCCCACTGGGCCAGGTTCGTCGTGCGGGCCCGGGTTCCGGTGCTCATTGGCGGGATCGCGTTGCTCGGCGTGCTCGCGATCCCGGCGACCAAGATGCACCTCGGCCTGCCCAGCGGAGCGTCCCAGGCCAAGGACAACACCCAACGCAAGGCCTATGACCTGACGACCGAGGGCTTCGGCGCCGGCTTCAACGGCGCGCTGCTGATCACTGTGCAGGATGTCGCCGGCCCCGCCGACCCCCAACAGGTCGCGGCGAAACTGCGGACGGAGCCGGACGTCGCGCAGGTGACCCCACTGGCCACACAGAACGGGGTCTCGCTGGTCCGGCTGATCCCGAAGTCCGGTCCGAACGACCAGGCCACCGCCGATCTGGTGCACAAGCTGCGCCACGACCGGGCCGCGATCGAGGGCACGACCGGCACGCACATACTGGTCGGTGGCACGACCGCGTCCAACATCGACGTCTCCGCCAAGCTGTCCGCCGCGTTGCCGATATTCCTGGTCGTCGTCGTCGGCCTGGCGTTCGTCCTGCTGACGTTTGCGTTCCGCACGATCCTGGTCCCGCTCAAGTCGATCCTGGGCTTCCTGCTCTCGATGGCCGCCGCGCTCGGCGCGACGGTCGCACTGTTCCAGTGGGGCTGGGGCGAGCGACTCTTCGGCATCACTCCGGCCGAAACGATCAGCTTCCTGCCGATCATCATGCTGGCGATCATCTTCGGCCTGTCCAGCGACTACGAGGTATTCGTGGTCTCCCGGATCAAGGAGGAATACACCAGTAACGGCGAAGCCCGCCGCGCCGTGCAACGCGGCACCGGGCTCTCAGCCCGCGTCGTCACCGCCGCCGCGCTCATCATGTTCTCCATCTTCGTCGCGTTCATGTTCACCGACGACCCGACGATCAAGGCGATCGGCTTCAGCTTCGCCGCCGGTGTATTCCTCGACGCGTTCGTGGTACGGCTCACGCTGGTGCCGGCCGTCATGGCGATCGTCGGCTCGAAGATCTGGTACCACCCACGCTGGTTCGCCAGGTACGTCCCCGACCCCGACATCGAGGGGCAGCGGCTCGCGCGGGTCCACCCCAGGACAGAGCTCGCCGTCGCCGCGGTGGCAGCAGAGCAGGGATAACAGAATCCGCGGCATGAGTCCTGCCCTGCCAGGCGCCGGCGAGCTGCGACTGGCGCTGCTCGCCGGACCCCGATTAGTGCGGCTCAACCCGTGATCTTGGCTCAGGTCCCGGTATTGGTCACATACCTCTGGGAGTTGCTGGAAACCGGCTGACTTGTACGTGGCGACGGCGCCGACATCGACGCTCCGCTCCGGGGTGCAGACGATCGCGCTCGACGAGCCCAGGTCCTGGAGTGCGTGCGCTGCGGCGACGGTGATCGCCTTGGCGTAGCCGTGACCGCACAATTACCCGGTCGGGAAAACTTGCCTTGTTACTCTCGACGTCCGCGTCGCTACGGGACGACGATGTTCACGTGGGGAGGCAGCAACGTCGATTTCCGCACCTGGAAAGGTGGCAAACAGTAATCGCGGCGATAATCGGAGCGGTAGGCGCAATAGCCGCGGTAGTCATTCCGATCGCGATCAACAACAACGCGAGCCCAGGCACGCACTCGAACACGGCGAGCAGCGACTCGAGTGATCCAGGCAACCGTCTCGCGATTGATAGCATCTCGTTTGGTGGGGTACCCCCAAACGTCCGGATTGATGTGCAGGGTACTTATCAGAAGCAATCCGGTGATGGGTACTTATTTGCCATGGCGAAACGGGCGAACCGAACCCCGTCCGTGTGGCTCGTATCCGATCCAGTCGTGCCAAACAAAAAGGGGCACTGGATAGCGCATATCTTGATCGGCAATAGCAGCCCGCCGATGACGGTACTTGCGGTACTCGCGGGTGGTTGTCCGCCCGACGTGCTGTGTGGGCCGTCGCTTCAGGCGGTGGCGCAAGACCTTCAGGCGGGCGGGCCAGACCGAGCTGACTACTCGACCCAGCCGGTAACCGCGCAATAGCGCGGATCGCCGTTCACCGCGGGGCCTCGATCCCCACCCTCGCCTGGCTGCCGTGGTGAGCACGACCGCCGGGCCGCGCCTGCACGGGCACCCGCACCGCAGGACGCTTGCTCGATCGTTGCGACTTCTACGCTCTGCATATGTGGACCCGGCGACAGGAGGAAACGACCAGTGATTCCGCACCGGATCCGAGCGGTGTTCGAGCAAATCGATGAACGATTCCGCGGCGTGGCCGGCGACGAGTACGTCGCGGTGCACTACGACGAGGGGCGTTGGCTGGAAGGACCCGCGTACTCGCCCGCGTGGCGCAGCCTGCTGTTCAGCGACATCCCGAACGATCGCGTGCTGCGCTTCGACGAGACCACCGGCGCGGTCGGTGTGTGGCGGCAGCCGGCCGGCTACGCCAACGGCCGCACGATCGACCGGCAGGGCCGGGTGATCTCGTGCGAGCAGGGAACCCGGGCGATCACCCGGACCGAGTTCGACGGCACGGTCACGGTCCTGGCCGACCGGTGGGACGGCCGGCGGTTCAACAGCCCCAACGACGTCGTCGTGCGGGCCGACGGCACAGTGTGGTTCACCGATCCGAGCTACGGCATCGACAGCGACTACGAAGGCGTTCGCGCGCCCAGCGAGACCGACGGCTGCCACGTCTACCGCGTCGACCCGGACGGGACAGTCGCACGGGTCGCCGACGACTTCGAGCGTCCGAACGGGCTGGCATTCTCCGCCGACGAGCGCCAGCTCTATATCGTCGACACGCGCCGCAAGCACCTGCGCCGGTTCGACGTCGAGGCAAACCGGCTCAGTGGCGGCGAGGTACTAGCCGAGTGCGAGGCCGGCAGCTTCGACGGCATCCGGATCGACCACCAGGGCCGGATCTGGGCCGCCACGCACGACGGTCTGCACTGTCTCGACCCGGCCGACGGTGCCTTGCTCGGCAAGCTGCGACTACCCGAAATCTGCGCCAACCTCACCTTCGGCGGGCCAAAGGGCAACATCCTCTATGTCACCGCCAGCAACACGCTGTTCTCGATCATGACCAACTGCACGGGCGCCAGCTACCCGACCGCATGACCCCGTCCGCCGCGGCAGCAGCGCGGTGTGCTGTGGCGGCCCGCGGATGACGGTGCGCGATGTCGTTCAGTCTGACCTGCGGAGCTCCGACCAATGATCGCTTCACGCCGATGTCCGGTCGCGTCACTGTGGTTCGGTGTCACCTGTTGGATCGATGTTGTCGCGTTCGTACGGCGGGGTGATTGCGCCTCAGCTCGGTGGGGACAGACTTGATTCTCGCGAACGTGGACCTGGGAGCGGGCGATGGCCGATCAGCCGAATGTGGTGTTCTTTCATGTGGACAATCTCGGCTTCGGTGAGCTGAGTTGTTATGCCGGGGGTCCGTTCCGCGGCGCCATGACGAGTCGGATCGATGCGTTCGCCGGGGACGGGATGCGGTTGACGAACTACTGCCCGGAGTCGCAGTGCACGCCGACTCGCTCGGCGCTGTTGACCGGGCGGCACGCGATCCGCACCGGTACGCACAGTGTCCCGATCGGTGCTGCGGGCGGGTGGGGCCTGGTGGCGTGGGAGCGAACGCTCAGTGATCTGCTGTCCGAGAGCGGGTATGCCTGCGCGGCGTACGGGAAGTGGCATGTGGGTGAGGGGGCAGGCCGCTGGCCTACCGATCACGGATTCGCGGAGTGGTACGGGCCGCCGCGCACCTACGACGAGGCGCTGTGGCCCACCGACCCGTGGTATGACCCGCAGCGCGATCCGGTGTCGCGGATGGTCCAGATCCGCCATGGTGACTCCGACGTCACCGAAGGCGAGCAACTCACTCTGGAAGTTCGCAGAGACTGCGACCGGGAGTACCTGCGTCGAGCCGAGCCGTTCATCCGGGCGAACGCTGGTGCGGACACGCCGTTCTTCGTGTACTTCAACCACTCGCTGATGCACATGCCGGTCATTCCACGCGCGGACTTCAAAGGCCGCAGCGCGCATGGAGACTGGGCCGACAGCCTGCTCGAACTCGACGCCGACTTCGGCACCCTGCTCGACCTCCTCGACGAACTCGGTGTCGCCGACAACACTCTGGTGATCTTCGCTGGCGACAACGGTCCCGAGGACGTGCTGCTCTGGCGCGGAACCCCCGGCTACTGGGAGGGCTCCTACTTCGCCGGCGGGGAAGGCAACCTACGCACCCCGTGCATCATCCGCTTGCCCGGCCACGTGCCCCCGGGGCGCAACAGCGACAGCATCATGCACGTCACCGACTGGTTCACCACGATCCTGCACGCCGCCGGGCTCAACGAGCCGACCGACCGGGTCATCGACGGCGTGGATCAACTTGACTGGCTCACCGGCGCCGCCGACGCCTCCGCGAGGGACGGCTACATCTATTGGATGGGTCCGCAGATGTACGGGGTGAAATGGCGAAACTTCAAGCTCGTCCTGGTCGCGCAGAAGTACATGCAGGACGCCGCTGACAAGGTGCCCACCCCACGGCTGATCAACCTGACCACCGACCCGCAGGAACGCGAGCCGGTCGCCCTGCCGCACCTGCACACCTGGGTCGCCACCCACTGCACCCGCCGCATCGGCCAATTCGAAGCGAGCCTCCACCGCGAACCACCAATACCCGTCGGCGCACCCCTCGACCACATCCCCCACGCAGCGGAGGACTAAAACCGACCGCCGTGGCAAGGGACCCAACCATCGGCATGTGCCGCCGCGAGCCCGCGATCCTGGACCGATTAGCGGATGGATCGGTTGATCTTGTCTCGGCTGGCTGGTCGGCTCGTGACACGATCCAGCCCGAATTCTCGAGGCTCATCAAGCCGGAGCCCAACGACCTGCCATACGAGCTCCTCGCCGTCTGGCGGCTCAAGGTGCTGCCGTGGCTGGACGGATTTCATATCGCTTCGAGCCGCTGAACCACGGCGGTCCTTACTACGTGCTACGTAGTAAGGACCGGTCTAGCCGGTCGGCGGATGCTCTCACCGCGACGTGCCGGCGTGACTTTCGTGTCCAGACCCGCAGGGCTGACCGAAGGAGGATCACGGTGAGACGGACAACGAAATCGGCCGTCGCGCTCGTGGCCGCGGTGACAACAATGGCGGCGCTGGCGCTGGTGGCCGCGGTCCCGGCGTTAGCGAATTACCCGCCGCCGACCCTTCGCCTGCTGTGCACGGCAGCGGCCAATAACGGCACGCTAGAGAGCACCCCGCTCCCGCCCGTGTGCGTACTGCCCTCGGGGCAAACCACTGCGCCCAACAACTACTCAGCGACCATCGCGGTACGCAAGACTGGCGTTGCTGCCACCATCACCTCTGCGGTG
>DASXSF010000153.1:0-135295 GCA_036506155.1 Jatrophihabitantaceae bacterium
AACGAATACCTCCTCGCCAGCCAACTCTCCAACGGCAACCCCAACGTCGCCCCCGTCACCTACGCCATCGCCACCTTCAGCGGCTCCGACCCCCGAATCGTCCCCTACACCTCCATCATGGCCGCCGGCGTCGTCGTCACCATCCCCCTCGTCCTCGTCGTACTCCTCTTCCAACGCCGCATCGTCTCCGGCCTCACCGCAGGCGGCGTCAAAGGCTGACCCACCCAGCGACTTCAACAACTTCGCTGACAACTCCGCGCGGGCCGGCGGCCGACTCGCGCCTCGTTTCGCAGCACCTCGTGGACCTCGTCGCAGCCGGCCAGGAGCCGGACCACCGTGGTCACGGCACGGCAGGGCGAACGTCCAGGCCGTGCCGCCGCAAATCCGCCTCCACCCGGTAGATCTCCGCCTGCCTGACGGGATTCCCGGCCGGTGCGGGGACGTCGAGGCGGCCGCATGCGGTGCGCAATGCGTCGAGGTAGGCCGCCCGCAACGCGCGCACCCGCAGGGCCTTGCCCGGCGAGGCCGCCGGCTGGTTCTCCACTTCCTCGAGCTGAGCGTGCAGCCGCCGCACCGTGGCGCACAGCTGCTCGATGGGCTCGGGTGGGACGGGCCAGCAGCGCCATTCCGTCCACCACCGCACCGCCCGCGCCGCGCCGAGCGCCACGACGCCCAGCGCCGTGGGCAGCAGCAGCGCGACGATGAGCAGGACGGCGTCGCCCACGGCCCCAGTGTCGGCCAGGGCTCCGACAACCTCAAGGGAACACCGGCGCCTACCCTGGCGTTACATCGTCGTTTTGGTCAGCCCGACTGCAACCTGGCAGACTGGACACGCATCCCGGCTCCGGTTCACCCCGCCCCGCGGCGAGGACCCGGCGCCACTCTCGAAGGGAACCCTGACGTGAAGACTGGAATCCACCCCGACTACGTGGTGACGCAGGTAACTTGCTCCTGCGGCAACACGTTCACCACGCGCAGCACGGCCAAGTCCGGGCAGCTGCACGCCGACGTGTGCTCGGCGTGCCACCCGTTCTACACCGGCAAGCAGAAGATCCTCGACGTGGGCGGCCGCGTCGACAGGTTCGAGAAGCGCTACGGCAAGCGCGTCCGCAACTCCTAGCTACCCCGACGGCGCCCGTCCCCCCAATGGTGGACGGGCGCCGCTTCTGTCGCCCAAACTCCAATCGAGCAAGAATCCTTCGTCCCTGGCGAGCCGTTCTTGCGCAATCGAGGAAGGATCTCTGTGAGTCAGCTCCCGGAGCTCCTCGCCGAGTACAGCGAGGTCGAGCAGGCACTGGCCGACCCGGCGGTGCACGCTGACCAGGCCCGGGCGCGGACCCTGGGACGCCGCTTCGCTGAGCTCGCCCCGATCAAGGCCGCTGCCGGCGAACTTGACACCGCGCGCACCGACCTCGCCGCCGCGCGTGAGCTGGCACCTGACGACCCGGGGTTCGCCGCCGAGGCTGACCAGCTCGCCGCACGCATTGCCGAACTCGAGCAACGCCTTCGCGAGCTGCTGCTGCCGAAGGACCCCAACGACGGCAAGGACGTGATCCTGGAGATCAAGGCCGGCGAGGGCGGCGAGGAATCTGCGCTCTTCGCGGGAGACCTGCTCCGCATGTACCAGCGCTACGCCGAACGACGGGGCTGGGCGACCGAGACCCTCGACGTGGAGGCGACCGATCTCGGCGGCATCAAGTCGGCGACCGTCGCGGTCCGGTCGCGCAAGCCGGGCGATGCCGTGTGGAGCCGGCTGAAGTACGAGGGCGGTGTCCACCGCGTGCAGCGGGTGCCGATCACCGAGTCGCAGGGGCGCATCCACACGTCCGCGGCCGGCGTGCTTGTGCTGCCCGAGGCCGAGGACGTCGATATCGACATCGATCAGAACGACCTGCGCATCGACGTGTTCCGATCGTCCGGGCCGGGCGGGCAGAGCGTCAACACCACCGATTCGGCGGTGCGCATTACGCACATACCCACCGGTACGGTCGTGTCCATGCAGAACGAGAAGAGCCAGCTCCAGAACCGTGAGGCGGGTATGCGCGTGCTGCGGGCCCGGCTGCTGGCCGCGGCGCAGCAGGAGGCAGCGGCCGCTGCGGCCGACGCCCGCCGCTCACAGGTGCGCACCGTCGACCGCTCCGAGCGCGTGCGTACGTACAACTTTCCGGAGAACCGCATCAGCGATCACCGCGTCGGCTTCAAGGCCTACAACCTCGACCAGGTGCTCGACGGTGCGTTGGATGACGTGATCGACGCGCTGGCCCGAGCCGACACCGAGGCGCTGCTGGCCGGGCAGTGAGCGAGCATCGCAGGGTCGTCGCGCCGGGCCGAGCTTTTGCGGGGTCCCCGCGAAATCGCGGAGCGATTTCGTGGGGTGCAGATGCGGAGCTCACGGCAGCGATGAGCGCTCGCGCGAAGAGCCAGGAAGCGCAGTGAGGCAGGCCCTTGACGACGCGACCCGGCGACTGGCTGCCGCAGGCGTCACGTCGCCGCGCATCGACGCCGAGCTTCTCCTGGCCTATTGCCTTGGCGTCGAGAGATCCCAATTGTCCACTGTGGCCGGACCGGCGCCGTCGGAGTTCACCCATGTCGTCCAGCGGCGAGCGGCACGTGAGCCGCTGCAGTACATCGTCGGGCGCGCCGCGTTCCGGTACGTCGACGTGGCGGTGGGACCGGGCGTGTTCATCCCGCGCCCGGAAACCGAGCTCCTGGTCGACGCCGTGTTGCCCGCACTCGCGCCCGGGCCAACTGTGGTGGATCTCTGTGCCGGCAGCGGTGCACTCGCGGTGGCGATCGCGCATGAGGTGCCCGGCGCTCGGGTGTACGCCGTCGAACCTTCGCGTGCGGCGTTGCCGTGGCTGCGCCGCAACGCCGCTGCGACGGGGCTGACCGTCGTCGACGGCGACGTCACGGACCCGTCGCTGCTGGATGAGCTTTCCGGCCTGGTTGACGCCGTGGTCAGCAATCCGCCGTATGTTCCGGCAGGCACACTCGTCGAGCCTGAGGTACGCGCCGACCCGGCCGACGCGGTGTTCGCGGGCGTGGACGGGCTCGCCGTCATCCCGGCGGTGATCGCCCGGGCGGCGCAGCTGCTGCGCCCCGGCGGAGTGCTCGCTCTCGAGCACGACGAGACGCATGCTCACGCGGTGCCGGCGCTGCTGGGTGATGGCTGGCGTGATGTCGCCGATCATCGAGACCTGACCGGCCGTCCCCGCTACGCGACCGCGATGCGCGCTGCGGCACGATAACTGCCATGGCCTTGCGCTACGACTGCGCCGACCGCGAGATCCGCGCCGATGCGATCGACGCGGCATCGCGTGCCGTGGAGTCCGGCCAGCTTGTCGTGCTGCCCACCGACACCGTCTACGGCATCGGCGCCGATGCGTTCGATGCGACCGCCGTCTCCGACCTGTTGGCCGCCAAGGGCCGTGGCCGCGACATGCCGGTGCCCGTCCTGGTCGGGTCTTGGGACACGATCGACGGGCTGGTCAACTACGTGCCGGCGCAGATGCGGGCGCTCATCGAGGCGTTCTGGCCTGGTGGGCTGACCCTGGTGGTCGAGCACGCACCGTCGCTGGCCTGGGACCTGGGCGACTCCCGGGGCACCGTAGCCGTGCGTATGCCGCTGCACCCGGTCGCCCTCGAACTGCTCGCGCGCACCGGACCGATGGCGGTGTCCAGCGCGAACCGGTCCGGGCAACCGGCGCCCGTGACCGTCGATGACGCGGAGAAGCAGCTCGGCGACAGCGTTCAGGTCTACCTGGACGGCGGGCCGGCGACGGTCGGCGTCGCCTCGACGATCGTAGACGTGACCACGGAGACGCCCCGGGTGCTGCGCCAGGGCGCGGTGACCCTCGACGAGCTGCGCCGCGTGGTGGATTCGGTTGTCGGCTAGCGATGCCGGCTTTCCGGGCAGCCGTCCGGTCACGGACGGCACACCCGAGCACTATTCGGGGAATGCTCACCGGGAGGCGGTAATGTCAGCGAGCCAGGACTCGGCGAACACGTGAGGATCTGTGCATCCCAGTCTCGAGTACGCGCTGATCGGCTGCATCGCCGCCGCCGGGAGCTACTTGCTCACCCCGGCGGCGCGCCGCATCGCGATCTTGTGGGGCGCGGTAGCCAGGCCGCGAGACCGGGACGTGCATGCGGTGGCCACGCCCCGGCTGGGCGGTTTGGCGCTGTTCGGTGGGTTCGCGATGGCCATCTTCGTGGCGCACCGGCTGCCGACGCTGCATGCAACCTTCGCCAACTGGGATATCGACTGGGTGCTCGTCTCCGGCGCGATCATCTGCTTCATCGGCGTCCTGGACGACCGCTACGAGCTCGACTCGATCACGAAGCTGGCCGGCCAGGTTGCCGCCACCGGTGTGATGGTGACCAAGGGCGGCGTGCAGATGGCCGCCGTCTACCTACCGATCGGGCATGCCGGCACAGTCTCGCTCGGGCGGGACGTGGCCATCCCGATCACCATCCTGCTGACCATCTTGACGATCAACGCGCTGAACTTCATCGACGGGCTGGACGGCCTCGCCGCCGGCGTCACCGCGATCAGCGCGCTCGCGTTCTTCGTGTTCGCCTACCACCTGGTGTCGCACAACTACATCGACGTCGCCAACACACCCACTCTGCTCACCGCGGCACTTGCCGGCACGTGCATCGGGTTCCTGCCGCACAACTTCTCCCCGGCGCGGATCTTCATGGGCGACTCCGGGTCGATGCTGCTGGGCCTGGTGCTGTCCGCGGCCGCGACGACGGCCACGACCAGCGCCGATCCGCAGTCCTTCGGCCACCTGCTGGGCTCGCTGCCGCTGCTGCTGCCGCTCCTACCGATCGCGGTGCTGGCGATCCCGTTCGTCGATCTGCTCCTCGCCATCGTGCGCCGGGTGCGTCGCGGCCAGTCGCCGTTCGCGCCGGACAAGGAGCACCTCCACCACCGCATGCTTGAGATCGGGCACACGCACCGGCGCGCGGTACTGCTGCTCTACTTCTGGTCGGCGCTACTCGCGTTCGGGGGCGTGGCGCTCTCGCTCATGCGTGGACCGTGGCTGGTGATCTCGGTGCTGTGCGTGCTGGCCGCTGTCGGGCTGTTGATGTCGGCGATTCCCCGACTACGCTCCAGCCGGGGCAGGCATGCCGCGGGGCGCCATGCCGCCGGGCAGCCAACCCGGCCGGTACCCGAGCCGGTGCCTGAGCCGGCGCGCGGTCCGGCCGGCGTCGGCCGGTCCTGACCTGCAGGAAACCCGGCAGTAACGCTGTGATAAATTGCCTGCGGCGCCGTGGACGGCCCGGGACCGACAGGTGCCGCCGTCAATCCCTCGGTGCCTGATGCCAAGAGTTGACCTCGACCCTGGGAGCTGCCTGTGACTGAGACAGACGTGCGGGAACCACAGGCCAGCTGAGGGCCGGGCGGGCGAGGTGACTCGCGACGCCCCGGGGTGGTCGACGCTGCTGGGCATGGGCATCGTCGTCGCCCTGCTCTTCGCCGGTGGACTGGCTCTCGGCTGGTACCTCGACCGCGTCCTGCACACGTCGCCGATCTTGGCCATTGTGGGGCTCGCCCTCGGCCTCGCCGCAGGCGTCTACTACAGCATCGTCCAGTTCCGCAGCTTCCTGAAAGAGTGATTTGGAGATATCGCCCGTGCAGCCAGTTGCGAACCCCCCGATCGTCGACGCGGCGGCGAACCTGCGCCGATCCGTCGTCGTCGCCGCCTGCCTGGGCATGGCGAGCGTCGTGGTTCTGGCGCTGTTCGGGCATCCGTTCATGGGCATGTTCGTGTGCATCGGCCTGAGCCTGGGTGCGCTCAATAACAAGATGCTGCAGCAGTCCATGCTCAACTACGCAGTCACCCCGACCATGACCAAGGGACGCTTCGCACGCCGCGCGCTGGTGCGCCTCTCGGTCGTCACCGCGATCGCGCTCGGCGTAGGGCTGATCTTCCGACCCGACGGCCTGGGGCTGTTCGCCGGCCTCGCGGTGTTCCAGGTGTTGATGCTCGTCGGGGCGTCCGTACCCGTTTTCCGCAGTCTCCGGCAGCCGTAGGCACAGTCATGGACCCCCACCCCGCCGCGATCAATATCGAAGTCGGTCAACATATCCAGTGGCACGTCTTCGGCCTCACCTGGAACGTCGACACGATCCTCAGCACGCTCGTCGCCGGTGCCATCGTCATCGGGCTCGGTTTCGCGATGCGCCGGCACCTGAGCGCGCGCAAGCCGACCGGCCTGCAGCTCTTCTTCGAGACCGTGACCGGCTGGGTCGAGCGGCAGGTCGAGGACACGATGGGCGTGCGCACCGCGCCGTTCGTCGTGCCGTTGGCGACGACGCTGTTCCTGTTCATCCTGGTGGCGAACTGGCTCTCGCTCCTCCCGACCGGGCACCATCCCGAATACCTGCCCCCACCCGCAGCCGACGTCAATCTCACGTATGCGCTCGCACTGCTGGTGATCGTCTGGATGTACGTGACCGGTATCCGCAATCGGGGCTTCAAGGCGTACTTCCACCACCTGACGCAGCCGTACCCGCTGATGTTCCCGATCAACCTGATCGAAGAGATCGCCCGGCCCGTCACGCTCGCGCTGCGACTCTTCGGCAACATCTTCTCCGGCGTGATCATGGTCTCGCTGATCGCGCTGTTCCCCGCTTACATCCTGTGGGCGCCGGAGATCGTCTGGAAGCTGTTCGAGATGTTCATCGGACTGATTCAGGCGTTCATCTTCGCCTTACTGACGATCTTGTACTTCAGTTCGGTCAAGCCCGCCGAGGAGGAAGGCGCGCACTGATCCGGATTTAGCCACACCCGAACACCAGAGGAGAGAAATGGCCGTCGAGGTAACGACCAAGTCCATTACGTTAGCCGGTGCCTTCATAGGCGGGGGTATGGCGCTGGGCGGCGGTGCCGTCGGCGCTGCGATCGGTGACGGTCTTGCCGGTAGCTCGCTGATCCAGGGCGTGGCTCGCCAGCCCGAAGCGCAGGGACGCCTGCAGACACTGTTCTTCCTGACCGTGGGTCTGGTCGAGGCGATGTACTTCATCAACCTCGCCTTCGCGGTGCTGTTCGTCTTTGTTCTCGCAAAGTAGGAGCTTGACGGTCATGGCGCAGACCGTGCACGCGGACGGCAACTTCCTCGTCCCGAACGCGACCTTCTTCGCGGAGCTCGTCGCGTTCGTTCTCATCCTGCTGATCCTGTGGCGATACGTCGTACCGCCGATCCAAAAGGCGATGCGCGAGCGTCAGGACATGATCCACCGGCAGGTCGAGGACAGTGAGAAGGCCAAGGAGAGGCTCGCCGACGCGCAGGCCGAATACCAGCGCGCGCTGAACGAGGCGCGCGTCGAGGCGGCGCAGATCCGGGAAGGCGCGCGCGCCGAGGCGCAGCAGGTAGTCGAAGAGTTGCGTTCGCAGGCCCAGGACGAGCAGGCGCGCATCGTCGCCCGTGGCGAGGAGCAGCTGCAGCAGCAGCGCACCCAGGTCGTCCGCGAGCTGCGCGGGGAGATCGGATCGCTGGCTGTGGAGCTGTCGGAAAAGATCGTCGGGCAGCGCCTGTCCGACGACGCGCAGGTCCGGGCGACGGTCGACTCCTTCCTCGCCGACCTCGAGCAGGGCGACACCGCCGGGCGCCAAACGTGATTCGCGCCGCCAGCCGTCATGCGATGGCGGAGCTGCACGCCCACCTGGACACCGAGACGGCGGACCTGTCGAGCGCCGAGCTCACCGAGCTTGCCGAGCAGCTCTACGCGGTCGCCGGCCTGCTCGTCGAGGCGCCGCGGCTGCGCCGGATCGTGGGCGATCCGTCGACAACCGAAGAGTCGCGCACCCAACTCGTGAGCCGGCTGCTCGGGGACAAGGTCGGGGCCGCGACGCTGTCCGTGGTCAAGGCCGCGACGGCGATGCGCTGGTCATCGCCATGGGACCTCACCGATGGCCTCGAGCAGTGCGGTGACGAGGTGCTGCTGCGCACCGCCGAGCTGGGGGGCGTGCTCGACGAGGTCGAGGACCAGCTGTTCCGCTTCGAACGCATTCTCGACAGCCAGGCGCAGCTCGTCACGCTGCTCGACGAGGTATCGGTGCCCGCGGAGCGGCGTACCGCGCTGCTGCGCGACGTGGTGTTCGGCCGGGTCCACCCCATCACTCAGAGGCTCCTCGAGCACGCAGTGGCCAGCCCGCGAAAGCGTAATGTCGAGGGTGCGATAGACGACTTGCTCCAGACGGCGGCGGCACGCCGCGAGCGTTCGGTGGCGCGGGTCCTCTCGGCGGTGCCGGTGACCGCGACCCAGGAGCAGCGCCTGGCGCGGGCGCTGAGCGGGATTTACGGTCGCCCGATCGCCGTGCGCACGGCCGTCGATCCGTCCGTACAGGGCGGTCTGGTGATTCGCATCGGCGACGAGCTCATCGACGGCAGCGTCGCCGGACGGTTCACCACGGCACGGGCGGCACTGGTCGGCCACTGACGCGCGACTGACGACACGAGATGGGGAACAGATAGATGGCAGAGCTGACGATCTCCGCGGACGAGATCCGCGGCGCGATCGAGAGCTACGTGACCTCCTACACGCCGGAGGCGTCCCGCGAGGAGATCGGCGTCGTCGCCGAGACCGGCGACGGCATCGCGACCGTCGAGGGGCTCCCGAGCGCGATGGCGAACGAGCTGCTCGAGTTCGAGGGTGGCACCCTCGGCGTCGCGCTCAACCTCGACGTACGCGACATCGGCGTGGTGATCCTGGGCGACGCGTCCAAGATCGAGGAGGGCCAGACCGTCAAGCGGACCGGCGAGGTGCTCTCCGTGCCGGTCGGCGACGGCTACCTGGGCCGGGTGGTCGACGCCCTGGGCAATCCGATCGACGGGCTGGGCGAGATCGAGACCGAGGCGCGCCGCGCTCTCGAGTTGCAGGCGCCGACGGTCGTGCAGCGGCAGGACGTCAAGGAGGCGCTGCTCACCGGCATCAAGGCGATCGACTCGATGACCGCCATCGGCCGGGGGCAGCGCCAGCTGATCATCGGCGACCGCCAGACCGGCAAGACCACGGTGTGCGTCGACGCGATCATCAACCAGCGTGACAACTGGAAGAGCGGCGACCCGGACAAGCAGGTGCGCTGCATCTACGTCGGCATCGGGCAGAAGGGCTCGACGATCGCTGCAGTCAAGCAGACGCTCGATGAGGCCGGCGCACTGGAGTACACGTCGATCGTCGCCGCGCCGGCGTCAGACTCGGCCGGCTTCAAGTACATCGCGCCGTACACCGGCTCGGCGATCGGCCAGCACTGGATGTACGCCGGCAAGCACGTGCTGATCGTGTTCGACGACCTGAGCAAGCAGGCCGAGGCATATCGCGCGGTGTCCTTGCTGCTGCGCCGCCCGCCGGGTCGCGAGGCCTACCCGGGTGACGTGTTCTATCTGCACTCGCGGCTGCTCGAGCGGTGCGCGAAGCTCTCCGACGAGTTGGGCGCCGGGTCCATGACGGGTTTGCCGATCATCGAGACGAAGGGCAACGACATCTCGGCGTACATCCCGACCAACGTCATCTCGATCACCGACGGGCAGTGCTTCCTCGAGACCGACCTGTTCAACGCCGGCGTGCGCCCGGCGATCAACGTGGGCATTTCCGTCTCCCGGGTCGGCGGAGCGGCGCAGTCCAAGGCGATGCGGTCGGTCGCCGGGCGGCTGCGTGTCGACCTTGCCCAGTACCGCGAGCTCGAGGCGTTCGCCGCATTCGGCTCGGACCTCGACAAGGCCAGCCAGGACCAGTTGCGCCGCGGGGCGCGCCTGGTCGAGTTGCTCAAGCAGCCGGCCGCGTCGCCGTTCCCGGTAGAGCGCGAAATCGTCTCGATATGGGCGGGCACCACGGGCAAGCTCGACGACCTGGAGGTCGGTGACGTCCGGGCCTTCGAAGAGGAATTCCACTCCTACATCGCCCACAACCGGCCGGAGATCTTCAAGTCAATCGTCGAAACCGGCGTGTTGAGCGACGAGACCGCGGCGGCGCTCGAGGAGGCCGTTGTCGAGGTGAAGAAGCAGTTCGCCACGACTGGTCCGGCCGCCACGCCGGCCTCGGAGGAGCAGGCGCCGGTGGAAGCCGCCGCAAGCTAATGGGCGCTCAGCTGCGGGTGTACCGACGGCGGGTCCGCACGGTGCAGTCGACGAAGAAGATCACCAAGGCGATGGAGCTTATCGCCACATCGCGGATCGCCAAGGCGCAGGCGCGCATAAACGCGGCTCGCCCCTACGTCGTCGAACTCACCCGTGCACTCGCGGCCCTGGCCCGCAACGCGACTCAGCCGCACCCGATGCTCACCGGCACCGAATCACCGCAGCGTTCCGGCATCGTCATGATCACCAGCGACCGTGGCCTCGCCGGCGGCTACAGCGCCAACGTGATCAAGCGCGCGAACGAGCTGGCCGACCGGCTCAGCGCCCAAGGGATCCAGCCGGTGCGTTACGTCATCGGCCGCAAGGGCGTGGCCTACTACCGGTTCCGGCACATCGAGCTCGAGGGAACGTGGACGGGCTTCTCCGAGCAGCCGACGTTTCTCGCGGCGCGGGACGCGACCGAGGCGGTCGTCGGCGCGCTGTCCGCGACGAGTGCGGGCGAGTCGCAGGGACGGCGCGGCATCGACGAGCTGTACGTGGTATACACGCGATTCGAGTCGATGGTGACCCAGGTCCCGACGGTCGCCCAGGTGGCGCCGGTGCGGGCCGCCGGCGAGCCGGCCGAGGAGGCCGACGAGTCGCAGGCGCTGTACGAGTTCGAGCCCGAGGCCGAGCAGCTCATCGAGGCCCTGGTGCCGCGCTACATCAGCGCCCGGCTGTTCGCCGCGCTGCTCGAGGCGGCGGCATCGGAGTCGGCAGCGCGCCGGCGCGCTATGAAGTCCGCCAGCGACAATGCCGACGACCTCATCCGCACATACACTCGGCTGGCGAACCAGGCTCGCCAGGCTGAGATCACCCAGGAAATCAGCGAGATCGTCGGTGGTGCCGACGCCCTGGCAGCAGCAGCACGCGAGAGCGAGTGAGACACACAAATGACCACTCTTCAGGAAGCCCCCGAGACCGGCGCCGGTACGGCGACAGGGCGGGTCGTGCGCGTGATCGGTCCCATCGTCGACGTGGAGTTCGCGCGCAATACCATCCCCGACATCTACAACGCCCTCACCGTCGACGTCGAACTCGGCGAGCTGTCCAAGACACTGACCCTCGAGGTGGCGCAGCACATCGGCGACGACATGGTGCGTTCCATCGCGCTGCAGCCGACCGACGGATTGGTGCGTGGCGCCGAGGTGTTCGACACGGGCGGCCCGCTCATGATGCCTGTCGGCGATGTGACGAAGGGCCACGTGTGGAACTTGCTCGGTGAGTCGCTGGACGTGCCAAAGGACAAGCTGGAGATCAAGGAGCGGTGGCCCATCCACCGTAACCCGCCGCCGTTCGACCAGCTCGAGCCCAAGACCGAGACGTTCGAGACCGGGATCAAGGTCATCGACCTGCTCACCCCGTACGTGCGTGGCGGCAAGATCGGCCTGTTCGGTGGCGCCGGCGTAGGCAAGACCGTCCTCATCCAGGAGATGATCTACCGCGTCGCCAAGAACTTCGGCGGCGTCTCGGTGTTCGCCGGCGTCGGCGAGCGCACCCGCGAGGGCACCGGGCTCATCGTGGAGATGACCGAGACCGACGTGCTCAAGGACACCGCGCTGATCTTCGGGCAGATGGACGAGCCGCCCGGCACGCGGCTGCGCGTCGGGTTGGCTGCCCTGTCGGTCGCCGAGTACTTCCGGGACGTGCAGAAGCAGGATGTGCTGCTGTTCATCGACAACATCTTCCGTTTCACCCAGGCCGGTTCCGAAGTGTCGACGCTGCTCGGCCGCATGCCGTCGGCGGTGGGCTACCAGCCGACGCTGGCCGACGAGATGGGCCAGTTGCAGGAGCGGATCACGTCCACCCGCGGCCACTCGATCACCTCGATGCAGGCGATCTATGTGCCAGCCGACGACATCACCGACCCGGCACCGCACACGACGTTCGCGCACCTGGACGCGACCACCGTGCTCTCCCGGCCCATCTCGGAGAAGGGCATCTACCCGGCCGTGGACCCGCTCGACTCCACGTCGACGATCCTCGCCGCCGAGTACGTCGGCCAGGAGCACTACGACGTGGCGCAGCGCACCAAGCAGATCCTGCAGCGCTACAAGGAGTTGCAGGACATCATCGCGATCCTGGGCATCGACGAGCTCTCCGAAGAGGACAAGATCATCGTCGGCAGGGCGCGGCGCATCGAGCGGTTCCTGTCGCAGAACACCTACGTCGCTAAGACGTTCACCGGCCTGGACGGGTCGTTCGTGCCGGTCAGTGAGACCGTCGACGCGTTCAAGCGGCTGTGCAATGGTGACTTCGACGAGTATCCGGAGCAGGCGTTCTTCATGTGTGGCGGCATCGACGACCTCGAGCGCAAGGCGCGCGAGCTCCGAGGCGAGTAGGCACAAACGCGATGAGCCTTGCCCCAGCCACTAACGCGATGAGCGCTCGCGCCGACACATCCTGCCTCGCGGGCGCACCTGCCGGTGCGCGACGCCTGCGGCGTGGCGAGGCTGCTCTTCGCGCGAGCGCTCATCGCGCAAGCGGGATAAGCAGATGAGCATGCATGTCGAGCTCGTCTCGGTGGAGCGGGCGCTCTGGTCCGGGGAGGCGGAGGCCGTCTTCGCCCGCACCACCGAGGGTGAGCTCGGCATCCTGCCCGGGCATGCACTGCTGCTCGGCGAGCTCGCACCGGGGTGGGTGGTGCGCATCGTTCGCGTGGACGCGCCCGAGCTGCGGGTAGCGGTGCACGGCGGGTTCCTGTCCGTTCGCGCCGACGGCGTGTCCATCCTCGCTGAGATGGCCGAGATGGCCGACGAGATCGACGTGGCCCGTGCCCGGGCGGCGCTCGCGCGAGCCGAGTCCAACGTGGGACCGGACGCAGAGGCAGCGCGCGAGCGCGCGCTCGCCCGGCTGCGCGCGACCTCCGAGTCGGGGCGCGACATCCCGTCCGAAGCACGTACGGCCTGACGCGGAACGAGGAGGTCAGCGTGCGGATCGTCGACGCAGTCGCGATCGTGGCGCTGATTGCCATCATCGTGGTCCTGGCGCTGATCATCGCCCGGCAGCGGCACATGCTGCGCAGCGCAGGCGCGATCCCGCTCGCCGTGCGCCGTGGCCATCGGTGGCTCTACGGTGTCGCGCGTTATGACGGCGAAGAGTTCCGCTGGTACCGCGCTATCGACCTCGGGCCGCGCCCCACGCGGGTGCTGCGCCGCGGAGAGCTTGAGGTGATCAGCCGGCGCGAGCCGACGTCCGCCGAGTTGCGCTCACTCCCGGCGACCGCGGTCATCGTCGAGTGCCGCGATCCGCACGGCGACATCACCCTGGCGCTCGCCGACGGCGCGTTCACCGGGTTCGTGTCGTGGCTCGAGTCGTCCGCGCCCCGGGCATGAGCGAGCTTCGCCAGGACCCGCGCGCCTAGCGGCGCGGGCCGCGTCGCCTCGCGACTCTGGCCGAGCGCACTGGCGGGAGGTCACGGTTTCTCTGTCCTTCCCGGGCCTTCCCGTCCGTCGTTAGGGCGATCGATATCCAGCGACGAAGGAGAACGCCATGTACCTCGACAGCGACATCTACCCGGAGCTCGTCTACAGCGTCGCCGCGCAACAGCTCCGCGAGCAGCGGCACGAGCAGCAGCTGCGAAAGTCACGCCGCGAACGCCGGGCCAGGCGTGCGGCGCGTGTCCGGGCGCTGCTGCCGTTCGGCGGGTCCGACCGGTAGAAATGGCAGCTGTGAAGTACCTGATCCCGATCTGCGGCGACGACGCCGCCGAGCTGAGCACCGAGGACGGCGCCGCCATAGACGAGGCGGCGCAGTCCTGGGATGCCGAGATGACGCGCCGGGGCGTGCTCCTCGACGCCAATCGGCTGCGGTCGGCGAGCGACGCGGCAACGCTTCGCGTGCGTGACAGCGACGTGCTGATCAGCGACGGACCGATCGCCGAGACGAAGGAGCAGATCGCCGGCTACGTCCTGATCGACTGTGCCGACATGGACGAGGCGATCGCCCTCGTGTCGACGCATCCGCTGGCCGAGCTCGGCGCGGTCGAGGTGCGGCCGCTCTCGACGCGGTGACGGCCGGCACCGATTCGGCGGTCGCGGAGGCGTACCGCCGGGAATGGGGGCGCGTCGTCGCCACGCTGATCGCGACGACAGGCGACTGGGACTTGGCCGAGGAGTGTGCGCAGGACGCCTTCGCGCAGGCGTCAGCTCGGTGGCCCCGCGACGGCGTCCCACGCAATCCGGGCGCCTGGCTGACCACCGTGGCGCGAAACCGTGCCCTGGACCGGCTGCGCCGCGCCCGGACCGAGGCCGCGAAGCTCAGGGAGCTGGCTGCCATGTCACGGATCGATCAGCGGCTCGATCCGCCGGGCGAAGCCGGCGATATTCCGGACGACCGGCTCCGGCTGATCTTCACGTGCTGCCACCCGGCGCTTCCGCTCGACGCTCGCGTAGCGCTCACGCTGCGCACCCTCGCTGGGCTCACCACCGCGGAGATCGCCCGCGCATTCCTCGTCCCCGAGGCCACGATGGGCAAGCGCCTGGTCCGCGCCAGACACAAGATCCGCAACGCGGGCATTCCGTATCGGGTCCCGCCCGCGCCGCTGCTGCCGGAACGAACCGGCGGGGTGCTTGCAGTCCTCTACCTGCTCTTCAACGAGGGCTACGCGGCAAGCACAGGCGCCGACTTGGTGCGACAGGGCCTGTGCGCGGAGGCCATCCGGCTCGCCCGGGTGCTCGTCCAGCTCATGCCCGGCAATCCGGAGGTGCTGGGCCTGACCGCCCTGCTTCTGCTTCAGGATGCCCGCCGCGCCGCGCGGGTCGACGATGCCGGTGAGCTGGTGACGCTCGAGGATCAGGACCGCTCGCGCTGGGATCGGCGCGGGATCGACGACGGGATCGCTCTGCTGGACGCGGCAATGCGTCACGGGCAGCCGGGGCCGTATCAGGTGCAGGCGGCGATCGCGGCATGTCACGCGTCGGCACCGACGGCGGCCGACACGGACTGGGCACAGATTGCTTTGCTCTACGGGCGGCTGCGCGAGCTGACCGCGTCGCCGGTCGTGGAACTGAACCGGGCGGTCGCCGTCGCCATGGTCGAAGGGCCGGCTGCCGGGCTGGAGTTGGTCGACGCGCTCGAGTCGGCACGTAGCCTCCGCGACTACCACCTGCTACCCGCGACGCGGGCCGACCTGCTGCGGCGTCTAGGTCGCCAGCAGGAGGCGGCAGCGGCGTATCAGGAGGCGCTCGCGCTCGTGCCTACCGATGCGGAGCGCCGCTTCCTCCGGCGGCGGCTCGCGGAGCTCACCGCGGGCTAGCCCCCGGGGCGCCAGAGCACGTCACCGCCGGGATTGGCGGTGCGGGCGAGGATGAACAACAGATCGGACAGCCGGTTCAGGTAGCGCAGGGCAACCGGGTTGGTGCCGTCGGGGTCTGCCTCGCGCAGTGCCCAGGCCCGGCGTTCTGCGCGGCGGGCGATGGTTCGCGCCTGATGCAATAGCGCGGCTGCTGGGGTGCCGCCGGGCAGCACGAAGCTCGCAAGCTCTGGCAGGTCGGCGTTGAACTCGTCACACCACGCCTCGAGGCGTTCGACGTACTCGCTGGTGACTCGCAGCGGCGGATGCCTCGGGTCCGCGACCACGGGCGTGCTCAGGTCCGCTCCGAGGTCGAACAGGTCGTTCTGTACCTGGCGGAGCACCTCGGCGATCGCCTTCGGAATCTCGCCCATCGCGAGTGCAAGCCCGATCGCGGCATTCGTCTCGTCGCAGTCGGCATAAGCCTCAACTCGAGGGTCAGTCTTTCGGACTCGTGACATATCGCCCAGCGCAGTCGTCCCGTCGTCCCCGACACGTGTGTAGATACGGGTCAGATGCACCGCCATGTGTGGACGATACGCTCTGCCGGATCGCTGAACGCTCACGCGAAGAGTAGGAGTGATTGTGCAGGTCCTGAAAGTTACCGGCGGAGCCCGGCTGTCCGGAGAGGTCGCCGTTGTCGGCGCCAAGAACAGCGTGCTCAAGTTGATGGCCGCGGCGCTGATGGCCCCTGGCGAAACCACGATCGGCAACCTTCCCGCGATCAGCGATGTGAAGACGATGCACGAGCTGCTCGGCCGGCTGGGCTGTGAGGTTGCCGAGGCCTCCGACGGCCGGGTCGACAGTGTGCGGATCACCGTGCCGGACGAGCCGGCTTGGGAGGCGCCGTACGAACTGGTGCGCAAGATCCGCGGCTCGATCGCGGTGCTCGGCCCGCTGCTCGCCCGCACCGGCCGTGCCCGGGTCGCGATGCCCGGTGGCGACGCAATCGGCACGCGTCCGCTCGACATGCACTTCGACGGGCTGAGCCGGCTGGGCGCCGACATCCGCACCGAGCACGGCTACATCGTCGCCGAAGCGGCGCAGCTGCACGGCGCGACGATCTGGCTCGACCTGCCCAGCGTCGGCGCCACCGAGAACATCGTGACCGCAGCCGTGCTGGCGAAGGGCACCACGGTTCTGGACAACGCGGCGCGCGAGCCCGAGATCGTCGATCTGTGCCACATGCTGCAGGCGATGGGCGCGCTGATCGACGGGGTCGGGACGTCGACGCTTTCCATCACCGGCGTGGACGAGCTGAAGCCGACCACGCACGTCGCGGTACCGGACCGGATCGTCGCCGGCACCTGGGCGTTCGCCGCGGCGGCCACCCGCGGGGACGTGACGGTGCGCGGTGCCAACGCGGCACACCTGGAGATCTCCCTGGACAAGCTGTCCCGGGCCGGCGCCGACGTCGAGGTGCTCCTGGACGGGTTCCGCGTGCGCATGCATGACCGGCCCAAGAGTTTCGACGTGGTGACGCTGCCTTACCCAGGGCTGCCGACGGACCTGCAGCCGCAGGCGATCGCGATGCTGTCCGTAGCCGAAGGCACGGCGATGGTCACCGAGAACCTCTTCGAGGGCCGCTTCATGTTCTGCGATGAGATTGCGCGGATGGGTGCCGATGTGCGTACGGACGGACATCACGCCGTGGTGCGTGGACGCGACCGGCTGTCCGGCGCTCCGGTGCGGGCCACCGACATCCGGGCAGGCGTTGGGCTGGTGATCGCCGGCCTGGTTGCAGAGGGCGTGACCGAGGTGGCCGAGATCCGGCACGTCGATCGGGGTTACGTGCGCATCGAGGAACAGCTGCGGGCGCTCGGCGCCGACGTGGTGCGCACCGACTCGGACACGTTCGACTGATCGATCCGCCGGGCGCGGTGCTCGGGCACCGCCCGCAACCCCTGCCCGCCGGTGATCTTGGAATTGTGGCTGAATGCCGACCACAAGTCCAAGATCATCGGCAGGGTTTACGGGCTGAGCAGGGCGCGAGCGGCCTCAGCGTCATCCTTGAACACCAACACGTCCATGTCGCCGTTGCGGCGCCGCGACATCGAGGTGCGGATGCCGGCCTCGCCGAGCTTGGCCCGCAACTGCAGGGCTTCGGCGCGCGGGACGTCGGCGACGATCACGTCGAGCATGCCGAGGTCGGGAGAGTCGGCGGCGTCAACCGGACGGCCCCGGCGCGGGCGGGACGGCCGGAACGTCCAGCGCATAACGACGAGGAGCAGCGCCACGACGACGACAAGAATCAACAGTGTCGGCAGATCCGCACCCACGGGGTCATCCTGGCACCGCTTCAGCCCGTCTCCAAGTGGCGGCGGAGGCCACGCTCGCCGTCACGCATCATCAGGTCGTGGTTGAACCGCAGCGCGGCGCGGGCGAGCCGCCCGGCGACGCGCACAAGTGGTTTGCGTACCACGACGTCCTCGTCGAAGACAGCGATGCCGTCGTCGCGAACCGTCCAACGGCTCGTCCCTTCGAGGTCGCCGGTCTGCCGGGCCGACAGCACGCGCGCGTGCGGGTCCTCGATCTCGCGGCTGATCACGAACACCAGCTCGTACGGCAGCAGGCTACGGCAGCGAAGCTCACCAGAGGTCTCGCTCAGCCGTCGAACACTGCGGACCTGCGGCCACCACTGCGGGTAGCTCGCCACGTCACGCAGCGCCACGTAGATCTCATCGGGCGCCCTGGCCAGTAGCCACTCGGTGTGGAAGACGTAGCGATGGCTCACGTAACGGGCGCCTCGGCCGACCAGGGGAAGTCGATCCAGAGATCCGTGCGCCGCCACACGTACTCACACTTGACGATTGAGCGTGGCTTCTCGTAGATCACTGCGCAGCGCACCTCGGCCACGTGCTGTGCGCAGAAATCCTTGACGAGGTGAAGCGTCGCGCCGGTGTCGGCGACATCGTCAGCGATGAGCACGCGCGCACCGGACAGGTCGACCGGCTGCGGCACCGGCGGCAGCACCACCGGCATGGGCAACCTCTCGTCCACCCCCGTGTAGAACTCGACGTTGATCACGTTCAGGTTCTTGACGTCCAGCGCGTAGCCGAGCCCGCCCGCCGGAAACAGCCCGCCGCGTGCGATGGCCAGGATCAGCTCCGGCCGGTAGCCGTCGGCGTGGATGGCACGTGCCAGGTCGCGACATGAGCTACCGAATTCCGCCCAGGTGAGCATCTCGTGAGGCACTACGGCAGCCTGCCAGGATGCTGCGAAGTCGGCCACAATTCTTACCGCGAGGTAGCCCGGTGTTCATACTCAGGGCATGCCGTTCCCGGACGACGATCAGCGCGACAGGCCCTGGCTGATGCGGACGTACGCGGGCCATTCGTCGCCGGCGGAGTCGAACGCGCTCTACCGGCGGAATCTGGCCAAGGGGCAGACCGGCCTCTCCGTGGCGTTCGACCTGCCGACGCAGACCGGCTACGACCCCGACGCGGAGCTCGCGAAGGGCGAGGTCGGCAAGGTGGGCGTCCCCATTGCGCACTTCGGCGACCTGCGCGCGCTGTTCGAAGGGATCCCGGTCGAGCAGACGAACACGTCGATGACGATCAACGCGCCGGCGATGTGGCTCCTCGCCCTGTACCTGGTGGTCGCCGAAGAGCAGGGCGCGGATGTCGCCAGGCTGACCGGCACCACGCAGAACGACATCATCAAGGAGTACCTGTCTCGCGGCACGTACGTATTTCCGCCCGGGCCGTCCCTGCGCCTGATCACCGACATGATCGCCTACACGGTGGTACACGTCCCGAAGTGGAACCCGATCAATGTCTGCAGCTACCACCTGCAGGAGGCGGGCGCTACGCCGGTGCAGGAGGTGGCATTCGCGCTATGCACCGCGATCGCTGTCTTGGATTCGGTGCGAGATTCCGGTCAGGTAAGCGCAACCCGGTTCCCGGACGTCGTCGCGCGCATCTCGTTCTTCGTCAACGCAGGGGTTCGCTTCGTCGAGGAGATGTGCAAGCTGCGCGCGTTCGGCGAGCTGTGGGACGAGATCACCTTTTCCCGGTACGGGATCCGCGACCCGAGGCAACGACGGTTCCGCTACGGCGTACAAGTCAACTCGCTGGGATTGACGGAAGTACAGCCGGAGAACAACGTCTACCGCATCCTGCTCGAGATGCTGGCCGTCACGATGTCCCGGGACGCCCGCGCCCGCGCGGTGCAGTTGCCGGCGTGGAACGAGGCGCTCGGCCTGCCACGACCGTGGGACCAGCAGTGGTCGCTGCGCATGCAGCAGGTACTCGCCTACGAGTCGGACCTGCTCGAATACGGCGACCTGTTCGAGGGCTCCCGGGTCGTCGCGGCCAAGGTCGCCGAGATCAAGGACGGGGCGCGCGCCGAGATCGACCACGTGCTGGGCATCGGCGGCGCCGTGGCCGCCGTCGAGTCGGGGTACCTGAAGTCGGCGATGGTGTCGTCGCTGGCGTCGCGGCGCAGGTGTATCGAGTCAGGCGTTGACGTTGTGGTGGGGGTCAACCGATTCACCGAGTCTGAACCGAACCCGTTGCTCGCTGGGCTCGACGGGGCGATCCAGTCGGTGGAGCCCGGGGTCGAGGCGGCGGCGGTCGCGGCAGTGCGTGCCTGGCGGGCATCTCGCGAGGAGGCGGCGGTCGAGGCGGCGCTCACCACGCTGCGGGATGCGGCCAAGACACAGGCCAACCTGATGGAGCCGTCGCTGGCCTGCGCCAGAGCGGGTGTCACGACGGGGGAATGGGCGGGCGTTCTGCGCGCCGTCTTCGGCGAGTACCGGCCGCCGACGGGCGTAGGCACGGCGAGCAGCGGCGGATATGAAGCGGGGCTTGCCGCGGTGCGCGAGAGGGTGCGTGCGCTCGGGCCGTTGAAGTTCCTGGTGGGCAAGCCCGGCCTGGACGGCCACTCGAACGGCGCCGAGCAGATTGCCTTGCGCGCCCGAGACGCGGGCTTCGAGGTCGTCTACTCCGGTATCCGGCTCACCCCGGCGCAGATCGTCGCGGCAGCGGTCGAGGAGGACGCCGACGTGGTCGGATTGTCGGTGCTCTCCGGCTCGCACCTGTCGGTGGTTCCCGAGGTGCTCGACGGGCTGCGTGCCGCTGGGCTCACGGATGTGCCGGTCGTGGTCGGCGGTATCGTGCCGGACGCCGACGCCGCAACCCTGCGAGCGGCGGGCGTGGCCCGGGTGTTCACCCCGAAGGACTTCGAGATCACCGACGTGCTCAGCCAGGTTGTCGATGCGATCGTGGAAGCCCGCCGTTAGGACATGTCCGGGTGCGGGCCGGTGCGCCCGTCCCGGTCGAGGTCGTTGATCGCGGCCAGGTCGTCCGCAGCCAGCTCGAAGCCGAACACGTCGAAGTTCTCGGCGATCCGGTCGGCGTGCACCGACTTGGGGATCACCACGTTGCCCTGCTGGATGTGCCACCGCAGCACGACCTGCGCCGGCGTGCGCCCGTACTTGGCGGCGAGCCCTGTGATCACCGGGTCGCGCAGCAAGGCGCCGCCCTTGGCGAGCGGCGACCACGCCTCGGTGGCGATGCCGTGCTCGGCGTGGAAGGCGCGCAACTCTGTCTGTGCCAGGTACGGGTGGAGCTCGATCTGGTTCAGTGCGGGCACGACGTCGGTCTCGTCGAGCAGTCGGCGCAGGTGGCTCACCTGGAAGTTCGAGACGCCGATCGCGCGAACCCGGCCGTCCGCGTAGAGCTTCTCCTGTGCGCGCCACGTGTCGACGTAGCGGTTCAGGCGGGGTTGCGGCCAGTGGATCAGGTAGAGGTCGACGTACTCGAAGCCGAGCCGCGCCAGGCTGACGTCGAACGCATGCAGTGCCTGGTCGTAGCCGTGGTCGGGGTTGTTGACCTTGGACGTTACGAAGACCTGGTCGCGCGCCAGGCCGGACGCGGCCACCGCGCGGCCGACCCCCGGCTCGTTGCCGTACATGGCGGCGGTATCGACGCTGCGGTAGCCGATGCGCAGCGCCTCGGCAACGGCATCCGCCGCCTCGCCATCGCTGGCCCGCCACACGCCGATGCCGAGCTGCGGCATGCGTACGTCGTTGTTGAGGACGATGTCAGGAACCATCACTCGACGCTATCCGGTCTTCGACGGGCGTGCCGAGCTGCACGGTGCGGGAGACCGTGCACAGCCGATCGTGCGACTGGGCGACGGCGCGGGGGAGCGCCTCACGGGCGGCGTCCGCATCTGCCGGGAAGGTGATCCGGAACGTGACTGCCAGGTTCGTGAGCCGGTTGCCGTCGTCGTCGCGGATCTTGTCGCCGGTGACGGTCACGCGGAACGACTCGGGCTCGGCCCGCTTGACGGTGATGTAGTCGACGTCGGCTGCACCGCAGCCGCCGAGCGCGGCGAGCAGCAGTTCGACCGGGGTGAATTCGGTGTCGTCGCGGCCGCCGATCGTCACCGTGCCGCCACGGACGTTGGTGGCGCGGTAACGGCCCAGGCTGAGGCGCTCGATCTCGACGGTGCGCAAGGTGTCGTCGCTCATGCGCACCATCTTGCGCTGCATCACTCGGTGATTGGCGGGGCCGCGTAGAGGTGGCGCAGCTCGGCGGGTGGCGGCGTGTCCGGCCGGTACTCGAGCGGAGCCTCGCCGTCGGCAGCTGCCGCCGCGGCGTCGGCAAGCCCGAACCGCGATCGCAGCCGTGCGAAGAAGTCCGAACGGCGCAGCCGCACCAGCCGGGCGCGCCGCCGGCCGGCATACACGGCGACCCAATCGCCGGGATCGAGGACGCCACGCAGCTGTCCGTCGACGCTGACCGCCACCTGCCCCGAGTGGAGCAACACTCGCACGGCCACGGCCTCGTCGGCCGCGAGCACCAGGCTCCGATCGAAGATCATGTGCGGCGCGACCGGCGTGAAGACGATGCCCTCCAGCCGGGGTGATAGCACCGGCCCACCGGCAGAGAAGCTGTATGCCGTAGAGCCGGTCGGGCTGGAGACGACAAGCGCGTCGGCGGAGTACGACGCAAACAGCCGTCCTGTCACGTATACAGCCAGGCTGGCTTGCCGGTCACGCGCCAGCTTCTCGAACACCACGTCGTTGAGCGCCATGACGTCCAAGCCGACGCCCCAGCCGACGTCGGCGGGCGTGCTGGCGTGTACCGGAGGCGGCGGCAGTTTGGGACCACGGCCGTATCGCACCAGGCCGTCGATGCCGGCCGGGATCTCGAGGCCTCGCGAGGCGCGCAGGCTGAGCGTGAGCCGCTCCTCGATGACCGCGGTCTCGTCGCGGACCGCGTCCAGCGCATGGGGCAGGTCATCCACGCCTACCTCGGTCAGGAAGCCGAGCCGGCCGACGTCCACACCGAGTACGCCGGCGTCGGTCACGGCAGCGATCCGGGCGCCGCGCAGAAACGTGCCGTCGCCTCCGATCGTGACGATCAGGTCGGGGTAGCCCGCCTCTGCCGCCTCGTCGCGGGCGTTGCGTCGCTCGAGACCGTCGTGCCAGACGTCCACATTGACGGCCGAGACCCCGTGTTCGGCCGCCCAGTCGTGGACGGTCTGCGCCGCGGCACGCGCGACCGCTTTCCCCTCGTGAACCACGATCCCGATGCGCTGCACGGTCATGGTCCAGACGGTAGCGTGCGGGCCATGCGGTTGGTGGTCGCTCGCTGTTCGGTCGACTACGTCGGGCGGCTCACCGCGCACCTGCCGCTCGCCGTCCGGCTTCTGGTGGTCAAGGCCGACGGGTCGGTGCTGGTCCACTCCGACGGCGGGTCGTACAAGCCGTTGAACTGGATGAGCCCGCCGTGCACACTGCGCATCGACGGCGACACCTGGACTGTGACCAACAAGAGCGGCGAACAGCTGATCATCTCCGTCGATGAAGTGCTTTCCGACTCGACACACGACCTGGGCGTCGACCCCGGACTGGTAAAGGACGGCGTCGAGGCGGAGTTGCAGCGGCTGCTGGCGGAGCACATCCACACGTTGGGCGACGGCTACCGGTTGGTGCGCCGTGAGTACCCGACGGCCATCGGGCCGGTCGACATCCTGGCACGCGATCCTTCGGGAGCGGCCGTCGCTGTCGAGATCAAGCGGCGCGGCGAGATCGACGGCGTCGAGCAGCTGACGCGCTATCTCGAACTGCTCAACCGCGACCCGCTGCTCGCTCCCGTCCGAGGTGTCCTGGCCGCCCAGGAGATCAAGCCACAGGCGCGGGTACTGGCCACCGACCGGGGCATCGCCTGCGTCGTGCTCGACTACGACGCGCTGCGGGGCATCCTCAGCGAGGACACGCTGTTCTGAGCCTTAGCCGAGGTGCACGGCGAAGAACGCGGCAATGCGCTCCCACCCGTCATTGGCCGCCTCGACCCGGTAGGTCGGGCGGTCCACCGCGAAGAACGCGTGGCCGGCACCGTCGTAGGTGTGGAACTCATGCGGCTTGCCGAAGTCGGTGAGGATGCTGTCGAGCGTGGCGACCTCCTCGGGACCGGGATGCGAGTCCTCCTTGCCGAACAGGCCGAGCAGCGGACAGCGCAGGTCCGGTAGCCGGTCGACCAGACTCGTCATCCGAAGCGAGCTCCCCTAGGGCGCGTCGCTGGCTACGTACGCTCCGTAGCAGTCGACCGCGGCATCGAGATCCACACTGCAGGCCGCCAGCACGCTCTGCCGCCCGCCTGAGCAATAGCCGATCACGCCGACCTTGCCGTTCGACGACGACAGCTGCCGCAGATGCGCGGCCGCGCCGCCGACGTCTCCCACCAGCCGCTCGTCAGGCACCCCACCGCGCGCGAACGGCCGCGGCCGCGTCGTCGGGCGATGCGCCGGGCGCTTCGCGGTGGTGCAGGTTCGGGCAGATCGCGTCGTACCCCAGCTCGGCGATGCGGCGCACGATCTCTTTCGTCGCCCGGTCGTAGCCGGGCAGGTGGTGAATGACCACGACGCCGCCCCGCGGTCCCTGGCCGTCCGGGCGGGTCAGATAAGCATCGATCTGGTCTTCGCCGTGGCCGGCGATCGTGATGGTGCTCGCTGTCAGCGCGTCGCTCATCTGGTCCGTCCCCGTGTCGAAGCTGGTCCCCGCCGCGCTGCTATCTTACGTTTACGTAAGGAACAGAATGTAGGGAAGCTGGGCGCATGCGGCTGGGCGGGCTGGACTACAAGTGGGTCGCGTTGTCCAACACGACCATGGGCATGCTGATGGCGACGATCAACGCCTCGATTCTGCTGATCGCGCTGCCCGATATCTTCCGCGGTATCCATATCGATCCGCTGGCTGCGGGGAACACCGGCTACCTGCTGTGGCTGATCCTCGGATTCATTGTCGTGACCGCCGTCCTGGTGGTAAGCCTCGGCCGGCTCGGCGACATCTACGGCCGGGTGCGGATGTTCAACCTCGGCTTTGCCGTGTTCACGACGTTCTCGATCCTGCTGAGCGTCACCTGGATGCACGGAGCGGCGGCCGCATGGTGGCTGATCGTGATGCGGATCGGGCAGGGCGTCGGCGGGGCGCTGCTGTTCGCCAACTCCAGCGCGATCCTGACCGACGCGTTTCCGAGCGATCAGCGCGGTCTCGCACTGGGCGTGAACTCGATCGCGGCGATCGCCGGCTCGTTCCTCGGGCTGGTGCTCGGAGGCGTGCTCGCGCCGGTGTCGTGGCGGCTGATCTTCCTGGTCTCGGTGCCGATCGGGGTCGTCGCGACCGTGTGGTCCTATCACAGCCTGCGGGAGCTCGGTGTGCGCAAGGCAGCGCGCATCGACTGGTGGGCAACATCACGTTCGCGGTCGGCCTGGTGGGCTTGATGATCGGCATCACGTACGGCATCCAGCCCTACGGCGGCGACACGATGGGGTGGAGGTCGCCGCTTGTGCTGACGACGCTCATCGGGAGCGTCGCGATGCTGATCGCGTTCTGCCTCATCGAACTGCACGTCGCCGAGCCCATGTTCCACCTCGAGCTGTTCCGGATCCGCGCGTTCGCCGGCGGCAACATCGCCGCGCTGCTGGCCGCGATGGGCCGCGGCGGGCTGCAGTTCATCCTGATCATCTGGCTTCAGGGTGTGTGGTTGCCGCTGCACGGCTACGACTTCGCTCGGACGCCGCTGTGGGCCGGCATCTACATGCTGCCGCTGATCGGCGGCTTCCTTGTGGCCGGGCCCGTGTCCGGTTATCTGTCGGACCACTTCGGCGCGCGGCCGTTCGCCACCGGCGGGCTGATCGTCGCCGCGATCAGCTTCGTACTGCTGATGGTGCTGCCGGTGGACTTCTCCTACGTGTGGTTCGCCCTGGTGCTGGCACTCAACGGCATCGGGATGGGCCTGTTCGCCTCGCCGAACTCCGCGGGCGTGATGAACAGCCTGCCGCCGAGCCAGCGTGGCGCCGGAGCCGGCATGCTCGCGACGTTCATGAACTCGGCGAGCGTGCTGTCGATCGGGGTGTTCTTCACCTTGATGATCGTCGGGCTGGCGTCTGATCTCCCTCATGCGCTGCAGAGCGGCCTGATGCAGCACGGCGTTGCTGCAGGCGACGCGCACCGGGTGTCGGCGCTGCCGCCGGTCGCAACCCTATTCGCTTCGTTCCTCGGCTACAACCCGATGGCCACGCTGCTCGGCCCGCGTGTGCTGTACGGGCTTCCGCCGGGGCAGGCGGACCAGATCACCGGACGCGGTTTCTTCCCGCACCTGATCTCCGGCCCGTTCCACAACGCACTCGTGTATGCCTTCGTGTTCGCGATCGCCGCCTGCCTGGTCGCCGCCGTGGCATCGCTACTGCGTGGCGGCAAGTACCACCATGTCGACGAGGACACCGCGGTGCCGGCCGGTGCGCAGCCGGGGGCGGCGCCGAGCCCTGCGACGGCCTGACCTGCGAGGCATGCGATGACGGAGACCACCACCGGCGAGCGGCTGTACAAGATCGGCGAGGTCGCCGAGGACGTGGGCGTCACGCAGCGCACCATCCGGTACTACGAGGAGCTAGGCCTGCTCGGTGCCGACCGCGCCCGTCTCAAGGGCAGCCACCGCCTGTTCACCGACGCCGACATCGCCCGCCTGCGCGAACTCGTGCGGCTGCGCAAGCTGCTCGGCCTGTCTCTGGACGAGCTGACGCAGCTCGCCGAGGCCGCACACGTGAGCCAGTACCTGCGTGCCCGCTGGGAAACCAGCACCGAGGACGCCGAACGCGCCGAAATCATCGAGGCCGCGATTCCGAACGTCGAGCGCCAACTCGACCTCGTCCATGCCCGGCAGCGCAGCCTGGCAGAGTTCGAGGCCGAGCTCACCGACAAGCTCACCCGCATGCGGGAGCGCCTCGCGCACCTCGACACGCCCTAGCCGTCCTGGTTACTCGCCAGTACGGTGACCACATGGCCGAGAAGTTCGACTCGCTGGACCCGGCTTCGGGCGATGTTGTCGGCACCTATCCGGTCCACACCGCGGACGATGTGAACGCCGCCGTCGCGCGTGCGCGCGGTGCCGCCGGGTGGTGGCGCGACCTCGGTTACCAGGGACGCGGCAAGCGGCTGCGAGCCTGGCGGCGGCTGCTCGTGCGGCGCAGCGACGAGCTCGCCGACCTGATGCATCGGGAGAACGGCAAGCCCGTGGACGACGCAGTCAGCGAGGTGATGCTCGCAGCCGAGCATCTGAGCTGGGCGACGGCCCATGCGCCCCGCGTGCTGGGACGCCACCGCGTCGCGCCCGGCATGCTGGCGGTGAACCACACCGCGTCCGTGACCTATATGCCGTGCGGGGTGGTCGGCGTCATCGGGCCGTGGAACTACCCGGTGCACACCCCGCTCGGCTCCATCAGCTACGCGCTTGCCGCAGGCAATGCCGTGGTGTTCAAACCGAGCGAGTACGCGCCTGCCGTCGGGGCGTGGCTGGTCGACACGTTCGCGTCGGTCGTACCGGAACGGCCGGTCTTCCAGGTGGTGACCGGCTTCGGCGACACGGGTGCCGCGCTGTGCCGTGCCGACGTCGACAAGCTGGCGTTCACCGGATCCACCGCGACCGGCAAGAAGATCATGGCAAGCTGCGCTGAGACGCTCACCCCGGTGCTGATCGAATGCGGTGGCAAGGACGCGCTGATCGTCGCCGACGACGCCGACCTCGACGCGGCGGTCGACGGCACGGTCTGGGGCGGGATGTCCAACGCAGGGCAGACGTGCGCCGGGGTAGAGCGGGTGTACGCCGTGGCGTCGGTATACGACGAGTTCGTGGCGCGAGTGACCCGCGCGGCGGGGCTCATCCAAGCCGGCACAAACTACGGCCCGATGACGATGCCCGGACAGATCGACGTGGTGCGGCGGCATATCTCCGATGCGCTCGCCCGCGGGGGACACGCCGTAGTAGGCGGGCCTGACTCGGTGCAGCCGCCGTACATACAGCCGGTGGTGCTCGTCGACGTGCCCGAGGACTCCGCAGCCGTGCAGGAGGAGACGTTCGGGCCCACCGTGACGATCACTCGGGTCCAGGACATCAACGAGGCCGTGGAGCGGGCCAATGCCAACCCGTACGGGCTCGGCGGCGCTGTGTTCAGCGCGAGCCACGGCGACGAGATCGCCGAGCGGCTCTCCTGCGGCATGGTGAGCATCAACTCGGTGATCGCGTATGCCACTGTGCCGGGGCTTCCATTCGGAGGCGTACGGAGTTCGGGCTTCGGCCGCATCCACGGCGCGGACGGACTACGCGAGTTCGCCTGGCCGCGCGCCGTCACGCACCTGCGCTACCCGCCGCCGATCAAGGCGCTGACGTTCCGTCGCACGCCGCGCGACGTGGCTCGGCTGAAGCGCCTGATCAAGGCTCGCTGGGGCCGCTAGGGCGGCGCACTAAGGTTCATGGGCATGGCTCGGGAGTTCCAGCAGGTCGGCGTCGTCGGACTCGGCACCATGGGTGCCGGCATAGCCGAGGTTTTCGCCAGGACGGGGTTGCGCGTCGTCGCGGTCGAGGTCGACGACGGGGCCCTGGCGCGCGGACGGGGACACATCGAGCACTCCACGGGGCGCGCCGTCGCACGCGGAAAGCTGAGCGAGGCCGAGCAGCGCGCGCTCCTCGAGCGAATCGACTTCGGCACTGACCTCGGCCGGCTCGCCGATGTCGACCTCGTCGTCGAAGCGGTGCCCGAGCACCTGAACCTGAAGCGGCACATCTTCACCGAGCTGGATCAGACGTGCAAACCCGACGCGATCCTGGCCACGAACACGTCGTCGCTGTCGGTCACCGAGATCGCTGTCGCGACGGGCCGGCCCAGCAAGGTCGTCGGACTGCACTTCTTCAACCCCGCACCCGTGATGAAGTTGGTCGAGATCGTGCGCACGGTGGTGACCGAACCCGAGGTCGTCGACGAGGTCGAGGCGTTCGCCCAGAAGCTCGGCAAGGTCGACGTCACGATTGGCGATCGCGCCGGGTTCATCGCCAACGCCTTGCTGTTCGGGTACCTGAATCACGCAGCCTCGCTGTACGAGTCTCGGTACGCCAGTCGCGAAGACATCGACGTCGCCATGAAGCTGGGCTGCGGACTCCCGATGGGTCCGCTGGCGTTGCTCGATCTGATCGGGCTCGACACGTCCTACGAGATCCTCGACACGATGTACAAGCAGACCCGCGACCGCCTGCATGCGCCGGCGCCGATTTTCAAGCAGATGATCATTGCCGGGTTCCTGGGACGCAAGTCCGGCCGCGGCTTCTACACGTACGACGCGCCGGACTCGCCGAACGTCGTGGCCGACGCGCAGACGCCCCGCGCGGATGCGGTCACGGGCGGGCGGCCGGTCGAGCGGGTCGGCATCGTCGGCTCGGGGACGATGGCGACGGGCATCGTCGAGGTGTTCGCCAGGGCCGGCTACGACGTGCTGTTCGTCGCGCGCAGCGCCGAGAAGCTCACCAAGGTCGCGACGGCCGTCAAGTTGTCGATGGAGAAAGCGGTGCAGCGGGGGAAGTTGGAGGGTGCCGACCGCGACGCGGCTCTCGCCCGCATCCGCGGCACGACCTCGCTCGATGACCTCAGTGACGTCCAGCTCGTGGTCGAGGCGGTGATCGAGGACGCTGCCGTCAAGCATGCCCTGTTCGCGAACCTGGACGATATCTGCGCACCCGGCACGGTGCTGGCCACGACGACGTCCAGCCTGCCGGTGATCGAGTGCGCGGCGGCCACGTCGCGGCCTGGCGACGTCGTGGGTATGCACTTCTTCAACCCGGCCGCGGTGATGAAGCTCGTCGAGGTCGTGCGCGCCGTCTCCACGACGGCCACCGCCGAGGCGACGGCCCTAGACGTGGCCCACAAACTCGGCAAACACCCGGTGCGCTGCGGCGACCGCGCCGGGTTCATCGTCAACGCGCTGCTGTTCCCGTATCTGAACGACGCGGTGAAGATGCTCGAGGCGCACTACGCCAGTGCCGACGACATCGACTCCGCGATGAAGGTGGGATGTGGCTACCCGATGGGGCCGTTTGAGCTGCTCGACGTCGTGGGCCTGGACGTCGCGCTGGCCATCCAGCGCACCCTGTACCTGGAGTTCCGCGAGCCCGGCTTCGCGCCGGCACCGCTGCTCGAGCATCTCGTGACGGCTGGACGGCTGGGCCGCAAGACGGGCAAGGGCTTCCGGGAATACGCCTGATCCCGGCGGGTAGGTCAGGCTGAGCTCTCAGGCGCGCTTGTTGGCGCGTTGCCTTGCCGGCTGTGCGGTGGCCTGGTTGGCCGCCTTCTGCTCGGCAGCCGGCGGCTGCTCCGGTGCTGACTGCTCGCCCTCCGGCGGTGCCGGCGCGGCGAGCGGACCCGTCTCGGCGAGCACCGTCGCGATCTTGGCGTGCAGTTCCTGCAGCTCGACGTGCGTCTGCTCCCGACGGGTGTGCAGTCGGGCGACCTTCTCCTCGGCCTCGCCGATCATCTGCTCGGCCCGGGCGCGTGCCGTCTCGCGTGTCTGATCCGCATCGGCCTCGGCGGCCGCCGCCAATTCGCTGGACTTGGCCGCCTCCTCGCTGCGGCGCAGCCGCAGGGCAATCTCGAAGTCGTCCTCGGCGGTTTGAATGCGGCGGTGGAGCTCAGCCTCCTCCTGGACCCGCCGTTGCGCGAACTCTTCCTCCCGGCGCGTGCGCTCCGCGGCCGCCTCGGCGTCGAGCCGCTCCCGGGCTGCCTGCGCCTCGAGCGTCAGCTGGTCCTCCTCTGCACGGGCCCGGGCGATGTCCTGCTCCAGCTGCATCGTGACCTCAGCCCGGTGCCGCTCGGCGTCGGCGATGCGCTGACGGAACGTCTCGTCCGCCTCGATGTGGCGTTCTGTCGCCTGGGCCATGATCTGCTCGGACTCGAAGCGTGCGTTCGCCCGCACCCGTTCGGCCGACTCGTCGGCCGCGCGGCGGGTTGCGAGGACGTAGGCATCGGCGCCCGTGCGCATCTTCGCCGCCTCCGCCGCCGCGGAGTCGAGCATCTCGCGCACGCGCACGTCCACGTTCTCCGATGTGACTCGCGTAGTGGCCGTGCGCAGCTGCCGTCTCAGCGACTCGATCTGCGCCTGCGTACTGGCCAGCTGCGCAGCGAGGTCGGCGCAGCGGGCGATCGCGGCGTCCCGGTCGGCCGTGGCGGCGCGCACATCGTCATCGAGATTGGCGACGTACTCGTCCACCTGGCGTCGGTCGTAGCCTCGCATGGCAGTGTCGAAACCGCGATCGGTCAGGATCGGCAGGGCGTCCGAGTAGTTCTCCGAAGACATGCTCCGATCGTCCCACCCCAGCGCAGCAGTCCCAAGCCGACTGGCTGAAGATCACCGATGAGCGATGAGCGCTCGCGAAGGGCGGTCTAGAAGTTTGGCGCGCCGACCGCCCAGGCGGGCTATAAATTCCGGAATCGGTTGATCTGGGTGAGGTGCTTGGCGCGGAGATCGTGATCGCGCACCCCGAGGCCCTCCCGGGGAGCCAGGCAGAGCACGCCGACCTTTCCTTGGTGGAGGTTGCGGTGGACGTCGTGGGTTGCCTGCCCTGTTTCGCTGAGCGGGTAGACGCGCGACAACGTCGGATGGATCGCAGCGCGGGCAATGAGCCGGTTGGCCTCCCAGGACTCGCGGTAGTTCGCGAAGTGCGATCCGACGATGCGCTTGAGCGTCATCCAGAGATAGCGGTTGTCGTACTCGTGTCGGTAGCCGGACGTGGAGGCGCAGGTGACGATCGTGCCGCCCCGGCGCGCCACGTACACCGACGCGCCGAACGTGTCGCGGCCGGGGTGCTCGAACACGATATCGGGGTCGTCGCCGCCGGTCAGCTCGCGAATCCGGGCGCCCAGCCGCTTCCACTCGGACGGCTGCTGCTCGCCGCCGGTCCAGAACTGGTAGCCCTCAGCCGTTCGGTCGATAATCAACTCCGCGCCGAGTGACCGGCACAGCGCTGACTTGGCGGGCGAGGAGACGACGCACACCGGGATTGCGCCGCCGTTCAGCACGTATTGCGTGGCGTACCCACCCAGGCCGCCGGAAGCGCCCCAGATCAGGACGACGTCGCCCTGCTTCATGTCGGCGCCGTGGTGCGAGACGAGCTGGCGGTATGCCGTGGAGTTCACCAGGCCCGGGCAGGCAGCCTCCTCCCAGGTCAGGTGGGCCGCCTTGGGCATCAGCTGGTTGGCCTTGACGAGTGCCAGCTCGGCGAGGCCTCCGAAGTTCGTCTCGAACCCCCAGATGCGCTGCTGCGGGTCCATCATCGTGTCGTCGTGGCCCTGCGGGTCCTCGAGCTCGACGGACAGGCAGTGCGCGACGACTTCGTCGCTGGCGTGCCAGCGTGTGACGCCGGGCCCGGTGCGCAGCACGACGCCGGCGAGGTCGGATCCCACGACGTGGTAGGGCTGATCGTGCTTGCGGGCCAGCGGCGACGACTTGCCGTACCGGCGCAGGAATTCGAACGTGGGCAGCGGCTCGAAGATCGACGTCCACACCGTGTTGTAGTTGATCGCGCTGGCCATCACCGCGACCAGCGCCTCGCCGGGCCCGACCTCGGGCGTGGGGACGTCCTGCACGGAAAGGCTCTTGCGCGGGTCCTTGTCGCGAGTGGCAAGCCCTTCGAACATGCCTACTTCTTCGGCGCGGACGACGACGCCGCGGTAGGAGTCCGGCACCGGCAAGCGCGCAAGGGCTGAGAGCTCGTCGTTCAGGATCGCGGTGCGGATGTCGTCCACTGCGGCCTCCGGCGGTTACTCGTGGGTAACATTAGCGGGCTCGACGAGTTCGACCAAGACGCCGCCGGCGTCCTTGGGGTGGATGAAGTTCACCTTGCTGCCCGCGGTGCCGCGCCGCGGCTCGTCGTAGAGCAGGCGCAGACCTCTGGATCGCAGCGACGAAGAGACCGCATCGATGTCGTCGACGGTGTAGGCCAGTTGCTGGATGCCGGGGCCGTCGCGGTCCAGGAACTTCGCGATGGCGGACACCTCGGAAAGCGGCGCCAGCAACTGGATCTGCGTCTCGCCCTCCCCGACGGCGAGCATCGCCTCCCGCACGCCCTGCTCCTCGTTCACCTCCTGGTGCACCACGACCATGCCGAACACGTCGCGATAGAAGGCGATCGCCTCATCCAGGTCGGGTACCGCGATGCCCACGTGGTCGATTCGCCGCAGCATCCCGTCATGGTGGCGCCTGCGCAGCGCTTACAGCGAGGCTGGCGTGCGCTTGTTCACATCCGAGAATCGGAGCACCGTGGATAGAGTCGCGGGCAAGGGCGAAAGGGTGGTTGCCATGGCTGGCTCAGTGATCGTCAACGGTGCGCGTACTCCGATGGGCCGCTTGCTCGGCTCGCTCAAGGACTTCTCCGCGGCGGATCTGGGCGGCCTGGCCATCAAGGCGGCACTGGAGCGCTCGGGCGTAGCGTCCGAACAGGTGCAGTACGTGATCATGGGCCAGGTGCTGCAGGCCGGCGCCGGCCAGATCCCGGCACGACAGGCCGCCTACCAGGCCGGCATCCCGCTGACCGTCCCGTCTATCACGATCAACAAGGTGTGCCTGTCGGGGCTGGACGCGATCGCGCTCGCCGATCAGCTCATCCGCGCCGGCGAGTTCGAGATCGTGGTGGCCGGCGGCCAGGAGTCAATGACCAACGCGCCGCACCTGCTGCCGAAGTCACGCACCGGTTACAAGTACGGCTCCATCGAGGTGCTCGACGCGATGGCATACGACGGGCTCACCGACATCTTCGACCACATCCCGATGGGGGAGTCGACCGACCGCGTCAACACGAAGCTCGGCATCAGCCGCGAGGAGCAGGACGAATTCGCCGCCCGTTCCCACCGGCGGGCCGCGCTCGCACAGAAGAACGGCGTGTTCGACGACGAGATCACTCCCGTGCTCATCCCGCAGCGCAAGGGCGAGCCGATCGAGTTCCGCGACGACGAAGGCATCCGCGCCGACACGACCGTCGAGGGTTTGGCAAAGCTCAAGCCGGCGTTCCGCGCGGACGGCACGATCACCGCCGGCTCGTCGTCGCAGATCTCCGACGGCGCGGCTGCCGTCGTGGTGATGAGCAAGGCCAAGGCAGAGGAGCTGGGACGGACGTGGCTCGCCGAGATCGGCGCCCACGGCAACGTCGCCGGGCCGGACAACTCGCTTCCGTCCCAGCCGTCGAACGCCATCCACGACGCGCTGCGCAAGGCAGGCCTCGCCGTAAGCGACCTCGATCTGATCGAGATCAACGAGGCATTCGCGTCGGTGGGCATCCAGTCGATGAAGGACCTCGGGGTAAGCCCGGACGTCGTGAACGTGAACGGCGGGGCGATCGCACTGGGGCACCCGATCGGGATGTCCGGAGCCCGGCTGGCGCTGACGCTGGCCCTGGAGCTGCGCCGGCGCGGCGGCGGAACCGGCGCCGCGGCGCTGTGCGGGGGCGGCGGTCAGGGTGACGCGCTGCTGCTTTCCGTCGGTGCATGACGCGGACCGCTGACGTCGGCGACCTGGTCGAACGCGCCCGCAAGGCGGATCCCCGGGCGGTGGCGCGGCTGATCTCGCTGGTCGAGAACGACTCGCCGCTGCTGCGTGAGATCGCGGCCGCGCTGGTGCCGTACTCCGGCACCGCCCAGGTCGTGGGCCTGACCGGATCACCCGGGGTGGGCAAGTCGACATCGACGTCCACCCTCGTGACGGCGCTACGCGGGGACGGCAAGCGGGTCGGCGTGCTCGCAGTCGACCCGTCGTCGCCGTTCTCGGGCGGGGCGCTGCTTGGCGACCGGGTGCGGATGCAGGACCATGCTACGGACGAGGGTGTGTTCATCCGCTCGATGGCCTCGCGCGGCCACCTCGGCGGATTGTCCGCCGCCGTGCCGCAGGCGCTGCGGGTCCTCGACGCGGCCGGGTGCGACATCGTGCTGATCGAGACCGTCGGCGTCGGGCAGGCCGAGGTGGAGATCGCCTCGCTGGCCGATACGACGGCGGTGCTGCTCGCCCCTGGGATGGGTGACGGCATCCAGGCGGCCAAGGCTGGCATTCTCGAGATCGCCGACATCTTCGTCGTCAACAAGGCCGACCGCGACGGCGCGGACCAGGTGGCCCGCGACCTGCGATACATGCAGTCGCTGGGCGGCCGGCACTCCGCGCCAGGAGCCTGGCGGCCACCGATCGTGAAGACGGTGGCGGTCCGGGGGGAAGGCCTCGAGGACCTACTGGCGGCGCTGGCCAAGCACCGCGACTGGCTGACCCGAAGCGGTGAGTCCCGCCGTCGCCGCCACGCCCGGGCAGCTGCCGAGATCGAGGCGATCGCGGTCGGGGAGGTGCGGGCGCGTTTCGCCGATGTGCATGGCTCGGCGGCACTTTCCGCGTCTGCGCAGCGCGTCATCGACCGCGAGTTCGATCCTTACACGGCTGCCGACGTCCTCGTCGCGTCGCTTACGACGTCCGCCTGAGGCGCCGCTATTCGGTGCCGGGCGCCCCGTGGATTGCCTGGCGACCACAACCTGACAACAACCCACCCGTTCCGGGTGATGGGCCGAACTCCTTGCGACACAGCAATTCCCTAGCAAGGAGGAACCATGCGCAGACCGACAGCCCGTCGCGTCGGTGCCGTCACCGTCGCGCTCGGGGTCGCGTTCGCCGGTGCGGTCGCGGCGCTCGGACCGATCGACGCGGGGGCGTCCAGCCACCGCGAGGCACCGCTCATCGCGGCCGACCCAGCGGTGGACAACACCGACGTGTACGCGTTCGTCAGCCCGGACCGCCCGGGCTACGTCACGTTCATCGCGAACTTCATCCCGTTCGAGGAGCCGAACGGGGGACCGAACTTCTATCCGTTCGCGACGGACGCCACCTACAACATCAAGGTCGACAGCGACGGCGACGCCAAGCCGGACGCCGTGTTCCGCTGGACGTTCCACAACATCGACAAGCGGGGCGGTAACACGTTCCTGTACAACAACGGGCCGGTGACCTCGCTCGACGACCCCAACCTGCTGTTCCGGCAGACCTACACGCTGGAATCGTCGTTCGGGGGTCGCCCGTTCCACACCCGGATCGCGAACGCGCCGGTCGCGCCGTCGCGGGTCGGGAAGGCGTCGATGCCGAACTACCAGCAGCTGCGCGACCAGGCGGTCACCACCCTGCCCGGTGGCTGGAAGACCTTCGCCGGCCAGGCCGACGACCCGTTCTTCCTGGACCTGCGTGTCTTCGACCTGCTCTACGGCGGGGACCTGAGCGAGACCGGGCAGGACACGCTCGCCGGGTACAACGTGAACACCATCGCCCTGCAGGTGCCGTTCCAGGACGTGGCCATGAACGGCGACCCGGTACGTAACCCGAACATCGGCGTCTGGTCGACCGCCGAGCGGCCGCGCGTGCGGATCAGCGGCCAGAGCACCGGGGGCGGCGGATGGGTGCAGGTGTCCCGCCTGGGCAACCCACTGGTCAACGAGGTCGTAGTGCCGGCCAACCTGAAGGACGCGTTCAACTCGCTGCCGCCGGACCGGGACGCCTCGATCGCGCCGGTCGTCGCCCGGGTGAAAGACCCTGAGGTGCCGAAGCTGATCCAGGCGATCTACGGCCTACCGGCTCCGGCGACACCGCGCAACGACCTCGTGGAGATCTTCCTGACCGGCATCACCACGAAGGCCGGCGGTCCGATCAAGGCAGACCTCAACTCCCAGTTGAACAACGCCGACGTGATCTCCAGCAGCTTCCGCCCCTCGGAAATGCTGCGCCTCAACTTGTCGATCAAGCCGACCGCGACGCCCAACCGGCTCGGCGTGCTGGGTGGGGATCTGCAGGGCTTCCCGAACGGGCGCCGGCTGACCGACGACGTCGTCGACATCGAGCTGCAGGCGCTCGAGGGCGCGGCGCAGACCGGCAAGCTGGTCAGCGCGCTGGCCAAGGGTGACGGCGTGGACGCCAACGACAACGCGTTCAGCTCGACGTTCCCGTACCTCGCGCTGCCGAACGTGGGCGCCGTAAACAAGGGCGGCGGCACCGGCGCGGGCGCCCAGACCAACGCCATCGGCGCGGCCCACGTGCAGCCCCAGACGCAGGCTCCGTCGTCGTCGGCCGCACCGGCCGAGCGGGCGCCGAGCACAGCGCCGGCCGCGGTCTCCCGTCCGTCCACGCACAACGTCGGCCTGACGATCGCCGGAGCGACGGGTGGCGCGGGTGTGGCAGCCCTGGTCTTGCTGGGCGGCGCTTGGTTCATGCGCCGTCGCCGGCCGGTCCCGGTGACACCACCTGGACCGGTACCCGGGCCCGACATGCAAGACCACTAACCGTTCCATGAGCCTCCGGGGGGTGCGCAGGCCACGAGCCGGCACCCCCCGGAGCCAGGCGAGGAGGTCACCATGGTGCGACGCCGGATCGTCATCGTCGGGCTCGGCGCGTTGCTGCTCACCGGGGCCGGCAGTGTCGTCGGGCTGCGTCACGGCTCCGATCACGTCGCGGCCGCGCCCGCGGCGGCCACACCGGTCGATCGGGCGGCCGACAGCATCGCACGCGCGCAGCAGCGGCTGCGCGACGTGCCCGGCGACTACGACAGCTGGGCCGCGCTCGGCGGGGCATACCTGGAACGTGCCCGCGTCACCGCGGACCCCACCTACTACCCGAAGGCGGAGGGCGCGCTGCGCCGTTCGCTCATCATTCACCGGGACGGCAACGCGACCGCGCTCATCGGGCTCGGGGCGCTCGCCAACGCCCGGCATGACTTTGCAACGGCCCGCGACCTCGCCCGCAGCGCGCTGCGGATCGACTCGTACTCCGCGGATGCCTACGGGGTGCTCGCCGATGCGCAGACGCAGCTCGGCAACGCCGCGGCGGCCACGCCGGCCGTCCAACACATGCTGGATCTGCGGCCCGGGCTCGCCGCGTATGCCCGTGCCTCCTACGACCTCGAACTGCACGGCCGGCTCACGGACGCGGAGTCCCTGATGCGGCGCGCGCTCGACGCCGCGGTCGATCCGGCGGACATCGCCTTCTGCCGGTACCAACTCGGCGAGCTGGATTGGCAGACCGGGCGCCTGGAGGCAGCATCAGCCGAATACGCCGCAGGGCGCGCTGCCGACCCGTCGTACCTGCCGCTGCTCGAGGGGCAGGCGAAGGTGGCCGCCGCGCTGGGACGGACCGGCGAGGCGCTCGCCGGGTACGCCGATCTCACCGCGCGATACCCCGCACCTATGTACCTGCTCGAGTACGCCGACCTGCTGCGCGCTGCCGGGCAGCCGGCGCGTGCCGACGATCAGCTCGCATTGGCCGATGCGGCGCTGCGCCTCTTCGCGGCGAACGGCGGCACGGACGACCTCGGCACCGCGCAATTGGCGCTCGCGCAGAATCGACCCGCGGACGCGGTGCGAGCCGCTCGGCACGAGTGGTCCCGCCGCCACTTCGTCGACGTCGCGGACGTGCTCGGCTGGGCGCTCCATGAGGCGGGCTCCGATGCGCAGGCCCTGCCCGACGCCCGGCGGGCCAGCGCGCTCGGTGCGCGTAACGCCGGTTACCTCTTCCACCTCGGGATGATCGAGCTCTCGCTCGGCAAGAAGGCCGACGCGCGCCGCGACCTTTCCGCCGCGCTCGCCCTGAACCCGCACTTCTCGCCGCGGTACGCTCCCGTCGCGCAGGCGGCCCTCGACCGACTTGGCGCCCCATGAGCAGGAGGCTGTGGCTCGGGCTGGCGGCGCTGGGCGTCGCGGGTATCGCCGTGCTGGCGCTGCCGGCGCAGTCCGCGTCGGCGCATCCGCTCGGCAACTTCTCGGTCAACCAAGCACTGGCGCTCGACCTCTACCCGAACCGCGTCGACGTAGCCGCCGTCGTCGACCTGGCCGAGTTGCCCACGCTTCAGGAGCGCGCCGCCGTCAGCGCCGAGGGCGCGGCCGGCTACAACGCCGGGGTCTGCGTCGCGCTCGCGCACGACGTGACACTGCAGGTGAACGGCCGCCGTGTCGCGTGGACGGTGCGCCCGACCGGGTTCCAGTACCGGCCGGGGAGCGCTGGGTTGCACACGACGCGGCTGACCTGCGCGCTGCGCGCCGACGCCGATCTGTCCGCCGCGTCCACAGTGGACGTGACCAACGGCTACCGGGCCGACCGGATCGGATGGCGCGAACTGACCGCCAGAGGTCACGGGGTACACCCGGTCGACCCGCCGATCCCGGCGCGCTCGATCACGGATGGCCTGCGCTCCTACCCGACCGACCTGCTCGGCTCCCCGCTGGATCAGCGTTCGGCCCGGCTGCGTGTCCAGCCGGGCGACGGGCCCGCCGCTCTCGGGCCGAAGACCCACCTGAACCGGGGAGACCCGGTCAGCCGCTGGATCGCGAGCGCAGACCGGTCGCTGGAGGGGCTGGTCGGCGATCGCCTCACCCCGCTGATCGGGATGCTCGCAGTGGTTCTGGCGCTCGCCCTCGGCGCCGGGCATGCCGCGCTTCCGGGCCATGGCAAGACCGTGATGGCGGCCTATCTCGCCGGCAAGCACGGCCGTCCCCGCGACGCACTCGTTGTCGGTGCGACCGTGACGCTCACTCACACCGGCGGGGTCCTCGTCCTCGGCCTGATGCTCACGACCGCCGCCGGACTCGCCGGCGAAGTCGTGCTCAGCTGGCTCGGCCTCGCAAGCGGTGTACTGGTCGCCGCCGTCGGGACGGCGATGCTCACGGCAGCCCTCCGCCGCCGCCGCGCGTCCGGCCATCACCAAGGCCACGAGCACCACCATCATCATCATGATGATCACGAGCACCATGACCACGACCATGACCATCACCACCCGCATCACGCCGGCCGGGGTCGGCGGCTCGGGCTTATCGGCATGGGTGTGGCGGGTGGGCTCGTCCCCAGCCCGTCCGCGCTCGTCGTTCTGTTGGGCGCGATCGGCCTCGGGCACACCTGGTTCGGGGTGCTGCTCGTCGCCGCGTACGGCGTGGGCATGGCCGGCACACTCACGCTCGCCGGCCTACTGCTGATCCGGCTGCGCAACCGCTTCTCAGCGCGCTCCGGGCGAGCGCTGGCCCGGCTGACGAGGCTGGTACCCGCCGGCTCGGCGGTGCTCGTGCTCTGCGTCGGCCTGGGACTCGCCGGCCGGGCGGCCCTCGCCCTCGGCTGAAATCGCTCCCAACCATTTGCACCGCCTCAGACGTTAGGAACGCGTGGATGCGGCAGCCGCGGATGAGCGGGAGGAGTTCGTCGCGTTCGTGCAGGCGCGACAACACCGGCTGCTGCGTTCCGCGTATCTCATCTGCGGCGACCGGTACCTCGCCGAGAACCTGCTGCAGGGCGCGCTGGTCAAGCTCGCTCTGCACTGGACGCGGGTGCGCACCGGCGACCCGGAGGCGTTCCTGCGCACCGTCATCTACCGCGACGCCGTGTCGTGGTGGCGGCGACGTCGTCGCGAGCAGCTGACATGGGAGCCACCGGCGCGGGTCGCCCCCGACCCGGGCGAGGACGCCTCGACCCGGCTGGTGTTCGAGGCGGCGCTTCGGCGACTGACACCGCGTCAGCGGGCCGTCCTCGTGTTGCGCTTCTTCGATGACCTCACCGAGGCGCGCACCGCCGCGGTGCTCGGGGTGTCGGTCGGCACCGTCAAGAGCCAGACCAGTGTCGCGCTTCGCCGCTTGCAGGGCATGGCTCCGGAGCTTCGCGACCTGCTGGCCGCGGGACGGGAGGTATGAGGGTGGGCGTCGAGCAGGTCAGCAGGCTGTTCCGGGAATCGGCGGCGGACGTTCCCGCGCCACGCCTGGCCGAGGCCGCGTGGGCGCAGGCGCTCCGGGTACGCCGCCGGCGCCAGAACATGCTCGCCGGGACCGTCCTCGGGGCGACCGTCGTTACGGCAAGTGCGGTCGTGGTGGCGGTGCGAGGCGCGAGTGACCACACGCCGGTTGCGCCGCAGACGAGTGCGCCGTCGACCGTTGTAGGCATCCCGCCGGCGCCCGTGGACCGGATGCCTGCTACCCCACCGGTCCGCATGGGGACGGCGCTGCCCCGAAACCCGGGCAACCTCGCTGCCGCGCCCGTGCTCGGCAGTGGCGCGATCCAGCGGGCGGACGCGCTGTACGAGCCGTCCGGCGGGCCGCAGACCGTGTACGTGCTGTCGGGCGGTGCGTTCCATCGGCTCAGCGTGGCGCTGCAGTTCCTCTCGGACCCCGCGAAGAGGATCGTGTCGCCACTGCGGCCCTCCTCGCTGTCGGCCGACGGCCGGCTCGCGGCGTTCCCGCAACGTGACGACGTGCTCGTGGTGGACCTGACGACCGCACGCGCCACGCAGGTCAAGATTCCGGGCTTCAACGAGCAGGTGCTGTGGCTGACGTCCGGCTCGCTGCTGGTCGGCCAGCAGGGCGCCGCCTACCTGGTGAACGTCGATCGCGCATCGGCCACGCGGTTGCCCGGCAGCCTGTCGGTCGCCGATGTGGTAGCCGGCGCCTCTAATGACCGCACGGTGCTCGAACTCGCCGACACGCCCGGACTGCCCCTGCGTGAATGGACTCTCGGCACCGGCACCCCGCGGGTCGACTCAAAGGTCGATTTCCGAGGGCTGGGCGGGTACCGGGTCTCCCGCTGGAGCGGTCCGGCCTGGAGGAGCGGTGATCTCGTGGTGCGCGCAGGCCAGCGCAACGCTTCGAACGCCGAGGTGGTGGTCGTGCTCGATGCCCTGTCCGGTCGCGTGGTGCGGGTGCTTGCCGCCGCCGCCACGCCGCTCGGCTGGCTGGACCAGCACACCGTCGTGCTGCAGGCGTCGAACGGCATCCTCGCCTGGGACGTCGACACCGGCGGGCTGACGTCGATGGCGGCGCCGTTCGACGGCACGCTCGCACTGCCCTGACCCCACGCCGGACGTCATCGCAACGATCGGGGTGACCGTCACTACAGCGGGAGCTGGGCCACCAGGGGCTTCGTCGGCTGCGCGGAGCCGCCGGCGGGTTCGCGGCTGAGGCCGAACGCCTGCGCACCGCGTACCCCGGAGAACAGCTCGGTGGCATCGGTACGACCCGCGCCGACCACGCCGACACTGCGCGGGGTCTGGCCGCGGATGACCCACATCTGATAGGTGTGGGCTTTGCCGGGCGGGGGCAGGTTGGCGAGCACCGCGACCGCGTCGTTCCGCGAGGGGGCGGTGACGACAGTGACGCGCCCGTCGCCCGCTGCCACGCTTTGTAGCCGGGCGTCGGGGGCTGTGAGCACCGCGGCGATCCGCCTCGTCTCCGTTCCGTGGGAACCAGAGTGATCTGCGACGGCGTAGCCGACCGCACCGGCGCCGGCGAGGGCGACCACCGCGGCCGCCGCGGCGAGCCACCGCCGCCCGGGCCCCGCACGCCGGCGCGGCGGACGCTGGGTCTCCCGCGGGAGCTGCGGAGTGGCGGCAGCCCGGGCGAGTACCTGCGCGCGCAGCCCCGCGGGCGGCGCCTCGGCGCTTGTCTCTGAAAGCACCGCGATCGTCTCGGTGAGCTCGGCCACCTCGGCGGAGCAGGCCGGACACTCGGCGAGATGGCGATTGAACCGGGCACGGTCCAGATCATCGATCGCATTGAGCACATACGCGCCGGCGAGCGTGTGGATATCAGTCATCGCCAGCTCGCCCCCAGGCAGTCTCGCAGCCGGATGAGCCCGTCTCGCATCCGTGTCTTGACGGTCGGCAGCGGGGCGCCCAGCCGCTCGGCAACCTCGGGGTAGGTAAGGCCGCGGTAGAACGCGAGCAGGATCGCCTCGCGCTGCAGTTGGGTGAGCGAATCGAGGCAGCGGCGGACTGCGTGCCGCTCCAGCCGCGCGGTCACCTCCTCGATCACGTCGTCGAACGGCACGCTCGCGTGGGCGGTGCGGCGCTCGCGCTCGGTGGCGGCCTGCTCGGCGCGAACGCGGTCGACGGCCCGGTGATGGGCGATCGTGAAGATCCAGCCGGTTGCCGAGCCGCGTGCGGGGTCGAAGCGTGCCGCGGTACGCCAGACTTCGACCAGCGCCTCCTGGGCGACCTCCTCGGCGAGCGCCGAATCGCGAAGCACGCGGCGGATCAGGCCGTAGACGCGAGATGCGACGGCGTCGTACAGCGCTGCGAACGCATCACGGTCGCCGTCGGCAACCCGGCTCATGAGGGCGTCGACGTCGGCCGGAGCCGTCAGCTGCTGCCGCGTGTGCTCCGGCTCCGTCGTCACCTGCCCCCCAGCTGCCGTTGCAGTCACCACACAGGGTGTTCGGAGCGTAGGCCGCCGCGGATGGGCGCGGCAACGCCCGAGCTGCCCGGCGCGTCGCCGAGGGCGAGTTCGGCCGGCTACCCACCACCGATGACATCGTGGCGTCGCTCATCGGTGGCTGCCGCTTCAACCTCGAGCAGCGACTCCTCGTGGCGAGCTGCCTCGTACGCGCGACGCCCGCCGCGGATGCCGAACAGCCGCTTCGAGATCAGCAGGTACAGCACGGCGGCGACGTTGACGCTCAGCGCGACGATCTTCAGCCAGGTGACGTTCTCGGTGATCTCGTAGATCTCCAGCGGGATGAACACCGTCGTCCCTATCACCGCAACGTACTCGCCCCAGCGTTTGAGCGACCAGAGGCCGATCCCTTCGAACAGTTGCAGTGCGCCGTAGAAGAACAGCCCACCGGCGATGAGGTTCAACGTCGACCGCTTGGCGTTGAGCACCCGCTCGATCGAGCGGATCGTCGCCGAATCGGAGACGTTGAAGTGGATCTGGTCGAAGAACGGCTTCAGCGACCTGAGATCTTGGTCGAACAGCTCCCGCAAGCTGACCTGTGTCGACTCCAGGCGTAGTACGGCGACCCCGAGCAGCACGATGATCAGCCCTCGCACCCAACGCTCGATCGCGAGCAGGCGCAGGATGAACGCCGAGCGCAGCTCCTTGCCACGCAGCAGTACAGGAGCCTGCTCAGCCGGCCCTTCGCCGTGCGGCGGGCCGAGCACATAGTTGCCGCAGCGCAGGCACCGCCACGCCTCGCCCAGCGGCGTGGAAGCCTCCAGTTTCGCGCGGTACTCCGGCTCTGCGGCCGCATACGTGACGTGGCCCTTGCGCGCGCAGGAGCGCAGGTTCCAATCCACGGCGCGCAGCCTATTGCGATCGGGTCCCGCCGAGTCTCGAAGTGCGGCTCTCAGCGGAACGCGTCGAGGCCGGTCAGCGCCTGACCCAGCACGAGCGTATGGACCTCGTGCGTGCCCTCGTAGGTGTACACCGTCTCGAGGTTGAGCGCGTGCCGCAGCACCGGGTACTCGGTGGTGATGCCCGAACCGCCCAGGATCGAGCGGGCTTCCCGGCAGATATCCAGGGCCGCGCGCACGTTGGCGAACTTGCCGAAGCTGACCTGCGTCGGCGTGATGCGACCGGCGTCCTTCAGTTCCCCGAGCCGGATCGCGGTCAGCCGAGACAGGTTGAGCGCGACCGCCATCTCGGCCAGCTTGCGCTGGGTGAGCTGGAAGGCCCCGATCGGCTTGCCGAACTGGCTGCGCGTGGTCGCATAGTCCACGGTGGCCGCCAGCGCGTCGCGGGCCGCACCGGTCACACCCCAGACGATGCCGTAGCGCGCCTCGGTCAGGCAGGCGAGCGGGGCACGCAGGCCTGTCGCCGCCGGTAGTTGCGCGGACGCGGGCAGCCGCACGTCGTCGAACGACAGCGAACTGGTGACCGACGCCCGCAGCGACAGTTTGTGGTGGACGTCGGTCGCGGTGAGTCCCGGCGTGCCGGTCTCGACCAGGAACCCCCGGATTCCGTCCGGCGTGCGCGCCCAGACCACGGCAACGTCGGCGATAGAGCCGTTCGTGATCCACATCTTGGAGCCGGAAAGGATCCAGTCGCTGCCGTCACGGGTGGCCCGGGTGCGCATGGACGCCGGATCGGAGCCCGAGTCGGGCTCGGTCAGCCCGAAGCAGCCGACCGCCTCGCCGCGTGCCATTGCCGGAAGCCACCGCTCCTTCTGCTCATCGCTGCCGTATGCGTGGATCGCGAACATGGCAAGCGAGCCCTGGACACTGACGAGCGAGCGCAGGCCCGAGTCGACCGCCTCGATCTCGGCGCACACGATGCCGTACTGCGTGGCGCTCGCGCCCGGGCAGCCGTAGCCGGAAAGATGCATGCCCAGCACGCCGAGGGCGCCGAACTCGCGCGCCAGCTCGCGGGCCGGCAGCGTGCCGTCCTCGTACCATTCGCGGATGTGTGGGCGCAGCCGGTCGTCCGCGAACTTGCGCACCGTGTCCCGCAGCAGGCGGTCCTCGTCGGGCAGATCGGCGTCGAGATCGAGCAGGTCCAGCATGTCCCGAGATTACGCGCAAGCTGATGTGCCGATTACTCTGCGGTGGTGCTCGCCTTTGACCCGATCGACCGCGCCGGTCTCCTGTGGGCGACGCACTGGCCGGACGAGCCGGAGGACGTGTTCGCCGCCATGCGGGCGGTCACGTCGATCATGCGAGCGCAGCAGATCCTGATCGCCGAATTGGACGCGCTGCTGCGCCCGTTCGGAATCACGTTCAGCCGGTACGAGGCGCTGGTGCTGCTCACGTTCTCTCGACGCGGCTCACTGCCACTGTCGAAGATCGGCGAACGGCTGCAGGTGCACGCCACATCGGTGACGAACGTGATCGACCGGCTCGAGGCAGCGGGTCTGGTACGCCGCGAGCCGAATCCCCGCGACGGCCGGGGCACCTTGGCGGTGATCACGGACGAGGGCCGCCACGTGGCCGGGGAGGCGACCACGGTGCTCAATGAGGCGCGGTTCGGACTCAAAGCACTGGATGAGGCCGACCTGAAGAAGCTGTTCGACATCCTGCGCGAACTGCGGCTGGACGCGGCCGACTTCTCCTAGCCGTTAGCAGACGCCGGGCTCGACAACGGCGATCCTCTTGTCGACCGGGTCGACGCGGACCCGGCATCCGAGCGGCAACACCCCGGCAGGCGAGGTGTGCCCGTAGTCGACATTGGCGACGACTGACAGGTCCGCGCGCCCGGCCTCGGCGAGCACGGCCAGCACCGTCCGCCACAGCCGGAGCGTCTGCGCCTGCGTGTAGCCCATCGGCCGGGACAGCAACAACGCGCCGAGGCGCTCAAGAACGCCGAGCCCCAGGTAGCCCCGCAGCCAGTGCAGGATGGTGTCCGGCGGCGGCGCCTCCTCCGATGTCTCGAGCAGGAACACCGCGCCGTCCCACTCCGCGGCCGGTGGCCAGACAACCGTGCCTTTGGCGATCTCGAGCACCTCGCCGCAGCCGCCGATCAGCTCGCCGGTGACCGGCTCGTCGCCCGAAAGCCACTGCCAGCCCGGGCTCGGCCACCAGCGCCGCGGCCGTGACTGGAACGAGGGGTCCGCCCAGTCGAGAAACTCCTCGGTCCACTCCGGTGCCGCCTCGAGTTCGAACGGCTCGGTCGAGAACAGCGCGGCACGCACCGCCGCCTCCACGTACGGATGAATGCCGCGGTTCTCGGCGAGGTCGGTCATGAACCCCGGCCCGTGGAAGCTGACGATGCCCGCGCGGCGGTTCACCAGGTGCTGGATGGTGGTGTCGGAGTAGCCGAGAAACACCTTGGGGTGGCCGCGGATCAGATCCAGGTCGAGATACGGCAGGGTACGGATCGAGTCGTCGCCGCCGATCGTCGTGACGACGCCCGCAACGTCGTCGTTCTCCAGCGCCCAGTGCAGGTCGTCGGCCCGCGCCTGGGGGTTGTCGTGCAGCCAGGCGTTGTCGCGCAGTGCGCACGGGGTCTCGATCACGGTCAGCCCGAACGTCTCGGCGAACTGCCGTTTGCCGGCCTCGTAGCGGTGCGGGAACGTCGCGGCAAGCCCCGACGACAGCGAGATCGCGGCAACGGTGTCGCCGGGCTTGAGTGCAGGCGGGCGGATCACGGCCACATCCTGCCCGCGGCGGGCGCCCCGTGACGAGCGGTATGTTCGCTGTTCATGACCGCTCTCGCGCATCGATCGGGCACGTTCACCATCGCCGGCAAGACGGTGCACCGCCTCGGCTTCGGAGCCATGCGGCTCACCGGAGCGGGCATCTGGGGTGAGCCGGCCGACCGCGCGGAGTGTGTGCGCGTCGCCCGCCGCGCAGTGGAACTCGGCGTCGACCTCATCGACACCGCCGACTCGTACGGGCCGTACGTCAGCGAGGAGATCCTCCGCGAGGCGCTTTCCCCATACCCGGAGCAGCTGCTGATCGCGACCAAGGCCGGCCTGGTGCGCACCGGGCCAGGGCAGTGGGATCCGGTCGGGCGCCCCGAGTACCTGCGGCAGGAGGCCGAGATGAGCCTGCGCCGGCTGGGCGTCGAGCGCATCGACCTGCTGCAACTGCACCGTCCGGACCCACAGGTGCCGCTGGCCGATCAGGTCGGCGAGCTCAAGAAACTGCAGGACGAGGGCAAGATCGCGGCGGTGGGTGTGTCGAACGTGACCATCGAACAGCTTGAAGCCGCTCGTAAGGTCGCCGAGATCGTCACCGTGCAGAACATGTACAGCCTGACGAACCGGCGCTCACAGGACGTGCTCGACTACTGCGCCACCGAGGGCATCGGCTTCATCCCGTGGGCGCCGATCGCCCGTGGCGGGCTGGCCGACACGGCCGGACCTATCGACGACGTCGTCGGGGCGACGGGCGCCACGCCATCCCAGGTGGCCCTGGCCTGGTTGCTGGCGCTCTCGCCGGTGGTGCTGCCGATCCCGGGGACGTCAAAGGTGGCGCACCTCGAGGAGAACGTCGCCGCCGCGGAGTTGGCGCTCAGTCCGGACCAGGTGGCAGCGCTGACTGCTGCCGCGTGATCGCCCCGATGGGCGCGCACGTACCACGCCGCCCGAGTGCGTGATCTTGGACCTATCGTCGAATAGCGACCACAACTCCAAGATCATCGCAGTGTGGGTGGCGATTTAGTAGGACGTCCTAGTAACCTTGGCGGCATGGACGCCGAGCAGATCGCCGCCGGACGCGCGCTCTGGAAGAAGCGCTACGTCGCCGCACACAAGCAGGACCGCGACTTCACGACACTGTCCGGGGTCGAGGTCGCGCCGCTCTACGGCCCGCATCAGGCGGATCAGCGCTTCGAGCGCATCGGCTGGCCGGGGGAGTACCCGTTCACCCGCGGCATCCATGCCACGGGGTATCGCGGCAAGCCCTGGACGATCCGGCAGTTCGCCGGTTTCGGCAACGCGCGGCAAACCAACGAGCGGTACAAGATGATCTTGGCCGAAGGCGGTGGCGGGCTCTCGGTCGCGTTCGACATGCCGACCCTGATGGGCCGCGACTCAGACGACCCGCGCGCTCTAGGAGAAGTCGGGCACTGCGGGGTGGCGATCGACTCCGCGGCGGACATGGACGTCCTATTCGACGGCATCGACCTGGGGTCGACGACGACGTCGATGACGATCTCCGGGCCGGCCGTGCCGATGTTCTGCATGTATGTCGTGGCTGCCGAGCGCCAGGGCGCCGACATCAGCAGGCTCAACGGCACGCTGCAGACCGACATCTTCAAGGAGTACATCGCGCAAAAAGAATGGATCTACCCGCCAGAGCCGCACCTGAAACTGATCGGCGACCTGATGGAGTACGTGGCGGCGGACATCCCGGACTACAAGCCGCTCTCCGTGTCCGGATACCACATCAGGGAGGCCGGGGCGACCGCCGCGCAGGAGTTGGCGTTCACGCTCGCCGACGGGTTCGGCTATGTCGAGCTGGGCCTGTCGCGCGGCCTCGACATCGAACGGTTTGCGCCGGGGCTGTCGTTCTTCTTCGACGCGCACATCGACTTCTTCGAGGAGATCGCCAAGTTCCGGGCAGCGCGCCGGATCTGGGCGCGGTGGATGCGCGACGTCTACGGCGCCAGGACCGAGCGCACGCAGCGGCTGCGCTTCCACACTCAAACGGCCGGCGTCTCGCTTACCGCCCAGCAGCCGGACAACAACATCGTGCGTACTGCTGTCGAGGCGATGGCCGCGGTCCTGGGCGGGACGAACTCGCTGCACACCAACGCGCTCGACGAGGTGCTCGCCCTTCCCAGCGAGAGAGCGGCGCAGATCGCGCTGCGCACCCAGCAGGTGCTCGCCGAGGAGACCGGCGTGGTCAACGTCGTCGACCCACTCGGCGGATCGTGGTACGTCGAGGCGCTCACGGACCGCATCGAGGCCGAGGCCGAGGCGATATTCGCGCGCATCCGCGAACTGGGCGATGACGGCACCATGACGGCCGGGCTGTTGCATGGCATCGACGAGGGCTGGTTCATCATGGAGATCGCCGACTCGGCATTCGCGTATCAGCAGAAGCTGGAAAAGGGCGAGAAGCGCGTGGTGGGCGTCAACGCCTACCCGGGCTCTGGCGGGGCGGCGGGCGATGACCTGCAAATCTTGCGCGTCTCGCATGAGGTCGAGCTGGAACAGCGCAAGGTGCTCGCCGCCCGTCGCGCCGAGCGTGATCAGTCCGGCGTGGATGCCGCGCTCGCCCGGATGGTCGACGCGGCACGCCGTGACGAGAACGTCATCCCGCCGATGCTCGAGGCGGTGCGCGACGAGGCGACGCTGGGCGAAATCTGCGACGCGTTCCGGCCGCTGTGGGGGGAGTACCGCGAGCCCGCGAAGTTCTGAGGATCCTGCAGTAACGCTGCGCAATCTGGCAGGGTGCTGCGCATGGGTCCCGAGGTGCGCCCTGTCATTCGCTGGCTGATCCTGCTCGGCGGCCTGGCGCTGGTCGTCACCGGCACCGTCGCCACATTCGTCGGCCGCCTCGCGCTGCCTGCCGGCATCGCGATCGTCGTCGGCGCGGCAGGCTGCCTGCTCGCCGCGATCGGCCGGTGGCCCGCGAGCCTGTCGTGGGGCAACGCCAGCGTGGCGTTCGCGATTACGAACCAGATCCGCAATGAGATCGACGACGTCCTCGCGGACGCGCCCGCGGCTGCGAGACCGTCGCTGGAACGGGTCCGGGACATGGTGTCGGCGGTGCAGGTCGATCAGACGCCGCGGGTGGCGGCCGCTATCGCCTACGACGACGAGATCGAGGCGGCGCTGCGCCGGGTCGTGCCGGACGCCCGGATCCGGCGGGACACCGAGTGGTCCCGCGAGCGGCCCGACTTCTGGCTGCTCATTAACGACCGCGAGTTGCGCATCGAGACCAAGCACGTCGGCTCGGCGACGTCGTTCTCCGGCAGCAGCCTGGACGCGCTTTTCGACCAGACGTCCGCGAGCGGCACGCTGCTTGTCATCACGAACGCCGCCGACGTGTCCCGCGGCCGCGAGCGCGTCGCGGGGCGGCTGGGCGATCGCGGCGCGGTGATCACATGGCGCAGCCCGGCCGACGACGGCGAGCTGCGCCGGGGCATCTCGTTGCTGCTCGACCCCGCTAGCCGTCCGAGCGGCGACGTTGCAGGGTGAACGTCTCGAACACCGACAGATCGCCGTGCGGCTTGTTCACGTTGTAGTAAGTGACCGAAAGCCGCGTCGTGTCTCCGGGGTGCCGCCCCGGGTCGACCGTGAACGCCGCGAACCCGTACGGGTGCGCGACGTCGCGCACGCCCGTCCAGATCGCCTGCTCCTTGACGTACGTCGGCGTACGGTGACCGTTCGAGCCTGGAGTCGCCGATACGGCGGTCTGGGGGTGAACGCGACGTTGCCGCCACGCGGCCGGCAGATGGCCCGAGCCCTAGCGATGAGCGACCGGGCGGAACGGGTCAGAACGTGCCGCCACGTCCCTCGCCGCCGACGAACCGGGCAGCGTCCGTACCGCTGCGTAGGGTCGTGAGGCCCAGCTCGAACTCGCGGGCCAGCGCGTCCCGGTCGGGCAGCGCGTCATAGACCGAGCGGCGGTCCGAGCGAACCCCCGCCCGCGGGTACGCCGCAATCTGCGCGGCCAGCCGCTCCGCCTCGGCCCGCGCGCTGCCCCGCGCGACAACCCGGTTGGCCAGTCCCATCGCCAGGGCCTCCGCGGCGGCGACGGGCCGACCGGTGAGGATCAGGTCGAGCGCACGGCCGAGCCCGATGATGCGCGGCAGCCGAACCGTGCCCCCGTCGATCAACGGCACGCCCCACCGCCGGCTGAACACGCCCAGCACCGCGTCCTCTTCGACGACACGCAGGTCGCACCACAGCGCGAGCTCCAGACCACCGGCGACCGCGTAGCCGCAGATCGCCGCGATCACCGGCTTGGACAGCGTCAGCCGCGACGGTCCCATCGGAGCGTCCGCGCCGGGATCGGCGTCGAGCACGTTGTCCATAGCCTTCAGGTCCGCTCCGGCGCAGAACGTCCCGCCGGCGCCCCACAGCACGGCGACGCCGGCCTCGGGGTCGGCGTCGAACGCGCGGAACGCGCCCACAAGCTCGGTCGCCGTCGTCCGGTCGACGGCGTTGCGTGCCTGAGGACGGTCGAGCACCACCGTCCACACCGGACCACTGCGCTCTACGCGAACGGGCACCGGGCAACCCTAGTCGCCGGCATTTGCAAGACTGGACACATGCGTCCCGGAAACTCCGCGCAGCAGCCCGGCCCAGCGCTCGCGGCCTCGCTGGCCGGCGCCGTCGACCTCGCCGCCGTCAAGGCTCGCACCGAAGCCGCTGCTCGCGCCGCAGAAGCGCCCGCGCCGGCGTCCGGCGAGTACATCATCGATGTCACCGAGGCGACGTTCCAGTCGGCCGTCATCGACCGGTCCTTCCAGGTGCCGGTGCTGATCGATCTGTGGGCAGACTGGTGCCAGCCGTGCAAGCAGCTGTCGCCGATCCTTGAGCGACTCGCCGACGAGTCGGCCGGGCAGTGGGTGCTTGCCAAGGTCGACACCGACGCAAACCCGCGGATCGCGCAGGCGCTTTCGGTGCAGAGCATCCCGACCGTGTACGCGGTGATCGGCGGGCAACTGGTGCCGGGCTTCCAGGGAGCGCTGCCCGAGGCGCAGGTACGCGAGTTCGTCGGCGCCGTGCTTCAGGCCGCCCAGCAGGCGAACCTGACCGGCGGTGATGCTGCCCCCGCGGCGGAGCCGCCGGCCGACCCGCGCTTCGACGCAGCGGAGAAGGCCCTCGCCGAGGGTGACTACGGCGCGGCCGCCCGGGCGTTCGAGTCCATTCTCGATGCCGAGCCGGCTAACGCCGACGCGGCGAGCGCGCTGCGCCAGGTAGCCCTGCTCCAGCGCGTCGACAAGCTCGACGCCACGGCGTTGAGCCGTGCAGACGCGGCGCCTGGCGACGTCGCGGCGCAACTCGCCGCCGCCGACTACGCCGTGGCCGGCGGCGAGGTCGAGGCGGCCTTCACGCGCTTGCTGGGCACACTGCGCCGTACGAGCGGCGACGAACGCGACGCCGTGCGCGACCGGCTCGTCGAGTACTTCGACATCCTGGGGCCGGACGACCCGCGGGTGGGGCCGGCCCGTCGGCAACTCGCGAGCGCCCTGTTCTAAGACCGCAGGACAGACCTACCAGCCGAAGACCGATCGGACCGTCAGCCGGTGTGGGGCATCAGGGCATTAGCCGGGATGACGCCGAGCTTGCCGGCGCGGTAGTCGTCGATCGCCTGCTGCAACTCCTCGACGGTGTTCATCACGAACGGACCGTAGTGGGCGACCGGCTCGCGGATCGGCCGGCCACCCAGCAGCAGCACCTCGATTGCCGGCCGGTTGGCGTCCTGTGTGGCGTCGGCAGCGACCGTGATGCGGTCGCCCGGGCCGAACAGGGCTAGCTGACCGGTGCGGATGGGACGGTTGGCGGGACCCACGGTGCCCTTGCCGCTCAGCACGTACACCAGGGCGTTGAAGTCGGGCCGCCACGGCACCGACAGCCGCGCGCCCGGCGCGATCGTCGCGTGCGCGTAGGTGATCGGGGTATGCGTACGTCCTGGCCCGTGAAACTCAGCGACGTCACCGGCGATGATGCGGACCAGCGCCCCGCCGTCGTCCGATGCGATGAGCTTGGCCTGCTCGCCCTCGATGCTCTGGTAGGCCGGAGGCGTGAACTTGTCCTTGGCCGGCAGGTTCACCCACAGCTGGATGCCGTGGAACAGGCCACCCGACATGACCAGCTGCTCAGGCGGCGTCTCGATGTGCAGGATGCCGGCGCCGGCCGTCATCCACTGGGTAGCGCCGTTCTCGATAACCCCGCCACCACCGTGGGAATCCTGGTGCAGGAAGGTCCCGTCGATCATGTACGTGACGGTCTCGAAGCCCCGGTGCGGGTGCCACGGCGTGCCCTTCGGCTCGCCCGGTGCGTAGTCCACCTCGCCCATTTGGTCCATGTGAACAAAGGGGTCGAGGTCCTGCGTGCTGACGCCCGCGAATGCGCGGACGACCGGGAAGCCCTCACCCTCGAAGCCACGCGGGCCGGTGGTGATCGACTTGACCGGACGCTCGGTGTCACCGAGCTGTGCCGGCGACAGGCGCGGCAGAGTCAGTGTGTCGGCAGTGACGGCGGGCATCGCTTCCTCCAAGGTCGTTGCGAGTGCAACCGTAACGGCCGCACCCGCTCGAACATTCCGCGATCTTCAATGCCGGCCTGGGCGGGCGGTGCCGGTCGCCGCGGCGCGCCGCGGCATAAGCGTATCCCGGTCGATGAGCGAGGCTGCCGGATCAGCCGGCGAAGCGAAGCCAGAGGGCTCCGAGCGGGGGTACCCGCAGCCGTGCCGAAGCGGGAAGCCCGTGCGCCGCCTCGTCGACAGCGCTCACGCCGCCGAAATTGCCCACCCCGGAGCCGAAGTACACCTCGGCGTCGGTGTTGATCACCTCGTCCCAGCGTCCCGTCCGGGGCAGGCCGAGCAGGTACTGCTCGTGTGGGATGGCGGCGAAGTTCGCCACGCAGGCAAGCACCGAGGCGTCGGAGCCATAGCGCAGAAACGAGAACACGTTGCCGGCGACGTCGTCCGCGTCGATCCAGCCGAACCCCGCCGGCTCGTGGTCCTGTGACCACAGTGCCGACGTCTCGCGGTATATCCGGTTGAGGTCGCCGACCAGACGGGCCACGCCGCGATGGTCAGGTGCGTCGAGCAGCCACCAGTCGAGGGAGCGGGACTCGCTCCACTCGCCGCCCTGGCCGAACTCCTGGCCCATGAACAGCAGCTGCTTGCCCGGATGCGCCCACATGTAGGCGAACAACGCGCGCAGCGTCGCCATCTGCTGCCAGCGGTCGCCCGGCACCTTGGAAAGCAGCGAGCCCTTGCCGTGCACGACCTCGTCGTGCGAGATCGGCAGCACGTAGTTCTCCGAGTAGGCGTACATCATCGAGAAGGTCATCTCGTGGTGGTGGTACTGCCGGTGGATGGGCTCGTGGCTGATGTAGCCGAGCGTGTCGTGCATCCAGCCCATGTTCCACTTGAACCCGAAACCGAGCCCGCCCAGATACGTCGGGCGGGTGACGCTCGGCCACGCCGTCGATTCCTCAGCCACGGTTATCACGCCCGGGACGCGCTTGTAGACGGTCGCATTCACCTCCTGGAGGAACGACACCGCGTCGAGGTTCTCCCGGCCGCCGTGGACGTTGGGCGCCCATTCGCCCTCGCGGCGCGAGTAGTCGAGGTACAGCATCGACGCGACGGCATCGACGCGCAGCCCGTCGACGTGGAACTCCGAAAGCCAGTACAGCGCATTCGCGACCAGGAAGTTGCGCACCTCGCGCCGCCCGAAGTCGAACACGAAGGTGCCCCAGTCGGGCTGCTCGCCGCGGCGCGGATCGGCGTGCTCGTAGAGCGGCGTGCCGTCGAAGCGGCCGAGCGCCCAGTCGTCGCGGGGAAAATGTGCGGGTACCCAGTCGACGATCACCCCGACGCCTGCCCCATGCAGCCGGTCGACGAGGTAGCGGAAGTCGTCTGGATCGCCGAACCGTGCGCTCGGCGCGTAGTACGACGAGACCTGGTAACCCCACGAGCCGCCGAACGGATGCTCGGCGACCGGCAGGAACTCGACGTGGGTGAAGCCGGTCTCGCGCAGGTATTCGATCAGTTCGTCGGCCAGCTGACGATACGACAACCCCTGGCGCCACGACCCGATGTGAACCTCGTAGATCGACATCGGCGAGGCGCGCCAGTTCGTTCGACCGCGCTCGGCGAGCCATTCGTCGTCGCCCCACTTGTGCGACGAGGTGAACACCACCGAGGCGGTCGCCGGAGGTATCTCTGTGGCGAACGCCAGCGGGTCGGCCTTTTCCCGCCACCTGTCGTCGGCGCCGAGGATCTGGTACTTGTACCGGCATCCGTCGGTGACGTCGGGTACGAACAGCTCCCAGACGCCGGACGAGCCGAGTGAGCGCATGGGGAACGCCCGCCCGGACCAGTAGTCGAAGTCGCCGGCGATGCGTACGCCGCGCGCGTTCGGCGCCCACACCGCGAACGACGTTCCGGTCACGGTGCCGCCGGGGGTGTCGTACGAGCGCACGTGTGCGCCCAGGACCTGCCAGAGGTTCTCGTGCCGGCCCTCGCCGATCAGGTGCAGGTCGACGTCGCCGAGGGTGGGCAGCCATCGGTAGGGGTCGTCGACGACGAACGAGTGGTCGCCGTAGCGCACCTCCAGCCGGTAGTCGGTCGGCGCGCCGTCGACGGTGCCGCCGAACACGCCGTGGCGCAGTCGCGAAAGTGGCACCCGCGTGCCGCCGACGAGCGCCGTGACCGCGCTCGCCTCGGGGCGCAGCGTGCGGACCACGGTGCGCCCGTCCGCTGTCGGGTGCGCGCCGAGGATGCTGTGCGGATCGTGGTGCGCGCCGCCGGCGAGACGCTCCAGCTCGCCGCCGTCGACCGTCGCATCCCGCCCGGGCGAATCCGCACGCACCTGCGGCGCGCCCGCGTCGCGGCCGCGAGGCTCTTCGCGCGAGCGCTCATCGCGCTGGCGCTCATCGCCACTCATGTTGCGTCTCCGGCCGGAGCTTGGCCAGCGAGGCAAGCGTGATCGCCAACCAGGCTGGACGATGCCGTGCCTCGTACACCGCCTCGTACACCGCCTTGTCCGCCTCGAAGCCACGGATCACGGCATCGTCCAGCTCGCGCCCTGAGGCCTCGGCGTAGCCGTTCTGGAACGCGGCGCGGTTGCGCTCGGCCCACTCGTCGGCGCGGTATTCGAGCTGAGCGTTCGCTCCGGTGTCTATGAGCTGGTGACGGGCGGCGTACTCGAACGAGCGCAACATGCTCGCAACGTCTCGCAGCGGCGAATCGAAGGCACGGCGGACGGCCACCGGCACCACGGGCTCGCCCTCGAAGTCGAGCACGACGAAGCGATGAACCGTGCGCAGCACGTTGCCGAGGTGCAGGTCTCCGTGGATGCGCTGCGTGGTGAGGGCCGCAGTCCTGCCCGCGGCGCTGAACCCGTCGAAGGCCGTGCGCAGCTCGTCTTCGACCTCGCGCAGCTCCGGCACGACGTCGATCGCCGAGTCGAGGCGTTCGTGCATCGCGGAGGCCCGCGCAACGAGGTCCTCGCCGGCCAGCACTGACGTCCCGAACGCCTGCGCGAGGTCGGCATGCACCTCGGCGGCGGCCACGCCCAGCCGCTCCGCCTCGGCGGCGAAGTCGCCGCCGGCCTCGTCGGCATGCAGATCCGCCTCGGCCATCAGGTCACGCACGCTCGTCTTGGCTAGTTCCCAGCCGTCCGTCGCGGTGATCATGAACTCCTGGAGCATCGCGAGGCTGGTGGGCTGGTCGTCGAGGTCGGCGGAAACGGTGCCGAGCAGCCGGGCCACGTGGCGCGCGCCCAGCTCGGTCAAGGCACGGTGTACCTCGATGTCAGGGTTGATGCCGGGTTCGAGGCGCCGGAACACCTTCAGGATCGCCTGGTCCCCGTAGACGAGCGACGTGTTCGACTGCTCGGCGGTGAGCACCAAGCTGGACTGGCCCACCGGGATGTCGTCGGGCTCGCCGATTCGGGCGAAGCGCAGCGGACCCTGGGTCGCCTCGTCGCGAATGCCGAGCAGCCATGCCTGCGTCACGTCCTTGTCGTGCAGCGCGTCATAGATCCAGCGCGGCTCGCCGTCGATCGCCACCGAGCCGAGCAGCACGTGTTCGAGCGTCGGCACCAGCTCGCCACGCACCACCAGCGGCAGCTGGTATGTCTCCACCGCACCGTCGTCGTAGGTGACCGTGGCCAGCCACAGCGACACCTCCGGCGGCCCGGCCGCGAGCACTACCACGCGGCTCACTGTGACAGCCGACGCGGTGCGGCCCTTGCCGGCGAACCACCGCTGCGCCGGCAGCCACTGGTCGACGAGGGGCTGCAGGTCGTGCTCGGACAACGTCACGCGGGTACCTCGGTTTCCTCGCTCGGCTGCATCGGACGGGGCATGCGAAGCCAGTAGAAACCGTGACCACTCAGTGTGAGCAGGTACGGCAGCTCGCCGATGGCCGGGAAGCGGGCACCCCCCATCAGCTCGATCGGCTCCGAACCTTCCCAGGGACGCAGGTCCAGCTCGACAGGCTGCGCGAACCGTGACAGGTTGTTCACGCACAGCACGATGTCGTCCCCGAACTCCCGGACGAAGCTCAGCACACTCGGGTTACTACCCCCGATGTCATGAAACGAACCCAGGCCGAACGCGGGATTCGCCTTGCGTACCTGGATCATGCGGCGTGTCCAATGCAGCAGCGACGAGGTGTTCCGGGTTTGCGATTCGACGTTGGTGACCTGGTAGCCGTAGATCGAGTCCATGTTGACGGGCAGGTACAGCCGGCCGGGGTCGCACGTGGAGAAGCCGGCGTTCCGGTCCGGCGTCCACTGCATCGGGGTCCGTACGCCGTCGCGGTCGCCGAGCCAGATGTTGTCGCCCATGCCGATCTCGTCGCCGTAATACAGGACCGGCGAGCCGGGCAGCGAGAGCAGCAGCGCGGTGAACAACTCGATCTGGTCGATGTCGTTCTCGAGCAGTGGGGCCAGCCGGCGGCGGATGCCGATGTTCGCCTTCATCCGCGGGTCCTTGGCGTACTCCGCCCACATGTAGTCGCGTTCCTCGTCGCTCACCATCTCGAGGGTGAGTTCGTCATGGTTGCGCAGGAAGATGCCCCACTGGCAGTTCTCCGGGATCTGCGGGGTCTGCGCCATGATCTCGGAGATCGGATACCGCTGCTCGCGTCGCACCGCCATGAAAATGCGCGGCATCACCGGAAAATGGAACCCCATGTGGCACTCGTCGCCGCCGGTGCTGGGGTCGCCGAAGTACTCGACCACGTCCGCCGGCCACTGGTTCGCCTCGCAGAGCAGGATGCGGTCAGGGTAGTCGGCGTCTATCTCCTTGCGTAGCCGCCTGAGGAACTCGTGCGTCTCGGGCAGGTTCTCGCCGTTCGTCCCGTCATGAACGAACAGGTACGGCACTGCATCCAGCCGCAGGCCGTCGATACCCAGGTCCAGCCAGAAGCGCAACGCGTCGATGATGGCCTGCTGGACGGCGGCCTCGTCGAAGTTCAGATCCGGCTGATGGCTGAAGAACCGGTGCCAGAAGTATTGCTTGCGCACGGGGTCGAACGTCCAGTTGGACGGCTCGGTGTCGACGAAGATGATCCGTGCCTCGGGATAGCGGGTGTCGTCGTCCTCCCAGTGGTAGAAGTTGCCGTAGGGGCCGTCGGGGTAGCTGTGGGAGGCCTGGAACCACGGGTGCTGGTCGGATGTATGGTTCATGACGAAATCGATGATCACCCGAATGCCGCGGGTGTGCGCAGCGTCCAGGAACGCTTTGAAGTCGTCGATCGTCCCGAACTCGGGCAGTACGTCGGTGTAGTTGGTGATGTCGTACCCGCCGTCGCGCAGCGGCGACGGGTAGAACGGCGGCAGCCAGAGGCAGTCGACGCCGAGCCACTGGAGGTAGTCGAGCTTGTCGGTGAGCCCGCGCAGATCGCCCGTGCCGTCGCCGTTGGAGTCGCTGAACCCGCGCACGAGCACCTCGTAGAACACGGCACGCTTGAACCACAACGGATCTGTCCCGGCGGGCGGGCGCCGGTCGACGCTGTGCTGGTCGGTCACGTTGCCCCTCTCTTGCCCGGTCTGGCTCCGACGGCCACAACTGACTGGATGGACGCTATCGCCTGGCGGTTACCAGCGTCTGGCACGCACGGCAAAGATGTGCGCGGGCTGGTCGTGGGGGTCGAGGCGCACGTAGTTGTATTGACCCCACCGGTACTCAGCTCCGCTGAGCAGGTCCTCGACGGCGAACTCGTCGGCCCAGTCGATGCCCAGTGCGGGCAGGTCCAGCGACGTCCAGCCCTCGCGGACGTTGTGCGGATCGGTCGAGCAGGCGACCAGGACGGTGTCGCCGCTCTCCGGATCCCGTTTGCTGAACACCGTGATCGCGTCGTTGTCGATGTAGTGGATCCGCAGTGTGCGCAGCCAGTGCAGCGCAGGGTGCTCGCGGCGGATCGTGTTGAGGCGCGTGAGCAGCGGCGCCAGCGATCGTCCGTCGGCCAGCGCGCCGGCGTAGTCGCGCGGGCGCAGCTGGTATTTCTCCGAGTCGAGGTACTCCTCGCTACCGGGCCGCACGGGAAGGTGCTCGTACAGCTCGTAGCCGGAGTAGACGCCCCAACTCGGCGACAGCATCGACGCGAGGATCGCGCGAATCTTGAACGCCGCCGGTCCGCCGAGCTGGAGATACTCGTTGAGGATGTCGGGAGTGTTGACGAAGAAGTTGGGCCGCATGTGATCCCCGGCCGCGGCAAGCTCCGTGGCGTACGCCTCAAGCTCGTCCTTGCTGTTGCGCCAGGTGAAGTAGGTGTAGCTCTGGCTGAAGCCGAGCTCAGCCAGTGCGTGCATCATCGCGGGGCGGGTGAACGCCTCGGCCAGCAGGATCACGTCAGGATGCTTCTTCTTGACGGCACTGATCAGCCAGCGCCAGAAATCCAGCGGCTTGGTATGCGGGTTGTCGACCCGGAAGACCTTGACGCCGGCGTCGATCCAGTGCAGGAGTACGCGCAGGCACTCGGCATACAGGCCGTCCGGGTCGTTGTCGAAGTTGAGCGGATAGATGTCCTGGTATTTCTTCGGCGGGTTCTCGGCGTAGGCGATCGTGCCGTCGGGCTTGGTGGTGAACCACTCCGGATGAGTGCTCACCCAGGGGTGGTCGGGCGCGCAATTCAGCGCATAGTCCAGCGCCACCTCCATGCCGAGCTGGTGGGCGCGCTTGATCAGCGCCTTCAGGTCGGCCAGCGTGCCGAGCTCCGGGTGGATCGCGTCGTGGCCGCCGTCCTTCGAGCCGATGGCCCACGGCGAGCCCACGTCCCACGAGGCCGCCACGAGGCTGTTGTTCGGCCCCTTGCGGTTGACCTCGCCGATGGGGTGGATGGGTGGCAGATACACCACGTCGAAGCCCATGCCGGCGACGTAATCGAGGTGCTCGGCGGCGTCCTTGAGTGTGCCGTGCCGAACCGGACGTGCCGGTGCTTGCGGATCGTTCGCGAGCTGGGCGCCGATCGAGCGGGGGAAGAACTCGTACCACGATCCGCACAGGGCTCGCGGGCGATCGACCCAGAGCGGGTACCGCGGCGAGCGGGTGAGCAGATCACGCACCGGGTTGGCGTCGACCAGCCGGGCGAGGAACGGGTCGAGCGCGGGCCCGACCCGGTGCGCCAGGTCGAGGCCGGTGTCGCGCAGCCACATCGCCGCCGCCGCCGCCCGGGGACGCTCCTGCTTGGGAAGCGTCCTGGCCAGCTGGTCGAACAGCCGGGCACCGTTTTCCAGGTCGTTGGCGAGGTCTTCGGCGCCCTGCCCGGCCTCGATCTTGACGGTGACGTTGTGCCGCCACGTCGCCATCGGGTCGGCCCACGCCTCGACGGTGAACGTCCAGGCACCCTCGCGGTCGAGCACGATCGTGGCGTGCCACTCGTCCGTGCCGGGGGCTCCGGGCGACATCCGCACAAAGGGGACGCGCGTACCGCCCGGCCCGCGTAACGCGACGTTGGCGGCGACGGCGTCGTGCCCTTCGCGGAAGACCAGGGCGGACACGGGGACGTGCTCGCCGAGCACCGCCTTGGCCGGCAACGTGCCGCCGGCGACGACCGGATGGACCGAGGTGAGACCGAGGCGTCCGACCACTGGAACTCCTGCTCCTCGCGTAAGCGCTCCTCGCGGCCACGTTACCGAGGTCAGCGCCGTCGTCCTATATGTCGGGCGCCCACTCGCACGCGATGAGCGCTCGCGCGAAGAGCCGCCGGCCGCGACGCGGCCCGCGCCGAAGGCGCGGAGTGGCTCGAGGTGCGCCCCTTGTGGGCGCGGCCGAGAGACACGAACCGGCGGTTAGGATCGCCGCGCGCGGTGGGCCGCGGCTTTGACCCGGTTCTGGCACGCGGTCGAGCAGAACCGGCGCGTGCCGTTGCGGGACACATCGACGAACACCCGGTCGCACTCCGGGGCGGAGCACACGCCGAGACGGTCGGCGTATTCGCTGCCGAGGACGGTCGCCAGCCCGATCGCACAGCTGGCCGCCCAGCCGTCGGCGAAATCCTGATCGCGGCCGTGGTAGTGCAAGTGCCATGGCTCCCCGTCGTGGCGTTCGAGGTAGGGCGTCGGCCGCAGTTCATCCAGCAGGGCGTTCACGCTGCGCGCGGCTGCGTCGATGTCGCCCCGGCCGGCCTGCTCGAACACGATGCGCAGCCGAGCCGCAACGGCAACCAGCTTGCGGGCCTGCGCCGGGCCCATGCGGCCGTGTGCGCGCAGGCCGGTGGTGAGCGCCTTCGCCAGCTCACCCTCGTCCGGTAGCGGGTATGGACGTCCCCTCCGGCTGCCCGCAGTCGCCGTGTTGACGAGCTCGGCGCTCGCCGCGACCACCGCATCGGTGTGACTGTTGAAGTTCACTTGACCAGTCATGCCTTCCTGGGTAGCGTTCGTAACTGTCAAAGCTGGCTACAACAGTAACGGAGGAACGCGATGCCGACAGTCCGGCAGGCCCGCCACTGGCTCGACCGCTGGGACCGCCAGCAGGAGTTCTACCTGGCCGACCGCGAAGAGCGTTTCTCCGTCATCGCAGACCTCGTCGAGGCGGCCTGCGCCGCGGAGCCGTTGGTCGTCGATCTCGGCGTCGGCCCCGGCTCACTCGCGATTCGGCTGCTGGACCGGCTGCCCGGCGCGCGAGTGGTGGGCATCGATGCCGACCCGTTGCTGCTCGGGCTCGCCCGGAGCGCGTACGGCGGCCGCCCTGGATTGCGCCTGGTCGATCACGACCTGCGCATGCCGGGCTGGCTCGATGCGCTGCACCTGGACCGTGCGCCGGATGCGTTCGTCAGCACCACCGCGCTGCACTGGCTCACCCGTGACGAGCTCGCCGAGCTGTACGCCGCGTGCGGCCGCGCGCTACAACCGGGTGGCGTGCTCATCAACGGCGATCACCTACACGACGGACCGGCATGTCCCGGCCTGGACTCGCTCACCCGCGTGGTGCGGGACCGGCGCGCGGCACGTGTGGGCATCGCGGGTGACGAGGACTGGCAAGCGTGGTGGGAGGCCGTCCGTCAGGCGCCGGAGCTGGCGGATCTCGCCGCGATGCGGGGGCAACACGGCGTCGAACATGACGTGGCCGCCGCCGCCAGTTTCGACGACCACCTCACGGCACTGCGGCGCGCCGGGTTCGCAGAGGCGGGCACCGTCTGGCAGCACGGCGACGACCGGGTGCTGGTCGCCGTCCGCTGACGTCCTGGTGTCGGCCGCCCTAGGCGGCCCGGTCGGCTGCTTCGCTCTCGTCGGCGCTGGCGCGCGCTGCTGCGACGTCGCGTTCGTACTCGTCGGCGACGACGTCTATCAGGTCGTCGCGGCCGCAGCGTACGAGCCAGTTCACCTGCGCCACGTAGTAGTCGTTCAGGGTGCGGAGTTGGTTGCTGTCCATGCCTCGAGGATCCGTGCGTCGGATGTACGAACTGTTTCGCGGCCGTGGCGCGGAGGCAACGCCGGCGCGTATCTGCTGATGATCTGCACGCGTTAGTCTGCCGCCGTGAAGGCATTGCGACGGCTGACTGTGCGGGCCACGTTCCCCGCCGAGCTGGCCAAGCTCGCGACCATCGTGAACAACCTGCGCTGGTCATGGCATCCGGACTCGATCGACCTGCTGGAGTCGGTCGACCCTGACCTGTGGCAGGCGTGCGGTGGCGACCCGGGTCGGATGCTCGGCGAGGTGAGCGCGAATCGGCTGTCGACGCTCGCACGCGATCGCAGGTTTCTGCGCCGACTCGGCGACGTGTACGACGATCTGACCGAGTACCTCGAGCAGCCGCGCTGGTACCAGGCACAGCGTGCCGAGAACCGGGAACTGCCCGAGTGCATCGCCTACTTCTCGCCGGAGTTCGGCATCACCGCGGTGCTGCCGCAGTATTCCGGCGGGCTGGGCATCCTTGCCGGTGACCACCTCAAGGCGGCCAGCGATCTCGGCGTCCCGATAATCGGCGTGGGGCTGCTCTACCGTGCCGGTTACTTCAGCCAGTCGCTGTCGCGTGACGGCTGGCAGCTCGAGCGGTACCCGCCGCTCGACCCGCAAGGGCTGCCGATCAAGGCGCTCCAGCGGCCGGACGACACCCCGGTCCGTGTCGCGCTGGCGCTGCCGGACAACCGCACGCTGCAGGTGCAGGTGTGGGTGGCGCAGGTGGGCCGGGTGCCGCTGCTGCTGCTCGACAGCGACATCGAGGAGAACGACGCCGCTGCCCGCCAGGTCACCGACCGGCTCTACGGGGGCAATGCCGAGCATCGCCTGGAACAGGAGTTGCTGCTCGGGATCGGCGGGGTGCGAGCGCTGCGGGCGTACTGCGACACGACGGGAGCGCCGGCGCCGGAGGTGTTCCACATGAACGAGGGCCACGCGGGATTCCTCGGTATCGAGCGAATTCGTGAGCTGGTCGAGGGCGCCGGGCTGACCTTCGACGAGGCGCTGCAAGCTGTACGCGCCGGCACGGTCTTCACTACGCACACGCCCGTGCCTGCAGGCATCGACCGCTTCAGCCGGCAGATCGTGGCGCTGCACCTGGGCGGCATGCCCGGGGTCCCGGTCGACAGGATTCTGGAGCTCGGCGCCGAGGACGACCCGTCTGTGTTCAACATGGCCCACATGGGGCTGCGCCTCGGCGAGCGCGCCAACGGTGTGTCCAAGCTGCACGGAGCCGTCAGTCGCGCCATGTTCGCCCCGTTGTGGCCGGGCTTCGACGCAGCCGAGGTGCCGGTCACGTCGATCACGAACGGGGTGCACGGGCCGACCTGGATGGCGCGCGAGATCCTCGAGATCGCCGAGCGCGAGGTGGGGGCGGCTGCGATCGAGTACGGCGCCGGGTGGGACGCCATGGACAAGATCACGGACGACGAGGTGTGGGCGGTGCGCCGCACGCTGCGGGAGCGGCTCGTCGCGGAGATCCGGCGGCGGCTGCGCGCGTCCAGCCTGCAGCGTGGCATGGCCGACGCGGAGGTGGGCTGGACGTCGTCGGCGTTCGACCCGGACGTGCTCACGATCGGGTTCGCCCGGCGGGTGCCGTCCTACAAGCGGCTGACGCTGATGATCAACGACCCGGATCGGCTGCGCAGCCTGCTGCGCCACCCTGACCGTCCGGTGCAGATCGTCATCGCCGGCAAGAGCCACCCGGCCGACGACGGGGGCAAGCAGCTCATCGCGCAAATGGTGAAGTTCGCCGACGACCCCGCGGTGCGGCACCGCATCACGTTTCTGCCCGACTACGACATCGGCATGGCGCACTACCTGTACTGGGGGGTCGACGTTTGGCTGAACAACCCGCTGCGCCCGCTCGAGGCGTGCGGCACGTCCGGCATGAAGGCCGCCCTGAACGGCGCGCTGAACCTATCCATCCGCGACGGCTGGTGGGACGAGTGGTACGACGGCGAGAACGGCTGGGCGATCCCGTCCGCCGACGGAGTGGCTGATCCCGACCGCCGTGACGAGGTCGAAGCGCGCGCGTTGTACGACCTGATCGAGCATCAGGTCGCGCCGCGCTTCTACGATCGCGACAACAGCGGCATCCCGGGCCGGTGGGTGCAGATGGTGCGGCACACCCTCAAGACGCTCGGCCCGAAGGTCATGGCCACCCGGATGGTGCGCGAGTACGTGCACCGGCTGTACGCGCCGGCGGCTGCGTCTGCGGCCCGGCTCAGCGCGTCCGACTACCAGGGCGCCAAGACGTTGGCGCACTGGCGCTCCAACGTGCTCGCCGCGTGGCCCGGGGTGAAGGTGCTGCATGTCGAGTCGCATGTCGAGGGTGACCCGCAGCTCGGCGGCCAGCTGCACCTGCGCGCCGAGGTGGCACTCAACGGTCTGCCCAGCGGGGACGTGGACGTCGAGGCAGTATACGGCTCGGTCGACGCCGAGGACCGGCTTACCGATGTCCGCAGCCTGTCGCTCGTGCAGGTGGAGAACGGCGACGGGCCGCCCCGGTTCGAGGGGGACGTTCCGCTCGAGCGCACGGGCTCGTTCGGGTACACGGTGCGGGTGCTGCCGCGCAACGAGCTGCTGGCCACCCCGGCCGAACTCGGCGTCGTAGCCAGTGCTTAGTTCTGCGACCTAGGCTCGCGTCATGGATCGCATCGCCCGGTCGTGGGCCATGTTCAAGGCGTCGTTGCGAGTGCTGCGCACCCGCAAGGAATTGGCGCTATTTCCCGTGCTGTCCGGCATCGCGACGCTGATCGTGGCAGCCGGTTTCGTCGTGCCGGCGCTGCTCGCGTCCCGCCATGCGATCGACGCCGGCAACGGTCTGCAGCCGGTGAGCTATGTGCTCTTCTTCCTGGGCTACCTGGTGCTGGCCTACATCGCGATCTTCTTCCAGGCGGCGCTCGTCTCGCAGGCCGACGTCGCGCTGCGGGGCGGCGACCCGTCGGTGGCCGGCGGCATCGAGGCGGCACGGCGCAAGGCGGGGGCGATTCTGCCGTGGGCGCTACTGTCGGCCACGGTGTCGCTGGTGCTGCGGTCACTGGAAGATCGCGCCGGCGTGGTCGGGCGGTTCGCGATCGGACTGGTCGGCATGGCATGGACGCTGGTTACGTACCTGGTGGTGCCGATTTTGGTGCTCGAGAACGTCACCGTCGGCGCGGCGATCCGCGGCTCGTCCGCGCTCTTCAAGCGCACTTGGGGCGAGAACGTCGTCGGCAACGCGGGAGTCGGCCTGGTGAGTTTCCTCGCCGCGCTGCCCGGGGTCGCCGTGTTCGCCATCGGCGCCTCGTCCGGGGGAGCGGGCGGTGTCGCGCTGATGGTGCTGGGCGGAGCATGGCTCGTGCTCGTCACCGTCGTGTCGAGCGCACTGGCCGGCATCTACCAGACCGCGTTGTATCGGTACGCGGCTTCCGGCTCGGTCGCGCCGGCGTTTGCGGACGCCAATCTCGGGCAGGCGTTCCCGCCGCGGGCTTACCGCTCTAGCTGGTGAACCCGGCGATCAGCTCGGCTAGTCGTTGCGGCTGATCGAGCGGCACAAAGGCGCGCGCGTTGTCGAGCCACTCCAGCCGGGCGTTCGGGAATTCGGCGGCCAGCCGCTCGGCGTAACGCGGCTTGAAGAACGTGTCGTCGCGTCCCCAGACGATCAGAGTCGGCTTGTCGAATGTTCCGAGCTTGGTGGCCGCTTCCACGGTGTACCGCTTCGAGATGCCGCGCAGCTCCTTGATCAGGTCGCGCCGGACCGCTGGGTCGATGCGGGCGGGGGTGAGCCAGTCGCCGGTCAGTGCCGGGTCGATGCGGCTGCTCGCCAGCCGCCCGAACGCCATCGGTAGGTTGCGCACCGGCGCCCAGCGCATGCCCGCAAGCAGCAGCGATGGGCACCCCGGGATGCGCGCCGCGATCTGCAGCGGCCGGAACATTGCCGGCAGGAAGTTCTCGTACGCGTCGCAGTTGGTGAGGACGAGGCGGCCGACGCGTTCCGGATGCCGGGTCACGACCAGCTGCGCGATGGCACCCCCGGTGTCGTTGGCGACGAGCGTGACGTCGTCGAGGTCGAGCGCGGCCAGCGCGTCGGCGACCAGCCGGGCCAGCCCGGGCGGGGTGAGGTCAGCGTCTTCTGCGAGCGCGGTCTTGTGTGAGCCGAGCGGCCAGTCCGGAACGATCAGCCACCGGCCGTCCAGGTGCGGCAGCACGGCGTCCCACAGCCGGCCGTCGACCAGCAATCCATGCACGAACACGATGGGGGCACCCGCCCCCGCGTGTTCGCGGTAGCGGACGGTGCCCTGCGGCACGCGGATCTCGTCCACACGCTCAATCTAGGGCGCGAAGCATCGCACGGTAAGTCTGCCGTGGACTCCCGTCCGTGGACGTCACGATCCGCGCGGCGCGACGATGCCTGATGATGTCCAGCAGCCGGTCGTACATTGCGGCGAGTGCCGGCTCGCCGCCCTCGTGCTCTAGCAAGGCGTCTGCGTCGATGTGATCCTGTCGGCGGCTCGTGGCAGATCGCCGCGCGAACCTGCGGAGCACCTTGGCTCTGCTGTCCAGCAAGACGATTTCGCGGAAGACGGAACCCGTCTCGTCTGCCAGCCGCTCCAACAGCTCGATGAACTCGGTACGCGCGAGGAACTGCGGTATCACCACGTCATACCCCGCGGCGAGATGGGTGCGTGCCATCGCCAGGGCCAGGTCGCGGGCACGCCTGCCGGCGTCGGTCGGCCGATCTTGCCATCGGCCCAGTAGCGCCCGGATTAAGTCGATGTCGAGGTTGAGTGCCAGCGGGTGATCGTTGACATACAACTGAGCAAGCGTCGACTTCCCAACGCCGGGCGGCCCGTTGAGCAGAATCAGCATCTTGGCAGCCTGCGGTCCGGTGCGGTGTGCGCGCAAGATCGAATCAGAACGGTGCTGGTTCGCCGTTGAGGTTGATGCCAGAGGGCAAGTCGGGCGGCCGTGACCGGTAGCGGTGCTTCGTGGGACTTGTCCAAGTGGTGGTGCCGTCGCGTTCACGGCGAACCTGCCAGTCCGTCTGGTGCTTGCAGATGTGGTGCCGTTCGCACAGCGCGCCGAGATTCGCGGGGCTCGTCACGCCGCCTGCGCTGTACGGGAGACTGTGATCCAAGTGGCATCGGTGCGCCGGCCGACTGCAGTGCGGGAACGCGCAGATCTGGTCGCGGGCCATGACGAACTCGGCCAGATCGCGCGGCGGCCGGTAGCTGGTGCGGCCGTAGTCGAGCAGCTGCCCGGTGAGCGGATCCGTCACCAGCCGCCGCCATGTGCCGGTCTCGTCGCGTGCGATGCGCCGGGCCACCGCGGCGGGGATGGGGCCGTGCCCGGCCAGCTCGCCGGGCTGGTCATCGCAACCGAGCAAGGTTGACATCGCCACGGTGACTTGGATAGCCGGACGCAAGCCCTGCGCCTTGGGCAGCAACGGATCGTGCAGCGCGGCCACCGCGATGTCGACGAGCGCGTCGGCACGGCGCTGGTCGGCGCCGCGCGGGTCGTCAGCGGAGGTCGGGCCGGCGAGTGCGTCGACCGCAGCCAAAACAGCAGCGGCGCCCTCGGCCGGCAGCAGCGCCCAGAGTTCGGCCATCCCGCCGTCGCGCACGGAGACGCACACTCGGCGCTCGGCCATTGCCTCGGTGCGGTGCTTATCGACAGATGCCGCGGCCACCGACGCGACCGCCCGGCGCACCGTGCGACGGAACTCGGCCAGCGATTGCTCACCTGCCCGACGCAGCGCGCGCACCTCGACCTCGGCGCGCGCCTCGTCGTCCAGTTCATCCACCGCTTCGGCCAAGGCCATTGCGTGCAGGTGGCTGATCTCGCCCCGCCGCAGGAGCGTGAGCGTGGCCGGTAGCAGGTGCACCAGCGTCTGCGCCACGTCGAGCCGCCGCTGCGCGGTTACTCCGGACAACCGGAGTGCACACGACACGTCCTCCCGCACCCAGTGACACCCCGATCGATCGAGCTCGTCGGCTGCTGCCGCCGGATCGGCCGCCATCGCGGCCAGGACCTCCTGCTGGAGTGCCGCCACCCAGGCTGCGTGCCGCTCGAGCGCGACCAGCAGATCAACCCGGCCCGCATGTGAGAGCGCCGCAGCGTCGAGCCACGACACCGGCACTGCGCTGTCGGGTCCAGGGAGGCCGCTAGCCAGCTCGGCAGCGATCGCCTCCGGGCAATCGAGCACATCCGACAGCGTCGGCGGTGGCGGAGCTACGTCGAACACATGAGCGATTCTAGCAATGTCTCCCACGACGCGTCTAGACAGAATCTACTTATTCGACAAGGGCTATCGCCCGGTCGAGACCAGCGGCGGCCATTCCGGTCGGCGCGTCGAACCGGGATCACGCTGACCGTCGGCGCCGCGGACACGGGCACCGGTCGGCGCCGGCTCGCCCTGCCCGGTCGCTCAGTAGGTGATGATCGGGAAATCGGCTCGGGCCCGCTCGAACTCAGCGGTCCACCTGGCCGGCCAGCCGAACGCGGACCGGGCCAGGTCAGTGACATCGCCACCCGCGGCGCCACTGGTGAAGTGCAGGTACTCGCCCCAGCTCAGGTCACGCAGGTATTGGGTGTCTGCGCCGCGGGGGAAGTGCTCGGCGAGCAACCGGAAGAAGCGCACCATGACCTGCGGTCCTCCTCCGGTGCTGGCCCGCAGTGGACGCCACCAGTCGCGAAACCAATGCGTGCCCGGGCGCGGGAAACCATCAGCGTTACGGTCGAAAGTCTTGGCTGCGGCGGCTGCCCACCGATCAAGCCCCAGCGCCACGTACACGTCATAGATGAAGAACTCGGCCCACTTGCTGTCGCCCCAGATCGGAAACGCAGGCGAACCCCACGCTCCGTTGTTCGCCCCCTCAACGACGTGCGAGGCCTCATGGGTGACCAGCTCGTGCACGCCCGCGTCGTCCGCACGGTACGGCCCGGGACCGCAGTCGGTGACATTGCGATTGTCGTGGCTCGCGTCCTGATAGCTGGCCGGGTGGCCACCGGAGTAGCGGCCCTGGTGGAAGATCGAGTAGAGCAACGGGTCCGGTCCGAAGCTCCCGTACGTCTGCTTGCTGTAGCGCCAGACCTCGTCCAGATACGGCACCAGCCACCGCTCGGGGTTGCCGCTCACGTCCCGGTCGAAGTAGACCGCCACGTGGCTGGTAACGCCCGCCAGGTGCAGCAACTGGTCGTGCTCGAACCAGTGCTCCTGCCATAACCTCGGCGGCCATTCCTCGCCCGGTTGCCCACTCACCAAAATCCTCAGCCACATTCCGATCCGACGAGCCCGTTATCGTTTGCTGCGCAGCACTTCCCGGCTACCTCCGCCCGACGCGCAGCAACAGCGCGGTGCGCGGACCGATCGGCAGCACCGATCCTACAGCCAGGCTGTCTGTACTTGCACCGGTGGGTGAAGTGGTGTTGATCAGGATCTCGTACGACTCGGCCCAGGGCTCCCGGGGCAGCGTGAACGACACGGTGCCGTCGCCGGAGTGCAGCACCAGCAGGTAGGACTCGTCGACGATCGGCTCGCCGTGCAGGCCGCGGCTGCGCAGGCCGCGTCCATCCAGGTACATACCGATCGTGGTCAGGTCACTGTCGAACCAGTCCGCGTCGGTGAGCTCACGGCCCGACGGGTGGAACCAGGCGAGATCCTTGGAGCCGCCCTCCAGCGGCCGGCCCTCGAAGAACGCGCGCTGCCGCAACACCGGCGACGCGCGCCGCAACGCGATAACCCTGCGCGTCAGCGCGAGCAGATCGTCCGTCTCGGGCGACGGCGCCCAGGAGAGCCAGGACGTCGGATTGTCCTGGACATAAGCGTTGTTGTTGCCGTTCTGGGTGCGCCACCGCTCGTCGCCTGCAAGCAGCATCGGAACGCCGGTCGATAGCAGCAGCGTGACCAGCAGGTTGCGGGCCTGCCGCAGCCGCAGCGCATTGATCCCCGGCTCGTCGGTCGGCCCCTCGACGCCGCAATTGTAGGAGCGGTTGTCGTCGGTGCCGTCGCGGTTGTCCTCGCCGTTGGCCTCGTTGCGCTTCCGCTCGTACGAGACCAGATCCCGCAGGGTGAACCCGTCATGGGAGGTGACGAAGTTGATCGACGCGAACGGCAACCGCCCGGCTTCGCCGTACAGGTCGGACGAGCCGGACAGGCGATACGCCAGGTCGCGCACACCGCCGGATCCGCGCCCCCAGAACGCCCGCACCGTGTCGCGATAGACGCCGTTCCACTCCGTCCACAGCGGCGGGAAGTTGCCGACCTGGTACCCGCCGTCGCCGACGTCCCACGGCTCGGCGATCAGCTTTACCTGCGAGATCACCGGGTCCTGGTGGATCGTGTCGAAGAACGCCGAGAGCCGGTCGACGTCATGCAGCGAGCGAGCCAGCGCCGAGGCCAGGTCGAAGCGGAAGCCGTCGACACGCATCTCCGTGACCCAGTAGCGCAGCGAGTCCATGATCAGTCGTAGCGAGAACGGCAGCCGCGCATCGAAGGTGTTGCCGCATCCGGTGTAGTCGGCGTACCGCGAGGGATCGCCGGGCTGCAACCGGTAGTACGTGCGATTGTCGATGCCGCGAAATGACAGCACCGGGCCGCCGGGACCGCCCTCGCAGGTGTGGTTGTAGACCACGTCCAGCAGCACCTCGATGCCGGCCGCGTGTAAGGCGCGCACCATCGACTTGAACTCTCGCACCACCCCGCCCGGATCGCTCGCATGCGCGTATGCCGCATGCGGAGCGAAGAATCCGAGTGTGTTGTAGCCCCAGTAATTGCGCATTCCGCGCGCTTGCACGAACGGCTCCGACACGAATTGGTGCACCGGCATCAGCTCGACGGCGGTAACGCCCAGCGAACGCAGGTAGTCGATGACCGCCGGATGCGCCAGCCCCGCGTAGGTGCCGCGGCGCTCACTCGGCACGTCCGGATGCTGACGGGTGAATCCGCGCACGTGCAGTTCGTAGATCACGGTGTCGTCCCACGGAACGTTCGGGTGCCGGTCGTCGCCCCAGTCGAACGCAGGATCGATGATCGCGCAGCGCGGAACGTACGGTGCCGAGTCGTCGCGGGTCGCGGCATACACGGACGGATGGTCCGAAAAGTCGCCGACGATCGCCTTCGCGTAGGGGTCGACGAGCAGCTTCGTACGGTTGTGCAGCTGGCCTCGTGCCGGATCGTAGGGACCGTCCACCCGAAGTCCGTAGAGCTGCCCCGGCTGGACGCCGGGCAGGTAGCCGTGCCAGATGCCGAACGTCGCCTCGGTCAGCGGAACTCGTGTCTCGCGGCCGTCACCGCTGAACAGGCACACAGTGACGCCGGTCGCACTCGACGACCACGCGGCGAAGTTTGTGCCCTGGCCGTCCCAATTTGCCCCAAGTGGGAAGGGCCGTCCCGGCCAGACAACGATGTCGAGACTCATGTTGACGGGACTGTAACCGGTTGCCCTGCGCGACCGCCTGGGGTTCGTGCGGTTTGATATGCGCCGTGGCCGAGGTGAATGCCGACGCGGTGCTGCAATTGGTCGGAGTGACCGTGCGCCGCGGTGACAAGATGCTGCTCGACAACGTCGACTGGACGGTCGAGCTCGATGAGCGCTGGGTCATCATCGGCCCCAACGGAGCCGGCAAGACCACGCTCTTGCAGATTGCCGGCGCGATGATGCATCCGACGTCGGGAGAGGCCTACGTCCTCGGCGAGAGGCTCGGCGGCGTGGACGTCTTTGAGCTGCGCCCCCGGATCGGGTTCACCAGCTCCGCGCTGGCGCAGCGCATCCCCGGCGAGGAGAAGGTCGTCGACGTTGTGGTGAGCGCCGGGTACGCCGTGGTGGGCCGCTGGCGGGAGGCGTACGGACGCCACGACGTGCGCCGCGCGGCACAGCTGCTGGAACGGTTCGGCGTGGCAGACCTGGCCGAACGGCCGTACGGCAGCTTGAGCGAGGGCGAGCGCAAACGGGTGCAGATCGCCCGAGCCATGATGACTGACCCCGAACTGCTGCTCTTGGACGAGCCGGCCGCGGGCATGGACCTCGGCGGCCGCGAAGATCTGGTGCGCCGCCTGCACCGGCTCGCTGTCGACCCCGACGCGCCCACAACGGTGCTCGTCACGCATCACGTCGAGGAAATCCCTGAGGGCGTCACCCACGCGATGTTGCTGCGCGACGGGCGCATCGTCCAATCCGGACTGGTGCACGACGTGATCGACTCGGAGAACCTGTCCGAGACGTTCGGCGAACTCATCGGCGTGTGGCGTCGTCGCGGCCGCTACTTCGCCAGAGCCGACTAAACTTATCCCGCCTGGGCGTCGCTCGATCCGGACCGCTCGCTTCGCTCGGGCCCGTCTTGCGCGCCGCTCCGCGCCTGCGGCGCGGGCCGCGTGGCGGCGGCCGGACTCTTCGCGCGAGCGCTCATCGCGTTTGTGGTTGCCTTCCGCTTTGGATCGTGACGCTGATGGCTAGGCTGCCGGGTCATGGGTGAGTTCGTCAGCGTCGACGTCGCGGGCAGCGTGGCCACGATCCGGCTGCACCGGCCGCCGATGAATGCCATCAGCCGCGGAGTGCAGGAGGAGTTGCGCGACGCCGCGCGGCAGGTGGGCGCCGACGAGGCGGTACGTGCCGTCGTGCTGTACGGCGGGGACAAGGTGTTCGCCGCCGGCGCGGACGTCAAGGAGTTCGCTCCCATGACGCATGCGCAGATCATGCGCGACGCGGAGCGCATCAGCTCCTCGATCGACGCGGTTGCGCGCATCCCCAAACCGGTGATCGCCGCCGTGACCGGGTACGCCCTGGGCGGTGGCTGCGAGCTCGCGCTGGCCGCGGACTTCCGGGTGAGCGCCGAAGACGCGAAGTGGGGACAGCCGGAGATCCTGCTCGGCATCATCCCGGGCATGGGCGGCACGCAGCGGCTGCCGCGGCTCGTCGGCCCGGCACGGGCGAAGGAGCTGATCTACACCGGCCGGATGATCGACGCCGGAGAGGCGTTGGGAATCGGACTCGCCGACGTGGTCGTCCCCGCAGAAGACGTTTACAGCACGGCTGTGGAGATGGCGACCACCTATGTGAACGGTCCGGCGCTCGCGCTCCAAGCCGCGAAGGCTGCGATCGACGATGGGCTCGAGACCGACCTTGAGAGCGGCCTGCGACTCGAGTCGCATCTGTTCGCGTCGCTGTTCGCGACGGCCGACCGTGACACCGGCATCCGATCGTTCCTCGAGAACGGTCCTGGCAAGGCCGAGTTCACGTGACCGCCTCCGCCGAGCAGATCGAGGCGGCCTGGCACGATCCCAAGCTCGCGAACGTCCTGTACCACGACTGGGAAGCTGACGGCTATGACGAGAAGTGGTCGATCTCGTTCGACCAGCGGTGCATCGACTATGCCCGCGACCGCTTCGCCAATATCGCCGGGATGTCCGGCTGGCCCTATGCAAACGCGCTCGAAGTGGGTTGTGGCACCGGGTTCTTCCTGCTGAACCTGAAACTCGCCGGGGTGATCGACCGCGGACACGTGACCGACCTCAGTCCCGGCATGGTCGCCGTCGCAGAAGGCAACGCCCGCAAACTGGGGTTCGAGGTCGCCGGCCGGGTGGCCGACGCGGAACGGCTTCCGTACGACGACGCGACGTTCGACCTCGTCATCGGCCATGCGGTGCTGCACCACATACCCGACGTCGAGCAGACATTCCGCGAGGTGCTGCGGGTCCTCAAGCCCGGCGGGCGGTTCGTCTTCGCAGGCGAGCCCACCAAGTGGGGCGACTACGTCGCGCGCCGCCTGTCACGCGCGACCTGGTGGCTGACGACTCGTCTCGCTCCTCCCGGGTGGCGCCGACCACGGGCCGAACTCGACGAGTCGTCGCGCGCCGCGGCGCTCGAGGCCGTGGTCGACCTGCACACGTTCGTCCCCTCCTTACTGGAGGGCATGGCGGTCAGCGCGGGTGCGGAGCACGTCGAGACGAAGTGCGAGGAGTTGAGCGCCGCGTGGTTCGGCTGGCCGGTGCGAACCTTCGAGGCGGCGGTGCCGCGCGACAAGCTGGGTTGGGGCTGGGCCAACTTCGCGATGCGGACCTGGCAGCGACTATCCACTCTGGACAGAATGCTCACCCGAGTCGTGCCGAAAGACCTCTACTACAACGCCGAGATCACCGGATGCAGACCCTCCTGATCGACCTGGACGGGACGCTGTCCGACTCGGCACCAGGCATCCTGGCTTCGCTTCGGCGCGCGTTCGCCGATGTCGGCGTGCCGGAGCCGGACGAGGCGACGATGCGCTCACTGCTCGGTCCGCCTTTCTACGAGGCGCTGCCGCCATTGTTCGGCGCCGATCGCGTCCCGGCGATCATCGAGGCGTACCGCTCCTACTACGACACCGCGATGTTCGACACTCGCCTCTACGCCGGGATGGTCGACGTGCTGACCGACCTACGGGCGCGCGGCGTCACGCTTGCCGTCGCGACCAGCAAGCCCGAGGCATACGCGGTACCGATCGCCGAGCACCTGGGAATTGCCGGGTACTTCCAGACGATCGGCGGCGATGCCCTGGACGGTTCGCGCGACACCAAGGCAAAGGTAGTCGCGTCGGTGCTGGAGCGCCTGGGATCACCCGATCCGGCGGGTGTGCTCATGCTCGGCGACCGCTCGCACGATGTCGACGGCGCGCGGGCACACGGCATCGACTGCCTGGGTGCAGGGTGGGGCTACGGACGGCCGGGTGAACTGGCAGACGCCGTGGAGGTCTTCGCCACGCCCTACAGGCTGCTGGCCGCCCACGAACGGATCTTCGGCGGGCGCAGTGCCGCGACGGCGTGAGGGCCCTCGATTCCTCACCGTCGCATCGCTTCGCTGGGTCTTCCGCCACCGCGCCTATACGCCGTGGTACCTCGTGCGGTACTGGCGGTTCTTCCGGTTCAAGCTCGCCAACCCGCACGTGGTCACTCGAGGATTCGTGTTCCTGGACCGTGGAGCCACGCTGTATGCACGCCGTGGGCTCGGCCGGCTCGTCCTGGGGCGGTGGTTGCACCTAGGCGCGGATACCGCGGTCCGCTGTCATGAAGGAACGCTGCGGATCGGCGACAAGTGCACCTTCGGCCGGCGTGCCTCGATCAACTGCTACCTCGACGTCGAGATCGGCAGCGCCGTGCTGGTCGCCGACGACGTGTACATCTCGGACTTCGACCACCGCGTCGATGACATCACTCGCCCGATCAAGGATCAGGGCATCGTCAAGTCGCGCGTGCGCGTCGGCGATGACGTGTGGCTGGGCGCAAAAGCCACGGTGTCTCGTGGGGCGCGCATCGGCCGGGGTGCTGTCGTCGGTGCGAACGCCGTGGTGACGCGCGACATCCCCGACTACGGCGTGGCGGTCGGCGCGCCGGCTCGGGTGATCCGGTCCCGCTCGTCCTCGTAACCTGCATACAGCGCAGCTGTACGCTTCGCGACCGCCGTCCAGGTGTAGTCGCGCCGGACGATCCGCTGCGCGCGAGCGGCCCCGCGTCGGGCGGCCGAGCGATCGCCCAGCAGCCCGGCAACCGCGCCGGCCAGCGCCGCCGGGTCGTCGGGAGCGAACCGGGCGCCGGCGAACGTCAGGTCGCGCAGTCCGCCGGTGTCGGCCACCGCGAGCGGCGTGCCGGCGGCCGCCGCCTCCAGGGCCACCAGGCCGAACGGCTCATACAGCGACGGCACGAGCACCATGTCGGCCGCACCGAGCAGCGCGGCGAGGTCGCCGGCGGGGACGAAGCCGGCCCAGTGCACGGCATCGCCCAACCGGCGCGCCTCGGCGCGCAGCGTGGCCTCCTGCGGACCGGCACCGGCTACCACGAGGCGCGCGCCCGGCAACTCGCGGCGCAGCCGGGGCATGGCCGCGAGCGCGGTGTGGACGCCCTTCTCGTACACCAGACGGCCCGCCAGTACGAGCAGCGGACCGTCGCCCGCGTACCGTGCCCGGGCGGCTAGCCGGGCCCGAGCCGGGGCTCGCCAGGCGTCCGCGTCGAGGCCGTTGGGCACGACGTCGACCCGTTCGGGCGAAAGCTCGAACAAGCGGGCCAGTTCGTCCCGCATGAACGACGAGCAGACGATCACGCGCGTGGCTCGGCCTACGAGCCAGCGCTCGAAAGAGTGCACCGCACGGTTGAGCGGCGCCGGCAGCCAGCCCTGGTGACGGCCTGCCTCGGTGGCATGCATCGTGGCGACGATCGGCCGGCCGGTGACCTGCGCGAGTGTCGTCGCGCACTGCGTTACCAGCCAGTCGTGTGCGTGGATGACGTCGGGCCGCCAGCGCCGCACGACGGGCAGCGCGGCGCGCAGCAACGCGTGCTCGAACGCCTGCGTCCAGGCGAGCAGGCTCTCGGTCGTGAGGTCGAGCGCGATCGGGTCGACGGCGGCCCGGCGTACCCGCACCCCTTCGTGCACGCCGTCGGGCAGGCCGGCGCCGCCTCGTGTCACCACGCACACCTCGTGCCCGGCGGCGCCGAGCTCGTGCGAGAGCGCGTCGACGTGCCTGCCCAACCCACCGACGATCAGCGGCGGGTACTCCCATGACAGCATCAGTACGCGCACGTCGCGAGATGCTGCCACGTGGTGTCACAGGAGGTGTTCGTGGGCTCGTTCGTGCTGCGGTACCGCGGCGTCATCGCCGTGGTGCTGCTGCTCGCGGCCGTGCTGTTCGGTGGCCTCTACCGTGTCGCGGACGGTGTCGAGAAGCATTCGTACAACTCCGGCGCGGTGCCCCCGGACACGGTGCAGCTCACCCAGGGTCGTACGTATCAAATCTCGGTGCCCGGCGGGCGCAAGGCGCTGGCCAAGCGCGGGATCTCGACCAGCGTCGCGCAGTGCTCGGTGACGCTGCGGTCGGGCGTCAGCCAGAACCTCACCGTGACACCGCTGTCGAACGACGTTCGGCCCACGAACGCGCTCGCGACGTTCGTCGCGCCGGTCAGCGGGTCGGTGCATCTCGACTGCGGGCCGTGGGGCGCCGTCTATGTCGACGACGCCGACAACACCGGGTGGGACTATGCCGGGCTGTTCCTGCTCCTGACCGCGATCTGCCTCACGCTGGCTGTCGCGCTCGGGCTGTCCGCGCTATACGCCCGCCACGACGACGAGGTCCAGCGCGGTGTCGGGGCTGGAGCGGGTGATCACGAAGTCGCGGGCCCTGACGGCGGCGACCCGCTGAGCTAATTCAGCGCTCCACTCACCGGGCGGCGCGGCCAACTGCGCCGCGACGAAGGCACCATGCTTCGCAAGCCGGGGGCCGGCGTGTACTCCGAGGACCTCAACCTGTGCGAACCCGCAGGTGTTGACCAGCCCGGACAACTCGGCGGCAGTGAACTCGTGACTGTGGAACGGGTTTCCCGGCGCCGTCCCGCCGGGCGAGAACGTGAGCCGGTTCGGCGTCGTGACGAGAAGCGTGCCGCGCGGGCGCAGCACCCGCCGGCACTCCGCGAGAAACTGCGGCTGATTCCAGATGTGCTCGATCACCTGAAGCGCGGCAACCACGTCGAACGTCTCGTCGCCAAGGGGCAAGGCCGCGACGTTGGCCTGAACGAACGCCGGGCCGCCATATCGCCTCGCTGCGTGCCGCACCACGCTCCCGTCATAGTCGATCGCGACGACCCGTTCGGCCACCGCCGCGAACAGCGCCGCCCCGTATCCCTCGCCCGCACCGACTTCGAGCAGCGACCGTACTCCTGCGTATGGCAGCAGGAACCGGTACGCGGCCTCGTGCCGCCGGTACCAGTAGTTCTCGTGCCAGACGCCCGGCACGGTGCGCTCGCCGGTGAGGGGCAGCGATCCGTCGATCACACCGGCGGTTGCGGGTCGTATTGGATGCCGCGCTTGACGCGGCGCGCCGCGTCGGTCGAGTCGAGCCGGGCCACGAGGTGCAAGGCCATGTCGATGCCCGCCGACACGCCCGCGGCGGTGACGACGTCGCCGTCGTCGACGAAGCGGTCGTCCGGGCGCACCTCGATCGTTTCGTCCAACGTGGCGAGCCTTTCGAGCGTGGACCAGTGTGTGGTTGCCGGCCGTCCCCGCAGCAGGCCAGCCGCGGCGTAGACGAGCGAGCCGGTGCACACGCTCGTCATGAGCGTTCCGCCGGCCGCGAGCTCGCGCAGCCGCTGGTGCAGTGCCGCGTCCTCGACCAGGGCGCGAGTGCCACGCCCGCCGGGTAGCAGCAGCACATCGACGCGCCCCACCGCATCCCACGTCGTGTCGGGCAGCACGCGCATGCCCTTCCCCGCGCGCACGGGATCCGGCGATTCGGCGACCAGGAGCACCTCGGCATCGGACGCGACCTCGCGTGCCCAGGACGTGAGCACTTCCCACGGCCCGACGAAGTCGAGTTCTTCGGCCCCGTCGAAAACGACGATGGCGATCCGCATGGCTCCGACCGTACTGAACTCATCCGGCCTGCGCGTCGCTCGATCCGGACGCTTGCTTCGCTCGGGCCCGTCTCGTGCGCCGCTCCTCGCTGTCGCGCGAGCGCTCATCGAGATGCTTAGGTGAACGAGACGACTGCCACATTGCTACTCGCCGGTAACATGGGCAGTATTGCGACACGCCGATTCGGAGAGGTCAGTCGAAGTCGATGAACATCGTGGTGCTGGTCAAGCAGGTGCCGGACACGTCGGCGGAACGCAGGCTCAACCCGGCCGACAACACCCTCGACCGCGAGGCGGTCGACGCGGTCATCAACGAGATCGACGAGTTCGCGATCGAGGAGGGGCTGCGGCTCAAGGAGTCGCACGGCGGTGACGTGACGATCCTCACGGTCGGCCCGGAGCGGGCGACCGAGTCGATCCGCAAGGCGCTGTCCATGGGGGCGGACAAGGCGGTGCACGTCAGCGACCCCGCGATCCACGGTTCGGACGCCATCCAGACCGCGAAGATCATCGCGAAGGCACTCGGCACGCTGGAGTACGACGTCGTGATCGCCGGGTCGGAGGCTACCGACACCCGCGTCTCCGTCGTCCCGGCGCTGATCGCCGAGGCGCTTTCCGTGCCGCAGCTATCGCATGCCCGCAAGGTCACCGTCGAGGGCTCGACCGTCACGATCGAGCGATTGAGCGAATCCGGCTACGACGTCGTGCAGGCATCGTTGCCGGCCGTGATCAGCGTGGTTGAGAAGATCAACGAGCCGCGCTACCCGTCGTTCAAGGGCATCATGGCCGCCAAGAGCAAACCGGTACAGACGCTCACGATCGCGGACCTTGATCTAGGTGCGGATGAGGTGGGCTTGGCGAACGCGACTACGCAGGTGATGTCGTTCGAGGTGGCGCCACCGCGGCAGAAGGGCGAGATCGTCAAGGACGAGGGCGACGGCGGTGTCAAGATCGCCGACTTCCTTGCGTCAAGAAAGTTGATCTGACCGAGCCGGCGTCGCACGTACGAAGACACGTACGAAGAGTGGAGTGAAGAGTGGCTGAGGTTCTTGTCCTCGTCGATGCCGCCGGCGGCGCGGTGAAGAAGTCGACGTTGGAATTGCTCACCGCGGCGCGGGCGATCGGTGAACCCAGCGCCGTCGTGATCGGCAAGCCCGGCACCGCGGCAGCGGTCAAGGACACGCTGGCCGAATACGGTGCGGCCAAGGTCTACGTCGCCGAGAGCGATGACGCCGAGGACTATCTCGTCGCGCCGAAGGCCGACGTGCTCGCATCGGTAGTAGCGCAGGCGTCGCCCGATGCAGTCCTCGTTTCGTCCACGCCCGAGCACAAGGAGGTCGCTGCCCGGCTGGCCTTCAAGATCGGTAGCGGGGTGTTGACCGACGCCGTCACCGTGAATCCCGATGCGACCGTCGTTCAGAGCATCTTCGGTGGCGCGGCCACGGTGCAGTCGAAGGTCGCAAGGGGCGTTCCGGTGATCACGGTTCGGGCCAATTCGGTGGCGCCCGCGCCCGCGGCAGGTGCGGCCGAGGAAGTCGCCGTTCCGGTTCAGCTGTCCGACGCGGCCAAGGCGGCGAGGGTCGTCGACCGGGTGATCGAGGGCAAGGGCAGCCGTCCCGCCCTGACCGACGCGTCAGTGATCGTCTCCGGAGGGCGCGGAGTCGGCGGAGCTGAGAACTTCAAGATCATCGAGGCACTGGCCGACTCCCTGGGTGCCGCCGTGGGCGCATCACGCGCCGCGACAGACGCCGGCTGGGTGCCGCACCAGATGCAGGTGGGCCAGACCGGCGTCACGGTGTCGCCGCAGTTGTACATCGCAGTAGGTATCTCCGGCGCCATCCAGCACCGCGCCGGCATGCAGACGTCCAAGACCATCGTCGCCATCAACAAGGATCCCGAGGCGCCGATCTTCGAACTGGCCGACTTCGGCGTGGTGGGCGACCTGTTCACGGTCGCGCCGCAGCTCACCGAGGAGCTCACCAAACGCAAGGGCTGATCCTGCCCTTCCGCGCAGCGGTGCTTTGATTCCGCGCGGCCATGCCGCATGCTCGGACCATGCAGGAGCAGCCGCCGGACTGGTACTGGGACCTCAGCCAGGCCGCCTGGGTGCCCTGTGAGCAAGTCGACCCGCACGAGGAGGACGAGCCGGCCGAGCCGGAACCAGAGCCCGAACGATGAGCGCAACCGCTCCGCATCGGCGGTACGAGAGAATCCAATTGACCTGAAGCCCGGTTGAACTTGCATGCTGGGCGGGTGACGACGGCGGCCGCGACCCAGCAAGGCGCCGCGCGCTCGATCTTCAGCCCGGCCCACCGCAGTACCAGCGGCGGCATCCTCGTGCTGGTCACCTTGATCGCGTTCGAGGCGATGGCCGTCGCCGCGGCCGTGCCTACGGCCGCCCGGCAGGTACACGGCATTGCGGCGATCGGCTGGGCGTTCACCGGTCGGCATGGTCGTCTCCGGACAGGTGTGCGACCGTCGCGGTCCGCGGCTTCCGATGATCGCCGGGCTGGCCGGGTTCACCGCCGGACTCGCCGTCGCGGGCACGGCGACGTCGATGGCGCAACTGGTAGCCGGACGGTGTGTGCAGGGTTTCGGCGGTGGGCTGTTGATCACCGCGATCTACGTAGTGCTGGGTACCGCGTACCCCGACGAGCTGCGGCCCAGGATCTTCACTGCCATCTCCTCGGCCTGGGTGCTGCCGTCCCTGCTCGGCCCTGTGGTGTCGGGCACGCTGTCCCAGCACGCCAGCTGGCGCTGGGTGTTCCTGGGCCTGCTTCCGTTGGTTGTCGTGGGCGCCGGCCTGCTGGTCCCCGTACTGCGGCGTATGGACGACGTTGCAGTGCCTGGGCCGCTGGCCGACCCACGCCGGGTGCTCCACGCCGTCGCGGCCGCAGCCGGAGTTGCCGCGCTCGCGGCTTCCGGGCAGCACCCGTCGCTGCTCTCGGTGCCGGTCGTGGTGTTCGGGATCGCGGCGCTGGTGTGGGGCCTGCGCGCGCTGCTTCCGCCCGGCACCATGACCGTGCGCCCCGGTGTGTCCGCGCCGGTAGCGATGCGCGGGCTGTTCGCCGGCGCGTTCTTCGGCGTCGAGTCGATGGTGCCGCTGACCCAGTCGGTGCAGCACGGGTTCGGCGCGACGGTGGCCGCCCTGCCGCTGGTCGTGTCCGGCGTTGCGTGGTGGCTGGCCTCGTGGTGGCAGGGACGCGGTCATGGCGACGAGAGCCCCCGCCGCCGCGTCCTGCTCATCCGCGCCGGGTTCGCCCTGATCGCCGTGGCGGCGCTGCTCGTGGCAGTGGGCGCGCAGCTGCGTATGTCCGGCTGGCTGATCTTCGCCGCCTGGGCACTGGCCGGGCTGGGCGCCGGGATGACGTGGTCGAGCATCGCTGTGTTGCTGCTGCGCTACACCACCGACGACGACCGGGGCGCTGATTCGGCGGCATTGCAGCTGTCCGATGCGGTATCGAGCGCTGTGACCACCGGCATCGCGGGCGTGCTGATAGCCGCCGCCGCCCGCGGCGTGTTCGGCTACACGACGGCGTTCACGTTGCTGGACCTGGCCATGGCGGGCGTGGCCGTGTTGGGTGTCGCGGTGGCTGGTCGCGCGCGCCCGGCCGTCATGACGTGAGCTTGGCGGCGATCATCTCGCCGATGGGGATCGCCGAGGTGGCCGCCGGAGACGGCGCGTTGCACACATGCAGCGTCCGGGGCGTCTCGGCGAACAGGAAGTCGTGCAACAGCGTGCCGTCACGCAGCACCGCCTGCGCCCGGATACCGGCCGGCGCGGGGAGCAGGTCGGCAACCGTCAGCTCGGGGCAGTACCTGCGGCACTCGCGCAGGTAGCCCCGCTTGAAGATCGAGTTGCGCAGCTCCCGTGCCCCGGTACGGACGTTGGCCCGGGCCATCCGCCACATGCCGCCGAAGCGTAGGTACGTCGCGACGTCGCGGGCTCGAAACGATCCCTTGCGGTACTCCTCGCGCGCGAAGCCGAGCACGGCATTCGGCCCGACGGTGACCCCGCCGTCGATCGTCCGCGTCAGGTGCACGCCGAGGAACGGCAGCGCGGGGTCGGGGATCGGGTAGATCAGGTGCTTGATCAGCGCGGACCGGTCGTCCGGCAGCCGGTAGTACTCACCGCGGAACGGCACGATCTGGAAGTCGGTGCGGGCGCCGGCCATCCGGGCGACCCGATCCGCCTGCAGCCCCGCGCACGCGACCAGCCTTCGCGCCTGCATGCGCCGATCGCCGGCCGTGATCGTCACCGCGTCCGTCGTCTCGGTGATGTCTGTGACGTCGACACCCAACTCGACGGTCGCGCCCGCCGTGCGGATCGACTCGCCCATCGCCCGGGCGATCGCCCGGAAGTCGACGATGCCGGTGCTCGGAACGAGCAGCGCCCCGACGCCCCGGATATGCGGCTCAAGCCGGTACAACTGCCCCGCGTCGAGGCGCTCGACGTCGACCGCGTTGTTGTGGGCGCGCTCGTACAGGGCGTCCATGCGTTCCGCCTCGACGGAGTCGGTGGCGACGAGCAGCTTGCCGCAGACGTCGACGGGGATGCCGTGCGCGGCGGCGAACTCCATCGTCGCCCGGACGCCGCGCCGGCACAGCTGCGCCTTGATGCTGCCCGGCGGGTAGTAGATGCCGGAATGGATTACGCCGCTGTTGTGCCCCGTCTGGTGGACGCCCAGCTCGGTTTCCTTCTCGAGCAGGACGAGGCTGGCGCCGGGTCGTGACTCGAGCAGCCGCAGCGCCGTGGCCAGCCCGACGATGCCGCCGCCGATCACGCAGTAGTCGAAGACCATAGACTGACTCCGATGCCCTACCTCGATCACGCCGCTACGACCGCGATGCGGCCGGAGGCTATCGCGGCGGTCACCGCGGCGATGGCTCAGGTCGGCAATCCCTCGTCACTGCACGGATCGGGGCGGCACGCGCGGCGCAGGGTCGAAGAGTCCCGCGAGCGCCTGGCCGCCGCGATCGGTGCCCGGCCGTCCGAGGTGATCTTCACCGGGGGCGGTACCGAGTCGGACAACCTGGCCGTCAAGGGGATGTTCTGGGCACGCCGCGACGCCGAGCCACACCGGCGCCGCATCGTGGCGAGCACTGTCGAACACCACGCCGTGCTCGATGCGCTCGATTGGCTGGCAGCCCACGAGGGCGCCGAGATCACGCGGATCGGCGTCGACGCCACCGGTCGCGTCGACCCGGAGACACTGCGGAAAGCTCTCGGCGACGACGTGGCGTTGGTCACCGTGATGTGGGCGAACAACGAGGTCGGCACGCTGCAGCCCATCGCCGAACTCGCCGGCATCGCGCACGAGCACGGGGTGCCGTTTCATACCGACGCGGTGCAGGCGGTTGCCGCGGTATCCGTCGATTTCGCCGCATCCGGGGTCGACGCACTGACGCTCACCGGGCACAAGCTCGGCGGGCCGTACGGCGCAGGCGCGCTGGTGCTGCGCCGGGACACCGCCGTGGTGGCGCTGCTGCACGGCGGAGGGCAGGAGCGCGACATCCGTTCCGGCACGCTGGACGTCCCCGGGGTCGTCGGCCTGGCGGTCGCCGTCGACGCCGCAATCGCTGAGCAGCCGGAGGCGGCGCCCCGGCTCGCCGCGCTGCGTGATCGCCTCGTCGACGGCGTCCGCCGCATCGTTCCCGACGTGATCGTCAATGGGCACCCGGCCGAGCGCCTGCCCGGCATCGCCCACCTGTCCTTCCCCGGCTGCGAGGGCGACTCGCTGCTGATGCTGCTCGACGCACGCGGTGTGGAGTGCTCCACCGGCTCGGCGTGTTCCGCGGGGGTGGCCCAGCCGTCGCACGTCCTGATCGCGATGGGTGCCGACCCCGCGTGCGCGCGCAGCTCGCTGCGCTTCTCGCTGGGCCATACCTCAACCCACGATGACGTGGACGCAGTGCTCGACGAGATCGGACCGGTCGTCGAGCGGGCCCGCCGCGCGGGGCTCGTGGCGTGAAGGTTCTCGCCGCGATGAGCGGCGGCGTCGACTCGGCGGTGGCGGCGGCGCGTGCCGTCGACGCCGGGCACGACGTGACCGGCGTGCACCTGGCCCTGTCGCCGGCGCCCTCCACGTTGCGGCATGGGGCGCGCGGCTGTTGCACGGTCGAGGACGCCAACGACGCGCGCCGGGCGGCGGACGTGCTCGGCATCCCGTTCTACGTGTGGGATCTCGCCGAGCGGTTCCGGGCGGATGTCATCGACGACTTCGTCGCCGAGTACGCCGCCGGGCGCACCCCCAATCCGTGCCTGCGGTGCAACGAGAAGATCAAGTTCGCGGCCGTGCTCGATCGGGCCCTGGCGCTGGGCTTCGACGCCGTCGTGACCGGCCACCACGCCCGGCTAGAGGGCGGCCGGCTGCGCCGGTCCGTCGACGCCGCAAAGGACCAGTCCTACGTCCTCGCGGTGCTCACGCCGCGGCAGCTGGCCGCGGCGATGTTTCCGATCGGTGACTCGACGAAGGCGCGGGTGCGCGCGGAGGCCGCCGCCCGCGGGCTGGCCGTGGCTGCCAAGCCGGACTCGCACGACATCTGCTTCATCGCAGACGGGGACACGCGGGGCTTCCTGTCCCGGCAACTGGGGCCGCAGGCCGGCCCCATCGTCGATGCCCTGACGGGCGACACGGTGGGTGAGCATGCCGGCTCCTTCGGGTTCACGGTGGGGCAGCGCCGCGGCCTGCGTCTCAGCCGCCCATCGCCTGGCGGGCAGCCGCGTTACGTGCTGTCGATCGAGCCGAAGACGAACACCGTGGTGGTCGGGCCGGGCGAGCTGCTCGATACCGATGAGATCGTTGCCGAGCGTCCACTATGGACGGCCGCAGCGCCCGGCGCGCAGTTTGACTGCAATGTACAGCTGCGCGCGCACGGCATGGTCACGCCGGCAACTGTCGACGTGCAGGGCACCACGGTCACGGCGCGGCTTTTCGGCACGCAGCGCGGGGTGGCCGCCGGGCAGGCCCTTGTCATGTACGACGGCGACATCGTGCTGGGCTCGGCCACCATCGCCGACGCCCGCCGCGCGGCGCTCACGTGATCCCGTGGCCGGCGGGAGCGGCGACCGGCGTCGGGTCGATGCCCGGCACCGACATCGGCGAAGCGCTGCGCATCGTCCTCGGTGAGCTGCCCGACCTGCCGCATCTGCCCGAGCTACCGGGCCGGGGTGCCGGCGCCGACATGATCGGACGCGGTGCCGCGTTCCTGGCTGAACTTCCGGTAGAGATCCAGCCCTCGGGGTGGCGGCTGACCGCCCGTCCCGGCCGCGACCTGCGCCGCGCGCGCGACCTCCTCGAGCGCGACCTGGATGCCCTCGAGGCGGCAGCCGAGGGATATTCGGGGGCGCTCAAGCTGCAGGTGGTCGGCCCGTGGACGCTCGCCGCCGGTCTGGAGCTACACAGCGGGCACCGCGTGGTCTCCGACCACGGGGCCACCCGGGAGCTCGCCCAGTCGCTGGCCGAGGGCCTGCGCGCCCACCTCGCCGACGTCGCGCGGCGGGTTCCGGCGGCCACGATCGTGACCCAGGTCGACGAGCCGTCGATCCCCGCCGTGCTCGCCGGCCGGGTTCCCACGCCGTCGGGCTACGGCACGGTGCGCGCAGTCGAGGCGAGCGTGGTGGAGCAGACGCTTTCCGACCTGCTGGCCGTCGTACCGGTGGGGCGGCGCGTCGTGCACTGCTGTGCGGCCGACATCCCGATCACGCTGCTGCGTGGCGCCGGCGCGGACGCGATCTCGCTCGACGCATCCCATCCGCTTTCCACCGACGCCCTGGGCGAGGCGGTCGAGGCGGGCACCTCGCTGTGGCTCGGTGTCGTGCCGGGCACCGATGCGACGATCAGCCTCGACGCGTCACGCGAGCCGGTGCGCACGCTGTGGCAGGAACTCGGCTTCGCCGACGAGCAACTCGCGACGAGCGTCGTGCCGACCCCGGCGTGCGGGCTGGCCGGCGCGTCGCCGCCGTACGCCCGGCGCGCGCTTTCGATCGTGCGCGACGTGGGGGCCTCACTTCGCGATCTCCAGGCGTAGTCCGCTCGGACCGGCAAGCACGTCCACAGTGCCGTCCGGGCCGAGGTGCAGGTCCAAGCGCGCGCCCGCCACGCGCAACCCGCGCACGGTCAGCTCGCCGACCGGCGACGGACGCAGCGGGGCCAGGTGCAAGGTTCCGGCAGGGACGTCGGGCCGCAGTCCGAAAAGCGATCGCAGTACCTCGATCGCCGCGGCGGCCGCCCAGGCCTGCGGGCGGCACGCCGGCGGATACGGGACGGCGGTGTCGCCGTACAGCTCGGGCAGGCGCCACTCGAACGCTCCGGCGGCGGCGAGCAGTCCGTCGATGAGGCTGGGTGCCGGTGCCGACACGAGGCCGCGCAGCACGATCGCCGTGTCGTGCGGCCACACCGATCCGCAGTGGTAGCTCAACGGGTTGTACCCGGTCGACGTGCTGGCCATGGTGCGCAGCCCGAAACCGCTGTCCATGTCCGTAGCAGCGAGCCGGGCGGCGACCCGCGCCTCCTCGGCATCGTCGAGCAGACCGGTGCCGAGCAGGTGGCCGATGTTGGACGTCACGGTGTCCACCCGACGGCTGCTGCCGTCCAGCGCGATTGCCGGGTATCCGTCCACCCAGAAGCGATCGCGGAAGCGTCGCGCCAACCCGGTTGCCCAGTCGCGCCATCGCTCGGCGCCGGGACGCCCGAACGCGTCGAGCAGGTCGGCACCCGAGAGCGCTGCGGCGTAGGCGTAAGCCTGGACCTCGCACAAGGCGATGGGCGGCTCGGCGAACGTGCCGTCGGAGAACTGCACCGCGTCGGGTGAGTCTTTCCAGCCCTGATTGGCAAGTCCACGCCCGGACGTGTCGCGGTACGACACGAAGTCGTCGAAGCCGCCGAGCCATCCCAGCGCCGCCTCCACAGCGGGCAGCAGCGGCTCGACCTCCGCCGGCGGCATGCCCCAGTGCCACGCGTCGGAAAGCAGTGAGATCCACAGCGACGTAGCGTCGACCGTGCCGTAATAGACCGGCGGCAGCGGGTTATCGAGGTCGGGGCGGCGCAGCTCGTGCGGGATCTTGCCGGGTTGCTCGCCGGTCGACGCGTCGGCGCGGGTGCCCTGGTAGCGCGCAAGCGTGCGGAGCGTCCCGGCCGCGAGTTCGGTGCCGAGCGGCAACAGCATGCGGGCGGCCCAGATCGAGTCCCTGCCGAACAGGGTCAGGTACCACGGCACGCCGGCGGCGAGGAAGACGTCGTCCGGCGCGGCCGGGTCGGCGACCAGCAGTGCGTCCAGGTCGGCGACGCTCTGTTCGACCAGGTCCGCCAGCCGATGATCGCGGGCGTCGACGTTCGGTGCGGCAAAGGCGGGGCGCCGCGCCGCTGTCGCGACGGGATGTGCGGCCTCGTGGCTCACGACCGTGAGCACGACCCGGAACGTCTCGCCCCGGCCGAGGTTCACCGGCCACTCCAGGCGATCGGCCGGGGGGTCGGTCCGCACCCGTACCTCCACGCCGTCGGCCGACCACGGCGGACCGCCGGCAAGCGGCTGCCCACTATCGCCCGTGCGCACCGCCCCCATCTCCGCCAGATCGCAGCCGAGCTGGAAAGCCAGCCGGGCGCGCACGGGCGTGCGGGCGTAGGACGTGACCTCGATGTGCTCCTGCATCCCGTCGGCGAGCACACGCCGGTGCCGCCGCACCAGCACTGTCGGGTCCGTGCCGGGATCGCCCAGCCCGCGCGCCGTCGCCTCGAAGCGCGCCGTGTCACCCGCCGACCAAGCAGAAAGCGGCGCCGGTTCGACGCCGTCGAGTGTCACGATCATGAGCGACAGCACGCGCCGGTCGCTCACGTAGACGCCCTGTACCCCGGTAGCACGGATCTGACCGTCCCGCCCGGAGAGCACCTGGGCCGGCGCGCGCACCGCGCAGATCAGATCGTGCAGATATGGCTCGCGCATGCAGCCATTCTGTCGGGGCGAGTCGGTAACGTTCGACCCGTGACCGAGCCCAAGGTGGCGACCGCCGACGCGCGCGAAGAGCACGCGCTGCTGAGCCAGACGATCGACGAGGCTCGCTACCGCTACTTCGTGCTCGACGCGCCGACCCTCAGCGACGCCGACTACGACGTCATGATGCGGCGGCTACAGGCCCTCGAGGACGAGTTCCCGGAACTGCGTACGCCGCAGTCGCCGACCCAGAGTGTGGGCGGAACGTACTCGACGCTGTTCACGCCGGTCGACCACCTCGAGCGCATGCTCAGCCTCGACAACGCATTCAGCCAGGACGAGATCACCGCATGGGCACACCGCGTCGAGCGCGACGCCGGGCTTGTCCCGGCGTACCTGTGCGAGCTCAAGGTCGACGGGCTGGCTGTCAGCCTGCTCTACCAGGGCGGCAGGCTAGTTCGCGGCGCGACGCGCGGCGACGGGCGCACCGGCGAGGACGTCACTCCGAACATCCGCACCATCTCCGTAGTGCCCTCCCGCCTCGTCGGCGACGACGTGCCCGAGACGCTGGAGGTGCGCGGCGAGGTGTTCTTTCCGGTCGCCGACTTCCAGGGGTTGAACGAGTCGCTGGTCGAGGCGGGCAAGGCGCCGTTTGCCAACCCGCGCAATGCCGCGGCGGGGAGCCTTCGCCAGAAGGACCCGCGCATCACGGCGTCCCGCCCGCTGCGCATGGTCATCCACGGGGTGGGCCGCGTCGAGGGCGGCCCACCCGTGAAGGCTCAGTCGGAGTGGTATGCGGCGCTTGCCGGCTTGGGTCTGCCCACGTCCGCGCGTTTCGAGGTGGTGCCCGACCTGACCGGTGTGCGCCGATTCATCGACCACTACGGCGAGCACCGGCACTCCGTCGAGCACGAGATCGACGGCGTGGTCGTCAAGGTCGACGACCTCGCATTGCAGCGCCGGCTGGGCTCCACCAGCCGGGCACCGCGCTGGGCGATCGCATTCAAATACCCTCCGGAGGAAGTCAACACCAAGCTCCTCGACATCCGCGTCAACGTCGGCCGCACCGGGCGGATCACGCCGTTCGGAGTGATGGAGCCGGTGCGCGTGTCCGGCTCGACGGTCGAGATGGCGACGCTGCACAACGCGTCCGAGATCGAACGCAAGGGCGTGCTGATCGGCGACACCGTGGTACTGCGTAAGGCCGGTGATGTGATCCCCGAGATCGTCGGCCCGGTGGTGGCGCTGCGCGACGGTTCCGAGCGGCGCTTCGAGATGCCGACGCACTGCCCCGAGTGCGGCACGCTGCTCGGCTACGAGAAGGAGGGCGACGCAGACCTGCGCTGCCCCAACACACGCTCCTGCCCGGCACAACTGCGCGAGCGGCTGTTCCACGTAGCCGGCCGCGGCGCGTTCGACATCGAGGTCCTCGGGTACGAGGCGGCCGTGGCGCTGCTTCAGTCCGGGGTGGTGCAAGACGAGGGCGACCTGTTCGCCCTCGACGGCGACACGCTGCGCCAGGTACCGATGTTCACCCGCGCCGCGAAGAAGGGCGATGCGCCGGAGGCGGTACGCGATGGGCGGGTGCTCTCGGCGAACGCCCAGCGGCTGCTGGACAACCTCGAGGTGGCCCGGCACCGCCCGCTGTGGCGGGTGCTGGTCGGGCTCTCGATCCGCCACGTCGGTCCCACGGCAGCGCAGGCGCTGGCCCGTGAGTTCGGCTCGCTGGACCGGATCGCGGCAGCGTCGATCGACGAGCTGGCCGACGCAGAGGGCGTCGGGCCGACCATCGCCGAGGCGATCCGCGAGTGGTTCGCCGTCGACTGGCATCGCGAGATCGTCGAGAAGTGGCGTGCCGCCGGGGTGTCGCTGACCGACGAGGTCGCCGACGAGGGCCCACGCCCGCTTTCCGGGCTGTCGGTCGTGGTCACCGGCTCGCTGGCCGAGTTCTCCCGTGACTCCGCCACGGAGGCGATCACCGTGCGCGGCGGCAAAGTGTCGGGCTCGGTCTCGAAGAAGACAGCCTTCGTCGTGGTGGGCGACTCGCCGGGCAGCAAGTACGACAAGGCGGTTCAACTCGGGGTGCCGGTGCTCGACGAGGACGGATTCCGTGTGCTGCTGGAGAAGGGCCCCGACGCCGCCCGCGAGGTAGCTCAGCCAGCCAACGACGGCGCGGCGAAGTAGTGCAACACTTCGTGGCTGCCGTCCGGCGCTGTCCAGTCGGCGATACCCGTGCCGACATGCTGCCAGCCCAGCCGCTGATACAGCGCGATCGCAGCGCCGCTGCGTTCGATGACCTCCAGGCAGAGACGTAGGGCGCGAGCGGATGCCTCGCGCGCAGCCGCGTCGAGCAGTCGCTCGCCGAGTCCTTCGCCGCGCGCGAGCGGCACCACGAACAGCCGCAGCACGACACCGATGCGCTGCGGCGGCAGGCCCACGGCGGCCGCGAGCGCGGACTCGGCGCTGCCGTCGCCCAGCACGACGTGGCCCACGACCTTTGCGCCGTCGTCGGCCACCCATGCGGCGAGCGTGCGTTCGGACCCGGTGAGCCAGCGCACCGGGTCGGCCGGCCACGCCAGCGGGTAGCGGTCGGCCGCGTGCACGGTTGCTAGGGCCGCAACACAGCCGTCCAGATCCGACGGTCGCCGCGGCCGAATGAGCCCAGGCATGTGGGCATCGTTGCAAAGCCGCCTGGGCGCGCCGCGATCATCCGCAACAGCCCGGCTGTCACGATTGCCGGAGCATGACCACAGCGGCTGCGCGTCCACGGCTCGCGGGTCTGGATGGCCTGCGTGCCTTCGCCGTGGCGGCGGTCGTGGTGTTTCACTTCGCGCCGACGGTGCTGCCCGGCGGGTTCCTGGGCGTGGACCTGTTCTTCGTGATCAGCGGGTACCTGATCACCCGTCTGCTGCTCGCCGAGATCGACGCGACCGGCCGGCTGGCGATTCGCGACTTCTACGCGCGCCGAGTGCGCCGGTTGGTACCCGCTGTCGTGGCATTGCTGCTCGTCACTTCGACCGCGAGCGCGCTGCTGTGGCGCGACGAACTGCCCACAACGCGCGGCGGCGTACTGGCGAGCCTGGCATACGTCACGAACTGGTGGCTGATCGGCAGCCACCAGTCGTACTTCGTCGCATCGGGCCGGCCGCCGATGGTGCAGCACCTGTGGTCGCTCGCCATTGAGGAGCAGTACTACCTGATATGGCCGGTCCTCCTGGCCGTTATCACCCGTGCATACCTCGCTTGGCGGCGCCGGGACGTCCGCGCGAGGGCCGTGCTCGCCGCCGGGCGGCTCTACCGGGTAGCCGGGGTGGCTGCCGCGCTCGCGGCCGGGTCGACGCTCACCATGGCGCTGATCGCCGTGCACGACGACGTCCCCTACGGCGCCGACTCCGGCCGCGTGTACTTCGGCACCGACACTCACGCGATGGGACTGTTGCTCGGCGCCGCCGCCGGCGCGCTTGCGACCCGGGGCACGCTGCCCTTCGCACGGCGCCGGCCGCTGCTGCGCGGGGCGTTCCTGACCGATCTCGCGGCAGCGCTCGCCCTGGTCCTGCTCGTCCAGATCATGACGGGTGTCGACGAGTTCGACCCCGGGCTCTACCGCGGCGGGTTCCTCGCCGCGAGCGTGCTGTGCGTCGTGGTCGTGGCGGCCGTGCCCCGGCCGGTCAGCGCGCTCGGCTGGCTGCTCGACCGGGCGCCGCTGCGCTGGCTCGGCAGCCGGTCGTACTCGATATACCTCTGGCACTGGCCGGTCGCGGTGGTGACCCGGCCCGAGGTCGACCTTGCCCTTGGCGGGTGGCAGCTGTTCGTGCTCCGCACCGCTATCACGGTCGGGCTGGCCGAAGCGAGCTTCCGTCTCATCGAGCAGCCGTTCCGGGTCGCGGGCCTTTCCGGCATCGTGCACGCATGGGGTTGGCCACGGCTCTCGAGCACCGCGCGGGCCCGTGTCGTTCCGGCCGCCGTCGCCGGCGTGCTGGTCGTCCTCGGGTCGCTGATCTCGGTTTTCGCCTACACCGCGCCGTCACCGGCGCTGGCCTCGTCGGGGCACACCCCGGAGCGCTCGACGAGCACGGCCCCGCCCGCATCGCCGCGACCCGCCGCGCGCACGGCGCGCGCGCGCCCGCACGCGGCCACGCACCCCACGCCCACGCCGCGCACATCCGAACCGCCGCCCGCACCCACGGTGAGCGCATTCGGCGACTCGGTCATGCTCGGCGCGACGCCGCAGCTGCGCGCTCTGATCACGCACATTTCCGTGTCCGCGGTTGAGGGACGGCAGGCTCGCGACGTCTTCGCGGACATCGCGCAGCACCGGGCCGCCGGCACGCTGGGCAGCTGTGTCGTGATCCACACGGGCGACAACGGCATCATCCCGCCGGACGATCTGTCCGCCGTACTGGCGTTGCTTCGCGACCGCAGCCGTGTCGTGGTGCTCACCGACCGGGTCCCGCGCGACTGGCAAGCCCCTAACAACGACACGCTGCACGCGGTGGTGGCGCGCTTCCCCAACGCCGTGCTCGTCGACTGGTACGGCATCTCCAATCCGCACCGGGATTGGTTCTACAAGGACGGCCTGCACCTGCGCGCGACCGGCACGCACGCCTATGCCGACGCCATTGCCGCGGTGCTCAGGGCTGGGTAGCGGCCGCCTGCGCGGCGCGGGTGACACTGTCAGCAACACCCGCCAGGTGCCGCAGCCGCATCAGCTCGGCACGCAGCCAGCGCAGCGCCGGGCGCCCCACCAACAGCGCTCCCTCGCCGAGCGGCGCCACCGCCAGTTCGGTGCCGAGCCCGGACCAGTCGCGCGGCGCCCACGGCTCGTGCGCGTCGAGCAGCCGAGCAGGACGTGGCGGCCACCACGGCACGGGCAGCTCGGCGAGTTCGGGCGCAGCGGCGCTGCGCGCGACCACCCGGGACAGGCCGTCGGCGGGCGGGTCCAGCACGATCGACCAGCCCGGACGGAAGATGCGGGCCACCCCGTCGGTGAGGACCTGCAGTGGGTCGTCCGGCCCGGCGGCGAGCTCGTCGAGCACCTCGAGCTCGCGGTGCGGGTCCAGGGTCCCGGCGTACGGACGGATCGACTCGACGCGCACCCCCGGCACCGAGCGCGCGGCGGTGACCAGCGAGTCAGCCAGTCGGTCAGGGGGCAGATCCACCACCAGGTCGTCGACCGCGTGGTCGGGCGAGCGTTCGATCACGTCCACGGAGAGGATGTCCGCCCCGGCACCGCCGAGCGCCGTGGCCACCGCGCCGAGCGCACCCGGCCGGTCGGGCAGCACCACGCGCAGCAGGTAGGACATGTGATCAGCTTCCCCTTCTCGTGTGTCCGGCGAGTTAAGCAGCGCAAGCGGGGGGCCGAATCCGCGCGACCGTTCCGTGGGGTGGCTCGTAGACTCGCCCATCGTGCCGAACGATTCGCCGAGAAACATCAGCCGGGCCGAGGTGTCGCATCTCGCGCGCCTCGCCCGCCTTGCCGTCACCGACGAGGAACTCGACGTGTTCGCGGGTCAGCTCGACGTCATCCTGGGCGCGGTCGCACGGGTCGGCGAGGTCGCGGCTCCCGACATCCCGCCGACTTCGCACGCGGTGCCGATGACCAACGTGCTGCGTGCTGACGAGTTGCGGCCCTGCCTGCCCCGCGAGGCGGTGCTGGCGGCCGCGCCGGACGTCGAGGACGGCAAGTTCCGTGTCCCCCGAATTCTGAGCGAGGAAGCGTGAGCGCCGAGTTGATCAGGTCGACGGCGACCGAGCTTGCCGGGCTGATCGCTGCTGGTGAGGCGTCCGCCGTCGAAGTGGCGCAGGCGCACCTGGACCGGATCGCCGAGGTCGATGACCAGGTGCACGCGTTTCTTCACCTGGACGCCGACGGGGCGCTGCGCGCGGCCGCGGCGGTTGACGCGCGCCGCGCCCGCGGCGAGGCGCTCGGCCCCCTGGCCGGGGTGCCGCTCGCCATGAAGGACGTCGTGGTGACCGAGGGCTTGCCGACCACGGCCGGCTCGAAGATCCTCGAAGGCTGGGTGCCGCCCTACGATGCGACGATCAGCCGCCGCATCAAGGACGCCGGCGTCGTCATGCTCGGCAAGACCAACATGGACGAGTTCGCGATGGGATCGTCCACCGAGAACTCGGCCTTCGGCCCGACGCACAATCCCTGGGATCTAGCGCGCGTGCCGGGCGGTTCGGGTGGCGGATCGGCCGCCGCTCTCGCCGCGTACGAGGCTCCGCTCGCGATCGGGACCGACACGGGCGGCTCGATCCGGCAACCGGCCGCCGTCACCGGGACGGTCGGCGCCAAGCCGACATACGGCGGCGTATCACGATACGGGCTGATCGCGCTCGCGTCCTCCCTCGACCAGGCCGGGCCGTGCGCCCGGACAGTGCTCGACGCGGCGCTGCTGTACGAGGTCATCGCCGGCCACGATCCGTGCGACTCGACGTCGATCGCGGGGCCGGTGCCACCCGTTGTCGCGGCCGCGCGTGAGGGGGCCCGCGACGACCTGACCGGCGTGCGGGTGGGCGTCGTTCGCGAGCTGGGCGGTGCGGGCTACCAACCCGGAGTGCTCACCGCGTTCCACGACGCCGTCGAGACGCTGCGCAAGCTGGGCGCCGACGTCGTCGAGGTGAGCTGCCCGAACTTCGACTATGCGCTGGCCGCCTACTACCTGATCCTGCCGAGTGAGTGCTCGTCCAACCTCGCCCGGTACGACGCGGTGCGCTACGGGCTGCGGGTCGGCGACGACGGCGTCCATCCGCTGGAGGAGGTCATGTCGCTGACCCGCGAGGCAGGCTTCGGCCCCGAGGTGAAACGCCGGGTCATGATCGGCACGTACGCGCTTTCGGCCGGTTACTACGACGCGTACTACGGGCAGGCGCAGAAGGTACGTACCCTGATCGCGCGTGACTTCGCGACCGCGTTCGAGCAGGCCGACGTGCTGGTGTCGCCGTCGACGCCGTTCGTGGCGTTCGGCATCGGTGAACGAGTCGACGATCCGATGGCGATGTACGTGAACGACCTGTGCACGTTGCCCGCGTCGCTGGCCGGTACGCCGGCGATCTCCGTGCCGTGCGGGCTCTCCGAAGGGTTGCCCGTCGGGCTGCAGGTCATGGCACCCGCCCTGGGCGATGACCGCTGTTACCGAGTGGCAGCGGCGTACGAGGCGGCGGTCGAGCGGATCACGCCACCTGTGGGGGTGCTCGCATGACGTACGAGGACGTACTGGAGCGGTACGAGCCGGTGATCGGGCTCGAGACACACGTCGAGCTGGGCACCGTGTCGAAGATGTTCTGCGGCTGCTCCACGGCGTTCGGCGCCGAGCCGAACACGCAGGTGTGCCCGGTCTGCCTCGGGCTTCCGGGCAGCCTGCCGGTGGCGAACGAGAAGGCGATCGAGTCGACCATACGCATCGGTCTGGCGCTCAACTGCACGATCGCCGAGTGGTGCCGGTTCGCGCGCAAGAACTACTTCTACCCGGACATGCCGAAGAACTACCAGATCTCGCAATCCGACGAACCCCTTTGCGTCAACGGGAATCTCGACGTCGAGGTAAATGGTCAGTCGTACCGGGTAGGCATCGAGCGCGTGCACCTCGAGGAGGACACCGGCAAGAACACCCACGTCGGGCGTAGCGGGCGGATTCACGGTGCCGACTACTCGCTGGTCGACTACAACCGGGCCGGCATCCCGCTCGTCGAGATCGTGACCAAGCCGGTGACCGGGACCGGGGCGCTCGCACCTGAGGTGGCGCGCGCCTACGTGACCGAGCTGCGCGACATCCTGCGCACGCTCGATGTCAGCGACGTGCGCATGGAACAGGGCAGCCTGCGCTGTGACGTCAACACCTCGCTGCACCCCGTAGGCGCCACAGATTGGGGCACGCGCACCGAGACCAAGAACGTCAACTCGCTACGGTCGGTCGAGCGCGCCGTCCGTTCGGAGATGCTGCGCCAGGCGGAGATCCTCGACGCCGACGGCAAGATCACCCAGGAAACGCGGCACTTCATCGAGACAACCGGCGATACCCGCGCCGGTCGCAGCAAAGAGGAAGCCACCGACTACCGATACTTCCCGGAGCCCGACCTCGTTCCGCTTGCCCCGGACGCGGCGTGGGTCGAGCAGCTGCGCGGGACTCTGCCTGAGCTTCCGGCCGTCCGGCGGGCGCGTACCCGCGAGACGCTCGGCATCTCTGCCGATGACATGCGGCAGATGGCCAACGCCGGCGTGGTCGACGTTGTCGGCGCCACCGTCGATGCGGGTGCACCGGTCGGTGAGGCGCGCAACTGGTGGTTGGGCTATCTGGCGCAGAAGGCGAACGAGCGTGAGGTGGACGCCGCCGACCTCGGTATCACCCCGGCGCAGGTGGCCCGCATCGTGGCGCTCGTCGGCGACGGCACGCTGTCCGTCGCGCTCGGGCGGCAGGTGGTCGACGCCGTGCTCGACACGGGCGCCGACGTCGATGCCGTGGTTGCCGAGCGGGGATTGCAGGTCGTCTCCGACACAGACGTCCTGGCCAAGGCCGCGGATGAGGCGATCGCCGCCAATCCCGACGTTGCCGAGAAGGTCCGTGGCGGCAAGGTCAACGCTGTCGGCCCGCTGATCGGTGCGGTGCGCAAGGCGACGGGCGGCCAGGCCGACGCCGCCACGGTCCGCGCGATCCTGCTGGAGAAGCTAGGAGCACAGTGATCGGGATGCAGGAGGCCGATACGGCCGCCCGCTACCGGCGCTTCGCAGAGGTCGAGGTCCGCCCGTATTCCCCGAGCTACGAGAACTTGTGCCTCGGTGTCGCGGGCGACGCGACGCTACTCGCCCGGCTGGCGGAGTTGCCGCCGCCGAAGCGTCAGCCGAACCTGTTGCTCGCTGCGGTGCGGTATCTCTTCGGCCCGGTGGGCTCGTATCCCGCGTTTCGCGACTTCGTGCTCAGCCGGTGGAGCGCCGTGGCCACGACGATCCTGGCTCGGCGCACCCAGACGAATGAGCCGGGCCGGTGCGCCGCGTTGCTGCCTGCGCTGGCCGCGTTGCCGCAACCTCTGGCGTTGATCGAGGTGGGCGCATCCGCGGGCCTGTGCCTCTACCCGGACCGCTACGCCTACCACTACACGCTCGGCGATCTGGAACACCGCGTCGGGACGTCACCGGTCTTGCTGCGCTGCGCGGCCGACGGGCCGGTGCCGCTTCCGTCGGCCGCACCGGAGATCGCCTGGCGTGCCGGGCTGGACCTGAACCCGCTCGACGTCCGCGACGACGAGGATGTGCGCTGGCTGGAATCGCTGATCTGGCCGGAGCAGTCCGAGCGCTTCGACGTGCAGCGTCGCGCGGTCAGGCTCGCCCGCGCCGATCCGCCCCGCATCGTGCGCGGCGACCTGCTGCGTGATCTGCCGGCACTCGCCGCCGAGGCCCCGGACGGGGCGACTCTGGTGGTGTTTCACACCGCGGTGCTCGGCTATGTCGACGCCGCTGGGCGGGCCGCGTTCACTGACACCATGCGCAGTCTCGACGCAACCTGGATCAGCAACGAGATGCCCGGGCTTGTCCCCGGCACCGACGTCGACACCGGGGCAGCGGCCCGCATCGTGCTTGCCCGCGACCAGCGTCCGCTGGCGCTGGCCGGGGCGCACGGCCAGTCGCTGACCTGGCTGCCGTGAGCCTGCTGGCGGCGATGTTGCTGTTCGTCATCGCCGACCCGCGCATCAACGAGGCGAGCGGCATCGCTGCGAGCATCGTCGACCCCCAGGTGGTGTACGTGCAGAACGACAGCGGCGACGCGCCGCGGTTCTTCGCGCTGGACGCCCGCACCGGCCGAACCGCCGCCACGTACACCGTGCCGGGCGCGACGAACGTCGACTGGGAGGACCTCGCAGTGGCCCGCGACCGGCGCGGCGTTGCCTCCGTCTGGCTGGCCGACATAGGTGACAACGACGCGGGCCGCGCCGACGTGTGCATCTACCGCGTGGACGAACGGCGAGCCGGCACCGCCGTCGAGCCGCCCGAGGTGTGGCGCCTGCGCTATCCGGACGGCCCGCACGACGCCGAATCGCTCGCGGTGGCTCCGGGCGGGGCGGCGTTCATCGTGACGAAATCGCTACTCGGCAGCTCGGCTGTATATGCCGTTCCCCCGCGGCCTAGCGGTGTGCAGACGCTGCGCAAGATCGGCGAGATCCGGTTCGCACTCACCGGTACGCTCGGCGGTCCCAACGTCGTCGGCGAGCTCGCCGCGACCGGCGCGGCATTCTCCCGGGACGGCACGGTGTTCGCCGTCCGTACTTACACCGATGCCTACCTTTGGCGGGTCGCGCACGGTGACGTGGCGGCGGCGCTCCGCGCCGCACCGGTGCGGGTGCCGCTGCCGGCCCAACCGCAGGGTGAGGGCATCGCCGTAGCCGGATCGCGGCTGCTTATCGACTCCGAGGGCCGTGGCTCGGCGGTGTACGCCCTGCCGCTGCCGCGCGCTGCCGGCACGTCGCTGACGCCCTCGTCCTCGCCGACGCCGCACCCGACGTCGACGCCCGAAGAGCAGCAGGAGAGCCGGGATCCCTTCCCGATCGGCATCGTGGCCGCGGCGCTCGCCGTCGCTGGGGCATTGGCCGTATGGCTGCGCCGCGTTGTCAGCCGCAGACGCTAGTGTCCCGTCAGTGACCAGTTGGGCCGACGTACAGCGTGAGGTACCTGAGCTCGCCGAGCGCGTGCGGGCGCTTTTCGACGCACGCAAACACAAGACGATGGCGACGCTCCGCTCCGACGGCTCGCCACGGATCAGCGGCATCGAGCTCAGCTTTGCCGACGGCGAGCTGCGGTTCGGGTCGATGGCCCGCTCGGTGAAGGGCCAGGACCTGCGCCGCGACCCGCGCCTGGCGGTACACAGCCCTACTGTCGACCCGCCGCCGGACGACCCCGGCGGCTGGCCCGGCGAGGCGAAGGTCGCCGGACGTGCGGTACGCGACGGCGACGGTTTCCGCATCGACATCGCTGAGGTGGCGCTGACCCGGCTCGGGACGCCCGCGGACCACCTGGTGATCGAGTCGTGGCATCCCGGCCGCGGGTATGAACGACGGGAGCGCCGCTGATGGCCATGGCGCGGTTCAAGGATCTTGTGCTGGACGCCGTCGATGCGCAGCTACTCGGCAGATTCTGGGCGCAGGCGCTCCGCCTCGACTGGCACGTCCAGGACAATGGCGACGGCTGGCTGAGCGGGCCGACGCCCCGGCACACCATCTGGATCAACCAGGTACCCGAGCCGATCACTGCCAAGAACCGGGTGCATTTCGACGTCTACGTGACCAGCCTCGCCGAACTCGAGGCACTCGGGGCCACGGTCGTTGAGTCACAGTCGAGGTGGACGGTAATGGCCGATCCGGAAGGAACTTTGTTCTGCGCATTCCTGCGCGACGAAGTGCCACCCGATCGCCTGCACGGGCTGGTCGTCGACAGCGCCGACCCCGTAGCGATCGCCACCTGGTGGGCCGGCGTGTTCCATGCGCCGGTCGAAATCAGCCCGCAGGGCTGGGCCACCGTGTCGGAGATCCCGGGCATCCCCATGCTCACACTGGACTTCAACCCGGTGCCGGAACCGAAGACCGTGAAGAATCGCGTTCACTGGGACGTCGAGGCCACTGACGTCGGGCTTCTTGTCGACGCCGGCGCCACCCTGCTGCGCCCGCAGGGCAGCGACCTCGACTGGCACGTGCTCGCCGACCCTCAGGGCAACGAGTTCTGCGCATTCAGCTAGATCGGGGGCGGGTGTCTCAGCCGGCGGGTAGCAGGCCGATCGCGCGGGCCGCGACGAGTCCGACGGTGACCAGTGATATCAGCGCTTGGACGAGCATCAGCAGCTTGGCCCACCGGGACAGCGGCATGGTGTCGGTAGGTGAGAACGCGGTGGAGTTCGTGAACGACACGTACAGGTAGTCGATGAAGGTAGCGCTCCAGTGCGGATCCAGCCGCGGATCGCTCATCTGGGGGAACAAGAAGTCGGTCCGCCCGCGTCCGCCGGCGGCGCGCGCGACCGGGCCGCCGCGGTCGAACTCCCAGTACCACAGCGCGAACGCGATTACGTTCGTCAGCCAGATGCCCGCTCCGGAAGCCAGGATCTTCGCCGCGCTCACCTGTTCCGCGGTCACGATCGCGTGCACCAGCAGCCCTGTCGAGACCGCGTTCGTGATTGCGAGAATCCCGACCAACAGCAGCGACAGGCGGCGCAATATCGGCCGGTCGACCTGCAGCGGACCCGGGTTGCGGATGGCAAGCACGAGGCATAGTGCGGCTTCCAACGACGGCGCGGCGGTGCGCGGCCGCAGCACGAACTTGTCGGGCAACGCCAGTTGTATCCCGATCGCAATCGCGATCACAGCCAGCACCGTCCATCGCTGCTCGCCGCGGTGCGGGCGCAGCCACGCCGGCACCAACGCGTGCGCACCGCTCAGCGGGCGCAGTCACCGCGCGACCTCCTCGGGGAGCTCAGACCCGGTGCCCTTAGCGGCGTTCTCATCGGTCATGGCGGCATCATCGCCCCTGCGATGCCGCAACCCGATCCCGGCCGGGTACTCCGGCGTGATCAGGCTTTGGTCGCAACGCAGGTCACGAGGTCTGCCGCCGAGGACTGCGACCAGCTTGGCGTTTCGTGCTTGCTGCATGTCGGGTCGCACAGAGGAGTCGGGCACGTGTGCGGTCTGGATCTCCAGGCGTCATTCGAACCAGTAGTCGAGGTGGACCTGGGCGCCTTCACCAAGGTTCGCGCGGAAACCGCCGGTGCCGCGCAGCCCGGTCAGCTCGCCGGTTCCCGAGCCGGGGACCACGAACCAGTCCCCGCTGACGATGCTGTCCTGCACGGTTCCCGCGTCCTGCAGGAGGAACGTCCCGCGCCGGCCGCCGACGACGCCGGCCACGCGTTCGATCCCGACGAAGCTGGCCGAACCGTCGGAGTGTGCCGCCTGCAAGAACTCGACGACGCCCTCACCGGAGATGTCGCCGGTGAAGCTTTCCTCGACGTGGATCCGGGTCAGTGCCGGGCCGTCGGCCGGTTCGTCGTAGGCGGCGGGCTGGTACTGATGGACCGTGATCACGGCGTCGGCGCGAATGGGCGAGTGGTCTGCGGCAGTCAATTCTCGGCGCCCTTCCTCTTCTGTGTTGTGCTCCACGTTTGATTGCGGGCGGCGCTTCAGGGTCAGATACCGAGCGATTCGATCAACATCTCGGCGACCTTTCTGGCGGAGTACTGCTGCTGCCCGGTGATCAGCCGGCCGTCGCGCACCGCGAACGCCTTGAACATACCGCCCTGCACGTAGTTCGCTCCCCGCTGCCTTAGCTCGTCCTCAACTCGGAACGGCATCACCCGCTGTCCGACGAACCCGTCGCTGAAATCTTCCTCGACGTTCGCGAACCCGGTGACCGTCTTGGCGTCGACGAGGTAGCTGCCGTCAGAAAGCCGAAGGTCGACGAGCGCCGCCGTTCCGTGGCAGTACACGCAAGTCGGCTTCTCCGCCTCGTAGAAGTAGCGAATCGCGTCGTGCACCTCCTCGTTGTCGCGGAAGCTGAACATGGGCGCCTGCCCACCGGCGACCATGATCGCGTCGTACGTGTCGAGGTCCACGTCCGCGAGCCTCGGCGTGTCCTGCAACAACGCCACCAGCTCAGGGGTGTTGAGGAAGCCCATCGTGATCAGGTCGTCCGCAGACCACTTCGACTCATCGCGTGGGTCGCTGAGCGAGTCCATCTCGACCTTGCCCCCATTCGGGCTCGCGATCGTGACGGCAACGCCGCGCTGCGTCAGCTCGTAGTACGGATGGGTTACCTCGGCCCCCCAGAACCCGACCGGCCAGCCCAGGGTGGTCGATGTCGTCGGGTTCGCGACCAAGATCAGCACTTGCTTCGGGCGCGACGACACGCGATCGACCCGCATGTGGTGGTCGGCGGCGCTCTGATCATTTGCCATCGGGCTCACCTCCTTGAACGGCACGTCCGACGTTATCCCCGGCTCCAGCGCTCGACAAGCACAGCTTGTTGTCCGACGACAAGCACCGCTTGTTCCTGCCGGCGTGCCGGCCGCGTATCGTTGGCACCGTGGGAGCTGCTTCGGATTTCGAACTGCGCCACCTGCGCACCTTCGCCGCCGTGGCACGGCGGCGCAGTTTCACCCGAGCCGCCGACGACCTGCACATCGCCCAGCAGGCCGTCAGCCAGCAGATCAAAGCGCTCGAGCGCTCGCTCGGGGTAACCCTCCTGCGCCGCACGCCGCGACGAGTGGAACTGACCGCGGAGGGACAGGTGTTTCTCGCCGACTGCCGCCGAATTCTCGCCGCCGCCGACCGTGCCGCACGGCGGGTCCGCGCGGCCGCACGCGGCGAGCTCGGCACGCTGCGGCTCGCGTACACGCTTACGGCCGTGTGGGACACCATCCCCAGGCTGCTGGCTCGGCTGCACGACGTGCACCCCCAGGTCACAGTCGAGGCCCGGGAGGTGTTCGGCGCCGACATCGCCGACCTGCTGCTCGCTGAGCGCTACGACCTCGCCATCGCACCGATGACCTCGTACCCCAGCGGGTTTCACACCCGAACTGTCCGTCGTGAACCGCTACGCATCGCGCTCAGCACGACCGACCCGCTCGCGCGGCGCAGACGGATCGGCCTGGCCACGCTCGCCGACCGGCGCTTCGAGCTTTGGCCACGCGACATGGCCCCAGGCTTCTACGACACCGTCGTCGGCACCTGCCGCACGGCGGGCTTCGAACCTGCCCTCGACGAGCAGGCGGCCGGCAACACCGTCTGGGGCAACCTCGCCCGCGGCCGCGGGGTAGCGCTTATCAACGCCTCTCTCGCCGAGCAGTTGCCGCGTGGCGTAACCCTCGTCGAGCTCGCCGAGCTCAACGCGACCCTCACCTTCGACGCGATCTGGTACCGCGGCGAACCGCCAGTCATCCAACGCGCACTCGACGTCACCGGCGAACTCGCGAAGGACCAGAGCTGGCTGTAGCCCAACCGGCAGCTACACCCAGTTGCCGGTCTCCATGACCGTCCCGAGCTGAGCGGTCTCAGAGGTTGTCCTGGCCGAGGCCGATCCGGCCATCGAGCAACTCCCGCGCGGCGTCGAGGTGGCCGAGATGGCGAGCGGTCTCCTCGATCATGTGCAAGACGATGAAGCGGAGGTCGGTGACGTCGTCGGCGCTGCCCTGGTTGTGCTGCCCGCGCGGTGGCGTGGACAGCGGCGTCGAGGCGAGAACGGCGTTCGTCCGCTCGATCTGGTCGCGGTAGAACACGAACACCGTGTGCGGCGGCCGAGCGGTCGTGAACGGCCCGCGTTGGTCGTCGGCGTCGTCGGCCCAGGGCAGCGGCTCGGCGCTGCCGAGGGCGACTTCCTGGAACCAGTGCCGCTCGGCGTGCCCAAGATGCTCGATCATCCCGAGCGGCGTCCAGCCCGACGGCAGCACCGGTGTTGCCAACTGCTCGGCGTCGAGGCCGGCGACGACAGCCAGTACCCGGGCGCGCTGGGCGTCCAGGAAGGCGATCAGTGTTCGGTCCGCGACGTCCCTGTCCAGCGTCGCGTGGATCATGCGAGGTCGCGTGCTCGTTCGCGATACGCGGGCGTCAGTTCGAGCCAGCGCGTGCGCCAGTTCGTCGGTGGCTCGCCCGCGAGATGAGCGGCGAGGTCCTCGATGTGTGCGTGCCAGCCCGCGCCGTGTCCCGCTGCCGCGTCGAGTGGTAGCCCGCGCTCCTCGACCACCAGCCGCGTCCGATCGCCGTCAGGAGTGAGCTCGGCCTCGATGATCGTCTGATCATCTTGTCCGGGCGACATGGTCAGCAGGAGCCGCCGCGGCGGGTCGCACACGTCCACTCGTCCGGGGCCCTCCCAGCTGCTGGTGAAGCGTGCCCGGAACTCGCCGCCCGGGCGCAGCTCGCCTGCCACGTCGGCGATCCAGCGCGCCAGCCGTTGTGGATCGGTGAGGGCCGACCACAGGTCGTCGGCATCGGTGTCGAACCGGTCCTCCACGCGGATAACGGCTTTGCCGTCAACGGCTCGTAGCGACCCCACGATGGTGCCGGCTCCCGTGCGTTGCTGCGTCATTCCTGCTCCTCTGCTGTTTCTTCCCGCGGGCGATCTCGGTGTGTAATGCGTTGAGCCGCTGCTCCCACAGCGATCGGTAGCGTGCGAGCCAGCCGTCGACCTCGGCCAACGGCTCGGGCCGCAGGCTGTACAGCCGGCGCTGCCCGACCTGACGCGCCTCGACCAGCCCGGCCTCGCGAAGTACGCGCAGGTGTCGTGAGACTCCGGGGCGCGCGATGGGAAGCAGTGCCGCCAATTCGCCGGCCGTCGCATCTCCGTCGCCGAGAGCCTCCAGCACCGTGCGCCGGCTGGCGTCCGAGATCGCGTGCAGCACGGCATCCATGGCGTCAACGTAACCGATTGGATACGTAACCGTCAAGGTACATAGTCGCCGAGACCACCTGCTAACGGGAACGATTACCGGTACGATAGCCGTGACGGAGAGATACGGAACGGCGGTTTTGAGCATGGCAGCGGTAAGTCGTCATCGGAACACGCGGCAGAGCGCAGCGGTGCAGAACGCCCTTGTGGAGGCGGGTGGTTTTCGCAGCGCGCAGGACGTGTACGCGAGGCTGCGTGCCGAGGGTGAGCCCGTCGGCCTGTCTACGGTCTACCGGCACCTACAGGCGTTCGCCGACGGCGGAGTCGTCGACGTCATCCACACGCCCGAGGGTGAGAGCACCTACCGCTACTGCGGCGATGCAGGGCAGGCGCACCACCATCACCTCGTGTGCCGTGAGTGTGGGCACGCCGAAGAGATCGAGGGCCGGGCGATCGAGCGCTGGGCCGCCACCATGGCCGAGAAGTACGGCTTCACCGCCGTCGACCACACCGTCGAGGTGTTCGGCGTGTGCGCCGACTGCTCGCACTGAACGTATCCCGCTTCTCAGCAGCAGCATTTTGCCGGTACAGTGGTATCCATATCGGGAACGGTTCCCATATTCAGATCGAGAGGATGCCGATGAAGCGGCGGGCGGGTGTGCTAGCTGCGATTGCGACCACCGCGCTCGTGGCCGCAGCCTGCCGCGGAACGACGGACTCCGGCGCCGGGAACAACCTGCCGGTGACGCCCGGCGCCACGTCGCACGCACCGGCGGGCAAGCTCGGCGTGGTCGCCGCGGAGAACTTCTGGGGCGATATCGCCCGGCAGATCGGTGGTGACGCGGTCCAGGTCACATCGATCATCAGCGACCCCAACGCCGACCCGCATCAATACGAGTCGAACGCCCGTGACGGCGCCGCCATTGCCGGCGCCAGCTTCGTGATCCAGAACGGCGCGGGCTACGACGACTTCATCGCCAAGCTGCTCGCGGCCACCCCGAAATCGGACCGCGAGGTGCTCGACGTCGCAACGGTCGTAGGCGCAGGGCACGACGCAAATCCGCACCTGTGGTACAACCCCGGCTACGTCCGGAAGGCCGCGCAGGCGATCGAGGCGCAACTGGCAACGGAAGATCCCTCTCACGCGGCGGCGTACCGGGCCAACCTCACGACGTTCCTTCAGGGCGAGCAGCAGGCCGTCGACGTGATCGACCAGATCAAGTCCAGGTACGGCGGAGCGGCAATCGCCTACACCGAACGCGTTCCCGGTTACCTCGTCGAGGCGGCTGGGCTCCGGCTCGGCACCCCTGCGTCCTTCTCCGAGGCGATCGAGAACGACAGCGACCCGAGCCCCGCGGACATCGCAGCCTTCGACGTGGCGTTGAAAGACCACAAGGTCAAGGCACTGTTGTACAACGCCCAGGTCACTAGTCCGACGACGCAGCGGCTCAAGGAGCTGGCTGGAAGCAGCGGCGTTGCGGTGGTCGGGGTCACCGAGACGATGCCGGCGGATGCGAAGAACTTCCAGACCTGGCAGGCCGACCAGGCCCGGGCTTTGTTGGCGGCGCTCGGTGGTTAGTCCGACTGTCTCGCTGCGCGCAGCGACGCTCCGGTTCGGCGCGCGCGAACTGTGGTCCGGGCTCGACCTGGAGATCGCGCCCGGTGAGTTCGTCGCCGTCCTCGGCCCGAACGGCAGTGGCAAGACGAGCCTGCTCAAAGTGCTGCTGGGCCTGCAACGGCTGACGTCCGGATCGGTGACGGTGTGCGGACGCACGCCGCGCCGGGGCAGCGACGTGGTGGGATACATCCCGCAGCAGAAGGCATTTGACCGTGACATCCCGCTACGCGGCCGCGATCTGGTGCGCCTCGGCCTCGACGGGCACCAGTGGGGGACGGCGCTCCCCAGCCGCGCGTCCCGAGCGCGGGTCCAGCGGGCGATCGAGTCGGTGGGTGCGGCGCAGTTCGCAGATGCGCCGCTCGGCACGCTGTCCGGGGGTGAACAGCAGCGGCTGCGAATTGCTCAGGCGCTGCTCGGTGATCCGCGGGTGCTGCTGTGCGACGAGCCGCTGCTCAGCCTCGATCTGGCACATCAGCAGGCGACGAGCGCCCTGATCGACGCGCGACGGCGCAGCGCCGGCACGTCTGTGCTGTTCGTGACGCACGAGATCAACCCGGTATTGCCGCTCGTCGACCGCGTCCTCTATCTCGTCGGGGGGCGCTGGGCGATCGGCACGCCGAACGACGTGCTCACGAGCGAGACGCTGTCGGCGCTGTACGGGGTAGATGTCGATGTGCTGCGGGTGCGCGGGCGCATCGTCGTGGTTGGTGCCCCGGACGCTGCGCACGGCGACGCACTCGCGAGCCACCATCACCACCCGGTCGACGACGACCACGAGATGCCGGGCGCCCGGACATGGTCATAGGCGACTACCTGCAGTTCGCGTTCGTCCAGCACGCGTTGATCGCCGGCGCGGTGGTGGCGATCGCCAGTGGGCTGCTCGGCCCGTTCGTCGTCACCAGGCGAGCCGCGTTCGCCGTGCACGGCACCGCCGAACTATCGTTCACGGGCGCCGCCGCAGGGCTTGTCCTGGCAGACGACGCCGTCGCGGGCGCGCTGATCGGCACGGTCATTGTGGGCATCGCGATCGGCTTGCTCGGCGTACGCGAACGGGAACGCGATTCTGCGATCGGCGTGATCCTGGCGTTCGGGCTGGGCGTCGGCGTCTGGCTGCTGAGCAAGTACCACGGTTTCACCAACTCCGCGACGGCGATCCTGTTCGGGTCGATCTTCACCGTGAGCGACGATCAGATCTGGCTGTTGATCGCCGTGGCGGGCGGCGTGCTCGTCGCCATGACGGCCCTCTACCGGCCGCTGTTGTTCGCCTCCGTCGACCCGGAGGTCGCGGAGGCGCGCGGCGTACGGGTACGTATGGTCGGGCTGGCGTTCCTGGTCGTGCTGGCGCTGACGGTCACCGAGGCGGCGCAGATCGTGGGCACGCTGCTCGTGCTGAGCCTCGCGATCACGCCCGCGGCGGCGGCACAACGGCTCTCCGCGCGTCCGGCGGTCGTCACCGGCCTGAGCGTGGCGTTCGCCCTGATTGCCAGCGTCGGTGGCCTGCTCGCGAGCCTGGAGACGCCATCGGTCAAGGCCAGCGTCTGGATTACGACGATCAGTTTCGCGATCTACGTGCTTGCCCGGATCGCTGGTGCGCAGCTGATCGTCCGCAAGCGCAGCTAGCGATCGGACTGCGGCCAGTTCTGCTGTGGCCAGCCCTGATCGGGGGGGCTCTGCTGTGGCCAGCCCTGTTGCGGTGGGCTTTGTTGCGGCCAGCCCTGTTGCGGTGGGCTTTGTTGCGGCCAGCCCTGCTGGGGCGGGCTTTGCTGCGGCCAGCCCTGCTGGGGCCAGTTCTGCTGTGGCCAGGCGGGAGGCTGTCCACCGTACCCTGCGGTACGGAGCTCCTGCTTGTGCCGGCGGCGCTTGACGAGCCCCACGATGAGGGTGATCAAGCCACCGATCAGCAGTAGCACTCCAACGATGACTACGCTCCCGGCGAGCACCACACCCTGAGCTATCGACTTCCCGAATGCCACCGTGGCGTCGCTTGCCGCCGCGGGATTGTGGCCCAACTCGACCCGATAGGTGCCGGGTTGGTCGATGTGAAATTGCCACATCGCCACGCCCTTGTGGCCGTCGTGGTCGTAATGCAGAAACTTGATCTTGCCGTCCGAGCGGTTTCCGTACGGGGTGGTCAGGACCAACTGCTGCCCGGTTGACTGGTTCGTCAGCGTTATCGGAATCTCCGGGACCTTCTGGTTGGTGCTGTTGGTCACTGAGTCCGATTCGTAGTAGGCCACGTAGCCGCCGGCCTTGTCGAACGTGACGGTGCCGCTACCCGCACTGACGGCGACCCGCTGGAAGCCGTTCACCTTGCTGTACGCGTTGGTGTTGGCAAGCACAGCGCCCACAATGACGAGCACGAGTCCGACCGCCATGAGGATGCTGCCGACCTGGATGGCGCGCTGGCCGCGTAGCCGAACTGGGTTTTGAGCGGGATAGGCCGGATAGCCGCTCGGCTCAGATGGGTAGGTCACGGCGCTGAGTCTGCCGCAGATCGCGGTGCCGGGACAGCGGACGTCGCCGCCCTCATGCCGGCGAACCGCCGCCCAGCGGCGGCGGCACGAGCCGGATCACCCGGTCATCGTCCGGAATCGGATGCCCGCGGCCGTCCCGGTTCGAGGTAGTGAGCCACAGGGCCCCGTCCGGGGCGGCGACGACGGTGCGCAGCCGGCCGTAGCTCTGATCAAGATGCACGACGTCGATCGTCCCGACGCGGCCCGGCGTTGTCAGCGGCGCGGCCAGCAGCGCCCGCCCATCGGTGGTTGCGATGTAGAGCGTGCCCTGTTGAATCGCGCAGCCGGCCGCGCCCCGATGGGCTGCGGGCAGCGTAGCCGCCGGCGCGACGCTACGGGCATGCGGGGTAGGCCAGCCGTAATCCGCGCCCGCCGCAAGGGCGTTGATCTCGGCGGGCGCCTCCGTCTCGTATATCGCGCCCACCTCGGCGCTGCCGCACAGGCCGTTGACGGTGCGATGGCCGCGGGTGAAAACCGGCGACCCGGGTTTCGGGTTGCCTTGTGCGACCTGGCCGATGCCGTCGACTCGCAACACCTTCCCGGCAAGGCTCGCCGGATTCGCCGCGAGCTGCCGCGACCCCGCGTCGCCGGTGCCGACGTAGAGCAGTCCCTTGTCGTCGAACAGCAGCCGGCCGGTGTTGTCGGTGGCGCCCCTGGGGATGCCGGTGAGCACCGGGGTGACCGGGCCGTCGAGAGTGAAGTCGATGACGCGGTTGTCGGTCGGCGTCGTCACGTAGGCATAGATCAGCCCGTCCTGCGCATACGTCGGTGACAGGGCAAGGTCGAGCAACCCGCCGTCCCCGGACGTCGCCAGGCCCGTGATCGTCTTCACCACAGGAACCGGCTGCCCGGGCTGCAGCGGTACGTGCACGATGTGGCCCGTCGTCCGCTCGCCGACGAGCGCGCTGCCGTCGGGCAGCAGCACGAGACCCGTCGGCTGGTTCAGGCCCGTCGCCAGGACGCCCGACCCGACGGTGCCGCCACCCGGTGTGCGCGGCGCGCCGGGGGAGTTCGGGGCCGGCGCCTGCGGGCCGCTCGGCACCTGTGACGGTGCCTGGTTCGGTGCCGACGGCGCCGGCGTGGCTTCGAGGGTGATCGAGGGCTGTGGCACCCAGGTCGGCGCGGCGTTGGCGCCGGCCGCGCAGCCGGCGAGCAGGCCGGCCGAGGCCAGCAGCCCTACCGCCCGCCACGGGATCCGACGCATGACGGCCAGTGTGCCTGATTAACCTCAGCACGGTGACCGTCATCTGCCTGCCCGACGCGGACGCGGTGCAGCTCGTCGGCGATCTGCCCGACGGCGTGGACGTTGTTACCTGGGACGGCGCCGGCCCCCCGCCGGCGAGGGTCGAGTTCTGGGTCCCGACCTACATGCTCGCCGATCCCGCCCACCGCGACGCCGCACTAGCGGCCATGCCGGACTTGCGCGTGATCCAGCTCGTGTCGGCCGGTGCCGAGGTGTGGGTGGATCACGTGCCGCCGGGCGCGTTGCTCTGCGACGCGCGTGGCGTCCACGGCGGCTCGACGGCCGAGTGGGCGCTGACGGCGATCCTGGCGGTGCTGCGTGAGTTCCCCCGGTTCATCCACGATCAGCAGGCGCGACGCTGGGCGCCCGCGACCACCGATGAGCTGGCCGGCAAGCACGTGCTCGTGGTAGGCGCAGGCGACCTCGGCCAGAACGTCGCCACCCGGCTGCGCGCGTTCGGCGCCACGCCCGTTCTCGTTGCCCGGCGAGCTCGCGACGGGGTGCACGCAGTGGGTGAGCTGCCGGGGCTGCTACCCGCCGCCGACATCGTGGTGCTCGTCATCCCGCTCACGCCCGAGACCACCGGTCTCGTCGACTCGGCGTTCCTCGCCGCGCTGCCGGACGGTGCACTGCTGGTGAACGCCGCACGCGGACCGGTGGTAGTCACCGATGCGCTCGTCGCCGAGCTGACGTCCGGGCGGCTGCGCGCCGCGCTCGACGTCACCGACCCGGAGCCGCCACCGGACGACCATCCGCTGTGGACGGCTCCGAACCTGCTGCTGACGCCGCACGTGGGCGGGAACGTGCGCGGCTTTCCGTGGCGGGCCTACCAGCTCGTCCGGGACCAACTCCTGCGCTACACCGCCGGCGAACCCCTACTGAACGTCGTGCACGACGGCTACTGACCCCAATGCGATGAGCGCTCGCGCGAAGAGCCCCGCCGCCGCGACGCGGCCGCGCCGAAGGCGCGAGCGGCGCGGGAGACGGGCCCGAGCGCAGCGAGCGGTCCGGATCGCGCATCGCGCAGGCGGGACAAGTCAGCGCCTGCGGCGCGAGGGCGCGTACTTGGGCGTTGCTTCGGGTAGCTGTGGGAGGCGGCCGCCCGACGCCGCCGACAGCGCCGCCAGATCGGCCAGTCGCACGCACGGCAGCCGCACCGCACCGGTATCGGTGACCGCGTAGACACTGCGCCCGGTGACCGACAGCCCGCGCAGGTCCGTCCACGGCAGCGTGCGGTGGCCGGCGAGTGCCCGCACCGTGATGCCGTGATCGTCGACGATCGTCGCGGTGCGGGCGATGAATACGGCGGCAGCGACAGGGATCACGTACACGAACGAGGCGAGTGGATGCTGTACCAGCGGGGTCGCGCACAGCGCCAGGAACAGCACGGCGAGATAAGCCGAGCGGGGCAGCCGGAACACGCGCGACGACACGCCTGCACTTTACGTCGTAGGGTTCCACCGTGAGCACCAAGGAGCATCGCAAGCCGCACAGCAGCACCGTCACGGAAGGCATCGAGCGGGCCGGAGCGCGCGGCATGCTGCGGGCGGTCGGCATGGGCGACGACGACTGGCGCAAGCCGCAGATCGGCGTCGCCTCGTCCTGGAACGAGATCACGCCGTGCAATCTGTCGCTTCGCCGGTTGGCCGGACGGGCCAAGATCGGAGTCCGCGGTGCGGACGGATTCCCGTTGGAGTTCGGGACGATCTCGGTCTCGGACGGTATCTCGATGGGCCATGACGGGATGCACTACTCGCTCGTCTCGCGTGAGGTCATCGCGGATTCGGTCGAGACGGTGTTCCGCGCCGAGCAGTTCGACGGCGCCGTGCTGCTCGCCGGCTGCGACAAGTCCGAGCCCGGCATGATCATGGCGGCCGCCCGGCTGGACGTGGCCGCGATCTTCCTCTATGCCGGGTCGTCGCTGCCCGGGCGCTTCCGGGGCCGGGACGTCAACATCGTCGACGCGTTCGAGGGAGTGGGCGCCTGCCTGGCAGGGCGCATCACGCGCGACGAACTGACCGAGATCGAGAAGGCGATCTGTCCGGGCGAAGGTGCCTGCGCAGGCATGTTCACCGCCAACACGATGGCGTCGGCGATCGAGGCGCTCGGCCTGTCGCTGCCCGGGTCTGCCTCGCCGCCTGCACCCGACGCGCGGCGCGACGCCTACGCCGAGCGGTCCGGTGAAGCCGTTGTGCACCTCGTCGATGCCGGCATCACCACGCGGACCATCCTCACCCGGGAGGCGTTCGAGAACGCGATCACCGTGGTGATGGCCCTCGGCGGCTCGACCAACGCCGTGCTGCACCTGCTGGCCATTGCCAACGAGGCGAAGGTCGACCTCACCCTCGACGACTTCAACCGGATCGGGGACCGGACCCCGCACCTGGCCGACGTCAAGCCGTTCGGGCGCTACGTCATGTCCGACGTCGACGCGATAGGCGGCGTGCCCGTCGTCATGAAGGCGCTGCTCGACGCCGGGCTGCTCTCCGGCGACGCGCTCACTGTCACCGGCCGGACCATCGCGGAGAACCTCCACGACATCGCTCCGCCCGACCCGGACGGCAAGATCATCCACGCGATGAACGACCCCATCCACCGCACGGGTGGGCTGACCATCCTGCGCGGCTCGCTCGCCTCCGAAGGAGCGGTCGTGAAGAGTGCCGGCCTCGAGGCAGAGACCTTCGAGGGCGCGGCACGGGTGTTCGACCGCGAGCAGGCTGCAATGGACGCTCTCGCCGCAGGCACGCTCTCGGCGGGCGATGTCGTCGTGATCCGCTACGAGGGCCCGAAGGGCGGGCCGGGCATGCGCGAGATGCTCCAGATCACCAGTGCGATCAAGGGCGCCGGGCTCGGCAAGGACGTGCTACTGCTCACCGACGGCCGCTTCTCCGGCGGGACCACGGGCCCGTGCGTCGGCCATGTGGCGCCCGAGGCAGCGGTGGGCGGCCCGATCGCCCTGGTGCGCGACGGCGACCGCATCCGCCTCGACCTCGCGGCGCGCACGCTCGACCTGCTCGTTGACGACGCAGATCTGGAACGCCGCCGCGCCGAGTGGAAGCCGCCACCGCAGCCGTTCGACTACGGCGTCCTCGGCAAGTACGCGAAGCTGGTGGGCTCGGCCGCACACGGCGCCATATGTGGTTAGCCGCGATGAGCGCTTGCGCGAAGAGCCCGCCGGCCGCGCGAGCGGAGCGAGCTTGCGTGCGGCGTGAGGTATCCGCCCCTTGGGGCGGTGCCGAGCGGCGCGCCCGGCGGATAGTTCCAGGATGTGGGACGCCCGTCTCGCTGGGTTGAACTGGCTCGCGGCCCGCGTGTATCGTCACGCTCGTGCGTCATCTCGTACTTATCGACACGCGCGTCGGCTGAGCTCCACCCCATCCGACGCGCAGACCCTTCGTGCCAGGCACGGAGGGTTTTTTAGTGCAGCGACGACCTCCAGGAAGGCGCCCATGGACGGCCCAGGTAGCGCAGCGAACATCACCGGCGCGCAGGCGCTCGTGCGGTCACTCGAACGGGTTGGCGCCGACGTCGTATTCGGTATCCCCGGGGGAGCGATCCTTCCCGCGTACGACCCCCTCTACGACTCCACGAGGGTGCGGCACATCCTCGTCCGCCACGAGCAGGGCGCGGGCCACGCCGCAGAGGGGTACGCCCAGGCGACCGGCAAGGTCGGCGTCTGCATGGCGACGTCGGGGCCGGGGGCCACGAACCTCGTCACGCCGATTGCCGACGCCTACATGGACTCGGTGCCGATCGTCGCGATCACGGGACAGGTCGGCCGCGCGTTCATCGGCACGGACGCGTTCCAAGAGGCGGACATCTCCGGCATCACGTTGCCGATCACCAAGCACAACTTCCTGGTGCAGTCGGCCGCCGAGGTGCCGCAGGCGATCGCGGCCGCATTCCACCTCGCCTCGACGGGACGTCCCGGGCCGGTGCTGGTGGACGTGCCCAAGGACGTGCTCCAGGAGCGGGCTCCGTTCGCCTGGCCGCCGCGGATCGACCTGCCCGGCTACCGCCCCGTGACCCGCCCGCACGGCAAGCAGGTCCGTGAGGCAGCACGGTTGATCGCGACCGCGCGACGGCCGGTGCTCTACGTCGGCGGCGGAGTGCTCAAGTCGCGGGCGGTCGCCGAACTGCGCCAGCTCGCCGAGCTCACCGGCATTCCGATCGTCACCACCCTGATGGCGCGGGGCGCTTTCCCGGACAGCCATCGCCAGCACCTGGGCATGCCGGGTATGCACGGCAACGTCACCGCGGTCACCGCCCTGCAGAAGGCGGACCTGCTCATCGCGCTGGGCACCCGGTTCGACGACCGGGTCACCGGCAAGCTCGATACGTTCGCCCCCGGCGCCGCCGTTATCCACGCCGACATCGACCCGGCTGAGATCGGCAAAAACCGCATCGCGGACGTGCCGATCGTCGGCGACGCCCGCGAAGTGCTGATCGAGCTGATCCCCGCGGTGCAGGCCGAATACGAGGCAGGCAATCGTGCCGATCTGACCGGGTGGTGGCAGCAGCTCGACCAGTGGCGCACGACGTACCCGCTCGGCTACGAGGACCCACCGGACGGCGCGCTGTCCCCGCAGTACGTGATCGAACGGCTCGGCAGGATCGCCGGCCCGGAGACGATCTTCGCCGCGGGAGTGGGCCAGCACCAGATGTGGGCGTCGCAGTTCATCAGCTACGAGAACCCGTACACGTGGCTGAATTCGGGTGGCGCCGGAACGATGGGCTACGCCGTACCGGCTGCGATGGGTGCGAAGGTCGGCCGCCCGGACAAACTCGTCTGGGCCATCGACGGCGACGGCTGCTTCCAGATGACCAACCAGGAGCTGGCGACCTGCGCCATCGAGGGCATTCCGATCAAGGTCGCAGTGATCAACAACGGCAACCTCGGGATGGTGCGCCAATGGCAGGCGCTGTTCTACGACGAGCGGTACTCGCACACGGACCTGAGCACACACAAGCTCATCCCGGACTTCGTCAAGCTGGCCGACGCCCTGGGCTGCGTCGGGCTGCGCTGCGAGGCCAAGGACGACGTCGACGGCGCGATCGAGAAGGCGATGTCGATCAACGACGCTCCGGTGGTGGTCGACTTCACGGTGGGCAAGGACGCGATGGTGTGGCCGATGGTGCCCGCCGGCACCAGTAACGACGACATCCAGGCGGCCCGGGGCATCCGGCCCACATTCGACGAGGACGAGTGACCGATCGCGCAACATTCGCTCGCCTCAGGCGAGCAAATCTTGCGCAATCGCAGAAAGGTTGGCCATGACAACACACACCCTCTCGGTTCTCGTTGAGAACAAGCCGGGCGTGCTGGCCCGGGTGTCCGGGCTCTTCAGCCGCCGCGGGTTCAACATCGAGTCGCTCGCCGTCGGGCCGACCGAGCACCCGGAGATCTCGCGCATCACGATCCTCGTCAGCGTCGAGGGCACCGCGCTCGAGCAGGTGACCAAGCAGCTCAACAAGCTCATCAACGTGATCAAGATCGTCGAGCTGGAGGACGCCGCCTCGGTCCAGCGGGAGCTATTACTGGTCAAGGTGCGGGCTGACGACACGACGCGCCGCGGCGTCCTCGAGACGGTCGAGCTGTTCCGGGCGAAGGTGGTCGACGTGGGGCCGGAGGCGCTCACGATCGAGGTCACCGGCCAGCCGGCCAAGCTCGAAGCCATGCTCCGGATGCTGGAGCCGGCAGGTATTCGCGAGATGGTCCAATCGGGGGTCGTCGCGCTCGGGCGCGGACCCAGGTCGATGACGCAAGCCGCGTTGCGCTCGGTCGAGCGCAGCGCCTAGGAGAGGAACGCAGTGGCAGTAGAGATTTATTACGACGAGGACGCCGACCTGTCGATCGTCCAGGGACGCAAGGTCGCCGTGCTCGGCTACGGCAGTCAGGGGCACGCGCACGCGCTGTCGTTGCGGGACTCCGGCGTGGACGTCCGGGTCGGCTTGCCCGAGGGCTCGAAGTCGCGGCCGAAAGCAGAGGATCAGGGCCTGCGCGTGGTGACGCCGGACGCGGCGGCGGCCGAGGCGGACCTGATCATGGTGCTTGCCCCGGACCCCGCGCAGCGCAGGCTCTATGCCGAGTCGATCGAGCCGAATCTGCGCGACGGTGACGCGATCTTCTTCGGGCACGGGTTCAACATCCGCTTCGGCTACATCAAGCCGCCGGGCAACGTCGACGTGGCCATGGTGGCGCCCAAGGGTCCCGGCCACCTCGTGCGGCGCCAGTTCGTCGACGGCAAGGGCGTACCGGTGCTCGTAGCCGTCGAGCAGGACGCCACGGGCAGCGCGTTCCCCCTTGCGCTGTCATACGCGAAGGCGATGGGCGGCACCCGCGCCGGAGCGATCAAGACGACGTTCACCGAGGAGACCGAGACCGACCTGTTCGGCGAGCAGGCGGTCTTGTGCGGCGGGGTATCGGCGCTGGTCCAGCGGGCTTTCGAGACCCTGACCGAGGCCGGCTACGCGCCCGAAGTCGCCTATTTCGAGTGCCTGCACGAGCTGAAGCTGATCGTTGACCTCATGTACGAGGGTGGCATTTCCAAGATGCGATGGTCGGTGTCCGATACCGCGGAGTACGGCGACTACGTGTCCGGGCCGCGGGTTATCGACGAGCACGTCAAGGACAACATGCAACACATCCTCGGTGAGATCCGCGACGGCTCGTTCGCGGCTCGGTTCATCGCCGACCAGGACGCCGGTGCGCCGGAGTTCACGGCACTACGCGCCAAGGCCGAGCAGCACCCGATCGAAGAGGTCGGCAAGAGACTGCGCGGGCTGATGAGCTGGGTCACTACGGACGACGACTACACCGAGGGAACCGCCGCCCGATGAGACTGGCGGTCATTCCCGGCGACGGCATCGGCGTCGAGGTCACCGAGCAGGCGTTGCGGGTGCTGACAGCCGTGGTTCCCCACGTCGAGGTCGATCGTTACGACCTGGGTGCTGCGCGCTGGCATCGCACCGGCGAGACGCTGCCCGACTCGGTGCTTTCCGAGCTGCGCGGGCACGACGCGATCCTGCTCGGGGCGGTAGGAGATCCCTCGGTGCCGGCGGGCGTTCTGGAGCGAGGGCTGTTGCTGCGGCTGCGCTTCGAGCTCGACCACTACGTCAACCTTCGTCCGGCCAAGCTGTATCCGGGCGTACCGACGCCGCTTGCCGGATCGCCAGAGATCGACTTCCTGGTGTACCGCGAGGGCACCGAGGGTCCGTACGTGGGCAACGGCGGGGTCCTCCGGAAGGGCACTCGACACGAAGTCGCCACAGAGGTCAGCGTCAATACCGCATTCGGCGTCGAGCGGGTCGTGCGCGCCGCGTTCGAACGAGCGCAGACGCGGCCGCGCAAGCATCTGACCCTGGTGCACAAGAACAATGTGCTCGTCTATGCAGGCGGCCTGTGGAAGCGGACAGTGGACGCGGTGGCCGCGGAGCACCCGGACGTCGCAGTGGCGTATCAGCATGTCGACGCCGCGACGATCTACCTGGTTACCGACCCCGGTCGCTACGACGTGATCGTTACCGACAACCTGTTCGGAGACATCATCACCGACCTGGCGGCTGCTGTGTCGGGCGGCATCGGCCTCGCCGCGTCGGGCAACGTCGATCCGTCGCGGCGCAACCCGTCGATGTTCGAGCCGGTGCACGGCTCGGCACCCGACATCGCCGGGCAGGGTAAGGCCGATCCGACGGCTGCCGTCCTGTCTACAGCCATGCTGCTCGATCACCTGGGCCTCTCGGACCCGGCGTCCCGGGTCGAGGCAGCCGTGGCTGCCGACCTCGCGACCCGCGATTTTCGCAACCCCGGCACCACGTCCGAGATCGGGGAGCGGCTCGCCAAGGCGGCGACATGACGCAGGCGCTCGGCCTGCTCGAACGGGCCCTCGCCCAGACCGGGTCGATCATCGCGGCGATCCGGCCGGAGCAGGGGACGCTGCCCACGCCCTGTCCACAGTGGACGGTTCGTGACGTCGTCGAGCATGTTGTCGGCCACGGCCTGCCCAACTTCACCGCAGTGGCGCGAGGCGAGACGGTCGACTGGCTGGCGCCGCCCCAACCGCTCGGCGGCGATTGGGCGGCGCAGTTCCGCACCGGAGCAGACGGGTTGCTCGCGGCGTGGCGCCGGCCGGACGCGCGGGCCGGACGCGCCGACCAGCAGATCGCCGAGCTGGCCGTCCACGGCTGGGACCTTGTTACTGCCACCGGCGTCGACGTACCACTCGATGACGAGATCGCCGAACACTCGCTCGCGTGGTCGCACGGCATGCTCCGCCCCGAACATCGCGGCCCGGACAAGGCGTTCGGGCAAGAGGTGCCGGTGCCGGCCGATGCTCCGGCCTATGCCCGCCTGGTCGGGTGGTTCGGCCGTGACCCCGCCTGGCGCCCGGCCTAGCGAGTCAGACCGCCGCGTCCATCCGGGCTCGCTGCTCGGCGTTCAGTGTCAGCCGGACACCGGCGAGCGCCTCGTCCAGTTGGGCCACGGAGCTGCACCCGACCATCGGAGTGATCGGCGCTTCGCCGCCGACCAACCACGCCAGCACGACCTGATTGCGGGTCGTCTCGAGCTCGGCTGCCACCAAGTCGAGGACGGCCAGCCGGCGCGTGTTGCCGACATGGTCGTACGCGTCGGTCAGGCGATCGCGATGCACATAGCCTCCCTTGAGCAGCGGGCTGTACACCCAGATGTCCAGGCCGACTGTCGTCGCGTAGTCGAGCGTCTCGTCGGTGAGCCAGCCGAAGCGCTGCGACTGGAAGGCAACCGGAGCACTCGGGCGGGGCTGCAGGTACGAGTGCATCAGCTGCAGGATCGTGAACCCCGGTCGGCCCCGGGCTGCGTGCCGAGCCTGCTCCACCCGCCAGGTCGGCCAGTTCGAGCAGCCGATCCGCCCTACCACGCCGTCCGCGATCAGCGATCCGAACGCGTCCATCGTCTCCTCGACGGGCACGGACCGATCCTCGACATGCGCCCAGTACAGGTCGAGGTGGTCTGTGCCCAGTTGCCCGAGGCTGCGCTGCACCGCGTTCTTGATCGTCGCGGCCGAGAGCCCTTCGAGGTTGTCCGGGTAGCCGCCGGGGACGACCGGCTGCGCCCCGACCTTGGTGCTGAGGTACACGCGGTCGCGCATTCCGGGACGTGCGGCGAGCCAGCGGCCGATCACCGCCTCACTCTGGCCGCCGAACCCGCTGGGATCAGACCAGAACGAGTAGTTGTCGGACGTGTCGATCATGGTGCCGCCGGCATCGACGAACCGGTCGAGGATCTCGACGGACGTGCGCTCGTCGGTGCGCGTGCCGAAGTACATGGCGCCCAGTACGAGTGGTGTCATGCCGGTTAGTCTGCCGCGTCCATCCGGGCGCGCTGTTCGTCGGTCAGCGTCAGCCGGGCCCCGGCCAGCGCCTCGTCGAGCTGCGCCGCGGTGCTCACCCGGACGATCGGCGTGATGGCCGGACTCCCGCCGATGAGCCAGGCCAACACGACCTGGTTGCGCGTTGCGCCCAGTTCGGAGGCCACCTCGTTCAGGGCGGCCAGCCGCCGGGTCGTGCCGGGGTGGTCGTAGCCCTCGGGCAGCGGCCGGTCCGCGCGTACGTACGCCCCCTCGATCAGCGTCGTGTACGCCCAGATGTCGAGATGCTCGGACGCGGCGTAGTCAAGCGTCTCGTCGCTCACCGACCCGAACCGGTGGCCGTGCACCAGCACGCCCGGCCGTGGCACCACGTACGAGTGGCGCAGCTGCAGGGCGGTGTACCCGGCCACGCCGAGCGAGCGGGCCGCGGCCCTCGCCTGTTCGACCCGCCACGTCGCGTGGTTGGACGCGCCGAGCCGGCCCACCACGCCGCTTGCCGCGAGCTCGCCGAAGGCGCCGACCGTCTCGTCGACCGGCACCGACCGGTCCTCCATGTGCGCCCAGTACAGATCGACCCGGTCGGTGCGCAGCCGTTCGAGGCTGCCCTGGATCGCCTCTTTGATCACCGTGGCCGACAGACCCTCTCGATTGACGGGGTAGCCGCCCGGTACCCGGGGCTCGGCGCCCATCTTGGTGCTGAGGTACACCCGATCGCGCACCCCCGGCCGGGCGGCGAACCACGCGCCGAGCACGGTCTCGGCCGCGCCACCGCGGCCGGTCGGGTCTTCCCAGAACGCGTAGTTGTTCGCTGTGTCGATCATCGTGCCGCCACCGTCCACGAACCGATCCAACAGCTCGAAGGAGGCGTGCTCGTCCTGCCGAGTTCCGAAGAACATCGCGCCTAGTACAAGATTCATGCAGTCGATCGTGCAACCCGGAGTGCGCTCCAGGTCAAGCGTTATTCTGCACGCATGTACTCGCCGGGACAGGTTGCCGACAAGACCGGATTCAGCCTCGACACGCTGCGCTACTACGAACGCGTCGGCCTGCTCGACGGCATCGCCCGTACCTCGGGCGGGCGCCGCTCGTTCTCGGACGACGACATCGACTGGCTCGGGGTGTTGCGGTGCCTGCGCGACACGGGCATGCCCATCGCGCACATGCTGCGCTACGCCGAACTGTGCCGCTCCGGCGACGGCACCATCGCCGAGCGGATCACCCTCCTTGAAGAACACGACCAGGCGGTCGACCGGCAAATCCGCGAGCTGCGTGCCCAGCAGCGGCACATCCGCGACAAGATCGCCTGGTATCGGACGCAGGCTTGACCGCTGCGGGATGCATGGCAGAATGCTCGTCGTGCACCGCAACTTCGTCATTATCAGTTAGCGCGTCGGACCAGCTCGACTCCGACGCGCAGACCCTTCGCCATCCGGCGGAGGGTCTTTTCTATTGGAGGCATCCATGCTCACCGACGGCTTTCACGTCTTCGACACGACGCTGCGCGACGGGGCCCAGCGCGAGGGGATCAGCTACTCGGTCGCCGACAAGCTCGCGGTCGCCCGGCTGCTCGACCAGGTCGGGGTCGGCTTCATCGAAGGCGGCTGGCCAGGGGCACTCCCTAAGGACACCGAGTTCTTCGCCCGCGCCGCGGACGGCGAGCTCACGCTCAAGAACGCGGTTCTGGTCGCGTTCGGCGCGACGCGCAAGGCCGGCGTCCGGGTCGAGGACGACCCGCAGGTGCGCGCCCTGCTCGACTCGCGCGCGCCGGTCGTCACGCTCGTCGCGAAGTCCGATGTGTGGCACGTCGAGCGGGCGCTGCGCACCACGCTGGAGGAGAACCTCGCCATGGTGCGCGACACGGTGGCGTACCTGCGCGAGCAGGGCCGGCGGGTGTTTCTCGACTGCGAGCACTTCTTCGACGGGTACAAGCACGACCCTGACTACGGGGTACGGGTGCTCGACGCGGCGGCCGAAGCCGGCGCCGACGTCGGCGTGCTCTGCGACACGAACGGCGGCATGTTGCCGATGGGCGTCCATGCGACTGTCCACGCCGTACGCCGGCGTACGGGAATACGGCTCGGCATTCACACCCAGGACGACACAGGATGCGCCGTGGCCAACACCCTGGCCGCCGTCGATGCCGGCGCCACACACGCGCAGGGCACCGCGAACGGCTACGGCGAACGTGCCGGCAATGCCGACATCTTCGCGGTGATCGGCGGGCTGGTCACGAAGATGGGGCTGGACGTCCTGCCCGACGGCTGCCTCGCCGAGATGGTGCGCGTCTCCCACGCCATCGCCGAGATCGCCAACCTCGCCCCGAACACCCACCAGCCGTACGTCGGCTCCTCGGCGTTCGCGCACAAGGCGGGGCTGCACGCGTCTGCGATCAAGGTATCGCCGGAGCTGTACAACCACCTCGATCCGGCCGTGGTCGGCAACGACCAGCGCATCCTCGTCACCGAGATGGCCGGCCGCGCGTCGGTCGAACTGAAGTCGCGTGAGCTCGGCGTGGACGTGACGTCGCGGCCCGACGTGGTCGGCAAGGTCGTCGACCGAGTCAAGCAGCGCGAAGCCGAGGGCTGGTCGTACGAGGCGGCAGACGCGTCGTTCGAGCTGCTGCTGCGCGAGGAACTGGGCGGTGCCACGACTCCTTTCAGTGTCGAGTCGTACCGGGTGATCGTCGAGCGGCGCGACGACGGCTCGCTCGTCAGCGAGGCCACCGTCAAACTCCACGCCGGCGCGCGGCGAGTGATCTCGACCGATGAGGGCAACGGGCCGGTGAACGCCCTGGACCGGGCGCTGCGCTCAGCGTTGGAAACCGCCTACCCGCGTCTGGCAGAACTCGAGCTCACCGACTACAAGGTGCGCATCCTGCCCGGCAGGCACGGCACAGACGCGGTGACCCGGGTACTCGTCGAGACGTCGGACGGCCAGCGCGAGTGGACCACGGTGGGCGTGCACGGCAACGTGATCGAGGCGTCGTGGCTCGCCCTCTCCGACGCGGTGCGCTACGGCCTGCTGCACGAGTAGCGCAGGAACACCACGCCGCCCGCGAACCGGCGTTGCTCGAGCAGCTCGAGAGCGAGGCGGATACCGTCGGGCAGCGCGGCCGTTCCGCCACCGACGACTACCGGGTTGAGGAACAGCTGCAGCTCGTCGACCAGGTCAGCCGCGAGCGCCGCCGCGGCAAGGCTTGGACCGCCGATGCTGATATCCCGTTCGGCAGCCGCCTTCAGCGCGCGTACCGCATCGGGATCGAATCGGCTGAAAAGGCGAGTGCGGGGGCTCGACACGGAATGCATCGTCGTGGAGTAGACGACCTTCTCGGTGCCCTGCCACATCGCCGCGAAATCGCGCGTCACCTGCGGTCCCTCGACGGTGGACGCGGTATCCCAGGGGCGCAGCACGTCGTACATCCGCCGCCCGAGCAGGTGCGTGCCGATCGGCCGCGTCACGTCGTTGACGAAGGCGTGCACCTCATCGTCCGGGGCGGCCCATTCGAAATGGCCGTCCTTGTCGGCGATGTAGCCGTCGAGGGAGGCGATCGCCGAGTAGATCAGCTTCGCAGGCATGCGGCGCAGTCGTGGGTGCAGGCGTCAACGGACGTGCAGGCATCCGCCACCGCAGCGGCGATCGCGGCGTCAAGCCGTGCCTCGGCACGGTCGGCACGGATGCTCCTGAGCAGCCCCCAGACGACCAGGCCGACCGGGAGGGCCGCGACCAGCGCGATCGTCGCCAGCACTCGCACCACGCTCGGTGCCGGGCCGACCCACGGCATGATCCCGGCGGCGACGAGCAGCACTGCGATCAGCCCGGCCGTCGCGGCGGCACGGCGTCGGCGCTCGATCGGCACGGCCGACAGCTGCGAAGCCATGACCGGTAGCCTAAATGCTCGTGCGTATCGCCCGCTTCGTGGCCCCGACGGGCTTGTCCTGGGGGGTTGTCGAGGGCGACGAGGTCGCCGCGATCGACGGTCACCCATTCGCCGCGATCACGTTCACGGGCGCCCGGTGGCCGTTGGCCGAGGTGCGGATGTTGTCGCCGATCCTGCCCAGCAAGGTCGTGGCGGTGGGCCGCAATTACGCCGAGCACGCCCGCGAGCTCGGTAATGAGGTGCCGGCGACACCGCTGTTGTTCCTCAAGCCGTCGACGTCGGTGATCGGCACCGGCGACGTGATCCGGCTGCCGCCCGACTCCGCGCAGGTGGAGCACGAAGCCGAGCTCGCCGCGGTGATCGGCCGCCCCGCCAAGGACGTCGCTCGCGAGAAGGCGCTCGACCACGTGCTCGGTTACACCGCCGCCAACGACGTGACCGCGCGCGACCAGCAGCGCGCCGACGTGCAGTTCACCCGGGCGAAGGGCTACGACTCGTTCTGCCCGATCGGTCCGTGGATCGAGACGGTGCTCGACCCGTCCGACCTGCGCATCACGGCGACGGTCAGCGGTGAGCTGCGTCAGGACGGGCGGACCAGCCAGATGGTTCACGACGTCGCCGCGTTGATCGCGTTCGTGTCGAACGTCATGACGCTGCTGCCCGGCGACGTGATCCTCACCGGAACTCCGGCGGGTGTCGGCCCGCTGCGCGACGGTGACCGGGTCAGCATCGAGATCGAGGGGATCGGCACGCTGACGAACGAGGTGCGCGCGCGATGATCAGGGTTAGGTTCTCTCCGTCGCCGACGGGTAACCCACATGTCGGGCTGATCCGCACCTGCCTGTTCAACTGGGCCTACGCCCGGCATGTCGGCGGTACGTTCGTCCTTCGGATCGAGGACACCGACGCGGCTCGCGACTCTGAGGAGAGCTACCGCGCGCTGCTGGACTCGCTGCGCTGGCTGGGCCTGAACTGGGATGAGGGGCCGGAGGTAGGCGGCCCGCACGGGCCGTACCGGCAAAGCGAGCGCCGGGCGATCTACGCCGACATTGCCGACCGGCTGGTGAAGGCCGGCCACGTCTACGAGTCGTACTCGACACCCGAGGAGACCGAGGCCCGCCACCGCACGGCGGGGCGCGACCCGAAGCTCGGCTACGACAACTTCGACCGTTCGCTCACCGACGAGCAACGCGCGGCCTATCGCGCCGAGGGCCGCCAAGCGGTGCTGCGGGTCCGCATGCCCGACGAGGACGTCGGCTGGCACGACCTCGTGCGCGGCGACGTGTCCTTCGCGGCCGGGAGCGTGGCCGACTTCGTCGTCGTGCGGGCCAACGGCGATCCGCTCTACACGCTGACCAATCCGGTCGACGACGCCTTGATGCGGATCACCCACGTGCTGCGCGGCGAGGACCTGCTGCCGTCCACGCCCCGGCAGATCGCGCTGTACCGGGCACTGATCGACATCGGCGTCACCGACTTCGTTCCGTCGTTCGGGCACCTGCCCTACGTCATGGGCGAGGGCAACAAAAAGCTGTCCAAGCGCGACCCGCAGTCGTCGCTGAAGCTCTATCGCGAGCAGGGCTACCTGCCCGAGGGGCTGCTGAACTATCTCGCGCTGCTGGGCTGGTCCATCGCCGCCGACCGCGATGTGTTCAGCCTGGACGAGATGGTGGCCGCGTTCGACATCGCCGACGTCAACGCCAACCCGGCGCGGTTCGACCCGAAGAAGTGCGAAGCCATCAACGCCGCGCACATCCGCCTGCTCGATCCCGCCGAGTTCGCACGGCGGCTCGCCGACTGGCTGCCCGGCGTGCCGTTCGAGCTCGTTGCCGCGGCCGCGCCGCTCGTGCAAGAGCGCGTCCAGACCCTCGCCGAGGCAGCGGACATGCTGCGCTTCCTGGTCGTGGACGACATCGTGATCGACGCCACGGCGGCGAAACAGCTCGACACGGAAGTGCTCGGCGCGGCGATTCCCGCCCTTTCGGCGCTGCCCGTGTGGGAGGCGACCCCGATCGAGGACGCGCTTCGAGCGGTCCTGGTCGACGGTCTGGGTCTCAAGCCACGCCGTGCGTTCGGCCCGATCCGGGTGGCGGTCACCGGCCGGACGGTGTCGCCGCCGTTGTTCGAGTCGCTCGAGCTGCTTGGCCGCGACCGGGCACTGACGAGGCTGCAGGCGGCGCGCGGGTGAGCAGTTCGGTCAGCGCGGTCTTCTTCGACGTCGACGACACATTGGTCGACTACACGTCGACCTCCCGCCGCGCACTGGACGACGCGATGGGTGCCGGGGACTCCTACCCGCTGTGGGAGGCGATCTCCGCCCCTTACTTCGAACGCCATGGCCGCGGTGAGATCGGGTTCGAGCCGATGCGCATCGCACGCACGGCCGCTTTTCTGCGTGCCCTCGGTCGCGATGCGGACGCCGGTCAGGCTGCCGCGTTCGAGCAGGCTCGCTTCACCGCGCTCAACCGGTCGTTCGTGCTGTTCGACGACGTTCTGGGCTGCCTCGCGGCGCTGCGGGGACAGTCGCTGCGACTCGGCGTTATCACCAACAACGACGGCCCGCATCAGCGCCGCAAGCTGGCCATGGTGGGCCTGCTGGATGCGTTCGACGCCGTCGCGATCTCGGGCGAGATCGGCGCCGGCAAGCCCGATCCGGCGATCTTCGGTCATGCCTGTGCGGCGCTCGGCGTCGCTCCCGCGGCCGCGGTGCACGTCGGAGACCGTCTCGACGCCGACGCGCTCGGAGCGCTCGGGGCCGGACTGCGCGGCGTCTGGCTCGACCGGCTGGGCGTGGCCGGGGTCGAGCGACGCGTACCGGTGGTCAGCACGCTCGAGGCGGTGCCCGCGTTGGTGGCATGAGCCGTTTTGGTCGGGCCTCACGCTGTCCGGTAGCATTACCCGGCGGCCCGCGAACACTCATCTAGCGGGCTGCAGTGGGGTATGGGGTAATTGGCAGCCCGACGGATTCTGGCTCCGTTAGTCTAGGTTCGAGTCCTGGTACCCCAGCGCCACACAGTTACAGACATGGCCCCGTCGTCTAGTGGCCTAGGACGCCGCCCTCTCAAGGCGGTAGCGGCGGTTCGAATCCGCTCGGGGCTACACATCTACGTCCCCCATTTTCCGGGGGAGGTACGGGTCTCATCACCCGCAGCGAGCCTGATCACCGTACCGTTGGGCAACAGATGGGCAACAGCAGCAGCGCGCGCAGAGTCGAGCGCGTCCGCGACCTCGTCGAGCTGGTCCGGGAACAGGTGGCCGTACAGATCGAGCGTCATCGTGGCCGACTTATGCCCGAGCATCGTCTGCACGACCTTCACGTTTGCGCCGGCCGCGATGGCCAGCGACGCTGCGGTGTGCCGCAGCTCGTGCGGGTGCAAGCCCGGCACACCGATAGCCTCCGCCGCTGCGGTGAACGCGGCACGCTGGAACACCTGGGCACGGAGCACCCCACCGCGCTCGCCGGTGAACACCGGCTCATCTGGGGTCTTGCCGGCGATGTGCGCCGCAAGCCCGTCGACAAGAAACCGAGGGATCGGCACTGACCGTCGCTCGTGACCCTTTGGTGTGCCCCACGTCATCACCCCGCGCACCGGCGTTACCGACTCGGCGACCTCGGCGCGCCGACGCATCAGCTCGAGCCTCCCGACCCGCAGCGCGGCCATCTCACCCCACCGCAGCCCGGTGTAGGCCAGGAACAGCACGACCAGCCGGTACGGCCCGCACGCGTCGGCGAGGGTGGCCACCTGCTCGTGCGTCAGGTACCGCCGCTCACCCTCGTCGACCCTGGGAAGGTTCACCCCTGCCGCCGGGTTGCGCGCCAGCCGGCCGTCCCTGACCGCGAGCGCGAGCACACGGGACAGCACCCGGTGCACCTTCCGCACCGTCGCAGCCTGCCTGCGCGCCGACAACTCGGTCAGCCACGCCTGGACGTCCGCATGAGACACGTCCGCGAGCCGCACTGCCGACCACCTGGGCGTGATGTGCTCGCGCAGGATTCCGGCGTACCGCTCCCGCGTGGTCGGCTTCAGGTGCGCCTGCCCGGCCAGCCACCGCTGCGACCACTCGCCGACCGTGACTCTGCCCAGCTGCGGATCAATGAAGCTGCCAACCAGCTTGCTCGACTCGACCCCGGTCAGGAACCGCTCCGCGTCGATCTTGCGAGGGAAGCTCTTGTTGCGCTGCCGCCCGGACGGGTCGCGATAGTGCGCCCGCCACGTCACCCGACCGCCGCGGTCCCGCTTCTCGATGCTCGCCATTAGGCACGCACCTTGCCGAGCTGTTTGCCGATGGCGCGCTGCCTGCCGCCGACCGGCATCTTCGCAGGGTGCGCACCGGGCCGGCTGTGTACACCGATCACAGCCTCGACGAGCGCGCCTAGCTTCTCGGCCACTATCGGCGTCAGAGAGTAGGCGGTGAGCTGCTTCGATTCGCGCTCCCATTGGTGTTGGAAGTACTCGTACACCTCCGGGTCGTCCTCTGAGAGTGCTCGGACCTCGGCAACGGATTCGGCGAGGAGGTGCACGCTGCGGGGCAACTCCTCCAACGCACGGAAAGTCTTCTCGGCCAGTTCACGACCCCGCTTCTTACGTGCGACTTCGACGGGCGCCAGGAGGTCGTCAGGAGCCGTGTCGAACACCTTCGCGAATGCGACGAGCTCGTCGACTGTGATCCGCCGCGGTGGGTCACCCTTCTCGATGCGGAAGATCGCCGTCCCCGCGAGCGAGCAGCCCGCATCGGTCATGAGCTTCGCGAGCGCGTCGTAGCTTAGGCCGCGGCGTTCGCGCTCCAGGGTGATCCGCTGGGCGACGTTCGACTCGCTGGCTATCGTCCGCGGCGCATTCGGCCTAGGCATCCGATTCCCTCGCAGTGTTCCTAAGTGAAATGGACCGTAGTTGCATCGGGAGAGATTTGTCAATGACCCTACATCCTGAGCAGATCACCTATAGGAAGGAACGACTCTGCTGACTGATGGGGATGAGTTCCTGATCGTCGTCGATGTGCTCATGGCCTACCTACCCGGTCGGGTCGACTCACACCGCGACCAGGGCGTCCCGGCGTGCTGCACCGCCTTGCCGCGCTCGCTTAGCGCACCGGCGGCTGTATCTTGCTGCTGCGCCACGTGTCCAAGTCGCACGGCTCGAGCCCGATCTACGCTTCGGGTCGATCGGCATCATCGCTGCCGCATGGGTCGGCCTGGTCGTCGCTGTCGACCCGAGATGACAGTGGCGGCGTCGTGTGCACGCGATAGCTAAGGTGGCCATCGCCGCCGAGGCACGCTCGCCTAGCTACCGGCTCGCGCCTGCTGACGAGCACCACTGCGCCCGTATCGAGTGGCACGGCGAATGGACGCGCGCCGCCGCCCTGTATGTGCCTTCGGTCAGAGCAAGGGTCGAGTGCGTACGGTTTCGGCGGTGCTGAGTCACCGGAAGTCGCGGCTGACGGTCCGCGCGCGGAGGGGGAGTTTGTCGATCCGTTCGGCGAGGATGTTGGTGACGTCGTGCGCCTTCTCGAGCATGCCGTGGATGAGCAGGGCGCCGGTGTCGCGGGCAACAAGTCGGTACCTAGCGAAGACGGTTTGCGGGACGATGATGTTGATCAGCCCGGTTTCGCTTCGAGGCTGATGAAGGTGACGCCGCCGGCGCTGGGTGGGCGTTGCCGGTGGGTGACGATGCCGCCGACGAGCACGCGGGTGCGGTCCTGGAGGGCACTGTTGCGTTGGTCGATCGGGTCGTGGCTAGGGAGACTTGCTCGGTGATGATGTCGAGGCCGTCGGCGTGGTCTGCTCCTGCCGGGTACCGCTTTCCGCGGGGGGTGATCGCGGTGGCGGTGCGTTGGTACCTGCGTTACGGCCTGTCCTATCGCGATGTCGAAGAGCTGCTGGCCGAGCGCGGTATCGAGGTGGATCACGTGACGGTCTACCGGTGGGTGCAGACGTTCACCGCGGAGTTCATCGACGCCGCGCGTGCGTGCCGGCACGCGGTCGGTGATCGGTGGTTCGTCGATGAGACCTATGTCAAGGTCGCCGGCGGCTGGACATACCTGTACCGGGCGATCGATCAGCATGGGCAGGTGATCGATGTGCTCGTGTCGACCCGCCGAGATGCCGGCGCTGCACGCTTATTCTTCGAGCGCGCGCGGCGGTTCGGGCCCTCGCCTGTCGAGGTCGTCACGGATCGGGCGCCGGCCTACCCGCGGGTGATCGACGAACTCGCACCATCCGCGCGGCACGTCACCGAGCAGTACGCGAACAACGCTGTGGAAACTGATCACGGCCGGTTCAAGGCTCGGCTACGACCGATGCGGGGACTGACCCGTCTCGCCTCCGCGCGCACGATCTCGGCCGGACACGCGTTCGTGCAGAACCTTCGCCGCGGACACTACGAACTGACCGCCGACCTACCGGCTCAGCACCGCGTGCGCGTCGCCTTCGATCAACTCGCACTCTCCCTGTGAGCCTTCCACGCGCAACCCCACATCCTCGCGCGCCCAGGCACCGACAACGCAACAGCGCCCTATCACTTCGTCGTACACCCGCCGAGGGTCCGCAGGCCCCACCAAACCGCCTGCCCGGAAAGCGCCCACGGATCACGGTAGTCCTTGCGCAGCGCGCTGCCGACGATCCCGAGCAACACCGCGACCATGTCGGGTAGCAGTTGCTTCGCGATCGTGCCCCTAGTGGCCGGATCCAGTCGATGCGACCAGGGGTCGGTCACGCGACCAAGGGTCTACGGTAAACCGTTGTGGTTGGGAGGGTGGCGACAGCCGATCCCCTGGAGGGGCTGGACTCCTACGAGCGGCGCCACCTCGTCTCGCACCTGGCCCAGTTGCGTAGGCGGGACGACCTGCGCCGGTTGCTGTCCTGGGACCGGCCCGACGGCCGGAACGCCTGGTACGAGGCCAAGCGCGCGGCCGACGCGCTCGACGCGTACGCGCAGGAGCTTGCGACTGCGCTGGCCGCGATCCAGCGGTACCCGGGCGACCTCGGCGCCGCGGTCGCCGACGAGTACCGGTATGCGCTGATGCTCGCCAGCCTCAACTCGCTGTCCGCACAGGTGCCGCCGGCTCTGCTCGGCGCGATGGTTAGCCGTGGCTTGATAAGCCACCTGGAGGCACAGAGCCATGCGCGGCGTACGCGCGACGTGCGGCAGCGGGCGCAGGGTCTGCTCTCGCTGCTGCCGCTGTGCACCGGCGCCGATCGCGGCCGGCTACGCGCTGAGGTCGCCGAGACGGCCCGTGAGCTCCACGGCAGCCGCGATAGAACGCCGGACCAGGCCGCGGACGCGTTGCAGACTCTCGCGGCGATCGTGCCGGAAGCCGGACCGGACGAGCGCGCGGCGTACCTCGATCTGTTGCTGGACTGGCTGGCCGCCCGGATGGCGTACGACCGTCGGCTTGCCGAGAGCAAGATGGTCATCTCCTCATACCGGTTCAGCGACGCGGTCGCGAGCGTGGCCGAGTTCCTCAGCCAGCGCCAGGCGGCGAGGCTGCTGGAGATCGTCTCGGGGGCGCCGGACGAGCTGGTCCGGACCGCCTTGCTGCCGAAAATCGCCGCCCGGGTCGAGACTTCCCTCCTCGTCCAGGTGGTCGAGGAGGCCCGGCAGCTGCGCTCGACCCTGTCCCGTGCCGCCACCCTCGACGCGATCGCCGCGTACCTAAGTCCGACGACCCGGGAACAGGTACAGGCCGAGACGGTGGTGCCACAGGGTGAGCCAGAAGCCCGAGCGCTGGCCGACCGCGCGGTCGCGAGCACCGGCGCCGAGCGGGACCGGCTCGCGGCGGCCGCGCGGTTGGCGGCCCGAGCGGCCACCGACCCAGTCGAGCGCGCAATCGTGTTGGCTAAGCTCGCGGCGCTCGCCCACGATCCGGCGGAGCGGCAACGGCTCGCCGAGGAGGCGATCGCGGCCGCGGAACGGCTGCCGGAGGCCATCGTGTTCAGCTTCCAGCTCGCCCAGCTGGCGCAGCTGTCCACAGGCCTGCCGGAGCTGGCCCGCGACCGTTTCCAGGCGCCGGTGCTGCTGGCCGCCCGCGCGAGGCACGGCTTCGAGAAGGTACAAGCCCTGGCGCAGGTCTCGGAGCATTTGCAGCCGGTGCAGCGGGCCGGGTTGGTGGCCGAGGCGCTCGCCGAGTTTCAGGCGATGGGCGATACGTCGGTTGGCCGGGAGTACGCGCTGCAGGAGCTGGCCCCCCGGCTGTCCGCCGATCAGCTTCGGGTCGCATTGGAGACCGTGTGGGCCATCGAGGACGAGCAGGAGCGCCGCGAGGCGCAGGCGGCCCTGATGCCGTACCGGCTTTCCGCACCGGTCGAGAGCGACGTGGCCGCTTTCCTCGCCGCGGCGCCGGAGATCACCTGGGAGACGTGCCGGATTGACGCGTTCCTCGGGCTGGCTGACCGGGTTGACGGTCCCCGGCGGACTACGCTGCTGGAAGCAGCGCTGGAGGCGGCCCGCAACGACTACCACTCCACCAGCTACGGGTTGATTGCGATGGCGCCGATGCTGGCCGGCGAGCCGACCGAGCTGTGGCAACGGGCGTTCGATATCGCCCGCAAGATCACCGATGTGTCCGACCGGTTCGACGCGATGTTGGCGCTGTGCGGGCCCGCCCGCGCGCGGGTCCGGAAGCGGGCGGTCGCGGACACGCTCGCAGTCGCGCGCTCGATCACCGACGGCTCGCACGCGCTGGCCGAGGTCGCCCAGCTGCTGCCCGTCCGGCAGCGCCAGGCGGTGCTCGCCGAGGCGGCCGACGTGGCCACTGCACTCGTGGACCGCACCGATGAGGCGCTGCGCCAGTGGCAGAGCCCGTACCTACACCTGCCGGTACAAGCGCTCGCCATCACAGCGGCACACGTATCTGAGCCCGCCCGGTCGGCGCTGACCGCGCGAGTACTGCAGGAGTGTGACCGGCTTCCGGACCGCAAGCGTGAGGAGGAGGTCCGCGCGCTGGCCACGGTCGCGAGATACAGCCGGCCCGACGATCGGCAGCGTCTGCTCGCCACCGCGCTGCGGTTGGCCCTGCAGGAGCCCAACGCTGACGCATTGATCTGGCTGGCGCCCGAACTCGACGAGGCGGGTCGGGAAACAGTGCTCGTCGAGGCGGTTGAGAGGGTTGCCCGGCAGGACAGTTGGGTGGAATGGCACGACGTTGCTCTGGCGCTCCGGACCAGGCCGCCTGAGGAGATCTACCGAGTGCTCCAGCACTCGCCGGACGGACTTCGCCACCGACCGCGGGAGCACATCGCAAAAGAGCTCACGGCGCTGGCGCCCGTACTTTTCAAAGCCTTACCGTCGGCCGCGGCTGCCGGTGTCCACAGCGCGCTCGACGACGTCGGGCGCTGGTGGACCTGAGCGTCGTGCGAGTCACGGGTCGCCCGTTGGCCGCTGGCATCGACCACGAAATGCGGTGCCTCACGCAGCCGGGTAATCGCGTCCACTGGGTCCAAGTCCTGCCGGCAGAGGCGGCTCAGCACAGGGCCGAGCTGCGGCTGCTCCCACCCGTCAACCAGCAGGTGGATCTGCGGTTGCCGCACGACCCCGCCCGAACTGAACGCCTGATCCGCGGCCGCCAAGCACTCCTGCGTCAGCGCGTCGTTCACATCGACCGAAAATCTCGGTCGCGGACATGAAGGCTCTAAATCTCGAACGGCTGCAACCGACTCGCGAATCTGTACCTGGCGACGGTCTCTAGGGATGCTGCGGCTGCAGGCAACCCTTAACAATGATGCCGGAGCCCTTATAGGTCATCTCTCCGGCGACGCGAAGGGCGGCGTCTGCGACGTCGGTGCGAGTTGTTGGCGACGCCGGGTGCGCCGTGAGGCGCTGCTGATGCGGTCTTCGACGCGGGCGTGGGAGCGGTGCCTCGCGTCGAGCCAGGCGTGCTGGCCTATCTGGGTGTCGGTGGCGAAGCAGGTGTAGCGCCACCCGTCACGTTCTTCGAACAGGTCCAGTTGCGCGCCGGGGTGCGGGCGTTCGCGGCGCACGATGACCCGCGTCCCGGCGGGGTAGTCAGCGAACATGACCGCGGGCAGCAGCCCGGTCAGCTCGGCCACCGCCGCGGCCTCGCGCGGCTCGCCGTCGATGTCGATCGCCGCTGTCCAGGCGGTCTCGGGCAGGGCAGCGATGGCGGTGTGCTCGCGCTCGGTCAGCGCCCAACCCACGGAGAACTCGGCGTGCACGCCATGCTTGCGCAGGCCGCGGATGTGGGCCAGCAGCGCCTTCGAGCAGCCGGCGCCGTCGAGGCGGACCAGCACCGGGTAGCCGTGCCGGAACTCATCCGCGATCTGCGCCAACGCGGCATCGAGCACCGCGATCAGGTCCGCGGCGGTATTGGCGCCGGCGTTGCGCGGGCGCAGCATCCCGGCCAGCGCCTCGTTGCTGTTGTCGCAGAACGCGAGCACCGGGTGGAAGCCAAAGCTCTGCTTGAACGTCGCCGCGGCGGACCGCTTCTCACTGTGCGCCACCACGATGGTGGCGTCCTCATCGATCACCAGCACCGCCTGACCATCCCGGTCGAGCAGCGGCTGCCCGGCGACCAGCGACGCGGGCAGCGCCTGCCCGGTCGCCTCGGCACTCTGCGCCCACGCGACGGCACGGGCCGCGGCCCGAGCTGCGGCGATGGCGCGAAGGTCACCGTCGCCGATCGAGTCCAGCACCCGCCAGCAGGTGGAATCTGACGCGACCGGACCGAACACCGCGGCCTGGTCGGCCAGCGTGGCGATGTCGCTGATGCACTCCCGCCGTCGGCGAGCATCACCGCCACATCCCCCAGCAACCGCCCCGGATCGTGCGCGGTCTGCGGCGCCGTCCGCGACGCGAACACCGCCGACAACTGCGCTCAGCGTCGTCGCATCGGCAAGGTCGGCCATCAGCCGCGCGCCGACATGCGACACCACACCGACCCCGTCAGCCGACACCTCGACACGCGGGCGGGCACGAGTAACGCTCACCTCGAAGGTGCCTTCCTGTTCGAGATCTAGAGCGTCAGCAACCTCAGAATCCCCTACAGGCAAAGCACTTTAGATCATCTACACGCCGGACAGTCAAAGTGATCTTGAAGAGTCCGGGCTAAGTACTGCGTCAAGATTTCTGGCACCCGGAGAATCTCAGTCCGGGGTCGGGAGATTGGCGTCTGACGACACCTTCGCGTGGCCTAATCCCTGGCCGTGCCGAGGCGGCCTACGAGCGTGTCCTCGAGCAGCGTGATACGCACGGTCTCCGAAACTGAGAGGCCAACCGGCCGCAGCTCCAGCACGACCCGGGCGTCGAGGCGCACGACGCGCTCTACCCGGTGCGCTTGAGGGTCGTCGAGTCGCACAACGTCACCCGCACCCAGGTCACGCGCTGCGACGTCTTCGATCGGCACGTGCCCACCGTAGGAGGTTGGTGGGCGCGCTCATCTCCCACACCGCCGGGCGGGATCGTCGGCGGCGAGTGCGCGGGTAAGGGGCTCTTCGGATCTGAGCGTGGGTGAGGTGCTCGGCGTGGCGTAGCCAGGGAATGAGGGTCGGGGTCTTCAAGATCGGCAGCGACCAAGCAAGCCGAGCGAAGAAGACCCCGACATGGACGACTGTAGGTGCGGCGCGC
>DASXSF010000154.1:0-1786 GCA_036506155.1 Jatrophihabitantaceae bacterium
AGGCAGGCCGCTTAGCCCACGAGCCCCGGCGCCATGGCGTGCAGCTGGCGTGTGTCGTGTCCCCCGGAACACTCCGGCGGGCCCGGAGGCCTCATCGATCTGTCCACCAGTTGGATCGGGACGACTGTCGGACTCCTGAAGGTCGTCCCGACAGCTCGGCTCGGGGTAATTCGGCCCATCACAGATGAGGGGTGTAGCGGTCGGCGGCGCGTTCGCCGGCGACACGGCAACCGGCATGATGCCGATTGCGCACCGCGTCACCGGTGTGGGATCGTTCCGGGGATCGTGATCCATCGGCAGGAGGTGAGACCCATGAACGCAGTATCAGTGGGTGCTCCCCTGCAGTCCACGATCGCGCGACTGAGGTAGTCGCCACCGGGAGCGCCCGACGGGCAATTCGCGAAAGGCGACTCCCATGAACACAACACCTTCTTCACCTCTGCACTTCACCTCGACGACGGCCTCCGACCGGCCGAGGTCCGACCAGGATCAGCCGCAGGTCGACGCCACAAGGCGGGTGCACGGCGCGGGTGAGCGAGCGTTGGTCCTCGGTGGTGGCGGATCGGCAGGCAACGCATGGTTGATCGGTGTCATCGCCGGCCTGTTCGATGCCGGGTTGGATGTGACCGAGGCTGATCTGATCATCGGGACATCGGCCGGATCGACGGCCGCGGCCCAGATAACGAGTGCGACTACGACCGAACTGCTTGTCGACATCCTTGCCGCTGCGCCCCAGCCACCGACTGGTCCGGTCGGATCCGGCGGTGGACGCGTTCCCGGGCCGGTGGCGGACCATATGGAGAGAACGAGCGCAATCATCGGTGCCGCTGAGGATGCGGCCGACATGCGCCGCAGAATGGGCGCGGCGGCGCTCGATATGGATGCGGCGTCGGACGGCTCCGTGCAGGAGCGGTGGCGCGCTACCGTCGCCGCTCGGCTGCCCAGCCAGCACTGGCCGGAACGAACGGTGCTCGTCACGGCGGTCGATGCCCATACCGGTGAACCGGTCGTGTTCGACCGCCACAGCGGCGTCGACCTGGTGGACGCCGTCGCCGCCAGCTGTGCCAGTGTCACTCCGTACAGCATCGGCGGCAATCGGTATATCGACGGCGGCTACCGACGCAACGAGAATGCCGATCTGGCAGCCGGATACAAGCGGGTGCTGGTGCTGTCACCATTCGGCGGCAGAACACGGACGCCGTTGGAGTGGGGCATGCATCTTGCAGCACAGGTCGACGAACTACGCGCACGCGGCGGCAGAGTCGAAACGATCTTCCCGGACAGCAACTCCGAGCACATGTTCGGCGCCAATGCGATGGATCTGTCGCTGCGTCCGCCCGCCGCTCGAGCTGGTTACAACCAAGGCAGAGCCCTTGCCGAGCAGCTCACCGAATTCTGGCGCTGACGCCCCCATCACGCCGATGGGCGCGACATGTCTCACGCTACCTTCGTGCGCCCTGACCTGGGCTCGTTCTGCCGTCTTGACGAACTCGGCCTGCAGGTCGTGGGTCAACGGCTCGAGCCCGGTCGTGCGGTGTTGGCCTGCCGGGTCGTCGAGACCGACGAGTTCGCCCGGTGGTGTCGCCGCTGTGGATGCGAGGCTGCGCCGCGCGACAGCGTGACCCGGCGGCCGGCGCACGAGCCGCTGGGGTGGAGCCCGACGACGCTGCTGATCACGATCCGCCGCTATCGCTGCACCGGCTGTGGGCATGTGTGGCGCCAGGACACCAGCCGGGCCGCCGAGCCGCGGGCGAAGCTGTCGCGTCGCGCGCTGCGATGGGCGCTA
>DASXSF010000155.1:0-106431 GCA_036506155.1 Jatrophihabitantaceae bacterium
CCGCACCCATCACCCCCGCCACGCCGCCGAACGCCTCAACAGCAACGAAGGTCACGATCTACAACTGCCGTACTAGGCTGAACTACATCAGACCCAGTCGAATCGTTCGGTGTGGATCCGGTCGGCCGGCGTACCGATCTGGACAAGCGCCCTCTCGACGGCATCGAGCATCGCGTTCGGACCGCAGGCGAAGAACTGGAATCGCTGAAAGCCCCCCGGTAGGTGACGGGCGAGATTTCCGCGGTCAGGTACCCCGTTTCTGCCGTCCAATCCGGCGGCTCCTCAAGCACGTGCACCACCTTCACATTTGAGCCGAGCGGTCAACTCGGCGATGCTGTTGCAGAAGATGATGCTGTCCCAGTTGCGATTGCCGGCGAACAAGACGACGGGACGTACGTCGGGAACTGAAGTCCCCATCGGCCTTGATCGCGATCTCGACACTGCCGTTCGCCTCGGCGCTCGAGCAGATCGAGAACGGGTGCGAGGTGACCGAGAAAGGCGATCTGCCGACCGTGATCCACGCGAACTGATGTGTACGACGTCGTCGGAGCTTTGGCTGGTGGATGCCCTGAACGCGGACGATCCGCCGTTAGGCCGCCCCGCGAAGCTTGCCGTTCTTGGACAGCGCCGGGTCGGTGCATGCGGAGAGGTCAAAGCAGCACGGCCGCCGCTTGCCGTTGTTCATCTTGGAGATGCTCACTTCGACTCGCCGCTCGCGCGTAACAGGACTCGCGGTCGCGTTGACCCACCGCACCCACTCCCAGCGCGCCATCGGCGTGATCCCGTTCCACATGTCTCGAATCTTCTGCGGCGCGAGCCTCAGAGCTGCTGCCAGGTCAGGTGGCACGTCCGGCTCCGGCCAGTCTCGAGTTGCCTCGATGGCGACGCTGACGCGGTCGCCGTCACCGATGTCAGCGGCTTGTCGCAGTTCCTGATCAACTTTCATCCAGTGGCCCTTCAAACCGTCCGGCTCCAGCACCGTCCGGAAGCCGGAGCCATTGATCGATCCCTGAACTGCCACCTGCCCGCGCGACGGCAGACGCCGGCTCGCCTCCTCCGGTAAGCGCACGATGCTCGACGTATCGATGGAGCAGAGCGTCGCCTCGAATCGAATCGTCGCCGTCCCGCTGCGCTGACTCACGAGAGTCATGATTCCACGCCACACGGGGGACGATCTCAACCACGGATCCCAACCTGCCAATCTGCTGATCGCCAAAGCGACTGCACCCGGCAAGCCTTCGCCAACGTGAGCTGCCGGCACGGTCCCGATCGGGGTATTCGTTTGCGCGAGCCAGGCGGTCTATCTACGGTGAGCTTCTCCGGTCCCGAGCGAGAGGCTAGTCGTGAAGTTCTGAGGTCGTCCGTTACCCGACCTCCGTCCGCTTGGGAGCTTCACGCATGTCTAATCTCGCGATCAGTCTGTCGTCCGTCAGCTTCGCCTGGTCCGACGGCACCCCCGTCTTTTCCGAGTTGGACCTGCTGGTGCCGGCTGAGCGCTGCGGCCTCGTCGGGCTTAGTGGCGCCGGTAAGTCGACGCTGCTCCGGCTGATCTCCGGCGAACTTGCTCCAGCGAGCGGGCACATCTTGGTTTCCGGCGAGGTCGGCTACCTGCCCCAGGACCTGACTCTCGATGCCGATCTGGGGGTGGCCGAGTTTCTGGGCATCGCCCGGGTTGTGGAGGCGATCCGCGCTGTCGATCGCGGCGCTGCGGACCCGGAATATTTCGATGTCATCGGCGACGACTGGGACGTCGAGCACAGGGCGCTGGCCGCGTTGTTCCGGCTGGGCCTACCCGCTGACGCCCTCAGCCGGCGGGTGGGTCAGCTGTCCGGCGGCGAGGTCACGCAGCTGGGGCTCGCGCGGTTGCTGATCCGCGAGCCGGACGTGTTGCTGCTGGACGAGCCGACCAACAACCTCGATGCCGACGCGCGGGTGCGGCTCTACGACATGGTTGCTGCCTGGCCGCACCCACTTCTGGCGGTGAGCCACGACCGCGAGTTGCTCGAACGTCTAGACCGGATCGGTGACGTGCGCGGCGGCGAGGTGCGGTGGTACGGCGGCGGCTACCGGGCGTACGCCGAGCAGGTTGCCGCAGAACAGGAGGCCGCGAAACAGGCCGTGACCACCGCGCGCGCCGAGCTACGCCGTCAGCAGGCTGACCGGGTCGACGCAGAGCGGACTCTCGCCCGGCGCAAGCGCTACGCCGCCAAGATGTATGCCAACAAGCGGGAGCCGCGCGCAGTGATGAAGCTCCGCAGGCGCTCCGCCCAGGAATCGGCGGCCGCCTACCGCCGAACCCACGAAGACCGGCTAGACGCCGCACAGACCCGGTTCGAAGACGCGCAGTCGCGATTGCGCGAGGCCCGCTCGATCCACGTCGACCTTCCCGCCACCGAGGTACCGGCCGCCCGGATTGTCCTCACCACGCACGACCTGGTGCTGCGCACCGGTACGGAGGTCAGCCTCGACGTCGTCGGCCCGGAGCGGATTGCGGTGGTTGGGCCGAACGGGTCCGGCAAGACCACGATGTTGCACACGCTCGCCGGCCTGATCGCGCCTGCGTCGGGCATCGTCGATTTGCGAGTGCGGGCACGGTTGCTGCCGCAGCGGATCGACGTCCTCGACGGCGAGCTGAGCGTCTACGACAACGTATTGAGACGATCGCCCGGCGTATCGCCCAACGCGGTCCGGGCGCAGCTGGCCCGATTCCTGTTCCGCGGCAATGCGGCCGACCGGTTGGCGGACGGGCTGTCGGGTGGAGAACGATTCCGTGCCGCGCTCGCCATGGTGCTGCTGGCAGACCCGCCGGCTCAGCTGCTGCTGCTCGACGAACCGACCAACAACCTCGACTTCGCCTCATACAACGCCCTCGTATCGGCGCTGTCTGCCTACCGTGGAGCCCTCCTCGTCGCCAGCCACGACCGCACGTTCCTCGACGAGCTGGGCGTGGCGCGCGTGATGGAATTCGCGCCGAGCAACGATCTTGCCGGAGCGGGATGAACCGTGGTCCGACCCTGGAGCCGGATCGCCGCCTTGAACAGGCGCCCCGCTCAAGGTGATCGGTGAAGGCTGCGCGGCTCTAGGACCACGACGGCGGTCGTCGAGCCACGCCGGGCGGCCCAGTCGTCCAGATGCGGCGTGACGCGCGTATACCGCGCCCAGAGCCGATCTCGCTCAGCGTCTCGCGCTTCATGCGCGGTCACCTCTCGGGACCACCCGTCGGGCAGGACCACGGTGGCGTGCCGATCATGCTGGAGGTTGAGCCACCACGCCGGCTCGGCGCGATCCCAGCCGTTCATGGCCAGGGTGACCAGATCCGGCCCGTCTTCGATAAACGCCAGAATCACGCTACGCGGCGCACCAGTCCGGCGACCGGTGGCCGTCAGCACCATCGTGCCCCACCGGTCAGGTGTCGGCTCGCGGAGCCCACGGCGGCCGTGCGTCAGTCGGTACAGCCCACGATGCGCCCTCCACGCGGCATGAATAACCGGCTTCGGCGGAAGCCAGGTACTGCCTCGCGAGCCCCGACTCACCGCGGAACCCCAGTTGAGCACGCCACAATCATCGCCCATTGCCGCCTCCCGACCACCGGCTCCCAACCCACCGAGCGTGCCAGCAGGCACACCGGCGCACGAGAACCGAAAGTCCCTACTGAAAAGGCTCGAACGGCTCTGCCCCTGCTCCAACCCATCGGCTGTACGCACACGAACGCCGGGCGGCGGTTGACGGCGGGTACCCTCATGATCGCCGACGTGCGCCAGGGAAGGTGGAGCGGGTGACGGTGTCTCTCTCCGCGATCTCGGTGTTGATCGTTCGGTAGCGTGCTCGCCGTGGACCGGTCGAGCCCTCGTGTCACATTGACTGGCGCTGCCGGACGGATCGGACGTGCGATCGTCTCTTTGCTGCCGGCGCACTGGATCGTCCGGGGAACGAACCTTACCGCCGATGAACGTCTGGGGGCACTCGACGTGCGTGACCTTCAGGCGTGCCGTCGTGCTTTCACCGGCGTCGACGCTGTGGTTCATCTCGCCGCTATTCCCGAGCCCGCGGCCTCCTGGCAGCTACTCCTGCCCACCAACGTTGTGGGCGCGTACAACGTCGCCCAGGCTGCAGCCGATTGTGGCGTGCGCCGTCTCGTGCTGGCCAGCAGCCTGCACTCCATGTCGGGTGTGCCCTATGGGACTCAGTCGCGCAGCGACGATCAACCGCGGCCGGGAAACCTGTACGGCGCCACCAAAGCGTGGGCCGAAGCATTGGGCGCGTGGATCGCGGCTACCACGACGACGTCGGTGGTCGCTTTGCGGATCGGGTACTTTGCGGAGCTGCGCCCGGATGTGCAAACCGTGGCGGCGCGGGAGGTGTCGGCGTGGTTGAGCCCGCGGGATGCGGCTGAGCTCGTCCGCGCCGCGGTCGAGAGTGAATTCACCGGATTCTTCGTCGCCAACGGCCTATCCGCCAACCGCTATCGGGCGGCCGATCTTGAGGCAACGATGCGGCAGCTTGGCTACAAACCCGTCGACGACGTTTGGGCGCAATAGCCGTCCCGCTCGCGGACAGCGCCCATGGGCACGCTGCTGTCCGCGATCTTCCTCGACCGCATCGTCAGGTCGGCACCGGCAGCATTAGCCGCGTCAGCTCGGCGCGGTTGCGCAAGCCGAGCTTCCGGTAGATCCGGGTCAGGTGTGCCTCGACGGTTGACTCGCTGACGAACAGTCGGCCGGCGATCTCCCGGTTCCGGTGTCCGGCCGATACCAGCTCGGCGACTTGATGCTCAGTCTCGGTTAGTTCGCCCTCGCCTCCTCTGCACAGGCGGCGTAGCAGGTCAGTCCCGTGCGCGTCCCAGCCGGCCACCCGTTGCTCAGCCAGAAACGCCAAGCTCTCCTCTCCGACGGTGAGCGCCCGAGCCCGCTGCCCGCCGCGCACGGCCGCAGCCAGCACACCACACGAGACCCTTGCCGCGTCCAGCTTGTAGCCGAGCCTGCGCAACATATCTTGGGCCTCCAGCAGCAACTCGAAGGCATCGGGTTGGGCCTCTGTCAACGCCGAAAACCCACGCGCCGCGAGGGAGTGCGCGCAGGACCAGGGGGAGCGCACAGACGCGGCCTGTTCGATGAGGCGCCGGGCCAAATCAGTCATGACGCCGCCTGCCCCGGCAAGGCTTGCCAGCTGGATCGCCAAGGGCAGGACCGGAACCGCACCCGGGTGGGCGATGCCCAGGTCGTCGAGTACCTGCTGGGATCGGCACGTGTGCTCGAGACCGGCGGCCCAGTCCTGGCGGGCCGCCGCCAGCACTGCGCGCACATGGCCGGCCATCGCCTTCCGTCGGCGCTCGTCCACGAGGTCGGCCCACCACGCCAGCCGTTGGGCGTAGTCCTCGGCGGTACCCTCGTCGCCGCGCCATGCTGCGAGCAAACCTGCCGGGTAGGCCAGCCAGGACAAGGCGCGCTCGTCGCCGCTGTCGCCAGCAGCTTCCAGGCCCTCTTCGACGTAGCGGGCCGCGACAGCAAGATCCCCGGCGGCCAGCGCCACCTGCGCCAGATCGCAGCATCGGTAGCTGCGCTGGTGCTCCGTTCCCCGGTCCCGTGCACGGCGGTCCATCGCTTCGAAGTTCGTGCGCGCCTGGACGAGATAGCCGTCCCACAGCTGTTGGCGCCCGTGAAGCACGAGCGGCCATAGGGCCAGCTGCGATTCCACGACCGATGCCTCGCAGCGTCGTGCCTCCTCGATTAACCCGTCCGCCCGGTCCCCCGCAAGTAGCGACTCCGTGGAGAGGGTCGACGCAGCCTGCGCGACGAGCACCGGGTCGTCGACTTGGCGGCCCGTCTCCAGCGCGGCGTGCGTGTGCCGGAGCCCTACCGCCACCCGACCACCGTGTAAGCCCACGAGCCAGCCGAGCAGCCCGAGCAGGCGTCCTCGCAACAGCCTTGAGCGCCGATCAGCGCCGGTGACACCTTTCAGTGCGGCCCGCACATAGCTTTCGGCCTGGCGGGAGTCGAGTACGACCCGAGCGGCGACGACCTCCGCCCGCAGTGGCCCGGGCTGCAGGTCGTCGAGCAGCGAGTCGGCCAGCCCCAACCCGGCGGGCAGATCGCCGGCACACGCGTGCTGCACCATCAGCGCCACAGTGCGCCGGACCCGTGCGGACAGGTTTTCGCCTGGGGTGAGCCGGACGCTCTCGGCTAGCGTCTCGGCGGCGGTACGCGGCGCACCTCGGCCTGCCAGGCGCATCGCGGACTCCTCGGCCAGCGCAGCCGACTCCTCATCGGCGTCGAGGTGAGCTCGGGCCCGGTGATAGGCGTGGCGGTCGGGATCGGTGACGACCGATGCGAGGGCGGCGTGCAGAGCAGCCTCGTCAAGAGCGTGTATGTCCCGCAGGACAGCTGCGGCTACGAGTGGATGGGCGAAGCGGACGACGAAGTCCCGGTCGAGGGCCAGGACGCCGGACGACATCCCCACACGCAGCGCCTTCTCGGGGTCGGTCACACCGGTGGCCGAGCCCAGCACGCCCAGTGGGGTGGCGCCAGCGACGGCGAGAAGGCGAGCCAGCTGACGCGTGTCGCGCGGCAGCTTGTCGACGCGGTCTCTTAGCGCGGCGAGCGGGGACACGCACGTTTGCACAACGCTCGCCCCCGGCTCGCCGACCGAGCGGGCGAGCTCGAGCGCGAAGAACGGGTTGCCGTGCGCGTGCTCGGCTAGCCGGTCAGCAGCCGGGATGGGGAGGGTAGGAGCGGCGGCCCGGATCATGCGTCGCACTTCCGTAGCGGTCAGCGGGGGCACCCGCAGCAACTCCGGCGCTCGACCGAGGTCCGGAACCGGGGTCGGCGGCGTCACCGGGCTCCACGTGCACGCAGTCGCCAGCAGCGATACCGGCTCGGCGACCAGCCGGCGGAAGACGAACCGCAATGTCCGGGCCGTCAGGTCGTCCAGGAACGGCAAGTCATCCACCGCCAACACCACCGGAGCTGTCTCGGCGAGTTCTCGGACACGGACGAGGATCGCGCGCATCCGATCGAAAACCGACCCGACCGCGGGCCCGTCGACCGCGACGGCGTCATCGTGCTCGACGCCGACGAACAGGTCGAGCAGCCCCTGGCCGGCCCCATCGCGGTCTTCCGGTCCAGGGCGTGTCTGCAGCACGATCGCTCCGGCCGCGCGGCAGCGGGCCACCCCGTACTGCCACAGGGTCGTCTTGCCGATCCCTGCCTCGCCCGAAAGGACCATCAGCCGGGGACCGTCGCGGAGCGCCGAGACGATGTCCTCGATGTGACCGCATTCCACCAGCCGGCCCGACACCGGGTCGGTTGTCGAGCACAAGTCGTCCGGGCGGGCGGACACGCAGGCGGTCATGAGGAGGAAGAGGGCGGGCAGCGCCCTCTGATACGCGGTCGCGGACCCCAGTACCGGCCGAGGTCGTGCCTTATCGGATCTCGTGTCAGCTGAGCGGCGCAAACATCGGGGTGCGGCGGTTACGGGTGACCGGCCGTAACGGTCCTCTGCGCGCGGCCATCGGCCGGGGCCACGTCGCCCGGTGGCACGCGAGTGCGGGGACCACCGCATGAGTGGTCCCCGCACCGGTAGCGCCAAGCGGGTCCTCTTGCCTCGGGTTATCTGTTAGCGCAGATGGCGTAGGCGCGTGGATGCCAAATGGAGTACGTACCGTCCTCCTCGTACGCAAACACCGAGCTACCGGTCGTTGTGCTTCCGGTGCCTGGGTCGATCGAGTTGACGATGATCTCGCCGATCGCATCGTCGACGGCGTAACCAGTGCCCACTGCGGCACTGCCGTAAGGGCAGTACACAGTGACCCCGACCCCCGCGTCCGATGTCGTCCCGCCGTCGGCGTAGACGACCTGCTCGGGAAAGGTGGCGTCGGCACAGATGTCATAGGCATCGACCCGCCAGTTGAAGGAGGCTGCGTCTATCTCCGTCGCGCTCACATCCACATTGAATGCCCGGCCGGCGGCGTCGACGATCGGCTCGACCGAGTACACCCCGACCTCACCGGCGCCACCGATGATGTCGAACCCGGTGCCCAACACGATCTGGGTCGAGTCGGCGCAGCCCACTGTCGTGGTCTTGGGCGAGGTTGAGTCATTGACAAGACCGATTTGTTCTGTGCGGGTCAGGCCCGAGGGCGGGTCGGCACAGCTTGCGACCGCGATCACCGTCCAGTTGGCCGTATACGGGTCGGTCTCCTTCGCGCTCACCGTCACCTCGGTGAGGTCGGCGCTCGGCGTCGCCTGGTCGAGCAGCACCTTGGTGCTGCCGCCGGTGACGTAGCCGCTGGCATTGATGACCTTCTTCGTGCCCGGGCATTGGACGGTCACGCTTTTGGCAGCGTTCGAGTTGCTGGCCGACGGCTGCTCCACCCGCTCCACGCCGGTGATCACGGATGGGGTTGTACCCGTTACCAGTGCCGGTGCCGGTGCCGGTGCGGGTGCGGGTGCGGCCAGGCCGGCGGCGATCACTACCCCGCCGACCAGCACCACCAGGTATTTCGTGCGCATTGCTGGTTCCCTCCACAACTGCTGTTGTCCAGCCACCGCGCTGATCGAGTCGATCTGTCGGCACGATGTATCGCGACGGCCGGGTTGGCTTGGATTCGCCGGCTCCGCGCCGGCCCGACAAGCCTGCGACCCCGGCGGGCACCGTCACTAGCGGGGAACCCCAGTCCTGACCCCACATCGCCAGCGCCACTGGCGCAGGCCGTCATCATGGTCCTCAGTGCCTGTAGGCGGTACTGACGCTCTGGACGCACAGCGGCCGCTGAGAAGGGGGGTCATCACGCTTCGGCACTCGTTGACAGCCCGGGTGTCGGCAGCTGGTTGCCGGTGGCACGGTGTGGCGTTAGTGTGCCGGAATGCTGCTTCAGGCGGCGCGGAACACGCTGCCGTCCGTCGCTGATCGTTCTGTGGTACCGGTGAGATCCGGCCAACTTCCTTGCGTCGATGCCATTGTCAGACGCCGTCGCGTCTTATCACCGCGGTGTCCGCGTAGATCATGACCGGTGGCTTGTTGGATCCGCGACGGGTGTGGGCGGGTGAGATGTCCGGACGGCTTGTCGATGGGGGTGCCGGGTGACCGCTGGTGGCCGGTACCGATACCGGCTGCGGGTCGGGGATGCCGGTGCGGTGAATCTGGCGCTGGTGAACGCGCCGCACCTGTCGCTGGTCTCGTTGTTGACTGCACCATCCTCGTCCGCGGTCGGGCGGACGGCACGCGCCGCGCGAGCGTCGGTGCGTCCGGCTGGGCGCTTCGCGCTGGCCTCGGTGCTGGCCTCGGCGCCCGGGGTATTTCCCGATGTTGCGGCGACGCCGATTCCGCCGTCCGTTGACGTGTCGGTCGATGACCAAGTGCAGCGACTGCGCGATCTATCCGATGACATGGTGGTCGAGGATTTGACGCGCACATTCGGGTCAGAGCTGCCGCCGATGTGGCGCCCGGCAGCCGATCAGCCGCGTCGCTGGTTGGATTCGTATGCCTCGGCAACGGTGGATGCCTGGTCGGTGGTGTCGCCGAGGTGGCGACGCGCGCAGCCGCTGCTCGACCTGGAGGCGCGCCGGGTCGGTGCGGCGGTGGTGCGGGGCTGCACCGACGTGCTGTTGAATGCGCTGCATCCGCGGATGCATTACGAGGACGGCGAGTTCTGGGTGCCGTCCACCCGCGAGGTCACGGACGAGCTTGGCGGGCGGCGCCTGGTTCTGGTCCCGACGATCGCCGGTCTATCGGGTCGGGTCGGGATCGACTTGCCCGACATCTTCTATGTCGCTTACCCGGTGCCTGGGCAGGCGGGTCTGGGCGAGCGTGGGGCGACAGTCATGGATCTGGCTGGGGATCCGCTGTGTCGGATGCTGGGCCGTATGCGGGCCCACGTGTTGCGCACGGTAGACGGACCGGTCAGCATGGGGCAGCTCGCTGCCGCGGTGGGGTGTAGTCCGCGCGTGACCAGCTATCACTGCGACCAGCTCGAGGCCACCGGCCTGATCTTGCGAGAGCGGCACGGAAAGTCGGTCTGGGTCAGTCGCACCTCCCGCGGGCACGAACTGGTCGACATGCTCAGCGCGTAAGACCATCCCGTAGCACGGGCCAGCACATTTACGAGATCCTGTAAAAGCTTGCCGGCGTGGTTCGCCGGCCACAGGATCGTAGCCAGGCCATCGCACCCGCGGGCAGTGATAGAAGGGTCGAAATTGTGAAAGCTCGCGATCGCGCCGCGGAACGTACGAGGAAATCGTAGGTTATCGGGTGTGGGGGCCGAACATGCGCCAACCTCCGGCGAATACGCCCTGGGCCCCCGTGAATGCAACCAGCGTCGAATTCGATCATCTTGAGCTAGCGACTACCCCCAGCCTGATCCGATGCCGGACCAGCGTTCAAGCAGCGCAAAGGAGTGGATGCGCTTACGGTTCCTCGTCGTATGGGTAGCCGCTGATGCGGCGTTTGTTTGTGACAGCTACCTCTGGAGGAGAGGATTAGATGAAGCGATTGACGGCCCCCCTTGTCGTCTTCGGCACTACGATCGGCCTAGCCGTCGTCTTCGCGCCTATGGCGACCGCAGATCAACCGGTCATCACGCATAAGACAACTTTCGCGACGACCGTGCTGACTGGCGCCTGCTCATTCCCGATCACGGTCGATTTCACGGTGAGCGAGACCGACAGGTTCTTCTTCGATAAGAGCGGTATGCTTATCAGGGAAAGTGCCCAGGCCAACGAGCAGGACACATTCACAGCGAATGCGAAGTCGCTGACCGGCCTCCCGTACACAGTCAACCTCGTGGCCGACTTCGACAGCAGTGGCAATATCACACAGCTATACGCGGACGGCGTCATCGAAAGGGTTCCGTTGCCAGAAGGAAGCGTCTTCCAAAGCGCCGGTCGGGTGAACTTCGCCGCTCACGGCTTCCCGGATTTCACCATCACGTCCGACTGGGGAAGCGCAACGAATCTGGCCGGGTTCTGCGCCGCGCTCTCGCCCTAGCCCAGGCCTGAATCCGTGGGCAGGCGGTCGATCACGACGCGTTGATCACGAGGAGGTGCCTTCCGTGCAGGAGGAATCAGGGTTGTCAAAGCTCTGATATTCACCGCAGCGGAAGGCACTTTCGGTGCAACTATCGCACGTCTAGTCGCGGCGACGGCGGGAACATTCCCCGGATCCTCACCGGATCATCACGAGCGGCCATGGCAACAAGTACGCCCGCACCGGGGCCGTTCGCCAGGGCATAAGCACCGACGCTCCGGCAGCAATGTCATGTGCAAGCACATCATCGCCAACAACCGAGCGGTGGCGGGCCTCGGACGGAGCGCCCGTCGCCCTGCGCGGCCGGCTCGACGAACGGGGCCACCGCTCGGCCGCCAGCGCAGCATTTCGGTCCAGGTGTTCGGGCCGTGCGTCGGCGCGACGCGATCCACGGCACCGGCCATGCACGCTCAGGCACGAGCGATCGTTGTTAAGCGGCGTCGCCGACTCGGGATGAAGATCCATCTGAGTGACACCTCGGGAGCCGTGCAGCCGCGCGTAACGACGGCTCGGTGTCGCGATATGTGAATGACGGCGCCCGGTGGCTGCGCAGCTCAGCGATCAAACGGTGCGCAGGTCTCGGGCATCACTCGATCGCCTCAAGGGGTGAGCCGTGGCGAGTGTCGTGCAACGATTCGTCGGTGCTTTCACGAGCCGTGATCACCGATTGTCTGGACTACTCCGGACGCGAGGACGTTGTCAGCGGCGGGGCTCGGATGATCCGATCGAGACGCCGTCGGGGCTGCACCGGGTGTGGACGAAGCGGATCGGCAACAACCCCGACCTGAAGGTGCTGCTGTTGCACGGGGGCCCAGGATCGACGCACGAATATCTCGAGGCTGTCGACAGCTACCTCCCGGCGGCGGGCATCGAGTACTACTTCTACGACCAGCTGGGCTCCGGCCGCAGCGACCAGCCCGACGACGAGTCGCTGTGGGATACCGCGCGGTTCGTTGACGAGGTCGAGCAGGTCCGGGCCGCGCTGGGCCTTGAGCGCCGTAACTTCGTCCTCTACGGCCAGTCCTGGGGCCGCCATCCTGGCCATCGAGTACGCCCTGCGCCACGGCCTGCAGCTGCGGGGCCTCGTGATCTCGAACATGATGGCGAGCGTCCCGGCGTACAACGCCTACGCCGAGCGCGTGCTGATGCCGCAGATGGACCAGGACAAGCTCGCGGCGATCAAACAGCTGGAAGCAGACGGGGATGTCGACAACCCGCGCTACATGCAACTGCTGACCGAGCAGCACTACGTCCATCACGTGCTCCGGATGCCCCCCGAGGCGTGGCCAGATCCAGTGCAACGCGGGTTCAATCACATCAATCCGGTGATCTACCGGAAGATGCAAGGGCCCAGCGAACTGGGTATCAGCGCGGACGCGACGCTTGCCGACTGGGACCGCACCGCCGACCTCGCCAGCATCGACGTGCCGACCCTGGTCATAGGTGCCACGCACGACACGATGGATCCCGACCACCTTCGCATGATGTCCGAACGCCTGCCTCGGGGACGCTATCTGCACTGTCCGAACGGCAGCCATCTCGCGCTCTACGACGATCAGGCGATCTACTTTGATGGTCTGCTCGACTTCCTGCTCCCGACCGACGACGCCGGCTCCGCAGCTGGCGAGCTGACGGCGGCCGGAGCCCGCGAATAGCCGGGCGCAAATCGTTGATAACGGCCTAGCCGCGGCTGAACACCGACATGAGGTCGCCCGCGGCGCTCGCGCAGCGTCGCACGTCGTTAACCCAAGGTTCGACTGGCAGCCCTGTCGACGCCACAGAACGCCGATACGTTGCTCATGCCGCAGACCCGATCAGAGGATCGAAATGCATGAAAAGCCTGCAGTCCGTGCGCGCGGGATCAGCAAGTTCTTCGGCGAGGTCGTAGCCCTCGACGGCGTAGACCTCGACATCGCGGAAGGCCAGGTGCATGGTCTGGTCGGGCCGAACGGGGCCGGGAAGACAACGCTGCTGGGACTGCTCCTCGGGCTGGCGGTGGCCGACGGCGGCGACCTGGAGATCCTCGGCAGTCCGATGCACAGGACGCTCGCTCTCCCCGACGGGGTCGCGGGGTTCGTGGACGGGCCGGGCCTGTATCCCTCGCTGACCGCTCGCCAGAACCTCGCCGCGATGGCCCGCTTGCGCGGCGGCGGCTTCGACGGAATCGGCGACGCGCTGGAGCAGGTCGGGCTCAGCGCTGTCGCGGACGACCGTGTTCGTGGCTTCTCTCTCGGCATGCGTCAGCGTCTCGGGCTTGCCGCGGCGCTGCTGACCAGGCCCCGGCTGCTGGTGCTCGACGAGCCGGCCAACGGCCTTGATCCTGCCGGCACCCGCCAGGTGCACCGGGTGCTCACCGGGCTGGCGGCTGGCGGAACCTCGGTCGTCCTATCCAGCCACCGCATGGACGACCTAGCCGCGCTGTGCAGCGAGGTCACCATCCTCGCCACCGGTCGGGTGGTTTTCTCCGGCCCGATCGGCAAGCTCGCCGCCGAGACCGACGAGCTGGATTACCGGTTGCGTACCTCGGATCCCGCCGCGGCCCGGCGAGTCGCGGCCGAGACGCCGGAGCTGCGCCTTCTCTCGGACGACGATCTGCTCCGGCGTCACGATGCAGAGGCGCTCGTCGTCCGTGCTGCGGTGCCGGCCCTGGACGACCTGGTCACGCGCCTGGTCGGTGCCGGCGTGGCGGTGCGCGAGTTGGCGCCGGTTGTCGCGCCGCTCGAAGCGGCCTTCCTGGCCCTGACGGACGCCGCGAACGCACCCGGTGAGGACGAGGACCTATGACTGCCGTAGCCGTCGCGCTACCGAGGGTTGGAGCACGCCCGGCGCCCGTTCGGCGCAGCTGCCGATTCGAGCTGGTCAAGCTGCTGGCCCAGTGGCGGATCCGCTTGCTGATCCTGGCCTGCTGGGCCGGCCCGGCCCTGCTCGTGGCCGTCATCAGTCAGCAGAGCTCGCTACCGGCCGACACGGTCTTCGGCCGCTGGATGAGTCAGACCGGCTGGGCGGGACCGTTGGTGGTCCTGTCGTTCTCGTGCAGCTATGTACTGCCGCTCGTGACCTCCCTGGTCGCCGGGGACGTCTTCGCCGCGGAGGACCGGCTCGGCACGTGGCGACACCTGCTCGTGGCCGTGCGGTCACCACGGCGAATTTTTGCGGCAAAGGCGCTGGCGAGCCTCACCGTCATCCTGCTGCTCCTGGCTGGGCTGGCCGCATCGGGCATCGTCGGCGGACTGGCCGCCGTCGGGAATCGGCCGCTCGTAGGCCTGGACGGCCAACTCCTCGCGCCGGCGCACGCGGCCGGCACCGTGCTGCTCGCATGGGCCAGCGTGCTGGCGCCGACCCTGGCGTTCGCGGCGGTCGGGCTGCTCGGCTCGGTGGCGCTCGGCCGTTCTCCCATGGGGCTGGTAGTGCCGGCGCTTCTCGCAATAGTGCTGCAGCTTGCGCAACTGCTTCCGCTACCCGTCGTGGTGCGCGTCGCCCTGCCGAGCTACGCCTTCATCGCCTGGCGCGGCCTGTTCACCGACCCCGCCCAGATCGGGCCCCTTGTCGTCGGCGTCGTCGTCAGCCTCGCCTGGGCGGTGACCGCCACCGCGCTGGCCTACGTGCTGTTCATGCGCCGCGACTTCACCGACGCGGCGTATGACGGGGTCGGCCGCCGCGTTCTGGTGCAGGCGGCGCTGCCACTGGCGGCGCTGCTCGCGGTTACCGTCGGGGTGATCGCCGTCGCGACCCCGGTCTCGGGCTCCGGGATCGACAAAGCCAAGTTGGACCGCTCCCTCGCGACGGCGTTCGCCCATCTGTACGTCATGCAGACCGGAGAGCTGCATCGTCCGAACGTCACGGAGGCGCAGCTTTCGAGCGGCGCCGCCTGCGACAAGGGGGGATCCCTGGTCGCGGATCACGGAGCCGGCAACGACTGGCGATGTGTCGTGTCGTGGCACCTCCCCGGCTCCACAGCCACCGGTCAGGCCATCTACCAGCTCGACGTCACCCCGGACGGGCGGTACAAGGCCGATGGTGACGGGCCCCAAGAAGTCAACGGCTTCTTCCAGGTCCATACCTCGACCGGTGATGCACCCAACCCCCTTTGGCAGTTCGACGGTGTGGTCGATCTGCTAGCCCCCACATCGAAGGGATAGGTATGCAAGTCACGCGACTACGCCGAGAAGTGTCGGGAGTCCGTCTCAGGATCCCGTACTGGACCGGCCGCCGGCTGCGCATAGTCATAGGCGCTACCGCTGGCGTCCTCGCCGTCGGCGGGGGAATGGCCTTCGGCACCACGGTAGTCTTCGGCGACAACCAGGTCGGTACGCAGTACCGCAACGGGCTCCAGGTTTCCGACGACCAGATCATCCAGCCGATCGGTGACCGCCTGATGACCCAGTTCGGAAAGTTCATGGGCTCGACGGTCAGCCCGGACGGGCGATTCCTCGCAGCGACCAGCGCCGACAAGTCGGTGGTCCTGCAGATCTTCGACCTGCAGAGCTACAAGCTCATCTGGACGGTCGGGACCGCATCCGCGATCAACCAGAGGCTGTCCGACGGCACCGTCGGACAGGAAGGTCCGACGTACTCGCCGGACGGCAAGTTCCTCTGGCTTCCGGAGCAGGACGCGCTGAGCCGATTCCCCGTCAACGCGGACGGCACCCTAGGTACGCCGACCCGCATCTCGATCCCAAAGGTGAACGGCCACTCCGCCCTGGTGGGCCAGACCAGGTTCTCGCCCGACGGGTCCACCCTGTACGCGGCCATCAACGGACAGAACACGGTCGTGGCGTTCGATCCCAACACCGGTGCGGTCGAGCAGACGTGGAACGTCGGCATCGCGCCTCGTGAGCTCGCCTTCGTCGGCAGCAAGCTCTACGTGAGCGACGAGGGTGGCCGCCAGGCCCAGTCCCGCGACACGACCATGGGCTCCTACGGCACCCAGGTGCCCGCCGACGGGTACCTCGGCACGTCGACGACCGGAACCGTCAGCGTCATCGACACCTCCAACCCGTCCGCGGCGGTCGGATCCATCGCTGTCGGCCTGCACCCGACCGCGATGTACGTCAAGGACAACGCGTTGTTCGTCGCCAATACGAACAGCGACACCGTCTCGGTCATCGACACGACGAAGGACCAGGTCGTGCAGACGATCGAGACCCGGCCGTGGCCGTCGTCGAACGTCGGGTACGAGCCCGACAGCATCGCCATGACGAACGACGGCCACCTACTGGTCACCCTCGGCCGCGCGAACGCCGTCGCCATCTATCAGTACAACGGCGACCCACAGCAGCCGGTGAACGACATCGGCCTCCTGCCGACGGACTACTTCCCGGCGACCGTGGCGACCATCGGCGACCAGATCGTCGTCACCAATACCCGCGGCATCGACGCACGCGGCCCCGCCATCACGACCTACAAGGGACAGGGAACCGTCCCCGTGACCGGCCACGACACACACAGCACCACTGCATCGCTGACCCGCTTCACGCTCCCGAGCGACAAGGACATCGCCGGCAAGTACACGGACACGGTCTTCGCGCAGAACGGCTGGGGCAAGAACGACGTCCAGCAGTCCTCGGGCTCCAAGGCCGCGGCTGTCCCGGTCCCGACGCGCATCGGTGACCCGTCGACCATCAAGCACGTCTTCCTGCTCGTCAAGGAGAACCGTACCTACGACCAGGTGTTCGGCGACATGCCTCAAGGCAACGGCGACCCGACCCTGACGCAGTTCGGCGAGAAGACCACGCCGAACCAGCACGCCCTGGCCAAGCAGTTCGGTCTCTACGACAACGTCTACGACATCGGCACGAACTCCGCTGAGGGCCACAACTGGCTGATGCAGGGCGACAACCCCGAGTACACCGAGTCGTCGGCGGGTGAGTACCAGCGCAGCTACGACACCGAGGAAGACGTGCTGGGGCACCAGCGCTCGGGCTTCCTGTGGAGCGCAGTCGAGTCCGCCGGCGCGACGGCCAAGAACTACGGCGAGTTCCAGTACATGGAGGGCAAGCCCTCTGGTTCGTGGCAGCAGTACTACTGCGCGAGCAAGAGCGTCGAGAACGGCGGCGACCCCGCCCAGCTGACCGACCCCGCTCTGAAGGGCAACTACGGTTCGGTGATCCCGTCGCTGAACGCGATCGCCGACCCGCTGTCCCCGCCGTTCGACCTCTCGATCCCGGACATCTACCGCTACCAGATTTGGAAGCAGGACTTCGAGCAGAACGGTCCGGCCAACTTCAACATGGTGTGGCTCTCCAGCGACCACACCGGTGGGCCGGCGGACTCGGAGGCCGGGGTGGCCGACGGTGATCTCGCCGAGGGTCAGATCGTCGACACGATCTCGCACAGCCCGTACTGGAAGGACTCCGCGATCTTCGTCCTCGAGGACGACAGCCAGGACGGTGCCGACCACGTCGACGGCCACCGCGCCCCGGTCGAGGTCATCAGCCCCTGGGCCCAGCACGGCAAGGTGATCGACAGCTACTATTCGCAGATCTCGGCGGTCCGGACGATCGAGCAGATCCTCGGCGCTCAGCCGCTGAACGAGAAGGTCGCCGCTGCCACGCCGATGTACGACGCCTTCACCAACAGGCCGAACTACATGCCGTTCACCGCGGTACCAGACCAGATCCCGCTGACCGAGGGCATCGCCACCGCGCCGGCCTGTGGCCTGGACACCCTGGGCCTCACGGGCGCCGCGGCGACGGCGCTGAACAAGGCAGAGGCCCAGAGGACCGCGGTGCCCGCGAACGAGCAGGCCACCGCCACTGCCTGGCAGACCTGGATCGCCCAGCAGCACACCACCGGCAACGGTGCGGTCCCCGACTACGCGAACCCGGAGCAGATGAACCGATACACGTGGTACCAGGCGCACCAATGGAAGGTGCCCTACCCGGGTGACTCGAAGATCTACGCTCCATCGCAGGTGCCCGGTGCGTACATCCCGAGCCCGGACTCGCACTAACGAGTCTCCGGACAATAACGGAACAGCACCACAACACGACGGCCCGCCGGAGATCCGGCGGGCCGTCGCCGCTCGGTGGCGGATCGCACGCTCGTCCGGAAGTCTGCGGTGCCCGGCGCAGACTCACACGGTGCGGGTGATGCTCTTGTGCGGAATCAGCGAAAGGATGCTCTCAACCGCGCGATCTTCGCTGTGGTCATCGTGCTCGGACGACCCGATGGAGTAAGAGATGCCCAAACCCACGATTGTTCTGGTCCATGGCGCATGGGCCGACGCCTCCAGCTGGAACGCCGTCGCATCGCATCTGCAGAACGATGACTTCACTGTGTTCGCTCCGACGAACCTGTTGCGCGGCGTCTCGATCGACGCACCGTACATCGCGTCGTTCCTCGCACAACGCACCAGCGGTCCGGTGGTGCTGGTGGGGCACTCCTATGGCGGCTTTGTCATCACCAACGCCGCGACCGGGGGAGGCGACGTGAGGGCGTTGGTCTACGTCGACGCGTTCGCACCGGACGAGGGAGAGACGACGTTCTCGATCCTCGCCGGGTCCGGGTCGGCATTGGACGTCCCTGATCCCACGACCGTGCTCGACCTCGCCGGCTATCCCGGGGCGCCCGAGGGTGACGTCGAGGCGTTCCTCAAGCCCGAGACGGTGCACGCGTCCTTTGCCCAAGACCTGCCGGAGACCGATCGTCGGCTCATCGCGGCGGAGCAACGGCCGCTCACACTAAGCGCAAACACGACACCGTCGCTCAGCGCGGCCTGGAAGACACTGCCGAGTTGGACCGTCGTGGGTACCGAGGACCGGATCATCCCACCCGACGCGCAGCGCCGTATGGCACAGCGGGCGAGCGCGACGACCAGCGAGGTCGCTGCCTCGCACGTGTCGATGGTGTCGCAGCCTCAGGCCTCGATCGACGCGATTCTCGCGGCGGTCGCCGCCACCTCCGACTGACCTCGGCCTGCCGACCCGCGTGAGCCCGCGCAGGCGGTTACGCAGGGACTATGGAAGGGAAGGTCCAGGTGCCTTCCAGGATCTCGTTCCTTGGTCGGTAGAGCCGGACGACGTAGTGGTCCTCGTTGACGACGATCGCCGAGATTTAGCGGCCCGCAGCGTCCGGCAGCGCCAGTGTCGATTCGTCGGTGATATCAACGACAGCGCCGCTGTACAGCGTGTCGCGATGCGGATCACCGGCTGGTGATCCAGTGGCGTCGGCGTCCGAACGTGCATCCACTGATTGACGCCGCTGCTGTCCGCCAAGATCGACGCGAACACGCGGTCCGTCTCCGCCCGGGCGAAGTTGTCGACATTCACCCGCAGCCCCATGGGCGCGACTTTGCCGAGTCCCCGACTCCGCTCGGATCACCCGCAACGGGCTAACGAGAGCACCCAGGTGGGTCGGAAACACTGTTGCGTTCGGTTGATCGCGCCGGTTGACTCGTGGCCGCCGCCGCTCTTACAGCACCATCCCAGGAGGTCAATGAGCCACACGCAGCGGACTGTCGCTGGCATCGCCTACGACAGGCGCGGACCTTCGGGCGCGCTTCCGGTCCTGCTGCTCCATGCCGGTATCGCGGATCGCCGCATGTGGGATCCGCAGTGGGACGGATTGACTGCCGACCGGGACAGCATCCGGCTCGACCTGCGTGGGTTCGGTGCGTCGACGAGCAGGCCGCCGAACGACATCGTCGATCACGTGGCAGACGTCCTCGACACCCTCGAACAGCTCGCCGTCACCCGCTGCCACCTGGTCGGGTCGTCGTTCGGTGCCGGCGTCGCCACTGAGGTGGCCTTGACCCGACCGGACCTGGTCCGGTCGCTGCTGCTGTGCCCACCCGGGGGCAGCCTGCTCGCCGAATTGACCCCTGACCTGCAGCACTTCCTTGATGCCGAGAGGGCGGCCCTGGCACGCAACGACATCGACGCGGCAGTCGATGCCAACGTGGCTAGCTGGGTCGTCGGGCCTGGCCGCACCGAGTCTGACGTCGAGCCTGCCGTAGTGGCCGCGGTCAGGCGCATGCAGCGCGACGCCTTCGAGGTCACCCTGTCGTGGGATGACGTGGCCGAGGCGGAGTTGGCGCCGCCTGCCCTCAACCGGCTGACAGACCTCACCCAGCCCGTCCTCATCGTCGTGGGCGGGCACGACCTGGACACCACACACGACGCAGTGCAGCGGATCCGCGCAGCCGCACCCCGTGTCCGTCGAGTCGACTGGCCCGACGTCGCCCACCTGCCCTCCATGGAGAAGCCCCAGCCATTCCTCGAGCTCCTCCTCGACTGGACCGACGCCAACGACTGACGCTGGTAGCTGGCCTACCGATACTTGACATTCTCTATTAAGTCCATAGAGTTACTATCATGACTTGCCTCGTCACGCGAAGGCCCGTGGATCTGCTCCGCGTGATCGCCATGGCGTGTCCGTTCCTCGGCTGACCTAATCCGTCCCGGCGCCATCCGCCGCAGTCGTTTCGAGGAATCCTGATGCCCGTCGTTCGGCAACGTTCATGTCGTGGTCACGCGAGGCGCACGCCGGTTGACCGGGACATGCGTCCGACGCGGGCCATCTGTCTCGTCGTAGGTCGCCATGTGGACTTCATGCGGGTCGCGAGCAGTTGCTGTTGCCTCGGCGACGGTTCTGCTCAGTCACCACCGGACATGACAGAACGGAGTTCACCGTGTCTCATCGATTGCGACCCTCCTTCCTGGGCCCTGTCGCCTTTCTGCTCATCGTCGGCATCGGGGCGCTCGGCGCGCCGGGCGCAGCAGTTGCGGCGCCGGCACCGCCGCCGATCACCGTCCTCAGCGCCGGAGCAACCGCCGACCGCGGCGCGATCTTCGTCGCGCCGTTCGGCGACAACGGGGAGTACGCCAACGGCCCGGAAATCGTCGACGGCACCGGCAAGACGATCTGGTTCCGACCGATCCCCGCAGGCCAGGAGGCGGCGGACTTTCGGACGCAGACCTACCGTGGCAGGCCCGTACTCACCTGGTGGCAGGGCACCGGTATCGGCGGCCTCGCGCAAGGGACGGACTACATCTACGACCGCCACTACCAGCAGATCGCCGAGGTGCACGCCGGTAACGGCCTCTCGGCGGACGGCCACGAGTTCCTCCTCACGCCGTGGAACACCGCGCTGATCCTCGCCTACACCACGGCGACAGCTGACCTGACGTCGATCGGCGGCCCGGCGAATCAAACGGTCGTGAACGGCGTCGTACAGGAGATCGACATACCGACCGGCAAAGTCCTTTTCCAGTGGAACAGCGCTGACCACGTGCCGTTCGCCGAAAGCGAGCAGCCGTTGCCGGCCTCGCCGACCACGCCGTGGGACTGGTTCCACATCAACGCCGTCCACGTCGACACCGACGGCAGGCTGCTCGTCGACGCGCGCAACACATGGACGGTCTACAGCGTCGACCGGCACAGCGGGGACATCAAGTGGAAGCTGGGCGGGAAGGACAGCTCGTTCACGCTCAAGACGGCTCCCGGGCAGGCGCTGGACAGCGCCCAGCAGCTCTTCGCGTGGCAGCACGACCCGATCGCAGTTGGGCACGGCACGTACACGGTGTTCGACAACGAGTCATCGGGAACTCCGCTGCTGTCGCACAGCCGGGCGGTGACGGTGCACCTGGACACGAGGTCGCGGACGGCGACGCTGGTGAGGTCGGTCGACCAGCCTGAGGGCCTGGTTGCGGCCTCGCAAGGTAACGCCCAGACGACCGCGAACGGCGACCTGTTCGTCGGTTGGGGTGCACTGCCGTACTTCTCCGAATTCGACAGTGACGGCAACGTCGTACTGGACGCCCGCTTCCCGGACGGCGTCAACACTTACCGCGCCTACCGATTGCCCTGGCCGACTACGGGGTAACCATCTCATCGAGCATGCGGTGCGCGCCGGCCCCCCTGCCGCGCGCACCGCGTGCGAATAAGCCGCAGCGATGCGAGGACGAGCGACGTGACATACGAAGCCGGTCACGGAGCCGATGTAGTTCCTCACCGACGATCTGCTGCCGGCGCGGTCCGAGCACTGGGGTCCGGGCGACGCCCACAGTTCGCGCGAGTGGGTACGATCATCGAGGCGAGGGTATCCGCCGCCTGCCCCCTGTCGACCGAAGGAGGGACAGGGGGCTTGGGTGCCGAGCGGTAGCGCCGGGCTATTTCTTCAGTTGCACCGGCATGGTTTGATCCGCACCTGGGAACGGCGGCAGCGGCAGTGTCGCCGACTGCTGCTGGGCTGCGAGGTCGGCCGCCCTTACCGCAGGGTCGAACTCAGGGCTGGACAGAATCCGTCCACGTACGGCGGCGCATGCGGTGGACGCTAACCGGGCAGCGTTACACAGCTCGGACATGTCCGATTAACCGCTGATGACCAGCTCGGGAACTCTTGCGAGCACTGGGGACTGTCTTTGCCGTGGCACCCAGGTAGATCTGGGCGCTGCGTTGAGTCATCGGTCGTGCAGCTCGGCACGGCCCGCCCGGTCTCGAAGCCGCGCACCTGCCGCGGCGTCTGTGACGCAGCTGAGAGTTTGCCCATTAGCGGGTCGCACAGTGTCAGGGCCACGCTTAGACTCCCGCGGACAATCAGGCAACCCGGGGGCGCGCCATGCAACGGTGGGCAGAGATCGTGCTACGGCATCGCAAAGCTGTAGTCATCTTCTGGGGATTCATGCTCGTCGCCGGCATTGCCCTCGCGAGCAAGACGACGAACCGGCTGACGGTCGACTTCTCGCTGCCGGGTCAGCCCGGCACCGAAACCGCGCACAAGATCAAGAACGCGTTCGGTAGCGGCGGCGACACATCGCCGTACATCGCCACGGTCACCCTGCCAGCCGGGCAGACCATAACCGGGAACGAGGCCGAGGTGGCCCGGACGTTCGCCGCAATCGGCGCCGCCGTGCCGAACGTCCGCGTAATCGACGAGGCCAACACAGGCGACAAGGCGTTCCGCACGAGCGACGATCGCACCGCCTATGCCTACGTCTTCTACCGGTTCGACCCGTCACCTACAGCCAAGCTGAAGACCACTGCCATCCGCACGGCGATGGAGAAGGCGATGCCGTCCGGCAGCACGGCCGGCGTCACCGGCGAGGAACCGCTCGCCGCGGGCAGCGACAACAACAACGGTCCGGGCGTGGTCGGCGAGACGCTGCTCGGCGCGGTCGGCGCCCTCGCCGTGCTTGCGTTCGTGTTCGCGTCTTTCCTTGCATTTCTTCCGCTGGTCGTGGCAGCCGTATCGATTCTGACGTCATTCCTGCTGTTGCTGCCGCTGACGTATGTCATGGACGTCTCCTTCATCGTGCAGTTCCTGATCGCACTGATCGGGCTGGGTGTGGCCATCGACTACTCGCTGCTGTTCGTGACGCGATGGCGCGAGGAACGCGACCATGGTCGGGAGAATCACGACGCCGTCGTCGTAGCGATGCAGACGGCTGGTCACGCGGTCGTGTTCAGCGGCGTGACGGTGGCGATCGGCCTGCTGGCACTCGTCGTGCTGCCCGTCCCGTTCATGCGCAGTATGGGCATCGGTGGCGCGCTGATCCCAGTGGCCAGCGTGCTGGTCACATTGACGCTGACCCCAGCCATCCTCGGTGGCATCGGCCCGCGCGTCGACTGGCCGAAGATCCGGCACGAGAACCGCGCCAGTCGTGGCTGGAGTCGCTGGGCCGCGGGCGTCGTCAAGCACCGCTGGCTCGCCGCGATCACGGGGTTTGCCATCCTCTTCGCGCTGATCGGTGTCTTCTTCACGGCCAAGATCGGCGTGGCTTCGTCGGATTCCCTTGCGCACAACGGCCGCGCGTACGACACGCTGCAGGTGCTCAAACGCGGCGGTATGCCGACGGGCGCGCTGACGCCGATGGAGGTCCTCGTCTCGAGCGACCAGGCGCGTGCCGCCGCAGATCGGCTGGGCCAGGTCGACGGCGTCGCGCACGCGTTGGTCCCGAGCGGGCCGGCCGGAAACCGCGATGGGCAGAGCATTGTCGTGCTCGTCCCGGAGAAGGAGACTGTCAACTCCAAGAGCGTCGGCGTCGTCAAGCAGGTGAAGCGCGTCGCCAACGATCTGCCGGGCGTGGTGGGTGTTGCCGGCATCGGTCCAGCGCAGATCGACTTCATGCGTGCGGTATACGGCAACTTCCCGCTGATGCTGACGGTCATCGCGCTGCTCACCTACGTGCTGCTGATGCGTGCGTTCCGCTCGACGCTGCTCCCGCTCAAGGCGGTGCTGCTCAATATCATCTCGGTGGGTGCCACGCTCGGGTTGATGGTGCTGTTCTGGCAATACGGCTACGGCTCCCAGGCGATCTTCGGCATTCACAAGACGGGTGCGATCACGTTCTGGATCCCGCTGATGGTGTTCGCATTCCTTTACGGGCTCTCGATGGACTACGAGGTGTTCATCCTGTCCCGTATCCGCGAGGAGTACGACGGTGCGCGCTCGACGAATGCCGCGGTTATCGAGGGCATGGGCCGCACCGGCCGACTCGTCACCAGCGCGGCGCTGATCCTGTTCCTCGCCTTCGCCGCGCTGGCCTCCGGACCGGGCACCGATCTCAAGACGCTCGCGACCGGGCTGGGATTCGGCATCCTGCTCGATGCCACGGTCGTGCGCTGTCTGCTCGTCCCGGCGTTGGTGTCCCTGTTCGGGCGGTGGAACTGGTACCTGCCGCCCCGCTTCGCCCGGGTGCTGCGCGTGCAGCCGTCCCATCCCCATCCCGAGCGCCCCGAGCCCCGGGAGCCCGAACCCGCGACCGTCGGATAAGCGCCGCCTCTCGGCATCGGTGGGCCGCCAGCGGCTCCGTCCTACCCTCGTCCGGGCTCCTGCGGTGTGCGGGGAGCCGTAACGTCAGGACGGCCCCGTGCGGGGATGCATTCGCCGCATCAATCGTGCCGCCGTGCTGACGGAGTAGGCGGGCTGCGATGGTGAGCCCGAGCCCCAGGCCGTCGATGTGGTTGTAACGCGCGAGGTCTCGCGATCTCCGCGTTCGCTCTGGAGAACCGCCGCAGTGACACCCGCACGGGAAAGCTGGATCTCTTCGCCGCGACCGTCCACCGATGATCTCGGCGGTGGGCATCGGTGACTACCACGCGACCGGTCAGTTGTCGTGGTGCAGTCTCGGCCACAGCTGTGCCCACGGCTGGCGTGGGCCGGCGCACAGCGTCATGGGCGCGCCGTCCTCCTGGTTGTCGACTCCGTGCGGCGTGTGCAAAGTGGCGACCGACCGGCAGTGCGTGAACCACGCGGCGAGTTGCTCGGGCGCGTAGCCGACCGTGATGACGGTCACCGTGCCGTCGGGCGGACGGCGGTAGTACCAGAGCGAATTGTGGCCGCTCACGACGGTGAGATTCCGGCGACCGAAGCGCTCGATCGGGCCGGCCTCGCCGTACGACTCGGTGAGCACGACCGGATGTGCGCCGCCGATCCGGGTAGTGACCGAGTCGACCTGGGCGGCCAGTTGGGGCCAGCCGATGGTTGCGCGCGTGTCGTCCTCGGCGGCGTACGGCGAGGAAGCGAACGTCGCCTCGGGCAGTACCGGCAAGACGGCAGGCACCAGCAACAGACCGAGCACGGCGATCACCGCGTACCGGGCGGCGAGCCGGGGCGGCGCGAGCACGCGATCATCGCGCAGCGCTGGAGTAGCTGCGACGCCGGCGGCCGCAAGTAAGACGAGGATCGGGGCCGGGTAGTACGACTTGCCGCCGGTGACGAGGAAGAAGACTTCCAGTGCGGCGAACGTCCACACCAGTGGCCGGTATCGCCGATCGCGCCACATCGCCGTGGTGCCGCGAATGATCGCCGGCAGCAGCGCGGGGTTGAGCACCAGCAGCTGCTGCACCAGATACTTCACCGGTCCGGTGCCGTGGCGCTGCGACTGCGCGACCTGCCACTCGGGGAAGCCGTGCGCTGCCTGCCAGGCGATCGCGGGCGCGGCGATCACAAGCGCGACGAGGCCGCCGAGCCACAGGAAGCGACTTGCCGCCATGTCCCCCACGAGATCACCAATCCGACGATCAGCGCGACTGCAAGGAAGCCGACGAGGTCTTTGTTCTGCAGGCCGATCCCGACGACCAGGCCGACCGCGAGCCATAGCTTCGGACGGTCGTCGCGCAGCGCGCGCACAGCCAGCAGCAGCACGACCTGCCAGAGGAGCAGATCGGTGACCTCGGTAGAGAGCAGGTGCCCGGCGAGCAGCACGCCCGGTGATGCCGCCACAGCGACCGCGGTCATCGCCTGCGCGCGCCGGCCCCCGCCCAAGTCCCGGCACATGACCGCCGCCAGCACGACGACCGTCCCGGCGACGAGAGCTGGCCACACCCGGATGGCGAGCGGTGAGTCGCCGAAAACGGCCTGCTGAGCCCGCGCGAGCAGCGGCGTAACAGGCGGCTGATCGTCGTAGCCGAACGCCGGGTGACGACCGTCGATGAGGAAGTACAGCTCGTCGCGGTGGAAACCATAGCGGTCGGCCAGCGCGAGCAGGACCACGACGACGGTGGCGGCGCTGATCCAGGGGGCCGCGCCGAGCGGGCGCTGGACATCCGCGTTCGCAGGCGCAACGCGCTCCGAACCCAGCGCGCTCATCGCCGCCACCTCCGAGCTGCTCCGTGGCGTCATCGGCGGCACCGCGGGGCTCGGGCAGTAGATTCCCCCATCGTCATCGGTGCAGGCAATAGGGCACCTGCGTCCCCGGCCAAGTCGTTACAACGCACGACCGGGTGCGGGCGGGCCGTCTAGGATCGGCCGGAGCCCCTCGCGCAGACGCACGCACTGCGCCCGCGCGAGGGGAATGGGAAGTGCGGGCAACCCCGACGTCAGCCCAGCCGAACCTGTCCGGTAACCCGGCAGAACAAGGACGGGCTACGTCGTGTAACTGACGATTCCGAGGCACATCTCGTCGGAGGATCCCGCGCCCCAGACGACGTAGCGTGGCGGGAGCTTCGCGAGTTCGGGCAGCTTCTCGCGCAGTGTCGCGTCGTGGGTGCAGGTGACGCGCAAGCTGTCGCCGGCGTGCACGGTGACCGGCTTGGCCAGCACGGTCGCGTGCTGGTCGTCGAAGTTCCAGACCTTGATGTCCAGCAGCCGCTGCCGGGCTCCGTCGGGGTGCACGACGTCGATCTGGAGGGACCGGCCGAGCATGTGCATGTGCCCTGCGACCGCGCGTATCTGGATGGTGCCCGGCACCGGTCGCGCGCACGTCTGCGTCGGTCCCGCCGTGGGATGGGTGAGCGAGCCGCCGCACAACAGTTGCAGGCCTGCCACCGTCCGTCCGGCGTCGGGGCCGAAGCGCCGCACGACGTCGAACACCGAGGCGTCCCGGTTGCACAGCGTCCCGCTCTGATCGGGAGGGCACGGCAACTCGACGGGTGCGGGAAGCAGCAACGTATGCAGCGGCTGCAGGTGCGCGCCGCGTCCGGCGACGCGCAGCCGCACCGACGTGCTGTCCGTGCCGCTGCCGCCCAGCAGGTTGTAGTGGATCTGCAGGATCAGCCGGCTGCCGGCCCGCAGGAGCTGGCCGGTGCCGGGAGAGAACAGCTGTTCGCCGCCCGACGTGGCCCACGCCGCCACCCACGGCGCGGACTGCAGCTCACCGACCACGTCGTCGCGCCCGGGCAGGCCCGGGTCGCCGAAGCAGGACCAGCCAAGGCGTGGATCGCTCGCGTCGCGCGCCTTCGCGGCGGCGACCTGATCGGGCTCGACCCGGTAGAGGATCGCGTGATGCACCAGCCTCGGATTGCCCGGTTGCAGCACCACCCCGGACAGGAACGTGTCCGTCGTGATCTTGGGGTCGAGCAGGATGCACCTGTAGTCGTCGGTTCCCCCGGCGTCGGCATGTGGCCGGTACTCCCCACCCGGCATGGCGAGGTTGATCCACCGCTCGCCCGGACGAAGCGCGGCCACGGCCACCGGCGGCGCGACCGCTGTGCTGCGCGGCGGCGACGACGGGCCGGCCGAGCGCTGCGGCGACGATCGATGCGACGAGGAGCCACATCCGGCCACCAGGCCGGCCACGAGGAGAAGCACACCGAGCTGCCGCATTGACAAATGATGCGTCCTCTCCCTGGCTACCCGATACCCGCACCCCGCGTGGCTAGGTCAAGGGCGGTGCGTCGTCGCCTCGGCTGATGACGCCGTCGATAGTCAGCGCCTCGCTGAGGAGCACCAGGTCGGCGTCCTTGCCCGGCTGGATGCTGCCCGTGCGTTCGCCGAGGCCGAGGAGGGTGGCCGGCGTCGTCGCCGCGGCTCGGGCGGCGGCGACGATCGGCAGGCCGACGCAGCGCACCGCGTGCCGCAGGGCCGCGTCCATCGTCAGCGTGCTGCCCGCGATCGTGCCGTCGGCCAGGGTCACTTTGCCGTTCCGGGCGAATACCGGCACCGGGCCGAGGCGGAACGCGCCGTCGGTCATGCCGGCCGCCGGCGTCGCATCGGTGACGAACGCAATGCGCTCCGGGCCGGCCGCATTGACGGCTAGGCGCACCACGTCGTCGTGCACGTGGAAGCCGTCATTGATCAGCTCGCAGGTCACCGCGTCGTCGGCCAGCGCTGCGCCTGCCGCGCCGGGCTCGCGGTGGTGGAACTCGCGCATTGCGTTGAACAGGTGCGTGGCGATGCGCGCTCCGGACGCGAACGCCAGCCGGGCCTCGGCGAACGTCGCGTCGGTGTGCCCTACCGCCGGCAGCACGCCGGACGCGACGAGCAAACGCACCAGCTCCATGCCACCGGGCAACTCGGGCGCGAGCGTGACCACCCGGACGGTCCCGTCGCCGGAGTCGAGCAGATGGTGCAGCGCCACTGGATCGGGCGCGCGCAGGTACGACGCATCGTGCGAGCCCTTCTTGGCAGGGTTGAGGAACGGCCCTTCGAGGTGGATCCCGGCGATCGGACCGCCCGGCTCATCGCGGATGATCCCGGCGATGGTGCGCACTGCTGCTGCCATCCGGTCGAGCTCGTCGGTCACCAGGCTGGCCAGGGTCGTGGTGGTGCCGTGCTGGCGGTGAAACGCGACCGCCTGCCGGATCTCGTGCGCGTCGTCCGTAGTGATCTGTGCCCCGCCGCCCCCGTGCATGTGCACGTCGACGAAGCCCGGCAGCAGCCAGCGTCGCGCTACGTCCACGACCTCCGACGCGCCGGGCGGAGGATCGCCCGCGCCCACGCCGGAGATCACGCCGCCGTCGACGGCCACCCATCCGGGATCGAGCACCCGCCGGAGCGTCACTACCCGGGCATGTGCGTAGGTCGGCATCCAACAAGTCTGGCCTGCTGATCAATCTGACCCGAGGTACGGTCCACCTACGCGGGAGTGTCGTCGCCAGACTCGGGCCGGTTGGACAGGTACTGCTCGAACTCGGCCGCGAGTTCGTCGGCGGTGGGCAGCCGGGCACCCTCGGCAAGCAGTCCGTCGCCGCGTCCTGCCGTCAGCTCGTCGTATTGCTGCTCGAGCCCGCGAACGAGGGACGCGACCTGCTCGGATTCAGCCATCTGCTTGTCGATGTCGGCGCGCATCACCCCCGCTGCTCGCGCAAGTGCCTCGATCGGCAGCGACAGCTCCCCGGCGCGGGCCACGCTGTTCAGCAACGTCGCGGCGGCCTCCGGGTAGTCGAGGTGAGCCACATAGTGCGGAACGGCCACGGCGAATCCGCAGGCCGCGGTCCCTGCCTTGGCGACGCGGTACTCGAGCAGGTTCCCCACACTGGCCGGTACTCGGACCGTCGGCAGCCACTTCGGGTACTCGGCGACCAGCTCCGGCGGCGTGCCGTGCGCAATGACCGTCGCCGGCCGGGTGTGTGGCACCGCCATCGGAATGGCGTCCATTCCGATCAGCAGCCGCACCTCGAGCGTGGCGACGATGTGCTCCATCGCGGCGATGAATCGCTCCCACTGCATGTCGGGCTCCCGCCCGTGCAACAGCAGAAACGACGTGCCATCCAGATCGCGGATGCGATGCACGGCCAGTTCGGGTGCGGTGTAACCATCCCAGTGATCGGTCGTGAAGGTCAGCTCGGGACGTTGCGAGCGGTAGTCGACCAACTGATCCACATCGAAACTGACCAGCGGGTCGGAGTCGAGCGCGTGGAGAAGGTGCTCCCGCGCCAGCCGGCGGCCGCTGCCGGCATCGACGAACCCGTCCAGCGCCTGAACGAGCACCGGTCGATCAAGGTCTGGCAACGCACCCATCGTGAACAGCGCCGTTGGATCCTGCACCGATCTTCCTTCGCCGGAGGTCCGTCCAGTCTGTCACCTGGGCGGCCCACCCGCCTGGTGGCCTCATCATGCGCACGTGTCGGGAAGCATCGGAGGTGCGACATCCGTTGACGATGCATGGCTAGCCTGCCGCGTGAGTTGCGTGAGTTGATCGAATCCGGCCCCATGGCTCACTTGAGCACAATCAATGCCGACGGCAGTCCGCAGGTGAGCGTTATCTGGATCGGCCTGGACGGCGACGCTCTGGTCAGCGGTCACATGTCGCGGTACGCAAAGCTTCGCAACATTGAGCGAGATCCGCGGGTTGTGCTGTCCTTCGATGCGCCTCGGGTGCCGGGCGCGTTCCTGAATCCGTACGCTGCGGTGCACGCGCGGGCCGTCGTTCAGCCGACCGACGAGGCATGGGATCTGCTCAACCGCCTGACGAAGATCTATGTATCGGCGGACACCGAGTTCCCGGCGCCGAAGGGCCCCGGGTATGTCGTGCGCTATTCCGTGGAGCGCATCGGCGGCGTCGGCCCGTGGGTGTCGACCGAGCACTGACGCGCACCGACACTTCGGACCAGCATCACGGCGCCTCAGCCGAGCGGGCTGCGCAGCGCGAGGACGCGCTGCAGGGCGTGGAGGCTGTCGCCCCGATCGAGCTGCCCGTCGGCGACCGCCGCCTGGAGTGCGTCGACCGCGTCCTGCCCCTGCTGCACAGCACGTGCGGAGCAGAGGATGACGTCCATCCCGGCCGCTGCGGCCGCCACGGAGCGCGCACCGGTGTCGCCGAAGTTCTGCAGCGCGCCCGCCTCGATCGCGTCGGTGATCGTGACCCCTTGGAACTTGAGCCGTCCGCGCAGCTCGCCGCGCACGATTCTCGGTGACAGCCCGGACGGCAGGTTCGCGTCGAGCGCCGGGTAGGTGCCCCAGGACGTCATGACCATGTCCACGTCGGCGTTGATGGCGTCGGTGAACGGCAACTCGTCGATGCTGCGCAGATCCGACAACGACACGTCGAGCACGACGGGCCCGAGGTCGGTGTTCTGGGCGCGGGTGGCGGCACCGAGACCCGGGAAGTGCTTGGCGGTGGTGACCACACCGAGGTTCTGCTGTGCGGTGATGGACGCGGCACCGCACGCACCGCATACGACGGGATCCATGCTGTACGAGCGCCCGAACTGGTCGTCGAAGTTGCCGGCCACGCGGAAGACGTCGAGTACCGGCGCCAGATTGCAGTTCATCCCGGCGGTGAGCAGGTTCTGCGCGGCGCCAGTGCCCGCGGTCGTCGCCGTGCCGACTGGATCCGCCGATGCGCCGATCTGCTTCTCGGTGAGTCCCGGCAGCCCAGGAAGCCGCTGCACAATGCCGCCCTCCTGGTCGGTCATGAGCAGCAGCGGGTATCCGATGCCGCTGTCCGCCTGCGCCTGCGCCAACGCGCTGGTCACCGCTTGAATCTGGCCGGGGTAGTTAGGGCGGCTGATGTTCTCGCCGAAGAAGATCACCCCGCCGACCAGTCCGGCACGAATGGCGTCGAAGAGCGCCTGCGGCGGCGTCAAACCGGGATACGACCAGATCACGCGCTGCCCGGCCTGCTGTGCGGGGGATAGGCCGAACGGTTGGGAACCGCCCAGCCCATCAGTCGGGCCGGCGACTGCCCGGGCTGGCTTCATGAGCCCGGCGCCGGCGAGCAGGGCCGCCCCGCCGATGAGCACACTGCGCCTGCTGACGCCGCGTTTGTCGACTCCTGCAAACGCATCGAAGTGGGCCGGAGCGCCACCGGAACCGTCGCCGATCGCCATTGCCGTCCTCCTCGCACTGTCGGGGGCCACCCGGAGCGGCCGCGTCCGGAGCGTCTGTTTCGCTCGAAAGCTCGGACGGTGATTCGGGACCAACATTGGCATAGACCAATTTATGCGTCAAGACTCGCAATGCGCTCGGCAGGGCAACTAGGTGCGGACGCCCTGGATGGCGAAGCGTTCCACGGCTTGCAGGTGTCCTCCGGTGGAGGCGGCGATCGTCAGCACCGGATCGGTTGCTCGGCTGAACGAGACGGTGGCCGACCACGGCTGGTTGTTCCCACCGGCCGCGTTGCAGCACGAGGTCCCGAGCGGTGCGGACGACGAGAGCTGCCGGACGGTGACGCGGATGCTCTCGTCCACGCCGGTGATGTGCCCACCGACCCTGAGCGGCGTCATCACGACGCTTCCGTACGCCGGAGTCTCGATCGAGAACGTCGTGTCGTCGCTGCCCACGACCTCCCACGGGGAGCTGGTGTTCGGGCCGAACCGCACGAGGTGCAGGACGGCGGCTGTGCGCGCGACGCCGTTGGGGTCGTGGTAGCCGATGCCGATGTGAGCCCCGAGCGAGTCGTAGCGCGTGCTGGTCACCGTGTTGAGTTCGTTGAAGCCGAGGACGGACCGGGTGAACAACAGCGCCGTGTCGGGCGCGCTGTTGTGCCACGGCTGGTGCCCGCCCGGGAAGCCGTTGAGCTCCCAATCGCGCGCCTGCGCGTAGTTCGCGAACGGCCACAGCGGCTGGTAGCCCAGATCGAATGCCGGCGCCCCGGGCGGGTTCGTCGCGGACGTCGCCGAGGGTGGCGTCGCCGGGTTCGACGAGGGAGCCGTCGCCGGGTTCGACGAGGGAGCCGTCGTCGGGCTTGGCGGTGGCGTGCTGGCGGTGGACGGACCGGGCGCCGGCGTGGTGATGGGCGGTGTCTGGGTATGGGCCGGGCGTACGCGGCCGGAGTGCATCACACTGATCACGGCGACCGCGCCGGCGAGCACGGCGAGCACCGCGGCGGCGGCGAGCAACGGTGGCAGCCAGCCGCTCGTGATGCGCAAGCTGCGCGGAACGCGATTGGGCTGATCGGGCTCGGGGAGCGCCGCCGGCGACAGGTCGGCCTCGGTGACCTGGCCGGCGCGGGCGATGAGCGCGGACCGGATGCGCTCGTCGATGTCGTTCACGACACACCTCCTAGGGAGGCCGCGATGGCGTCGCGTCCTCGCGATGCCATGGACTTGACCGCGCCGACAGAGATGCCCAGCGCCGTCGCCACCTGCGGCTCGGTCATCTCGGACCAGTACCGCAGCACGATCACCTCGCGCTGACGGGCCGGCAACCGCCACAGGGCGGCGATCACCTCACGGTGCTCCTCGGCCAGCAGAACCCGCCGATCGGCACCGTCGGCCGTCAGGGATGCCTCGTCCGGTGCCGGGTGCTGGCGCACAGTGCGTCGGCGGCGCAGTACCGAACGAGCGCCGTTGACGACACAGCGGCGAAGGTACGCAAGCGCGGCCTCGTCGCTTGCCAGCGTGGCCCACTGCCGGTGCAACGCGGCGAACGCGTCCTGGGCGACGTCTTCCGCGGTCTCGCGATCGTCCACGAGCAGCAACGCCAAGCGGACCATGTTCAGGCGTTGCGCGCGATACAGCCGCTCGACGCCAGCCGTATCACGCACTGGCGCGGGCTCGCCTCGAGATCGCCCGGTGAGCATCACGGTCCCCATCCGAACCCCCACGTCCAGCACGGTCCCTTTGCTGAACAAGACGTTCGGCGACGCCAACGGTTGCCAGGGTAGACACCTGATCCCGAAATGATCCGCTGCCCACCCAGGCTCAGGGCGTTCACATGGTCGGCGGTTTGGCCGGTCAGTGTGGGTCTGTGTGGCTGTGCGGTTCCGTCGAGATCGGCTCGTCGTGCGGGCGATGCTTACGCTGAGTGGGTGCCGGCGCGTGCTCGGGTCGAGGACATCCACGAACTCGCGCTGCAAATGCCGCACACCACGGTGATCCATGGCCGCCTCGGCAACCCCATCTACCAGGTGGGTGGGAAGTCGTTCATCTTCTTCCGCACCCCGCGACCTGACGCGGTCGATTCGCGGACCGGGGAACGGTACCCCGACGTGATCGTGTTCTGGGTCGCCTCCGAGGCCGACAAGCTGGCCTTGCTTCAGGACCCTGCCACGCCGTTTTTCACGACTCGCCACTTCGACGGCCATCCATCGGTCCTCGTCCGCGCCGCGCACGTCGGGGAGTTCTCACGCTCCGAGCTGACCGAGCACGTCCAGGACGCGTGGCTGGCGCGAGCGTCGGCGCGACGCCGCTCGACCTGGCTGAGTGCACACGGCCTGCTGTAGATCCGCCGCGCACCGGGCCGCCGCATCGCATCGTCGGCGATTGCGTCTCGCGCGACCTCCGGGGCACAGTGAACGGCCCCCGGGACCTCGTTGTCCGGGGGCCGTTCGGCTGGGAGCTACCGGCTTGCGGCGTCCTTCACCTTTTCGCCGGCATTCTTGAGGTCGGACTTGGCCTGCTTGCCACGACCGGCTGCCTGCTTCTCGGTGTCACCGGTGACCTTGCCGACACCTTGCTTGGCCTTGCCCTTCAAGTTCTCGATCTGGTTCTTGGCCTTGTCGCTAGCGCTCATGCCGACTCCCTTCTTGCCTCGTTCGCAGTTCCCTCCCGATAGAGGCCTACCCGCTGTGCCGGGATCCGAACCGCGATCGACGATGCGGCCCGGTTACGGCATGAGGTACACCTCGATCGAATACTCGCGACCCTGCGTGAGGTAGGGGTGATCCTTCAGCAGTACGAGCACATCTGGTATGTCCTCGGCCTGAATGATGCTGTAGCCGTTGCAGTGCGCCGCCGCGCCGTTGGTCGACCCGTCAGCGTGCAACGCGAGTCCGTTGGCCAACGGCGATCCCGTGTGGACCACGTGGTCTGCGCGCCTGGCAAACCATTCAGGCCAGCCCTCATGTGATGCACCCGGCAATGTTGGCGCTCCCACATACAGCACCATGTAGCTTGGCATCTCGGTCTCCTTCCCGGCGGCCGTCGTCCCGGTTGAGTCGGGCCGTTGCTTCAGCTAACGGCACTGCGGGCTCATCGGCGTTCGGTGAGCCGGCCGACTAGTCGCACGGCGGGTTCTCGCTCTCGCTACGAGGCAGCCTAGGCACCCGCCGGACAATAAGTCCAAGACAGGTGTACTCTCCTCTCGATAAGCTCTGCTTATGGAACTTCGCCAGCTGGCGTACTTTCTCGCGATCGCCGAGGAGCGAAACTTCACTCGTGCGGCTCAGCGGATCCCGATTGCTCAGCCGGCCATCAGTCAACAGATCCAAAGACTCGAATCCGAACTCGGCGAGAGCCTGTTCGTCCGCGACAGGCGCGGAATCACCCTCACCGCCGCCGGCGAAGCCCTGCTGCCCCACGCCCGGGCGATGCTCGCCAGCGCCGAGCAGGCCCGCGAGGGGATCACGGCGCTGAGCGGGCTGCGCACCGGGCGCCTCGCGATCGGCTTCGTCCTACCGCTTCCTGACCAGCGCCTGCCCGGCCTCGTCGGCGCGTTCCACCGGCACTACCCCGGCATCGAGCTAAGGCTCATGGAGGACGAGACCGACGCCCTCGTGGCAGCCCTGACCACCGGGCAACTCGACGCCGCGTTGATCGGCCTGGGCCGCTACGATCGCCCTCCACCAGAAATGGATTCTTTGCTGGTCGCCCGCGAGCCGGTCGTCGTCGCCGTGCATCCGCAACACCCACTTGCCGGACGGGGCTCCGTTCCACTGCATGCCCTCCGAACCGAGCCGATGATCGCGTTCACCTCGGCAAGCAAGCAGCGCACGACGCTCGAGGCAGCCTGTCATACCGCCGGCTTCACCCCCCGGATCGTCGCCGAGACAAGCGACCCTGGTGTGATCATCCAGCTCATCCAGGAACAGATCGGCGTCGCTGTACTCCCGAAGTCCGCGATGGCGGACACCCTCGGGCCGGCACAGCTGAACCTCACCCGCCCCAAGCTCGAGCGCCGGATCGTGCTCGTCTGGCAGCCCACGGGCTGCCCGCCCGCTGCGCGAGCCTTCGTTGCCCTCGCCCGACACCAACTAGGAAACAGCTAGTGGCGTGGAGCCATGTATCCGTCGGCTTGTTCAGCCGGGTCGGCTGCGCCGTGGTTGAGATCGGCTCAGAAGGACAGTGCGATCCTGCGTGCGTCATAGATGGCTGAATGAATGTTGCGGCTCGCGAGCGCGTCGCTGATGCGGAACAGCAGATACCGACCGCGCGGGTTCGTCGTCAGCTGTTGCGGCTTGACCTGGATCAGCGCGTCGAGGTCTACCTCACCGTAGTTGATCGACTGGTCCTTGAGTTCGATGTACACGTCGTCGTTGGGGATCGTGCCGTGCTCGATGACGACTTGATCGATGACGCGTTGCACGGACTCACCGGTGTGTTCGTTTCGCAGCACGGCTTCCAGGCCGTCGCGGTGCCGGCGAACCTCGCGCAGCCGATGGTCAGGTGTGAGTCGCACGCCGGCGCGGTAGAACGCCGCAAGGTACGCGGGATACAGCGTGCCCACGACGTCGTGTCCCACGAGTCGGTCGGGGGTGACGATCTCCACCTGCGAGCCGCGCGTTGCGAGACGCTCTGCTGTGGATAGTGCCTGCTCACCGCCGTGATCGTCGAACACGAGCACGCGATGCCCGGGCGACACCTCGCCGCCGAGGATGTCCCAGGTCGATACGGTCAGGGCGTCCCCGGCCGAGAGGGTCGGTGTCGCGGGTACGCCACCGGTCGCCATGATCACCGCGTCTGGATCGAGTGCCCGGACAGCATCGGCATCGGCGAACGTGTTGAGCCGCACGTCGACGCCAAGATGTTGCGTCTCCAGTTCGAGCCAGTTCACGATGCCGAGCAGCTCCTTGTGCCGTTCAGTGGCCCGGGCCGCGAGCTGGATCTGGCCGCCGACTCGGCCGGCGGCCTCGAGCAGGGTGACCGTATGACCGCGCTCGGCGCAGACGCGGACCGCCTCCAGGCCAGCGGGTCCGGCGCCCACCACGATGACGCGTCGGGGTTCCGGTGCCGGCGGCGCGACGTGGGGGATGAGCTGCTCACGACCGGTGGCGGGGTTGTGCAGGCACAGCGAGTCGAGCCCTATGTAGATCCGGTTTATGCAGTAGGACGCGCCCACGCAGGGACGGATGCGGTCCTCCTCGCCCGCCTCGAGTTTGCGCACGATGTGGGGATCAGCGATGTGGGCTCGGACCATCCCTACGAGATCGATGTATCCCTCGCGCAGGGCATGGCGTGCGGTGGCCAGGTCGGCAATGCGTCCGGCGTGGATCATCGGCAGACCGACCTTGTCCCGGTAGGCGCCGACCAGGGGGAGGTATCCACCGAGCGGAGCGCCCAGCGGCTGGATCTGCTGGGCGAGCTCGGCATCGGCGGTAGTGGAGCCGAAGGCCGCGGAGACGAAATCGACGAGCCCCGAGCGGGCCAGAGCTTGCCCGATCGCGATGGAGTCGTCGGCGGTCAGCCCGCCTTCGGCGTTCTCGGTGACGCTCACGCGAACCCCGACGACGAAGTCGTCGCCAACTGCCGTCCTGACTTGTTCGAGCACCTCGAGCGCGAACCTGAGTCGATTGTCGAGGCTGCCCCCGTAGCGATCGGTCCTCCGATTCATTCGCGGGGAGAGGAACTGGTCGATCAGGTGCCCGGCGTACGCGCTTACCTCCACGCCGTCGAGGCCGCCCTCGCGGCATCGGCGCGCAGCTTCGCCGTAGGCGCGCACGACCCGGCGGATGTCGAACTCTTCCATGGCTTTGGGGAAGCTTCGATGCGCCGGCTCCCGCTGCGCCGACGAGGACAGCGTCGGCAGCCACGAAGCGGTATCCCACTCGGTGCGTCGACCCATGTGGGTGATCTGGCTCATGACCGCCGCGCCATGGGCGTGGACGCGGTCCGCGAGTTGCTGCAGGTACGGAATGATGGCGTCGTCGCCGATGTAGAGCTGACCGAAGGTCGACGGAGAGTCGATCGCGACGTTCGCCGACCCGCCGATCATCGTCAGGGCGATACCACCCTTGGCCTTCTCCTCGTGATAGAGCTGGTAGCGCAGTTTCGGCATGCCCTGCTCGGCGTAGGCCGGTTCGTGACTGGTGCTGACAATTCGGTTGCGCAGTCGCAGGTGTTTGAGCTGGTACGGCTCGAGCAGTGGATCAATCGACATCAGGCAGGCTCCCTCCGGATGCGATGTTCTAGACGACCGAGCCGTCGCCCTCGACCGATCTCAGCGCTACCGGGTCAGCCGGCGGAAGCATCGATGCGGCGGAGTAGCTGGATTACCGTGCTGCCATGCCCAGTGTGCGCTGAACCTTCAGGCCGCCGGGCGCTAGGCCCGCTCCACCTGCGCGGGCTTGATGTTGTGGTTGTACGCAAACCGGTTGCCGGGGTCGTAGGCACGCTTGACCGCGGCCAGTCGGGCGTATGTCGCGGGCGGGTATGCCGCTGCCAGGTCCGCTGCTGTCGCGGAGCCTTGGAAGTTGACGTAGGTGCCGCTGCCGTGGGCCGCGACGGCGCGCCAGGGGTCGAGCGCTTGCTCGACCTCGGCGTCGGTTGCCGTGTGGGGGAGCATGCGCATGCAGACGACCATCGCTTCCGCGTCGCGGTGTGCGAACGCCGTCGCGTCGGCCGGCACCCGGCTGAATGCTCCGCCCAGGCTGCGCACCGCGATCGCCGTCGGGCCCGGGGCGGCGTAGAGGCGGCCGATCGCTGCGATCACGGCGTCGTCGAGGGCCGGCACCAGAATGTTGCGGACGACCAGCCGAAGGCCCGGCGGGTGCGCGGCATCCTCCAGGATCTCGGAGTACCGGCGCTCGGAGATGAACGCCTCACTCACCGTGCCCAGCTCGACGAGTGGCTCTATGGTGGCGTCGACGTCGGCCACTGCGGTGCGCGGCTCGCCGGCGTAGCAGACCAGCACCGTCGCCGAGGGCGGTGTCCCCGGTCTCCGGGGCGTCAGCACGAGTGTGCTGGACAAATCCTCCGGCGCGAGCCGCATCGCGTCTCGCCACCCGCCGAGAAGCTCGGCTGGATCGTCGAGCTGATAGGCCACCGACCCGAAGTGCACGGTGCCGACGGGCTGGGCGACGAAGTAGAAGTCGATCACAACACCGAAGTTGCCGCCGCCGCCGCGCAACGCCCAGAACAGGTCGGGGTGCTCATCCTGCGAGGTCGTGAGCAGCCGGCCGTCGGCCGTCACCACCCGCGCGCCGACCAGGTTGTCGATCGCCAGGCCGTGCCGGCGCACCATCCAGCCGACCCCGCCGCCCAGCGTGAGCCCACCGACGCCGACGCTGGTTGTGTCGCCGGCGGTGATGGCCCAACCGTGCGGATCCAGCGCTGCGGCGACCTGGCCCCAGGTCGCGCCGCCCCCGACGCGCACAAGCCGGCGCCCGACGTCAAGGACTTCGACATCGTCGAGGTGCGCCAGGTCGATCACCATCCCGCCGGTGTTGGTGCTGTGGCCGACGGGACTGTGGCCGCCCGACCGCACCGACACCGCAAGGCCGTGGCCTGCGGCGTGAGCGAGCGCGGCCGTTATCTCCTCCGGGCAGCGCGGCCGGACCACCAGTGCCGGATCACCGGTCGTGAAGAACACCCGCGCGGCGGCGTCGTACCCGTCATCGCCGCGTCGCAGCGTTTCGACGGCCAGGTCTGTTTGGGGCAGGCTCATCGGTGTCTCCTCGGTCGTCTGAGCGGTGCTCTAGCGATAGTTCGGGAGTCCGCGCCCGACCGCGTCCCCCGGGAGGTGTCTCTTCCGGCTACCGACCGGGCGGGTCGCCGGGGCGGCGGATACGCCTCTCGCAGTAGTGGCGGCGTACTCCCCCGGCGGGACGTCTCCACGCGCTCGCGGCTCTACGATCAGGCCATGCGGACGGATCGCCGATGGCGCAGGTTCTACGCCACCGGCTGGCTGGTGTCGGCCGTGGTCGGCGTGGTCGCCGCCGTCCTGTGGCACTTGCATGTGCGCGAGGTGGTGCGCCGTGCCGAGGAGGCCGAGCGCACCCACGACGAGGTGGCCCGGCGCCGGGCGGTGGAGGAGCGCCTCCGGATCGCACGCGAGCTTCACGACTCGCTGACGCACAGCATCTCGGTGATCAAGGTGCAGGCGGGCGTCGCGGCGCACCTGGCGAGAAAGAACGGCGAGGAGCCGTCTGACGCGCTGCTGGCGATCCAGGAAGCGAGCAGCGACGCGGTGCGCGAGCTGCGATCGACGCTCGACGTGCTCCGCGGCGAGGAGGACCTCAACGGCAGCGGGCTGGACCTGCTCCCGGCCCTCGTGGAGCGGGCCCGGTCCTCGGGGCTGCCGACGACCTACACGGTGCGCGGGGAGCGGCGTCCGCTGCCGCCCGAGGTCGACCAGGCGGCGTACCGGGTCGTCCAGGAGGCGCTCACCAACGTCACGCGGCACGCGGGGCAGGCGTCAGCCTCGGTGCAGATTACGTACGGCTCGCGCCTGCTCACCATCCGCGTCGACGACGACGGAACCGGACCGCGGCAGCCGCCGGTGCCGGGCTATGGGCTGGTCGGGATGCGGGAGCGGGTCGCCGCTCTGGGCGGGCGCCTGCGTGCGGAGCCGGGTGCGTCCCGCGGGTTCATGGTGCTCGCCGGGCTGCCGGTGAACGGGGCGCCGTGATCCGCGTGGTGCTCGTCGACGACCAGCCGCTGATCCGGAGCGGGATTCGCGCGCTGCTCGACGCCGAGGACGACATCGAGGTGGTTGCGGAGGGCGCCAGCGGCCGCCAGGGGGTCGCACTCGCGGCCGAGCACCTGCCCGACATCGTGCTGATGGACGTGCAGATGCCTGAGATGGACGGCATCGAGGCCACCCGCCGGATCGCGAACGACGATCGGCTCGCCGGCGTACACGTCGTGATGCTGACCAACTACGGGCTCGACGAGTACGTCTTCAACTCCTTGCGGGCCGGCGCTTCAGGGTTCGTAGTCAAGGACACCGAGCCGGCCGACCTGCTGCAGGCGCTGCGGGTGACCATGCGCGGCGATGCCCTGCTGTCCCCGGCGGTCACCCGGCGGTTAATCAGCGAGTTCGTGGCGCGGCCCGCCGATGTGCTCCCCGCGGCGGACGCGGGGCTGCTCACGAACAGGGAGCGCGAGGTCGTCGCGCTCGTGGCCCACGGGCTGAGCAACGATGAGATCGCCGAGCGCATGGTGCTCAGCCCGATGACCGCCAAGACGCATGTCAGCAGGGCGATGACGAAACTCGGGGCTCGCGACCGGGCGCAACTCGTCGTGTTCGCCTATCAGTCCGGGCTGGTGGCACCACGCACGGCCTGAAACCACCCAACCGCTCCGTCTGGCCGTATGGGGGAGTAGCCGGCGGCTAGAGTCCTCGCCCATGTGGGCCAAGAGTCTTCTTGCGGTTTGTGCGGTTGGATGCAGCGTTGTCCTACTCGCCGCCTGCAGTAGCTCGTCATCCACGACGTCGTCTACGTCCGGCCTTGGTTCACCGGCGTCGACGAGCACTCCGGAGGGCTCGTCGTCCTCGCCGGCGCCCGCCTCGCTGTCACAGCTCAAGACGATCGTGCTGCAGGCCGCGGATCTTCCCCCGGGCTGGAAAGGCACGCCCTATCGATCGGACCCGAACGATGCTGCCAACCAGGCGGCCCTGGTGAGCTGCGTAGGGGCGCGCAACACCGCTGGCGACAAGGTCGCCGAGGCGCATTCCGATGACTTTGCGCTCGGCGATGCCACCATCTCCTCATCCGCGAGCAGCTATCGGTCGCAGAGCGACCTCGAGACCGACGTAGCGATTTTGCACAGCCCGAAACTGCCGCCCTGTTACGACCAGTTGATCAGGAAGCAACTGGCGACCTCGTTGCCTGCGGGCACCACGATCGAGTCGGAGTCCATCAAGATCAAGCCCGGATCGGCGGGCGGACCGGCCAATGTCGTCGCTACCGGCACCGGCACCATCGCGGTCAGCGTGAACGGCCAGCATGTACCGGTGTATCTGACCGTGGCCTTCATCATCGGTCCGTTGATCCAGGCCGAGGTCGATACCGAGAACGTCGGCACGCCGGTCCCGCAATCCGTTGTGACCTCGGTTGTCGCGACGGTTGCCGCCCGCGCCGCCAAGGGGTAGGTGCGTCCGGCCGTTGTGCTTATCGGACCTACTCAGCCGTGGCAGCGGGTACCGGGATGGCCGCAGTCGGATCGCCGAGGATTACCGTGCTGGCGCGGTCATGCGCAGTCACGCGGCTGTAGACAAGCATGTCCAGGGACGGCTTCGCCGCGGCCCCGACGGTCGAGTCGTAGGTTTGCTTTGCATGGATGTACTGGGTTAGCAGCGTCGCGATCGGTGGGTAGTACCCGCCCATCGCCAATCCCACCGGCAGCCCACTGCACAACCGGGTATACACAGCTGTCTTCAGATCGCTCGTCAGCACCTGGCGGTTCGGCGGGAAGCTGAGCGTCCAATCGAATGTCGGCTCGACGTGCCCGATGAACGCGCGCAGCGGCTTGCTCGCGCCGAGCAACGCGCGAGGCAGCGGTGCGACGGTCGGGCCGGCGTTCGCGATCCGGGTCAGCGTCTCGCCCAGCAGCGAACCGGCCTCGAACAATCCGGCATACGCCGTTGGGCTGTCGCTTCCCGCTGAGCAGCATGCCTGCGCGAACCAGATCGCGCCGTCCGGCTGCCACTCGGCGAGCAGCGCGTCCGGCGTGAGCACCCGGTGTTCTTGATCCACGGGCAGGCCGAGCGTCGTCCGCATTGCGTCCACATCGGAGAGCGGTCCGGTCAGGCCGTGGCTGCTGGTCAGCACAAGAGACGGACGGTTGGCGACCAGGGCCGCGCTGAGTGCCTTGACCGTCGCTGGAAGCGTCGAGCCGTCGACGAAGCTCGCGCCGGGCATCTCGGCGTCGCCGTTGAACGCGTCGTAGATGGGCGCGGCGACGGTGTTGCGCATGAGCGTGGTGATGTCCCCACCGCCGTGGTCGACTGCCCACACGACCGGGCTCGCGTACGACGCCGACGAATGTGCCCATCGGCCTTGCAGCGCGGCGACATAGTTGCCGAGCGCGTCACCCGTGAGGTCGAGACGTCCTACGCACCGCACGGGGTTGAGCGCGAACTGGATATGCCACGGCACGTCTGCCGGTGACGCGTAGATGAGCAGGTACTTGGGCAGCTGCTGCGGCCCGGTACCGATCGGGGCCGCCGCAGAGAGCAGATCGCCGCTTGTGTAGTCGCGCAGCGTCCAGTCGGAGAAGGATCTCCCGGCGCGGTACCGGAGCACCTTGCCGTGACGAGCGGCGACCAGCGCCTGAATCGGCTCCGGTGCATCGGCGGCCGTCGCAAGCTGCTCCGGTGTCTGACCGGCACGTTCCGGGAGGATCAATCCCCAGCCGACCTCGGGATGCGCCCAGTTCGCGGGGTCGGGCGGGTCGGGACGCATCGTGGGCTGTCCGTACTTCGGGGTCGTCAGCGCCCATGGGCGGTAGTCGGCCGCGAAACGTCCGACGACGGGCGCTTCGCCGGTGAACGCGTCGATCGCGATCGGCTCGTCGGCCACAACCCCGGGGCTCGCCATCAGGGCGTCACAGCGGCCACGGCGTCGGAGGGCGGCAGGTCCACGCGGAGGGTCGCCGTCAGCTCCGCGATCCGGTTGTCCGCCTCGGCCTTCAACTCGGGAGCCTGATCCGGTGGTAGGGAGACGAGCAAGGTGTGCAGCGCTTCGATCTCAAGGCGTGTGGCGCGGGTGGCGTTGCTTTCGTCGCCAACCAATGGCGGCGCCGCATCGCCGCCGCCGGGTGCCGGTGGCACCGGCGGCATCGGAGCCGGTAGCACCGGCGGCGGAGCCGGCTCCGGCACGGGCACGACCTGGAGCCTGAACTCGTCGGGGCGTACGTACATGACCGGCAGCGTCCACTCCTTCGTAGACGCGGCGGCTTCGCTCAGCACCACCCCGTCGTGGACGCGAGCAAGCCGGTCGCGTGCGGCGACGACCGTGCACGGCCAGTCCAGCGGCTGAGGCGCCCGCCCGGCGGCGCCGATCCGGGCGGCCAGGTCGCTGAACAGCTTGCTGTACAGCGTCTTGGTGAGCACGTTGGCCGTGTCGCTGACCACCGGCTCGCGCATCCCGACGACGGCAGGCGCGATGCCCTCGATCGCCAAGGCGAGGGCCAGCGACTGCGAGTCGGGTTCGGCTGCCACTCCTGCACCCTCGCAGCAATTCAGCACCACCAGCCATGGCAGGTCGTCTGTCTTCCCGGTGAAGCCGTGGAAGTCGCGCGCCTCGGCGAGGATGCCGGAGGTGGGGGCAGCCGCCGTCCAGTCCGACTTGCGCGCCAAGGCGATGTGGGGGCTCCCCTTCAGCGAGCCGTGACAGAACAAGTGCAGCACGTGCGGCCCGAACGCAGTGACCAGTTGCTGCAACTGCTCCAGATCGGGTGGTACCAACTCGGCCGCTGCCACCTCGGGTGCGGTGCCGGCATCCATTTCGGCGCGGAGATCCACGATGAGCTGCTCCTCGCTGGCGACGACGAGCAGCTCGACGTGTTCGGGGCCGGCGCGCCGCACTGCCTCGCGCAACGCCGCGAGTTCGCCCGCGGCCGGGATGCCGAGGCAGGACAGCACCGCTGCGACGCGCAGCGGGGGCGTGAGCGTGTAGAACGGGGCGCCCGCAACGTGCGGGTCGACTATGCGTGCCACGGCCCATCGCTCGTCCAGGCCGAGGTACTCACCCGTCGGCGTGCACAACGCCTCCCACGGCAGCGCTTCGGCACCGGCCGGCGTGGCGATCTCGACGAAGACCGGATACCGCCCGCCCGCTCCCGTCTGCAGCGCAGCCGTCAGGTATCCGGCGATGTCCGGGTGATCGGCCAGCGCCTTGAACAGCTTGCCGCCGGCAACCTTGATGGAGTCGCTCGCGAGCTCTGCCGCGCGCAGGGCGGCGAATTCGGCGTCGGCCGCACTACAGAGGAAGGGCAGCGTCTGGCTGCCGAAGACGCTCGGCTCTTCGAGCGAGATCGACAGGAACGGATCGCCGTTCGGTGCAACCGAACTGCCGAGCTGGACGACGATGCGGTTCATGCGTCGTCACCTTGTGCCGTGCCGCCTGACGGGTAGGACCGGTTGACGTGCTTCTCGACGAGTGCCGCGACGTTGCCCAACGCTGTGACCGCGGCCGGATCGGCCGAGACGTCGGGCGAGTCGGGCAGCCAGCGCACCTGCTGCGTCTCGAGGAACCGCGTCGCCGCCGCCACCCACGCCTGCGTCTCGCTGCCCGCCAACGCCGTCTTGGTCGGTTCGGTGATGAAGACCGAACTGCCGTCGGCGTTGACGTGCAGATCTTGCTCGTACTCCTGCGGGAAGTCGACGAATCGCGGATGCACCCAGCAGGTGACGCACGGCAGCGGATCGTCGAGCGCGCTCCCCGGCGCTACCACGGTCTGCATCGCCCACCCGAACTGCGTGCAGTCGATGTCGTCCTCGAACCGGTGCGCCATCGTCACGCCGGGACGGGACAGCGCAATGCAATCCGCGAGTTCGCGCAGGCCGGCTTCGGAGAAGTTCCCGGCCGGGCCGGTTAATACGAGCCCCCACGCCCCGACCTGCGAGAGGAACGAGTTCACCTCCACGGCGCCGATGAACCGCGACCACCTCCGGTCGGTGTTCAAGGTCGGCGAGGACGCCACCGCGATCGCGCCGCGGCCGCCGGAAAGGTACCCGTGGCTGACGAAGTGGACGAAGTCGAGCGGCTTGCCGCCTGTCGCGTCCCGCATCCACAGCAACCACGGGTTCGATACCTGGGCGCTCGTTCCGACCCGCGACGTGCGCTCCGGGCGTGCGTATCGGGCCGCAGTCGCCGGCTCGTGGACAACGGTCTGCCCCCCGAAGTTCTGCAGTACCGCGCGCACCTGCTCGTACCAGTTCTCGTCGGTGAACACGTGCACGGTCACGTTCCGGCCGGTCTTCTCGAGGTACTGCCGGACGAGCACTTCGACGATCTGTGGCGGTACGAACGGGACCTTCGCGAGCGGCGCGCTTGCGCAGATCGCCACCTCGAGCGTCTGCCCCGGCGCCTGCGGCCGGACCAGGTGATCGGGCAGCCGGAACAGGCTGCGCCCGAGCGGGGCGAGCAGCCGCTCCCACGGCATGACGTAGAGGTAGCCACGCGGGCTGGGGAACTCGAGCCACAGCGCACTCTGGGGCGGGAGCGGAGACGGGCCGAGGCCCGGGACGGCGCGCTGCAGAGCGTCGAGCACGTTGGGCGGGACGGTAAGCGCGCGGTCCTCAACCGGATGCAGCCCTGTCATTGCCGCCGGCAGGCCGAGCTCGGGGACCGGGCATCGGATCACCTCGTACGGGGTGTCCCGACCGCGCACGACCTGGAAGACGGCCTCGGTGAAGCTGGCACGCCCTGGGTCGAGCAGGATGCGCAGCGTCGGCAGGTCCAGGTCCGACCGGATCTTCATCGCCATGTTAGGCCTGCACCTGGCTCAGCAACGCCCACGCGGTCTCGGGCGTCTCGACGGCGCCGTGGCTCGCGATGTACTTGCTGCCGTTCAGGCCGATGATCCGGCGTGGTGTGGTCAGCGGATACGGATCGCCGACGGCGAGCATGTCGATCCATTCAGCTTCGACTCCCTGGGGACCGTAGCCGCCGAGGGCGGCGAACTTGGACGGTGGCTGACCGGCGATCACCGCTTCGGCAAGGTCCGACTTGCGGCGCACCGCGAGGTGGAAGAACCTCGTCAGCGGCACGTCGTGGCTGGAGTACGTCGCGATGATCGGCAGCCGGCTGCGGTCGAACGCATTGCGGTAGCCGCCGGGGTGGCCGTCGAGGTTGTCGGTGAACGCGTAGCACGACAATGCGGGCTCGAGGAGCAGCACGGAGTCGACGCTGCGGCTCGGCGCCGGTCCGTTGCAGAGTGCGGACAGCACGACTTTCGAGCCGTACGAATGCCCCGCGAGCGCAATGCGGCTGTCGCCGGACGCGTCTGCCAGCATGCGCAGCAGGTCGGCAACTCCGCGGCCACCGACCCGCCCGGCACGGTCCTTCATGAGCCACACAGTGGTGGCCCGGACGGCATCGCGAACCCAGGTCAGCGGATTCCGGCCGGCCTCGACCGGAGCGGCAATCTCGGCGGCTACGGGGTCGTCGTCGATGAAGCCTCCGGCCGGCTGCTGCTTCTGGGACGTCTTGGTTGCCACCGCCTGCCAGACCTCGAGCAGCTCGCCTTCGGTCGGTGGATTCCGCTGTTCGCCGACTTCCTCGTCGCCTCCCGCGAGCACCGGCACGAGCAGCTTCGCGAGCTCCTTGGGATCGCTGTCGGCGGGGGCAGCGACGATCTCCAGGAACCGGGTACGCGCGTCCGGCTCGAGTTCGGCGGCCACCTGAGCGACCTGTGGCTCCGCGCCGCCGCCGGCAATGTCGGGCGCCGCCTCATCCGGCGCGACGAGCGCAGCGCTCGGCCAGAACACGCCGACGAGGACCGGCCTGAAGTCACGGGCCGGTGGATTCCATCGGGCGTGCCGGACCTCGGTGAACCGCTCGACAAATTGGTCGTAACGCCCGGTGGCCGCGTCCCAGTCGTTGTTCCAACCGTGCGAGAACAGAAACACGTCGGAGTGGGACTTGCTCGCCTCGACGAGGTGGTCGCGGGCCTCGGGCGAGGTACAACGACCGTCCTTGTCGAACTCCACGATGTAGAACGGAATCTCGCCGAGATCGTCCGACAGCGTCTTCCACGGGATGTTCTGCGCGCTCGTCATGGTTTCCCCCCGGATCATGTCGAGGTGTTGAATATCTCGCCGCCGCCGAGCAGCGTCAACTCCCGGTACTACATGCAGCCGCTGCCGACAGGCCTGACTGTCCCGGCCAGCGTGCCGCACGGATGTCACCGACCCAAGCCCTCTGGTCCATCTGACGCCGTCGCGGCGGAACTCCCGAACGTGGTCGCGTGCCTCTAGCATCTGGGCATGATGAGCGTTTGCGCGGAGTAGACATGGTGGCGCGGATACGGCACATCACGGTCGACTGCAAGGATGCCTACTCGCTCGCCCAATTCTGGAGCGCCCTGACCGGTTGGCCGATCGAAGAGGAGAACGCGCCGGGCGACACCCAGTGCCTTATCGCGCCGGCACTGCCCGAGCCGATGAACGCGTCGATGCCCGCAATGCTGTTCATCCAGGTTCCCGAGCCGAAGACCGCCAAGAACCGCATCCATCTCGACCTGGGTCCGACCGATCGCACGCGCGACGAGGAGGTCACCCGGCTGGCGGAGTTGGGGGCCAGCATCATCGCGGACCACCGCATCGCCGAGGGGCTCGGCTGGGTCGTCATGACCGATCCCGAAGGCAACGAATTCTGCATCGAACGCAGCGACGCAGAACGCGGTATGTAGCGTGCTCAGCGCGTCGGCAGGCCGTCGATGCTTGCCGCGTTGCGCACGTCCCAGCACTCGTCGTAGTACGCGGTTGGCTTCTTGAGCTGGTGCAGATCGAGGATGTCGCGGTCTTCGACGAACGCCATGCGTGGCACCGAGTAGCCGCACGAGTCGGCGACCCGCCCCACATCGACGACGATCACTGACCGTTGGGCATGGGTGCGGTTCTTCGCGAAGTGCGCGCGCAGCTCGGCGAATTCGGGCTCCGCCGGCAGCACGACCCGGCCGCGGCCGTGCAGCCGGACGATCTTCGGCGGTCCCTCGAACGCGCAGAACATGATCACGATGCGACCGTTCTCGCGCAGGTGGGCCACCGTCTCGACGCCGCTGCCGAAATAGTCGAGGTAGGCGACGCGGTGCGGACCGAGGACCGCGAAGGTGCCGGCCATCCCCTTGGGCGAGACGTTGACATGCCCGTCAGCGCGCAGCGGCGCCGTGCCGACGAAGAATACGGGCTGCTTTGCCATCCAGGCGCGCAGCTTGTCGTCGATGCGGTCGTAGACCTTGCCCATGGCTCCGAGCCTCTCATGCCGGGGCAACCATGTTGGCCTCAAGATCATGACGAGGTGGCAGGGACCTCTTGCAGCACCCAGGTGTTGCCGTCCGGGTCGTTGAAGTCGGCGAACGAGTTGTACCGGCGGTGCTCGGGATCAGAGCCGGGCTGCCAGCCGTCCGGACCCATGTGCCGGATGTCACTGACTGCGACGCCACGATTGACCAGTTCGGCTCGCGCCGCGGTGATGTCCTCGACGACCAGGTGCAGGCCGGTTACCGAGCCGGGTTCGGCCTCGGTTATCCCGCGACCGAAGCTGATCGAGCATGCCGATCCGGGCGGGGTGAACTGCACGACCCGGAACTCGTCGCCGGACCGGTGGTCCACGTCGAGACGAAAGCCGGCGTGGTCGGCGTAGAACGTCTTGGCGCGGTCGATGTCGCTGACCGGGATGAGCACCAGTTCCAGCTTGAAGTCCATATTCACCCCGTCCACGCGGATCCCCGTTCCCACCGCTCGCTGCGCTCGGGTGGACCCGGGTCTGCGCTCCGCGCCTTCGGCGCGGGTCGCGTCGCGGCGCCGGGGCTCTTCGCGCGAGCGCTCATCGCTCACACCGGCCGAGTCATCGAGAGCACGTCGAGGACCCGGTCGAGATCGTCCTCGGTGATCGCCGACGGCACGTGGCCGCGCTCGATCACGACCTCGCGGATAGTCTTGCGCTCGGCCAGCGCCTGCTTGGCGATCTTGGCCGCCTCGTCGTAGCCGACGTAATGGTTCAGCGGCGTGACGATCGCCGGCGACGACTCGGCGTACTCGCGGCACCGCTCCTCGTTGGCGACGATTCCGGCGACGCATCGGTCGGCGAACACCCGGGTCACGTTGGCCAGCAGCCGGATCGACTCGAGCACGTTGCGGGCGATGACGGGCAGCATGACGTTCAGTTCGAAGTTACCGGCCGCCCCGCCCCACGCGACGGCCGTGTCGTTGCCGACGACCTGGGCCACGACCTGGCACACGGCCTCGCACAGAACGGGATTCACCTTGCCCGGCATGATCGACGAGCCGGGTTGCAGGTCGGGCAAGAACAGCTCGCTGAGCCCGGCTCGCGGCCCCGAGCCCATCCACCGGATGTCATTGGCGATCTTGTTCAGCCCGACGCCGACCACTCGCAGCATCCCGGACAGCTCAACCAGCGCGTCCTGCGCGCCCTGCGCCTCGAAGTGGTCGCGTGCCTCGGTCAGCGGCAGCTTCAGGTCGTCCGCGAGCCGGGCGATGACCCGCTCGGCGAGCCCGGCCGGGGCGTTGATGCCGGTGCCCACTGCCGTTCCGCCCAGCGGGAGTTCGCCGAGGCGCGGCAGCACGTCACGCAACCGGTCGGCGCCGTAGCTGACCTGGGCGGCGTATCCACCGAACTCCTGGCCGAGCGTGACGGGTGTGGCATCCATGAGGTGCGTGCGTCCCGACTTCACCACCGACGCGAACGCGTTCGCCTTGCCGCGCAGGGTGTCAGCGAGGTGACTGAGTGCGGGCAGCAGGTCCACGATGACGGCCCGGGTGGCCGCGATGTGAATCGCTGCGGGGAACTGGTCGTTCGACGAGAACGGGTCGTTGACGTCGTCATTCGGATGTACCGGCGCCCCGAGACGCTGCGCCGCGAGCGTCGCCAAAACCTCGTTCGCGTTCATGTTCGACGACGTGCCTGAGCCCGTCTGGAACACGTCAATAGGGAATTCGGCATCCCAGTCGCCGCGCGCCACCTCGAGAGCCGCGTCGTGGATCGCATTGGCCTTGTCGGCGTCGAGCATTCCCGCCTCGGCGCGCAGCAACGCGGACGCGCCCTTGATCGAAGCCAGCGCGGCGATCAGCTCCCGCTCGATCGGCCGGCCGGATATGGGGAAGTTCTCGACAGCTCGTTGCGTCTGTGCGCGCCACTTGGCGTCGCTCGGCACGCGCACCTCACCCATCGAGTCCTTCTCGACGCGGTACTCCTGGTCGCTCATGTTCCGATCGTAGGAGCAGCGAGGAGCGCTCGCGCGAAGAGCCCGCCCGCCGCCGAGGGACTCATCCGGCGGGTTGGTGTTGCCCGTACCCGAGTTCGGCGGCGGTCTCGCGGGCCGCGTCGGTGACGGGCACGGCCACCACGGCGGTGCCGTACGCGCAGATCTCCGTCCACACGTCGCCCATCTCGGATGTGTCGAACCGCATGCCGATGACCGCGTTGCCGCCGCGGGCACGCGCCGCCTCGAGCATGCGGCCCATCACCTCGTTGCGGCTGTTTACGAGGTTCTCGGTCATGCCACGCAGCTCACCGCCCATGAGCGATTTCAGCCCTGCGCCGATCTGCGAGAACGCGTTACGGGAGCGGACGGTCAGCCCGAACACCTCGCCACACACGCGCTGGATCTCCCAGCCTGGAATGTCGTTCGTAGTCACGACCAGCATGGGAGCTCCTAGTTTCGGTCGAAGTCGACAGACGAGTAGGCACGCAGCTTACCCAGCTGGTGCAGCGAGTCGATGACGCGAATTGTGCCCGACTTCGAGCGCATCACGATCGACTCGGTCCGTACGGAATCGGCGAGGTAACGCACGCCGCGCACCAGTTCGCCGTCGGTGATGCCGGTCGCCGCGAAGAAGATGTCGTCGCCGCTGACCAGGTCATACGTCGTGAGCACCCGGTCGAGATCGTGCCCAGCATCGATGGCCTTCTGCCGCTCGGCGTCGTCGCGCGGCCACAACCGCGCCTGGATCACGCCGCCCATGCAGGACAGCGCAGACGCCGCGATGATGCCCTCGGGCGTGCCGCCGATGCCGAGCAACAGGTCGACGCCGGTGCCGGAACGCGCCGCCATGATCGCGCCGGCGACATCGCCGTCGGTGATGAACTTGATCCGCGCGCCCGCGGCACGTACCTCGTCGACGAGCCGGGCATGGCGCGGGCGGTCGAGGATGCAGACCGTGACGTCTTCGGGGTGGCCGCGTTTGGCCTTCGCCACGCGGCGGACGTTCTCACTCGGCGGCGCGGTGATGTCGACGACGTCGGCCGCTTCGGCACCGGTTGCGAGTTTCTCCATGTAGAACACGGCGGACGGGTCGAACATGCTGCCCCGCTCGGCCACCGCGATCACCGCCAGCGCGTTGGGCATGCCCTTGGCCATCAGCGTGGTGCCGTCGATGGGATCTACGGCCACGTCGCAGGCAGGCCCGGTGCCGTCGCCGACTTCCTCGCCGTTGTACAGCATGGGTGCGTTGTCCTTCTCACCCTCGCCTATCACGACGACGCCGCGCATGGAAACGGTGCCGATCAGTGTGCGCATAGCGTCGACAGCAGCGCCGTCGCCGCCGTTCTTGTCACCGCGGCCCACCCAGCGGCCCGCCGCCATCGCCGCTGCCTCGGTCACCCGGACGATCTCGAGCGCGAGGTTGCGATCAGGCGCTTGACGCGGAACGGCGAGCTCAGGCGGCACCGCGCCGGCAGCCGGCGATACGTCGGTCATCGCGGCCCTCCTCTCCTGCGCGATTGCGCCATCCTCCCAGAGCGCAATTGCCTGGCCACGGCACGTCCCGCGCCGCTAGGCTCCGCACGTGCCGCTACGTCAGTGCATTCTCCCGCCACCGCGCTCCTGAGCGGGGCGCGCCCAGCGCGTTGTCGCCCATCGTGCAAAGTCTGGCATTCCTAGCGATGCCGGGCGTTGCGCGATTCGTTGTCGCGCCCCGGACGTTCCGTGCCGGATCGATCCTGGAGCGCATTCCATGGCTGTACTTACTTCGTCGCTGTCGTCGCTGCGCGCCCGCACGGGTGTGCTCGCAATCAGTGGCGGGGCCGTCTTGTGGGGGACTACCGGCGTCGTCGCCCACGCAGTCCACACCCATAGCGGTCTCGCCGCCACCTCGATCGCCTTCTACCGCACGCTCGTGGCGGCGTTGGTCCTGGCCGCCGCGCGTGGTCCGGCCCTTGTCCGGTTCGTCGCGTCCGCCGGCCGGCGCCGTCTCGGCGTGCTGACGCTGGCCGGCGCCTCGCTCGGCGTGAGCCAGGCGCTTTACTACGTCGCCGTCGACGACGCCGGCGTGAGCATCGCGACGCTGCTCTGCATCGGCACGGCGCCGATCGCGGTGACCTGCGCATCGGCAGTGGCGCGGCGCCGCCGGCCGGCACCGACCGCGCTGGCGACGCTGGGTTGCGCGCTCGCCGGGCTCGGCGTGATCACGACGTCGACGGACTCCGCGGCGGGACCGCATCCTGTGGCGGGGGTGCTTGCCGCGCTGGGCTCGGGGCTCGCCTATGCGGCGTCCACCGGGTTGAGCCGGTGGCTGGCGTCCGCGGGCGACGCCTTCACCCTGACCGGCGCCACGAGCATCGTCGGCTCGCTGACGCTTCTCCCAGCGGCAGTGCTGGCCGGGCTCGGCTTCCCGGTCGACGGTCCGTCCGCGACGGCGTTGCTATATCTGGGCGTTGTCCCGACCGTGTTGGCGTACGCACTGTTCTTCGGCGGCCTGCGCACCACATCGGCCGAGGTCGCTGCTGTGCTGACACTGCTTGAGCCCCTGGTCGCGACGCTGCTCGCCGTCGTGCTGGTGGGCGAGACGCTGACGGTGCTCGGTTGGCTCGGAGCGGTGCTACTGCTCACCGCGGTCGGCGCGCTGCTCGCGCGCCGGCCGGAGACTCCCGTGGAGTCGGCGGCGCCTATGGGATGACGGCCAGCGCCTCGATCTCCATGAGCAGTTCGGGCCGGAACAGCGCGGCGACCTGCACCGCGGTGCTCGCCGGGGGCTGGGCCGCGTTGACGAAGGTGTCGCGCACGCGGCGGATGGCAGGCAGCCACGCCATGTCGGTGACGAAGTAGGTCAGCTTGATGACATTGTCGAACGTGGCGCCCACGGCGCTGAGGCAGCGGCGCAGGTTCTCGAACACCTGCCGCGCCTGCGCCTCCGCGTCGTCGCGTCCGACGAGCTGCCCCGTCTCATCGAAGGCGATCTGACCGGAGATCGCGACCAGCCGGCCGGTACCGGCGACCACATGGGTGTATCCGTTGCCCGGCGCGACGCCCGGCGGCGCGATGTGATCAAGCACGGGATGACCCTATCCCGGCGGCGCAGTGGTGCCGCGCACGACGAGGTGCGGGGTGAGCACCAGCTCGCGATCGGCGACCGGCTCGTGGTCCAGCCGGGCGACCGCGCGCCGCACCGCGAGGGCGGCCAGCTGACTGGCGTCCTGGCTGACCGTCGTCAGTCGCAGGTGGGGCAGCCGGGCCACCTGGCTGTCGTCGTATCCGACCACCGAGACGGCCTCGGGCACAACGATGCCGGTGCGGACGAACACGTCGAGGAGCCCGACGGCACATCGATCGTTGTAGGTGAGCACGGCGGTGGGCGGCGCTGCGTGCAGTGCCCGGGCGGCGGCCGCACCGTCCTCCTCGGCCGGCCCACCCGCGACAACCCGTGGTGCCAGCTCGTGCCGGCGCATCGCCGTCTGGTAGCCGCGGCGCCGCGCTGCCGCGCCCGGCCCACGGCCGCCGTCCACATGCACGATGTCGCGATGGCCGAGGGCGACGAGGTGCTCGACGCCCAGCCGCATCCCCGCCTCATCCGCGGTGCGGATCACGTCAACAGCGCGGCTGCGGGAGTGCTGGCCCAGTACGACCACCGGCAGGCGTTCGGCGAGAGCTGATAACCATGGTTCGCGCACCAGCGGGCCGACGAGGACTGCGGCCGCGCAACGGTAGTCGAGCAACGTGTCGATCGCCCGGCGGGAGTCGCGGTCGCGGGTCACCGCGCTGAGCACCACCTCGTACCCCTCCTGCTCAGCGGCGGTGTAGAGCCCTTCGGCAAGGTCCGCGTGGAACGGATGGTTGAGCGCGAGCGTCACGCCGAGCAGGCGGGACCGCCGACCCGCGAGCAGCCGGGCCCGCGAGTCGGGCCGATAGCCAAGCTCGTCGGCGACCTCGAGCACTCGCTGCCGGGTCACCTCACTCGCCCCGCTGACGCCGCGCACCACGATCGACACCAGCGCCCGGGACACCCCGGCACGCGCGGCGACGTCCTCGAGCGTCGGCGGACGGTTCGCGCTCAATGCTGATCCTCGGTTTGACATCGTCGGAGCTGCGCGGAGAGGATACGTCAAGATACTAGAGCGCTCTAGGGGAGAAACTGCCGTGTCCGTCCCGCTCGCCGACCGTATCGCCGCCGCGCCTATCTCGTGGGGGGTGTGTGAGGCGCCCGACTGGGGCTACGAGATGCCCGCCGATCGGGTGCTCTCAGAGATGCGGTCGCTGGGCATGCGGGCCACGGAGCTGGGTCCGACCGGTTACCTCGGCGGCGACCCTGGGCAGGTGCGCGAACTGCTCGACCGGCACGGGCTCGGCCTGGTGGGCGGGTTCCTGCCGGTCGTGCTGCACGTCGACGGCGTGGACCTCGCCGAGTCCGAAGCGGCGATCGGCACCCTCGCCGACGCCGGAGCGCAGGTGGTGGTGCTGGCCGCCCGTTCCGTCGACGGCAGCTATGAGCACCGCGTGCCTCTCGACGATGTCGAATGGAGGACGCTGCTCGGCAACCTCGAGCGGGTCCGCGAACTGGCAGGCAGACGCGGGTTGGCCGCCTCGCTGCATCCACACGTGGGCACGGCGATCGAGGGTCGCGACGCCGTGCTGCGCCTGCTCGACTCGAGCGACGTGCCGCTCTGCCTCGACACAGGTCATCTGCTCATCGGCGGCACCGACCCACTCGAGCTGGTGCGTTCAGCGGCGGATCGCATCGCGCACGTCCATCTCAAGGACGTCCGAGCATCGCTGGCCAGAACCGCGCTCGACGGCAGCTACGTAACCGCCGTACGCCAGGGTCTGTACACGCCGCTCGGTGATGGTGACCTCGACATCGCCGGCATCGCCGCGGCGCTGCAAGCGGTGGACTATCAGGGCTGGTACGTGCTGGAACAGGATTGCGCGCTCGACGTCACGCCACCCGCGGGCACCGGGCCGATCGACGATGTGCGCCGCAGCATCGAGTTTCTGGCCAAGCTGTGACCGTGCGCGTCGGCATCATCGGCACGGGGGTCATGGGTGCCGATCATGCACGCACGCTGCGCGACGCGGTCACCGGCGCAACCGTCGAGGCGGTGTCGGACGCCGACCGGTCACAGGCCGCATCGGTCGGCGTCCGTGTCGTGAACGATCCGATCGCGCTCATCAAGGACCCCGACATCGACGCGGTGCTCATCGCCTCGTCCGACGCGACACACGAGGAGTTCGTATTGGCGTGTCTGGCCGCCGGGAAGCCGGCACTGTGCGAGAAGCCGCTTGCCCCCGACGTCGCCGGTTGTCAGCGCATCGTCGCCGCCGAGGCGCAGTTGGGCCGCCGGCTGATCAGTGTCGGCTTCATGCGCCGTTACGACCCGGGCTATGGCGCGCTGAAACGCACCCTCGACGCCGGCGACCTCGGCGCGCCGCTGCTCCTGCACTGCGTGCATCGCAACGTCAGCGCGCCGGACTGGTTCGCCGGCGACATGGTGATCACAAACTCTGCCGGGCACGAGATCGACATCACCCGGTGGCTGTTCGGCGAGATCGCGTCGGTCACCGTGCACCGCCCGCGCGCGTCGGCCGCGCTCGCCGACCCGGTGCTGCTCGTCTTCGAGACCATCTCGGGCGTCGTGGTGGACGCTGAGGTGTTCGTCAATGCGGGATACGGCTACGACGTCCACTGCGAGCTCGTCGGGCAACACGGCCGGGCCACTGCATCCGGCCCGGTGACGGCCGACTGGAGGGACCGCTTCGCCGACGCGTACCGCCTCGAACTGACGGACTGGGTGGAGGGCGTGCGCGCCGGTGAGGCACGCGGGGCCTCCGCCTGGGACGGGTACGTCGCGTCCGCCGTGGCACGCGCCTGCGTCAGCGCGCCTGCCACCGGACGCGTGGCCGTAGAGGTGCCGCCGAAACCTGTGCTTTACAAATGAGAGTCGCCTCACGATCGGGAGCATCGGCGCGGAAGCGGCTGTTTGATTGGGTGTAAACCTTTACACGAAGCGAAGGAAGCCATGAGCACCCTGCAGGCCATCCGTACCGAACTCGCGACCCGTCGCGCTGCGCGTCGGGAGCGCCTGAAGCTCGCACAGGAGCTGGCCGCTTACGACACGCCGGCAGCGCGCCTCGAGATTGAGACGATCGTTGCGCGCCACGATCCCGCGGCGACGCGCGAGATTCGCCAGATCCTCACGCGCCAGTCGGTCAAGAAGCTCCTACGCTGACGGTCAGCTGAGCGTTTCCGTGTCCTGGAGCAGCTCCCGGCCCACCTCACCGACGTCGCCCGTCCCGCGTTCCAGTTCGTGGGCGAGCGCCTCGAGCTCCGCGCCGCCCGCCATCAAGCGAGTGAGCTCGGCCAGCGAGATCTCGGATTTGGCGAAGTCGCCGAGACTGCGGCCGCGCTTGAGCAGCAGGAACCGGTCGCCCACCGGGTAGGCGTGGTGCGGGTTGTGCGTGATGAAGATGACGCCCAGCCCGCGGTCGCGCGCTTGGACGATGTACTTCAGCACCACGCCCGCCTGCTTGACGCCGAGCGCGGACGTCGGCTCGTCCAGGATCAACAACCGCGCGCCGAAGTGCACCGCCCGCGCGATCGCAACGGATTGGCGCTCGCCACCCGAGAGCGTCCCTACGGGCTGGTCGGGATCGCGGATGTCGATCCCCATGTCGCCCATCTCCTTCCGGGTGACCTTCTTGGCGAGGCCGGCATCGAAGCGCTTGAACGGGCCCCATCCCTTCGTCGGCTCCGAGCCGAGGAAGAAGTTCCGCCAGATCGCCATCAGCGGCACGATCGCCAGATCCTGGTAGACAGTTGCGATGCCGGCGTCCAGCGCGTCACGCGGCGTGCTGAAGCGTGCCGGCCGACCGTCGACGAGCAACTGCCCGCCGTCCGGCTGGTGCACACCGGCAAGGATCTTGATGAGTGTGGACTTGCCTGCGCCGTTGTCGCCGAGAACGCAGGTCACCTGGCCGGCTTGCACCGTCGTCGAGATGTCGGATAGCGAGATGACGCTGCCGAACATCTTCGTGACGTCGCGGATCTCCAGCATGGGCGGGTCGGCCTTCGGAGGCTCGACGATTTCGCGTACGTCGACATTGGTCATGTCGCTACCTCCTCGACTGCTCGGCGAGCCGGCGGGTGAACTGGTTGGCGAGCACGGCGAGTAGCAGCATCACGCCGACGAACAGCTTGAACCAGTCGGAGTTCCAGCCGACGTTGACGATGCCGACCTCGGTCATGCCGAAGATGAGCGCGCCGAGCGAGGCACCGATGACCGAGCCAAACCCGCCGGTGAGCAGGCAGCCTCCGATCACCGCGGCAGCGATGTAGTAGAGCTCCTGCCCGATGCCGCTCTGGGCCTGGATGGACGTGAACCGGATGAACTGTGTGTTGCCCACGAACCACGCCATGAACGACACCATCATGAACAGCCCGATCGTGGTGCGGCCGGTGCGCACGCCGACGTTCTTGCTGGCGTTCGGGTCGCCGCCGGTAGCGAAGATCCAGTTGCCGAACCGGGTCTTGAGCAGTACCCACGAACCGAGCGCCGTGAAGCCGATCCACCAGATGATCGCGATCGGGAATTTCGCGCCGCCGATTGTCACCGTACTGGCCAGTATGTTGTTGAGCGCGTGGTAGCCCGGCACGAGATCGATGTTGCTCACCTGGACCTGGTTGGTGACCTGCTTCGTGACGCCCAGGTTGAGCCCTTGCAGTCCGAGGAACATCCCCAGCGTGATGATGAAGCTGGGCAGGCCGGTGCGCGTGACCAGGAACCCGTTGATGAACCCGATCGTCAGCATGAGCGCGAGCGACACCACCCACGATGCGTAGAGCTGCAGCCCCCAATATGTCGTCATGATGCCGGTCGCCAGCCCGGCGGTGGCCGTCTGCACGCCTGCTGACAGGTCGAAGTGCCCACCGATCATCAGTAGCGCGACGGGTACCGCCATCAGGCCCAGTGCGGAGGAGACGTCCAGCCAGTTGGCCGCGCCCGCCCATGAGCGGAACACATCGCTCTGCGCCGCGAAGAACGTGAAGATCACAAGCACGCCGACGAGGGCGCCGAGTTCCGGCCTGAGCAACAGCCGGCGCAGCGCTCCGACGTGCGCGACGCGCTCGTCGACGCGAGCGGTCGCGGCGGTCATCGGGTGCCTCCCGCGGCGAGCTGCGCAACGGCCGCGGCGTTCTCCTTCGTGATCAGGGTGGGGCCGGTGAGCACCGGCTGCCCGCCGCCGAGCACGTTGAGGTTCGACTTGTACAGCGTGAGCATGACGACCGCCAGGTAGCCCTGGAGGTAGGGCTGCTGGTCGACCGCGAAAGCGATCTTGCCCTGCTCGATCGCCTTGGCGACGTCGCCGTTGAGGTCGAACGTGGCGAGCTCGGCCTTGGAGTTCGCCTGCGAGATCGCCCCCTCGGCGACCTGTGCCACCTGCGCGCCGAGCGTCACGACGGCGTCAACCGACGTGTCGGACTGCAGCTTCGTCTTGATGAGCGTTTGCGCGGCCGGCAGGTTGTTGTTGTCGACCTGGATGTTCGTGACGGTGCCGCCGAGGGTGTCCTTGACGCCGCCGCAACGTTGCTCGAGCCCGACGTTGCCCGCCTCTTGGATCACGCAGATCGCATGGTGCACGCCGTCGGCCTTGAGCTGGGTGCCGACCGCGCGCCCGGCGACAACCTCGTCCTGGCCGATGTGTGAGAGCGCGCCGTATGCCTTGGACTCGGCCTCACCGGAGTTCATCGTGATCACCGGGATGCCGGCCTTCTCCGCCCGCTCGATCGCGGCCTTGAGCGCCGGCGGGTTGGCCATCGAGACGACCAGCCCGTCCGGCTTGGCGTTCGTCGCCGCGTCGATCAGCGCCGCTTGTTTCGTCGGGTCGCCGTCGCTCTCGTAGGAGACGGTGTCACCCATGTCCTTGCCGGCCTGCTTGACGCCGTTCTGGACGATGGTCCAGAACGCGTCGCCCGCACTGCCGTGCGTCACGACGGCGATCTTGTATCCGTAGCCGCCCTTGCCACCGCCTGCATTGTTGTGCGGTTTGTTGACCGCGTTGCGACTGCTGCACGCCGAGACTACGAGCATCGGCACGACGGTCGCGGCGACTAACCAGGTGCGTCTCATGTGCTGTCCTTTCAGGTGGCGGTGGGGAAGTGGTAGCTCGCGGCCACCGCGCGCTCGACGTGGGGCCATCTGGCGGTGACGACCTTCGCGCGGGTGTAGAAGCGGACGCCGTCGGGGCCGTGGATGTGCGACTCGCCGAACAGCGAGTCCTTCCAGCCGCCGAACGAGTGGTAGGCCATCGGCACCGGGATAGGCACGTTGATACCGATCATGCCGACGGTGACCTCTCGCTGGAAGCGCCGCGCGGCCTCGCCGCTGGAGGTGAAGATCGCTGTGCCGTTGCCGTACGGATTGGCGTTGACGAACGCGATCGCGTCGTCGACGGTGTCGACGCGGCTGACCGAAAGCACCGGGCCGAAGATCTCGTTCCGGTAAGCGTCCATGTCGGCGGTCACGTGGTCGAGCACGGTCGGCCCGATGAAGAATCCCTTGCCGATATTGATGTCCCGGCCGTCTGCCACCAGCGTCGCGCCCTGTCTCTCGGCCGAGTCGATGAACCCGACGATGCGGGCGCGGGCCTCAGCGGTGACGACCGGCCCCATCTCGCTGGACTCGTCGCGTCCGGGGCCGACCTTGACGGTGGCCGCTTTGTCCCTGAGGCGCTCGACAAGCGGGTCGCCGGCCGCACCGACAGCGACGGCCGCTGAGATCGCCATGCACCGCTGGCCGGCTGATCCGAACGCGGCCGCGGTCAGGTGGTTGGCGGCGAAATCCAGGTCGGCGTCCGGCAGCACGACCGCGTGGTTCTTCGCCCCGCCCAGCGCTTGCACACGCTTGCCGTTCACGCTGGCCCGGTCATGGATGTAGCGGGCGATCGGCGTCGACCCGACGAAGCTCACCGCGGCAACAGCAGGCGAATCGAGCACCGCATCGACGGCGACCTTGTCGCCGTTCACGACGTTGAACACTCCGTCGGGCAAGCCGGCCTGCTGCCACAACTGGGCAACGTACAGCGAGGCTGAGGGATCGCGCTCGCTGGGCTTGAGCACGAATGTGTTGCCGCAGGCGATCGCGATCGGGTGCATCCACATCGGCACCATGACCGGGAAATTGAACGGCGTGATTCCGGCGACGACGCCCAGGGGCTGCCGGAAGCTGTACAAGTCGACGCCGGACGACACCTGGTCGGAGTACTCGCCCTTGAGTAGTTGTGGGATGCCGCAGGCGAACTCGACGACCTCAAGGCCACGCTGCACTTCGCCGCGTGCGTCGGAGATGACCTTGCCGTGCTCGTCCGAGATGGTCGCGGCGAGCTCGTCCATGTACTCGAACACGAGCTGCCGGAACGCGAACAACACGGCCGATCGCCTCGACAGCGATGAATCGCGCCAGCTTTCGAAGGCGTTGGCGGCCGTCTTGATCGCGGCATCGACATCGGCCTGCTGGGCAAGCAGTACCTCCGCCTGCTGCTCGCCCGTGGCGGGATTCCACACCGGCGAGGTTCGGCTGGCAACCCCCATCGTCAAATTGCCGCCGATCCAGTGCTGAATGGTCCTCACGTCGCTCCTCAGAGATAGTGCTGCTGCGCTCGCTTGTTCTGCTCGTACGTCTCGCGCGCTGCTCGCGTGGTGCCGAGTGCGGACACCTCCGCGACCGGAACGTCCCACCACGCCTCGCTGCTCGGCGCGTCGACCAGCGGATCGGTCTCGATGTGCACGACGGTCGTGCGATCGGACGCCTTCGCCTTGGCGAGGGCAGCGCGCAGCTCGTCGACGGTATGCGCGCGCAGCACGTCCGCGCCGAGGCTCTCGGCGTTGGCCGCGAGATCCGTGGGGAGCGTCCGGCCGGTGAGCCGGCCGCCGGCGTCGCGGTAGCGGTACGCGGTGCCGAAGCGCTGCGCGCCGACGGATTCCGAGAGGCGGCCGATGGAGGCGAAGCCGTGGTTCTGCACCAGGACGACGATCAGCTTGAGCTGTTCCTGAACTGCGGTGACGAGTTCCTGCGCCATCATCAGATACGAGCCGTCGCCGACCAGAACGAACACATCGCGGTCCGGGGCGGCCAGCTTGGCACCCACGCCGCCGGCGATCTCGTAGCCCATGCACGAGTAGCCGTACTCGACGTGGTAACCCTTGGGGTCGCGGGTGCGCCACAGTTTGTGCAGGTCGCCGGGCATGGAGCCCGCGGCGCAGACGACTACGTCGTGCGGGGCGCTCGCGTCGTTGACCGCGCCGAGCACTTCCGACTGTGCCGGCAGGGGCGTGTTGCCGAGGTGGTAGGCGCGCTCGACCGTCGCGTCCCACTCGGTGGCCAGGCGCGCGGCGTCCTCGCGGTAGGTGGCATCCGTCGTCCAGCCCTCGAGCGCCCGGTGCAGCACGCTGAGCGTTTCCCGCGCGTCGGCGGTGATCGCCAGGCCCGCCTGCTTCGCGGAGTCGAACGCGGCGACGTTGACGTTGACGAACCGCGCTCCCGGGAACGCAGTTCGCGAGGCCGTGGTGAAGTCGCTGTACCGGGTGCCGATGCCGATGACGAGATCGGCCTCGCGAGCGAGCGCATTGGCGGCGCTCGTGCCGGTGGCACCCACCGCACCGACCGCCTGCGCGTGGTCGTAGGGCAGGGACCCTTTGCCCGCTTGGGTTTCCGCTACCGGGATGCCCGTGGCTTCGGCGAACGCCCGTAGCGCGTCGGTCGCATCGGAGTAGATGACGCCGCCGCCTGCGATCACGAGCGGGCGGCGCGCGGCGCGGATCGCGCCGACGGCTCGGGTCACCGCGGCCGGCTCCGGCACCGGCCTCGCTATGTGCCACACCCGCGGCGCGAACAGCTGGCCCGGCCAGTCATACGCCTCGGCCTGTACGTCCTGGGGCAGCGCGAGTGTGACGGCGCCGGTCTCGGCCGGATCGGTCAGCACGCGCATCGCGCGTAGCAGCGCGCTGGGCAGCTGCTCGGGCCGCCAGATGCGGTCGAAGTAACGCGAGACCGGGCGCAGGGCATCGTTGACCGAGACATCGCCGGCGCGCGGATCCTCGAGTTCCTGCAGCACGGGGTTGGCAACCCGGGTGGCGAACACGTCGCCGGGCAGTAGAAGTACAGGCAGCCTGTTGATCGTGGCGAGTGCCGCGCCCGTGACCATGTTCGTGGCCCCTGGCCCGATGGATGACGTGCACGCCAGCATGGACAACCGGTTGCGCATCCGGGTGAACGCTGCGGCGGCGTGCACCATGGCCTGCTCGTTGCGCGCCTGGTAGTAGCGCAGCGCGGTCGCGTCGGCCAGTTCGGCCTCGAGCAGGGCCTCGCCGATGCCCGCGACGTTGCCATGCCCGAAGATGCCGAAGCATCCCTCGAACAGCTTGTGCTCGAAGCCGTCACGCTCGCTGCGCTGTACCGCTAGGAAGCGGACGATCGCCTGGCCCACGGTCAGCCTCATGCCAGCGCCTCCGTCATGGGCAGGCGCGGATCGACGACCTGGTCGGCCCACGTGTCGCGCACCCAGGCGTGGGCCGGATCGTCGCAAATCAGCCAGCTGCGTTCAGCCGGCCCCGCCATCACGTTGAGGTAGTAGAGGTCGTAGCCCGGTGTCGCCATGGACGGTCCGTGCCAGCCGTGCGGGATCAGCACCGCGTCGCCGCTTCGCACCTCGGCCAACACGTCGATGTCCGGCCCGTACACACGCTGGTAGGCCATGCCGCCGCGGGCCACCTCGAAGTAGTAGATCTCTTCAAGCGGAGTCTCCACTCCGGGACGGTCCTCGTCGTGCTTGTGCGGCGGGTACGACGACCAGTTGCCGCTCGGCGTGAGCACCTCGCAGGCGATCAGCCGGTCGGCGTCCAGCACGCCGGGCGTCGCGAAGTTGATCACCTGCCGCGAGCACGGGCCGGCGCCGCGCAGCTCGATGGGCACCTCCTTCGCGGCGACGTATCGGAACGGCAACGCCCGCCGCGCCCGCGCCGTGGCCAGCGCGAAGCGCCCGCCGGCTTCCGACTTGATCGTCAACCGCGTGCTCCGGGCTACGTACGCGAGGTCGCTGACCGCCTCGAACACGCTGTCCCGCCCGGTCAGCGCCGCACCGTCGGAACCTGCCTCGACCGTGCACGACCCGGCCAACGGCAGCACCACGACCTCGTCCTCGCCGGTGTCGCCTTGGTACTCGCCGCCGGCCGCAAGACTCACGATGCGCAGCCCCGAATAGCCCCAGCCTGCGTTATCCGGGGTGATCGTCTCGACGCCACGTCGGTGCAGATTCACATCACACTCCGTACGAGGGAGACGGCGGCGTCAACCGCCGCGGCGACGTCGCCGTCCGGTGGATACAGAAGCGCGCGTCCGACGACCAGACCGCGAACGCCGGGCAGCTCCAGCGCGCGCTTCCACTGTGTGTAGGTGTGCTCCGGATCTCCGGACGGGTCGCCGCCGAGCAGCAGGGTGGGTAACGTCGTCGCGGCCATGACGACGTCCATGTCGTCGACGACGGGGAGCTTCAGCCACGTGTAGGCGCTGGTGGCGCCGAGCCCGCTGACCACCGCGACCGACTTGCGCACCGCCACCGCGGAGAGGTCGTTGACCACGCGGTCGCCCGCGCGGCGGCACACGAACGGCTCGATCATCGCCATCAGGCCGCGCGAGGCGAGTTCTGTGACGGCACGCCCGCACGCCTCGAGCGTGGCCGCCGAGCCGGCATCGCCGAGGTCGATGCGTGCCAGCATCTTGCCGCCGTCGAAGCCCATTGCCGCGATGGTCGCCGCGTCGTAGCCCGTGAACCGATCGTCGAGCTCGAAGATCGCCCCTTGCAGGCCTCCGCGGTTCATCGAGCCGATGACGATCTTGCCATCGAGGGCGCCGAGCAGGAGCAGGTCCTCGATGATGTCGGGCGTGCCGAGCACACCGTCGACGCCAGGACGTTCCATGGTGATCACGAGCCGACGCAGTAGGTCGTAGCGGTCGGCCATGGCGTCGGCCACACCGCGCACGCCGAGCGCACCGCGGGCCGGATGGTCCGCTGCGACGATCATCAGCCGGCCGTCGCGGCGCAGCAGTGCCCTGCGGTCGCGCGCGGCGGCCGCCTCGACTACTGCGCCCGGGTGGTGGGCGCGGACTTCCCGCAGTCGTTCGAAGTCAAGCATCCAGCAACGCCTCCACCTCGTCCGGCGTAGGCATCGCTGTCGAGCACTCCAGGCGGGATGCGACGATCGCACCGGCCGCGTTGGCGTAGCGGAGGGTGCGCTCGAGGGGCCAGCCGGCGAGTAGCCCGTGGCACAGTGCCCCGCCGAAGCCGTCGCCGGCGCCCAGGCCGTTCAGCACGTCGACGGGCATCGGCGGCACTTCGATCAGCTCGTCACGGGTCCGCGCCAGCACACCCTTCGGCCCCTGCTTGACGACTGCGAGCTCGACGCCGGCGTCGAGCAGCGCCTCGGCGGCCCGCAACGGCTCACGTTCGCCCACGGCCGTCTGGCACTCGTCGAGGTTGCCGACCGTGACGGTGACCTTCGGCAATGCCGTCGCCACCTGGGCGCTCGCCGCCTCACGTGACGACCAGAACATAGGCCGGTAGTCGAGATCGAGGATCGTCAGCGGGCGTAGCCCCCGGGCATCCCAGGCGGCGTGATGCGCAGACCGGCTCGGCTGCGCCGAGAGACCGGTGACGGTCGACCAGAAGACGCCCGCCGCGCGGATGGCATCCAGATCGAGCTCATCCGGATTGATCACCAGGTCGGGCGCCTTGGGAAACCGATAGAAGTAAAGGGGAAAATCGTCCGGTGGGAAGATCTCGCAGAATGTCACGGGCGTCGGCAGGTCCGCGACGGCTCCCACGTACTGAGCGTCGACGCCGAGGCGCGCGACCTCGCGGCGCACGAAGCGGCCGAACGGATCGTCGCCAGTGCGCGTGATCACCGCGCTGCTCCGCCCGTGCCGGGCGGCCGCCACCGCGACATTCGTCGCGCTGCCGCCGAGGAACTTGCCGAACGATGTGACATCTGCCAGACCGACGCCCACCTGGAACGGGTAGAGGTCGACGCCCACCCGGCCCATCGTGATCACGTCGAGCACTGTCATCGAACCTCGTCCACGCGCACCGCGCGGTGCTCGGCCCGGGAAAGCTCGCACGCCTCGGCGACGAGGAACGCCTCGAGTGCATCGGAGACAGTACAGCTCGGTTGTGCATCGCCGGCCACGATCGCGGCGAAGTCGGCCAATTCGGCGACGTACGCGGCATGGAACCGTTCCATGAACATGGGGTACGGGGCGCCGTCGGGAAAGCTCACCCCTGGCTCGGCAGAGCGGAGTGGCAGCCGATCATCGAGCCCGACGCAGATGCTCTGCTGCGAGCCGAGCAGCTCGAGTCGCACGTCGTACCCGGCCGCGTTGTAGCGCGTCGCCGCGACGTGGGCGATGCTGCCGTCGGTCAGGGTCAGCAACGCTGCGGCGGTGTCGACGTCGCCCACGTCGCGGAAGAACGCCGCTCCGCGGTTGGCGCCGAGCGCGTACACCTCGGTCACCTCCTGCCCGGTGACCCAGCGGATCGCGTCGAAGTCGTGGACGCTGCAGTCGCGGAACAGACCACCGGACGTCGCGATGTATTCGGGAGTCGGCGGCGCCGGGTCGAGCGTGCCGGCACGCAGCGTGTGCACCCAACCCAACTCGCCGCTCGCCACAGCGACCCGTGCCGCGGTGAACCCGGCGTCGTAGCGCCGCTGGAAACCGATCTGCACCGGCACGGGGGAGGTCCGTACCTTGTCCAGCACGGCCCGCGTGCCGGCGGCGTCGGGCGCGACCGGCTTTTCACAGAAGACCGGGATGCCGGCGTCGATCGCGCCGAGGATCAGGCCCGCGTGCGCGTCGGTGGCCGCTGCGATCACGAGGCCGTCGATGCCCACGGTGAACAAGTCGCCGGGGAAGTCGTGGTGCTCGACGCCCAGCTCGGCGGCGACAGCTGCCGCACGCCCGGGCACCGCATCGGCCAGCACGAGGCCGTCGACCATGCCCGACAGCGTCCGCGCGTGAAATGCGCCGATGCGGCCTACGCCGGCTATCCCGATGCGCATGTGCACGCCCTCCTGCTGCCTGCGACGACTGTCCCGCCCGCGAAACAGACCTGTCAAGAGTTTGTTCTGACATCTTTACATTCGGCTGACAAGTGTTAAGTATGTAGGCGTGGCCGTGCCTGCTATGCGCATCGATCGGACCAGCCCGATACCGCTGTACTTCCAGGTGACGGCTCAGCTCGAGGCAGCGATCGATGCCGGCGACCTCGCGCCCGGCGACCGGCTGCCCAATGAGATCGAGCTCGCTGACACGCTCGGGCTGTCTCGGCCCACGATGCGCCGGGCGCTCGAAGAGCTTGTCGACAAGGGTTTGCTGGTGCGAAAGCGGGGATACGGCACCGAGGTGGCGAGCTCCCAGGTCCACCGGAGGGTCGAGCTGACCAGCCTGTACGACGACCTGGATGCCGCCGGGAAGAAGCCCACTACGGAGGTGCTCAAGCTCGACCCAGCCTGCGTGAACGCGACGGCGGCGGCTGCGGTCGGGGCGGTCGGCTCGACCCCGCTCGTCTATGTGGAGCGGCTGCGCTACGCGGACGGCCGCCCGCTCGCGCTGATGCACAACTGGCTACCGCCGTCGTATGCCGACCTCTCCAAGGAGGAGCTCGCGAGCGACGGGCTGTACCGGATTCTGCGCTCGCGGGGCGTCCAGCCGCAGGTGGCCAGGCAGCGCATCACCGCCCACGCCGCCAGCCAGCGCGAGGCGCGGCTGTTGAAGATACGGCGAGGACGGCCCCTGATCGCGATGCAGCGAACCGCATACGACGCCGAGGGACACGTGATCGAGTTCGGCGACCACGTGTATCGCGCCGACGGCTACGCCATCGAAGTGACCGTCTTCGACCGGTAGCGATGACCGCGAGACGCGACTGACAGCGACGGTGACCACCGGAACGCGACCACCGGCCGATGAGTGCTTGCGCGAAGAGCCCCGCCGCCGCGACGCCCAGGCGGGATAATTCAATGCACCTGGCGTTCTTGGCCTTTCCAGTAGGGCTCGCGCAGCTTGAACTTCTGCAGCTTGCCCGTCGCGGTGCGGGGCAGCGATTCGACGAACTCGACGCGCTTGGGGCACTTGTATCCGGCCAGCGAGCTTCGGCAGTGCGCGATGATGTCGTCGGCGGTAACCCCGTTCGCGACGACAAGGGCCGTGACGAGTTCGCCCCACTTCTCGTCCGGGATGCCGATCACGGCCACTTCGCGCACCGCGGGGTGCGATGTGATCACGTCCTCTACCTCGATCGAGGAGACATTCTCGCCGCCGGAGATGATCACGTCCTTCTTGCGGTCCGAGATGGTCAGATAGCCGTAGTCGAGGTAGCCGCCGTCCCCGGTGTGAAACCAGCCACCGACCATTACCGCGGCCGTGGCGTCGGGCTGCTCCCAGTAGCCCGCCAGGTTGTGGTTGGACTGCGCGAGCACCTCGCCGTCAACGTCCACGTCGAGACGCACCCCGAGCGCCGGAGCGCCCGCACGCACGAGCCTGCGCGCCCGCTCCGCCGGTGCCAGGACGTCCCATTCCGGTCGCTGCCGGTTGATCGTGAGCAGCGGGGCGGTCTCGGTGAGCCCGTAGATCTGAATGAACTCCCAGCCGAGGTCCGTGATCACCCGTTCGATCGTGCGCGTCGGGGGTGGTGCGCCGGCGACGACAATCCGTACCCGGTCGCGTCCCGGGATCGGCCCGTCCCACGTTGCGGCACCGTCGAGGGCGGCGTTCACCACGGCCGGTGCCGCGCACATCATCGTCACGCCGTGTCGCTCGACGCGGCGCAGGATCTCGGTGCCGTCCACTTGGCGCAGCACGACGTGGGTGCCGCCGACGCCGGTGATGCCGTACGGCATGCCCCATCCGTTGCAGTGGAACATCGGCAGCGTGTGCAGCAACACGTCGCGATCGCTGATCGTGGTGTGCAATCCGAACACCGTGGCGTTCAGCCACAGGTTGCGATGCGTCAGTTGCACGCCCTTGGGCCGCGCCGTCGTGCCGGATGTGTAGTTGATGGTCGCCGTCGCATTTTCGTCCGGCTCCGCCCATTCGCGCGGTTCGAGGCCGCGCGCGAAGAGTGCCTCGTCGTCGCCCAGCACGAACTTGTGCTCGACGTCGACAACATCGAGCACGTCCTTGACTGCCGGGTCGACGTAAACCACCGAGGCGCCGCTGTGCTCGACGATGTAGCGCACCTCGCCCCCGGAGAGCCGGAAGTTGATCGGCACCAGGATGCGACCCCATCCGGAGACGCCGAAGAACGACGTCAACAGCCGGGCTGAGTTCTGCGAGATGACCGCCACCCGTCCGCCGACCGGCACGCCCAGTGCGTCGAGGCGGGCCGCCTGTGCGCGGGCCAGCGTGGCGAGCTCCCGGTAGCTCAGCTCACCGAGGCTCACAGCCGGCTGGTCGGGCTCGTCGACGATGGCGCGCCGGTCCGGGTATACGAGCTCGGCGCGATCGAGGAAGTCGCGGACGGTCAGCGGGAAGAACACGGCGCACCTCCTGGGGTCTGCTGCGACGTTGCCACAACTAGGCGCGTGTGGCGACACTGGCGTTATGCAGTACGTCCGCGTGGAGCGCAGCGGCAACTTCGTCACGATCACTATGGATAATCCGGCGAAACGGAACGCCCTTGCCGCGCAGCTCATGGGTGAGCTGATCGAGGCCTTCACGGAGGTGGCCGGGAGCGACGCGCTGGGCGTGGTGCTCGCGGCCGCCGGGCCGGTGTTCTCCGCCGGGCACGACTTCGCCGACGTCGTGGACCATGACCACGCCTCCGTGCGGGAGCTGCTCGTCACCTGCACCCGGCTCATGACGCTGCTCCAGGAGATCCCGCAACCCGTCGTCGCACGGGTGCACGCGCTGGCCACGGCGGCGGGCTGCCAACTTGTCGCGAGCGCTGACCTCGCGATAGCGGCCGAGTCAGCGCGGTTCGCCCTGCCCGGCGGAAAGGGCGGGTGGTTCTGCCATACGCCGTCGGTGGCCGTCGCTCGCGCCATCGGACGCAAGCGCGCCATGGAGATGGCGCTCTCCGGCGATCCCGTCGACGCGCGAACTGCCGCCGAGTGGGGGCTCGTCAACCGGGTCGTGCCGGACGCCCAGCTCGACAGCGCCGTTTGGGATCTGCTCGAACGGGTCACCCGCGGCAGCGCGGAGAGCAAGGCGCTCGGCAAGCGGGCGTTCTATGCGCAGGTGGATCTCGACCAGCCCAAGGCGTACGCCTACGCCATCGAAGTCATGACCGCGGCAAGCCAGCTGCCGGACGCCGCCGAGGGCATGCACGCGTTCCTGGAAAAGCGCAAGCCCGAGTGGCGATCAGCTAGGGACGGTTAGTCCTCGCGCGCATCGTGGGCGGTGATCGCCTCGTCCAGGCGCGCTGACGCGCCGTCGAGCCAGCGCTGGCAGATGTCGGCGAGTTCCTCGCCGCGCTGCCACAGGGCCAGCGACTCCTCGAGCGTCTGCCCGCCGGTCTCGAGCTTGCGCACGATCTCGGTGAGCTCGGCCCGCGCAGCCTCGTACCCAATCTCGGTCATCAAGATCAGAGCTTATGCGCGCCGAACTCGCCGCGGGCTACCCGGATCCGCAGTGTGCCGCCGGCCTCGTCCGGATCGCGCACCACGACACCGTCCGCGCGCTGCACCACCGCGTAGCCGCGGTCAAGCGTCGACTGCGGCGACAGCGCCTGCACCCGGGCCCGGACGTGGGCCAGGTCGGCGGCGGCCGCCTCGAGCGCTGCGCGAGCCCGTCGCCGTCCCCGTTCCCGCAGCCCGTCGACCTCGGCCGCTTCGCGACTCAGCCGGACGCGGACGGCATCGCGCATCCGGGACGGGAGTCCGGCCATCAGGACGGCCTCGCCGGAAACCCGTTGATGGACGCTCTGCCGCGCCCGCTCGCGCAGGTCGGCCACTCGCGCGCGCTCGTCGGCCACATCCGGGACGATGCGCCGTGCCGCGTCGGTGGGCGTGGACGCGGCGAGGTCGGCGACGAGGTCGAGCAGCGGCGCGTCGGTCTCGTGCCCGATCGCGCTCACCACGGGCGTGCGCGCCGCGGCCACGGCTCGGATCAGCGACTCGTTCGAGAACGGCAGCAGGTCCTCGATGCTGCCGCCTCCGCGGGCGATAACGATCACGTCCACAGCGTTGTCGGCGTCGAGCCGTTCAAGCGCGGCGACCACGTCGTTCGCGGCTGTCGGTCCCTGTGTGGCGACGTTCTCGACCCGGAACGCCACCCCGGCGAACCGGCGGCGGGCGTTCTCGACGATGTCGCGTTCCGCGGCGCTGGCCCGGCCGGTGATCAGCCCGATGCGCTGCGGCAGGAACGGCAGCGCGCGCTTGCGATCCGGCGCGAACAACCCCTCCGCCGCCAGTAGCCGCTTGAGCTGCTCCAGCCGGGCGAGTAGTTCGCCGAGGCCGACCTGGCGGATCTCCGTCGCGCGCAGGCTGAGCGTGCCGCGTTCCACGTAGAAGTCGGGGCGCGCGCGCAACACGACGCGCGAGCCCTCCCCGACGTCGTCTCCGAGGACGGCGCGTGCGCACGTCACGTTCAGCGAGATGTTTGCGTCCGTGTCGCGCAGCACGAGGAACTGCGTCGCCATACCGGGGCGTCTGGTCAGTTGGGCGATCTGGCCTTCGATCCACACCTCGCCGAGCCGGTTGATCCATTCCGCGATCTTCTGCGCCACCACACGCACCGGGACCGGCCGCTCGGGCGACGACTCGAGCCGCGCCATCTCATCCCGCCCAGGCGGGGCCGGGTCCGCACCGCTCGCTTCGCTCGGGAGCACCCCCGGCTCCGCTCCGCGCCGCCGCGGCGGGGCTCATCGCACTACTCAGTGGCGGTGTCAAACGGGGACGGCTCCGGCTGCATCGGTGGGCGGGCCGCCTTGGCGCGACGTCGAGCCGGCTTTGCCTCGCCGGCGTCCGATGCCGCCGCGCCCGTGTCCGATGCCGCCGCGCCCGTGTCTGGGGCCGCCGCGCCGGTGCCTGGGGCCGCCGCGCCGGTGCCTGATTCCGCCGCGCCGGTGTCCGATACCGCCGCGCCGGTGCCTGATTCCGCCGCGCCGGTATCTGATATTGCCTCGCCGGTGTCTGCTGCCAGCTCGCTGGTGTCTGCTGCCGCCGCGCCGGTGTCCGCGGCCGGCTCCGCCTCGGGCTCGTCCTCGTCGAACGTGGCCCAGGAGGGCGGTTCCTCGGGGGGCTCGTGCAATCGGCCGAGCAGCTCGTCGCCGCGAAGCGCCAGCTCCGCGTAGCGCTGCTGTACGCGCACCGAGAACTGCAACGCCGTGCTCACCACGAGCACGGGCAGCTCCAGTGCCCGATCGGGCAACGTCCGTGCCTGCTCGACGACGACAGCAGCCAACCCGATCGCGGCACGCACTGGAGTGGGGAGGAGCGCCATCCCCCGAGCATGCACCATGTGCGGACGGCGGCGCGCGGTACCCGTCGCTTTCCTTTCACCGATATCGCGTCCGTACCATCAACGACATGACCTCGATCGGCGGCTCGGCGCAGGCATCCGACCCGGCGCCGGCGCAGCGCCGGCCGGGACGCGTGCTGCTCGCCAAGCCGCGCGGGTACTGCGCCGGCGTCGACCGCGCGGTGCAGACCGTCGAGAAGGCGCTGGACGTTTACGGCGCCCCTGTGTACGTCCGCAAGCAGATCGTCCACAACCTGCACGTGGTCCACTCGCTCGAAAGGCGCGGGGCGATCTTCGTCGAAGAGACGGACGAAGTGCCGGCGGGATCGATCGTCGTGTTCTCGGCGCACGGGGTTGCCCCCGAGGTGCACGAGGAGGCGGCGCGCCGGCACCTCAAAGCGATCGACGCCACGTGCCCGCTCGTGACCAAGGTGCACAACGAGGCGAGGCGGTTCGCCGCCGGCGACTACGACATCCTGCTCATCGGCCACGAGGGGCATGAGGAGGTCATCGGCACCACCGGCGAGGCGCCCGAGCGCATACACCTCGTGGACGGCCCGACCGATGTGGCCAACGCAGAGGTGCGCGATCCGGCCAAGGTGGTCTGGTTGTCGCAGACCACGTTGTCGGTGGACGAGACGATGCAGACGGTCGATGCGCTGCGTGAGCGGTTCCCGCTGCTGGAGTCACCGCCGAGCGACGACATCTGCTACGCCACCCAGAACCGGCAGGCCGCGGTGAAGGTGATCGCTCCGCAGGTCGACCTGTTCTTGGTGGTCGGCTCCGCCAACTCGTCCAACTCGGTGCGCATGGTCGAGGTGGCCCTGGCGGCCGGCGCCCCCCATGCGCGTCTGGTCGAGAACGTCGAGGCGCTCGACGCTTCGTGGCTTTCCGGGGTGTCCACCGTGGGCCTGTCGAGCGGGGCCTCCGTGCCGGAGGTGCTCGTGCGTGAGGTTGCCGCGTGGCTCGCCGAGCGTGGCTACTCCGACTTGGAGGAGGTCACACACACCGACGAGCGGCTGGCGTTCGCGCTGCCACAGGAACTGCGACGGGACCTGCGCGCAATGCGATAACTTCCGCCGCTAGCGGCCGCTGATCAGCCGGACGCCGGCAATGATCAGCACTGCTGCGGTCGCGCCGGCGATTGCGGGAAACCCGTATACGAGCCAGTTCGCCGCGGCGTCCAGCAGCACCTTGCGGTCGTGCAGCCCACTCGAGCGGGTGTAGAGCAACACGGCGGATGCGGCGACGTACACCAGCGGCGGAGCGACGACTACCGGGAACATGGCCGAGCGGCGCACGATCAGGATGGCGACTACGGTGCCCACCAGGATGCTGATGTTGAAGCCACCCTTGACCTGCGAATGGTTGATCAGGTCGATCACCGCGCCGATGACCGCAATCCCGATCAGAACGAGGACGGCAACCCACCCGGAAACGCCTCGTTCCGGGCGTCGCAGTGACGTTGCCTCCGCGTTGGCGGCGTAGGACGCCGAGATGGTGTGCGTCGGCGCATCCCAGCCGTCGTCGCCGCGCCCGCTCGGCGGGGCCCCCGACTGGACCTGGGTCGGTTGATAGTGCGGGGGCGCCGCCGCGCCGTGCTCGCCCGCAGCCGACGGCCCGCCGTACCGGGCGCCTCGTGAGGCGGGTACCTGGGCCAAGATTGCGCTCCTTTGCGGCGTGGGCCGGCGGTCGCGGCGGCGGGCAGCAGGTGACTGGTCCCGTTTCGGGCAGTCGGGCTGTCCAACACGGTACCTGCCGTTCCCGTGCGCGTGGGGTCAGGAACGCTCCATGGCTCCCAGAAAGCTGGGCATTTCGCGGAGGTCAGGCCCCTGGCGCCCCCGGCAGCTCGGCCTGGCCAATCGGGACCCGTTGCTTGGCGAGCGACACGACCCGCTGCTCGGTCAGCTCGGGCGCCTGCGTGGAGCGAGCGGTATCGGTGACCTGCTTCGGCGTCTCCAGCTCGTCGCTCGGGTCGACGACCTTGAGGTCGGTCATCCGCCGGGCGGTGACCAGCACCCGGCTCTCGAGAGAAGACACGGTCTGGTTGTACGAGCCGACTGCGCTGGACAACGACCGGCCCAGCTTGTCGATGTGCCCGCCCAGCGTGGACAGCCGCTGGTAAAGCTCGCGGCCCAGCTGGTGCACCTGGGCAGCGTTGGCGGCGAGCGCCTCCTGCCGCCACGTGTAGGCCACCGTGCGCAGCAGCGCAATCAGTGTGGACGGCGTGGCCAGCACGACGTTGCGGCTGAACGCGTACTCCTGCAGCGACGGATCCTCGCGGAGCGCGGCGTCGAGGAAGGCGTCGGCCGGGACGAAGCACACCACGAACTCGGGCGCGGGCGTGAACCGTTCCCAGTACGCCTTGCCGCCGAGCGCCTCGACGTGATCGCGCAGGTGACGCGCGTGCGCCTTGAGCCGTGCCGCCCGGGTCTGCTCGTCTCGGGCCTCCATGGCCTCGAGGTAACCACTGAACGCGACCTTCGAGTCGACGACCACGTTCTTGCCGCCGACCAGCCGCACCACGAGGTCGGGGCGCACCCTGCCGTCGTCCGAGGTGGCCGTCGCCTGAGTGACGTAATCGATGTGCTCGGTCAGTCCGGCCGCCTCGACGGCGCGTTCGAGCTGGAGCTCGCCCCACCGGCCACGTACCTGGGGCGCCCGCAGTGCCGTGACCAGTTGCGCCGTCTCGGTGCGCAGCTGCTCGGAGGTCTGGCGCATGGTGCCGATCTGCTCGAGCAGCGCCGAGTACGAGCCCGCGCGTTCACGCTCGACGGTGCGCAGCTGCTGCTGCACCCGGTCGAGCGACTCGCGAAGCGGCGCGACCACGCCCTCGATCGCTTGCTGGCGCTGGGCGAGATCGCCGGCTGCTGCCGTACGGGCGGTGGCCAGCCTGGCCTCGGCAAGTGCGACGAACGCCTCGTTGTTGCGGCGCAGCGCGTCACCGGCCAGCGAGCCGAACGCCTCGCGCAGCCGCTGCTCCCTGTCGCATTCGGCCGCGCGGGCAGCGTCGAGCTCAGTACTCAGCCGCGCGAGTGCCGCAGTCGCCCGCGAGCGCGCAAGCAGCCAGCCGATCGCCACACCGGCCAGCACGCCCACGACGACTAGCACCACGTCCATGCCGTCGATGCTGACACCGGTCCCTGACAATTTCCGCGAGCGACACGTCCCCGGGCGGCCGACGGGTCGGCGCTGTGCTGCGCGGCCTCGCGCCGGCCGCGACCCATCGGCCACGCCTTAGACTCGCTGAGCGTGGCTCTCACCATCGGCATCGTCGGATTGCCCAACGTTGGCAAGTCGACCCTGTTCAATGCGCTGACCCGCAATCAGGTGCTCGCCGCCAACTATCCGTTCGCGACGATCGAGCCGAACATCGGCGTCGTGGGCGTGCCGGACCCGCGGCTCGCCGTGCTGGCCACGATCTTCAACTCGGCCAAGATCGTCCCCGCAACGGTGTCGTTCGTCGACATCGCCGGTCTCGTCAAGGGCGCGAGCGAGGGCGCCGGACTAGGTAACCAGTTCCTCGCGAACATCCGGGAGGCAGACGCGATCTGCCAGGTCATCCGCGTCTTCGACGATCCGGACGTCGTCCACGTCGACGGCAAGGTCTCCCCTGGCGACGACATCGAGACGGTGAACACCGAGCTGATCCTGGCCGACCTCCAGACGATTGAGCGGGCACTGCCCCGGCTGCAGAAAGAAGCGCGCGTCCAGAAGGACAAGGCGCCTGTCGTAGAGGCCGTCGAGCGGGCCCGCGCGGTTCTCGAAGCCGGGCGCACCGTATTCGGGGCGGGGCTTTCCGCCGAGCCGCTGCGCGATCTGCACCTCATGACCGCCAAGCCGTTCCTCTACGTATTCAACGTCGACCCGGACGAGATCACGAACCAGGCGCTGACTGACGAGCTCCGCGCGCTCGTCGCGCCCGCCGAGGCGATCTTCCTCGATGCCAAGACGGAGGCCGAGCTGATCGAGCTGCCACCTGACGAGGCGCTGGAGCTGCTGCAGTCCATGGGCCAGCAGGAGTCCGGGCTCGATGTCCTGGCCCGGGTGGGCTTCGCCACCCTGGGTCTGTCCACGTTCCTCACTGGCGGCCCCAAGGAGGCCCGCGCCTGGACGATCAAGCGCGGCGCCACCGCCCCCCAGGCCGCCGGCGTGATCCACACCGACTTCGAGCGCGGCTTCATCAAGGCGGAGATCGTTTCCTACGACGACTTGGTCGACGCCGGGTCGATGGCGGAGGCGCGCGCTCGCGGCAAGGTGCGCATCGAAGGCAAGGACTACGTGATGGCCGACGGCGACGTCGTCGAGTTCAGGTTCAACGTCTAGCGCGCCCAGTTCGGCTGTGATCTTGGAGTTCTGGTCGAGTGCCGACCAGAAGTCTCAGATCATCGACGGACTTGAAGCAGGAGGAGGAGGTACGCCGCCGTGGAATACCGCATGCTTGGCGCAACCGGAACCGTCGTGTCGACATGTGCGCTCGGCACGATGACGTTCGGCACCGAGACCGACGAAGCGGGCGCCCATGCCCAGCTCGACAGCTACGTCGAGGCCGGCGGCAACCTGGTCGACACCGCCGACGTGTACAGCGCCGGGCTCAGCGAGCGGATGGTGGGCCACTGGCTGGCCGCACGCGCAGCTGCCCGCGACCACATTGTCCTTGCCACAAAGGGACGTTTCCGCACCGGAGCGGGGCCCAACGATCTCGGGCTGGCCCGGCGGCATCTCGCCGCCGCGCTGGACGCGTCGCTGCGCAGGCTCGGCGTCGACGTGATCGACCTGTACCAGCTGCACTCATACGATCCGCTGACGCCACTCGAGGAGACGCTGCGCTTCCTGGACGACGCCGTACGCGCCGGCAAGATCCACTACATCGGTCTGTCCAACTTCACGGGATGGCAGCTCCAGAACGCGGTCGACATCGCCGAGTTCCGCGAGCTGGCCCGCCCGGTGACACTGCAGCCGCAGTACAACCTGCTGGCCCGCGAGATCGAGTGGGAGATCGTCCCCGCTGCGCAGCACGCCGGGCTCGGCCTGTTGCCCTGGTCGCCGCTCGGCGGCGGCTGGCTGACCGGCAAGTACCACCGCGAGCAGCCACCCACCGGCGCCACCCGCCTCGGCGAGAACCCCGATCGCGGCGTCGAGGCATACGGCCGCCGCAGCCGGGTCGACCGCACGTGGGATGTGATCGACGCGGTGCGCGAGATCGCCGGCAACCGCGGGGTGTCGATGGCCCAGGTGGCGCTGGCCTGGCTGGTCGACCGGCCTGCGGTGACTTCGGTGATCCTGGGCGCGCGCACGGTCGAGCAGCTCGACGACAACCTGGGTGCCGCAGAGCTGCACCTGACACCCGACGAGACGAATCGGCTCGACCAGGCAAGCGACCCGGCGCCTGCGGACTACCCGTACGGCGAGCCCGGCGTCGAGCAGCGCAGCCGCGGCATCCGCTGATCAGTCGCCTGAGATCATTGCCCGGTGACCGTCGCTGCCCGCGCGCCTGGTCGCGTGCCCGCCGCCGTCGCCGCGCTGTTCTGGGTGGGCGTGCCAGTCGTCTGCGCGCTGATGCTGTGGCAGGGTGCCACGGAACTGGCCACTCGGACGCATCACGCGCCGCCTGGCATGCGCGGGAACTTCGTCGTCACGACGCACAATTGCCAGCAGAAGCTGTGCATCACGGGCGGGACGTTCACCAGTGACGACAAGGCGCTTGTCGCCAAGGACCTTCTCGGCCTTTATCAGTGGAAGCTCGGCTCCGTGCATCGCGTCGTCTACAACCTGGATGCCGCCGATGTGATCCCACTGCCCGCGGAGTGGGACCCGACGGGGGCGGTGCTCGGGATCGCCGGAGCGCTCGTGCTGCTCGGCATCTGGGGTTGGGGCATCCGAGCCGTTCGCCGACGATGACGCCGCGCGCCGCGGCGGGGTTCCGTCATGCGTCCACAACCTAGACTCGACCGTCGTGGCGATCAGAGAACGCGATGACCTGCGCAACGTCGCGATCATCGCCCACGTCGACCATGGCAAGACGACGCTTGTCGACGCGATGTTGTGGCAGTCCGGGGCGTTCGGCGCGCACGACCACGTCGAGGAGCGGGCCCTCGACTCGATGGACCTCGAGCGCGAGAAGGGCATCACGATCCTCGCCAAGAACACGGCGATCCGCTATCAGGGAACGACGATCAACATCATCGACACCCCGGGACACGCCGACTTCGGCGGTGAGGTCGAGCGCGGATTGTTGATGGTCGACGGCGTCGTGTTGCTCGTCGACGCGTCGGAGGGACCCTTGCCGCAGACCCGATTCGTGCTGCGTAAGGCCCTCGCCGCCCGGCTGCCTGTGATACTGGTCATCAACAAGGTCGATCGTGCCGACGCTCGCATCGCCGCGGTCGTCGACGAGACGTATGAGCTGTTCATCGACTTGATCGACTCGGCCGCCGATTCCGCAGATCTCCTCGAGTTCCCGATCGTGTACGCCTCCGCGAGGGCGGGCCGGGCGTCGATGACCCGCCCGCACGACGGAGAGATGCCCGAAGGCAAGGACCTGCGCTCGCTCTTCGCGGCCATCCTGCGGACGATCCCCGCGCCGCGCTACGACGAAGACGCCCCACTCCAGGCGCACGTCACCAACCTCGACGCGTCGCCGTACCTGGGTCGCCTCGCGCTGTGTCGTGTCCACAGTGGACGGATCGCGCGCGGACAGGTGGTCGGATGGTGCCGTACGGACGGCAGCATGCAGCGGGTCAGGATCAGCGAGCTGCTGATGACCGAGGCGCTCGATCGGGTGCCCGCGGACGAGGCCGGCCCGGGCGACATCATCGCGATCGCCGGGATCGCCGAAATCACAATCGGCGAGACGATCACCGATCCGGACGACCCGCGGCCGCTGCCCCTGATCACCGTGGACGAGCCGTCCATCTCAATGACGATGGGCGTGAACACCTCGCCGCTGGCAGGGGAATCCGGTACGAAGCTCACCGCCCGACTCGTCAAGAGTCGCCTGGACGCCGAGCTGGTGGGCAACGTCTCGCTGCGGGTCCTGCCCACGGACCGTCCCGATACCTGGGAGGTGCAAGGACGCGGTGAACTGCAGTTGGCAGTCCTCGTCGAGCTCATGCGCCGCGAGGGCTTCGAGCTGACGGTGGGCAAGCCGCAGGTCGTGACCCGGACGATCGACGGCCGGGTGCACGAGCCGGTCGAGCGGCTGACCATCGACGTCCCTGAGGAGTACGTCGGCGTGGTGACGCAGCTGCTCGGTCTGCGCAAGTCGCTTCTCGCGCAGATGGTCAACCACGGCACCGGCTGGGTGCGCATGGAATACCGCGTGCCGGCCCGGGGCCTGATCGGCTTCCGTACCGAATTCCTCACCGAGACCCGTGGCACCGGATTGTTGCATCACGTGTTCGACGGCTACGAGCCGTGGGCGGGCGAGCTGCGCACCCGTCCGACCGGGGCGCTCGTCGCGGATCGCCGGGGCCCGGTCACGGCGTACGCGCTGTTCAACCTCCAGGAACGCGGGACGATATTCGTCGGCCCGGGCACCGAGGTGTACGAGGGCATGATCGTCGGCGAGAACGCCCGTGCGGACGACATGGATGTCAACCCCACACGGGAGAAGAAGCTCACCAACATCCGCTCGTCGACGGGGGAGGAGCTGGTGCGGCTCATCCCGCATCGGCAGCTGTCGCTCGAGCAGGCACTGGAGTTCTGTCGCGAGGATGAGTGCGTCGAGGTCACGCCCGCGGCGGTGCGCCTGCGCAAGGTGGTTCTCTCGGCCCAGGACCGCGCGAAGCTGCGTGCCCGCCGCTGATCCGTCGCGACGGGTTGTGGCACGTAGGCTCGCAGGCGTGACCGCCGTCGAACCGCTCGTCGCCCGGATGCAGGGATTCGGCACCACGATCTTCGCCGAGATGTCAGCGCTCGCCGTGGCGACGGGCAGCGTCAACCTGGGCCAGGGGTTCCCCGATACGGACGGCCCGCGGGAAGTACTGCAGGCCGCCGTGGCCGCCATCCAGGACGGCAGGCACAACCAATACCCGCCCGGCCCGGGCATCCCCGAACTGCGCCAGGCCGTCGCGCGCCATCAGCGGCGCTTCTACAGCCTCGAGTTCGACCCGGACACCGAGGTGCTCGTCACGGCCGGGGCGACCGAGGCAATCGCTGCCGCTCTGCTGGCCCTCGTCGACAGCGGCGACGAAGTCGTCACGTTCGAGCCGTACTACGACTCCTACGCCGCGTGCATCGCCCTGGCCGGAGCGCGGCGCCACGTTGTCACGCTACGACCGGGTGAGCAGCGCTGGACGTTCGACCCGAACGCGCTGCACGACGCGATCACCCCGAGGACGAAGGCGATCCTGCTCAACACGCCGCACAACCCGACCGGCAAGGTGTTCGACCGTGCCGAGCTCCAGTTGATCGCGGACGTGGCCGTCAACCGCGACCTCCTCGTGATCACCGACGAGGTATACGAACACCTGATCTTCGATGGAGAACACGTCCCGATAGCTGGCCTTCCCGGAATGCGCGAGCGCACCGTCACGATCGGCAGTGCCGGCAAGACATTCAGCGTCACCGGCTGGAAGATCGGCTGGGTCTGCGCGACACCGCCCCTCACGACGGCGCTGCGCACCGTGAAGCAGTTCCTCACCTATGTCAACGGCGGGCCCTTCCAGCCGGCGATCGCCCGCGGCCTCGCGCTGCCCGATACCTATTACGACGGCGCCGCGGCGCAACTCCGGTTACAGCGCGATCTGCTCTGCGACGGGCTGGCTGAGCTCGGCTACGACGTAATCCGGCCTCAGGCGACCTACTTCGCAACCGTCGACGTTCACGGCGACGCCGTCGAGTTCTGCCGGGCGCTGCCGCGTGACAAGCGTGTGGTCGCCATACCGAGCAGTGTGTTCTACGACTCCGACGCCGGCGACGCCCACGTCCGGTTCGCGTTTTGCAAGCGCCCGGAAGTGCTCGCCGAAGCACTGATTCGCCTGAAGGGGGCCACCGCATGAAGGTTGCCGCGATCCAGCACGACATCGACTGGGAAGACGGCACGGCGACGCGCAAGCGGGTGACTCCGCTGATCGCGCAGGCCGCCGCGGCGGGCGCCCGCCTGATCGCGCTCACCGAGATGTATGCGACCGGCTTCTCTATGCGGCCGGACCGCATCGCCGAGGACGAAGGCGGCCCCAGCGAGCAGTTCCTGGTCGACAAGGCGCGCGAACACGGCTGCTGGCTGGTGGGCTCGGTCGCGCAGCGGTCTCACGACGGACAGCCACGAAACGTCGCGGTGCTCGTGGCGCCGGACGGAACGGTGCACCGCTACGCGAAAATCCACCCGTTCAGCTACGCCGGCGAGCATGAGCGCTATGCCGCCGGTACCGAGTTCCTGACCGTGGCCGTCGAGGGCGTCAACGTCAGCGTGTTCGTCTGCTACGACCTGCGCTTCGCCGACGAGTTCTGGGCGCTGGCCCACGACACGGACCTCTACGTCGTCGTCGCCAACTGGCCCGCGCTGCGGCGTGAGCACTGGCGGACGCTCCTCCGCGCGCGGGCAATCGAGAACCAGGCGTACGTCCTCGGTGTCAACCGGGTGGGCGCTGTCAAGGAGCTCGATCATGTGGGTGACAGCGCGATCATCGACCCGCTCGGTCGTACCCTTATCGAGGCGTCGATCGGCGAGGCGGTTCTCGTGGCGGACGTCACGCCGCAGTACGTCCACGAGGTGCGCGAGACGCTGCCGTTTCTGCGTGACAGGCGATGAGCGCCGGCGCGAAGAGGCCGCCGGCCCCGGCGCAGCCGACAGACACCAACCGGCTGACTAGTTCGGTACGGGTGGCCGCGATCGTCGTTGCCCCCGCCGACACCGTCCGCGCGGCGGCCGCGAAGCTGTCGGCGGGCGTGACGAGCTATGTGGTCGAGACCGGCGCCGGCGTCCTCATCACACTCGAACGGCCGCGGCGTTGGCCCCGCCATTCGCGTCGACGCGTGATCCGCGGATTGCAACGCGAACTCGACGCCCTGCGGGACCGCGCGGAGTAAGCAGTTGCGGCGATCGCTATGCTTTGCCGCGGCAGTAATGCCAGTGGCACTCTGATGTCAAAATACTTCGCGAAGCCCCCATATCTTCCAACGTACTCGGCCGCCTTGGGGGAGTCAGATATCAGATTCGGCGACAGTGCATCACGAAATGGCGACGTCTGACGGCCGAGGTACCTCTAGTTGTGACCTAAGGCTTAGGCTCCATCGCTGAGTCGAGTGCGACGACACACCGGCATTACCCTTCGCTGGGTCCGTAACGAGGAGGTCTTCGCTCGATGGGTGCGCCCATAAGCCAGATCGACCTCGACACCCAGCTCGTCGAAGCTCCCGAGACCGGGCGAGACGGCGAGCAGCGCGAAGTCGCGGGTCGATCGCCAGCACAAATCGCCTGGCTGCGCCTGCGGCGGGACACCGTGTCCATGATCGCGCTGGGCGTGTGCATCGTCATAACGCTGCTTGCGATCGCTGCCCCGTTCCTGAACAGTGCCGGGGTTCTCCAGCCGTATGAGTTCCACAACAACCTGGTGGGCGGGCTGGGCTCGATGCCCACCGGCCCCTGGGGTGGCATGAGCTGGGGGCACCTGTTCGGCGTCGAGCCCGGCACCGGGCGCGACGTGTTCTCCCGCGTCGCGCTCGGTATCAGCTTCTCGTTGCTGATCGCGACAGCGGCCACCGTGCTCAGCGTGGTGATGGGCGGCGTCCTCGGCATCATCTCCGGCTACATGGGCAAAGGCACCGATTTCTGGATCAGCCGCTTCATGGACCTCGTGCTGTGCTTCCCGCAGACGCTGATGCTGCTCGCGCTGTCGCCGGTGCTCAAGCAGCGGCTCTCGGATCTGGGCATCCCCGGCGGTCCGAGCGGAACTCCGGTCAGCGCGGTGTACTTGATCCTCGTGCTCGGCTTCTTCTCCGGGCCCTACTTCGGGCGCATCATCCGCGGCCAGGTGCTGTCGCTGCGCAACCGTGAGTTCGTCGAGGCGGCCCGGAGTCTCGGCGCGAAGCGGCGGCGCATCTGGTTCCAAGAGCTCGCCCCCAACCTGTGGGCTCCATTACTAGTTTTTGCATCTCTCACACTTCCCCTTAACATAGGTGCAGAGGCCGCACTGTCCTACCTCGGTGTGGGCTTGCAGGCACCGACGCCAAGCCTCGGCAACATCCTGAGCAATTCGGTCAATTACTACAGCGCCGATCCGGCTTTCTTCTACCTGCCGGGCATCGCGCTCGTGCTGATCGTGCTCAGTTTCAACTTGCTCGGAGACGGACTCCGGGACGCGCTCGACCCGAAGTCGACGCGGTAGAGACCACGGGACGCCCGTTCCGCGGAAGCGTGTACCACACAGGGTGGTACCCGAGAAAGAGGACGATTGGATGACCACTCTGAACAGGCGGGTGGCGATCTGTGCGATTGGCGTGGCGGTTGCCGTCACGGCGACCGCGTGCAGTTCGTCGAAGAAGGGGGGCGGCGGGGCAACCGGTAGCGCGTCGTCGTCAGGCTCAAGCGCCGCCAACACCAAGAAGGGCGGCACGATCTACTACCTGACGAAGCGCAACGTCGAGCACTGGGACCCGCAGCGCACGTACATCGGTCGTGACCTGACCGACGCGTCGCGGCTCTTCTACCGGTCGCTGACCCAGCTGAAGCCGGACAACTCGCTCGTGCCCGACCTGGCCACGAACATCGGCACGGCCTCCAACGGCAACAAGACCTGGACCTTCACGCTGAAGCAGGGCCCGAAGTGGCAGGACGGTTCGCCCGTAACCTGCGAGGACATCAAGTACGGCGTGTCCCGGACGTTTGCGGTGAACACCATCACTGGTGGGCCGAACTACGCCATCCAGTTCCTCAACATCCCGACCAAGGCCGATGGCAGCTCGCAGTACGAGGGCCCCTACACCAAGAAGGGCCAGGCGCTCTACGACAAGGCCGTGGTGTGCAACGGGAACACGATCACCTTCCACCTCCGCAAGCCGGTCGGTGACTTCAACTACGCCGTGTCCGGTGCGCTGGCGGCGTTCGACCCGTTCAAGGAGTCGCAGGACAAGGGCGCGCAGTCGAACTTCGCGATCTTCTCCGACGGGCCCTACATGCTGCAGGGCACCTGGCAGGAGGGCAAGGGCGGCACGTGGGTGCGCAACCCGAACTACGACCCGAGCACCGACTACCCGGGTATCCGCCTCGCGCTGCCGGACACGATCGTGTGGCAGGAGGGCCTAACGGTCGAGGGCGTCTTCGACCGGATCCTGAAGGACCAGGGCCCGGACAAGTTCGCGGTCACCGACCGCTCGGCGCCGCCGGCCTACCAGGCCCGCGTCGTCCAGCAGAAGAGCCGCATGACGAACCCGGACACGCCGTTCGTCGACTACCTGCTGCCGAACTTCAAGAAGGTGACCAACCCGCTAGTGCGCCAGGCGCTGGCCGTGGCGACCGACAAGACGAGCTGGATCACTGCGTACGGCGGCCCGGCGCTCGCCAAGCCGGCGAACAGCATCATTTTGCCGACCGTTGCCGGGTACAAGGACTTCGGCAACGTGTTCGGGGCACCGGACGGCGGTGACCCGGCCAAGGCCAAGTCACTGCTGCAGCAGGCCGGAGTTTCGATCCCGTACCCGATCCACTTCACCTACAACGGTGGCACTCCGGTCACCGACGCGCAGGCGTCGTCGCTGAAGGCGGCGCTGGAGAAGGCCGGCTTCAAGGTCACGCTCGAGGGTCTTTCGGACACGTACTACGACGTGATCCAGAACCCGAACAACGCCAAGAAGTACGACCTGACCTGGGCCGGCTGGGGTGCTGACTGGCCGAACGCCTCGACGGTGGTTCCGCCGCTGTTCGACAGTCGCGTCAACCTGTCGTCGGCGTCGAACGGTCAGGACTACGGCTGGTACGCCAATAACAAGATCAACAGTGAGATGGATGCCGCTTACAACATCCAGGACGCCACGCAGCGCAACGCCGCGTGGGGCAACATCTCCGAGGAGCTCGCCAAGGACGTCGCCTACATTCCGCTGGACATCGAGAAGTTCCTGCGGGTGCACGGCTCCGGTGTGACGAACTACCAGGAGGACTCCGCGTCGAACGGTTACCCGGACATGGGTCTGGTCGGTACAACCGGCTGATCCCGATCGAGTAGCCATCGCGCATCGTGGGTGGGGACGGCGACGTCCCCACCCACGATGTGCACCGTTAACGTACTGCGTGGCGGAGAGAGGTGAGACGCCCGGCATCGGGCGGCGACCATGATCTGGTACACGATCAGGCGCTTGATCGGCGCGGTGGGGCTGCTGGTCGTCATGAGCATCGTGACGTTCCTGATCTTCTACGCGACGCCGACTGATCCCGCGCGGCTCACCTGCGGCAAGAACTGCACGCCGACCGGCATCGAGCAGAACCGGAAATACCTCGGACTCGACAAGCCGATCACCCAGCAGTACCTCGCCTTTGTCGGTGGCCTGTTCCACGACCGCAAGTTCCCCGCCGACAAGGAGTTGCAGCAGGCCCGTCCCGACCTGATCCTCACCTGCCACGCACCGTGTCTCGGCTACTCCCCGCTGCACAACGAGGAGGTGTGGACCTACCTCAAACCGAAGATTCCGGTGACCATATCGATCGTCCTCTTCGGATTCATTCTCTGGCTGACCTCAGGTGTCTTATTGGGGATAGTGGCAGCCTTATTCAGAGGCAAATTCCTGGATAGGGTGCTCGTGTCGGGGGCACTACTCTTTTATTCGTTCCCGACGTTCTTCGTATCGCTGCTCCTGCTCCAACTGATCGTCTTCCAGTTCAACTGGATGCAAACGCCGACCTACACACCCATCTCCAGTGGCGTCGGCGACTGGCTCTACAACCTGTTCTTACCCTCCCTGACGCTCGCGCTGGTCTTCGCGGCGGCGTATATCCGGCTCACCCGTGCCTACATGCTGGAGACGATGGGCGAGGACTACCTGCGGACCGCGCGGGCCAAGGGGGTTAAGGAACGCAAGGTGGTCTTCAAGCACACGCTGCGTGCGGCATTGACACCGATCGTCACAATCGCCGGTCTCGATTTCGGAATCCTGCTGGCCGGTGCCCCCATCACCGAGACCGTGTTCAGCTTCCAAGGCCTCGGCTACGCGACGGTGCAGTCGGTACAGATCTTCGACCTGCCGGTTATCGTGGTCATCGTGCTGCTCGCGGCATGTTTCGTCGTCCTGGCCAACCTCGTCGTTGACCTCTTGTACGGAGTCATCGATCCTCGAGTGCGGTACTAGGAGGTCGTGACATGGAAGGAATGGAAATCGAGGACGTCGAGGTAACCGAGGTCGATCCGAGGGGTGGACAACCCCGTCCCTACCTGGACGTTACCGGCTTGAAGGTGCACTTCCCGACCGATGATGGCCTCGTCAAGGCGGTCGACGGCGTCGACTTCTCCGTGGAGGAGGGCAAGACCCTCGCGATCGTCGGCGAATCCGGGTCGGGCAAGTCGGTCACCATGCAGGCCGTTATGGGGCTGCTGCGCCGCACCCGCGCCAAGATCGAGGGTGAGGTGTGGCTGGGCGGCACCGAGTTGCTGCACGCGAGCAACGAGGATGTCCGGCGGCTCCGTGGCGCCTCGATGGCGATGATCTTCCAGGACCCGCTGTCGGCGCTGCACCCGTATTACACGATCGGCAATCAGATCGAAGAGGCCTACCGCGTCCACCATAAGGGCGCGTCGCGCAAGTCCGCCCGGCAGCGTGGTATCGAGATGCTCGACAGGGTAGGCATCCCGAACGCTTCGCGCCGGATCGACCAATACCCCCATGAGTTCTCCGGTGGCATGCGGCAGCGGGCGATGATCGCGATGGCGCTGATCAACGACCCAAAATTGCTCATCGCGGATGAGCCGACGACGGCGCTCGACGTCACTGTTCAGGCGCAGATATTGGAGCTGATGAAGGGCCTGCAGAGCGACTTCGGTTCGGCCATCGTGATGATCACCCACGACCTGGGTGTGGTCGCCGACATCGCGGACGATGTCCTCGTCATGTACGCCGGGCGGGCCGTCGAGACCGGCAAGACCACCGATGTCTACTTCGACGCGTCCCACCCATACACCTGGGGCTTGTTGCGCTCGATGCCGCGGCTCGACCGCGACCGCGAGGACCGGCTCGACCCGATCCCGGGCACTCCGCCGTCACTGATCCACCTGCCCAGCGGTTGCGCGTTCCACCCGCGGTGCCCGTTCCCCGAGGTCGTCGGCGGCGACCGCTGCTTCACCGAGATGCCGGAACTGTTCGAGGTCACGGCGAACCACCATGCGCGATGCTTCCTCACCGATGAGCAGCGCCGCGACGTCCTCGCCAAGGCGTCGGCGCCAGGCAGCGAGGTATTCCAGTGACCGCGACGACACCACCGCCGTCGGCATCCACGCCGCTGCTGGAGGTCACCGAGCTGCGCAAGTACTTCCCGCAGTACACGCAGACCGTGATCAAGCGCAAGAGTGCCCCCGTCAAGGCTGTCGACGGGCTGACCTTCTCGGTCGGCGCCGGTGAGACGCTCGGGTTGGTCGGTGAGTCCGGCTGCGGCAAGTCGACCGCCGGACGGTCGATCCTACGACTGATCGAGCCGACCAGTGGCTCGATCAAGCTCGACGGCGAAGAGATCACCCATGCCGGCACCAACCGCCTGCGGCGCTTGCGGCGTGACCTGCAGATGGTGTTCCAGGACCCGATCGGCTCGCTGAACCCGCGGCACCCGATCGGCTCGATCATCGGCGCACCGTTCACCATCCAGAAGGTGAAGCCCCCGCGCGGCGTCAAGGCCGAGGTGCAGAGCCTGATGGAGCGCGTGGGTCTCAACCCCGAGCATTACAACCGCTACCCGCACGAATTCTCCGGCGGGCAGCGGCAGCGCATCGGCGTGGCCCGGGCCATCGCCCTGCGGCCCAAGCTGATCGTCTGCGACGAGCCGGTGTCGGCGCTGGACGTGTCGATCCAGGCACAGGTCGTCAACCTTCTCGAGGACCTCCAGTCCGAGTACGACATAACCTACGTGTTCATCGCGCACGACCTGTCCGTCGTGCGGCACATCTCCGATCGCGTCGTGGTCATGTACCTCGGCAAGGCGATGGAGGTCACCGACCGCGACACGCTTTACAGCAAGCCGATGCACCCGTACACACAGGCGCTGATGTCGGCGGTGCCGGTGCCCGACCCGCGCAAGGAGAACAAGCGCGAGCGCATCCTGCTCAGCGGCGACCTGCCCAGCCCGATCAACCCACCGTCCGGTTGTGTGTTCCACACCCGGTGCCCCAAGTACCGCGAGCAGCTCGGTGAGTCCGACCGCGAGCGGTGCCGCACCGAGGTGCCGGAGCTGGAGGAGAAGCAGCCGAGCCATTTCGCCGCGTGCCACTTCGCCCAGGTGCGCGCCGACATCGGTGCGATCAGCGACCCGGCTGCACCGGTCCCTGCCTCAGCACCCGGCGGGCCCACCGCGGTGCAGCCCGGCGAGGGCAGCGCATAGGGGGCGACCCGTAGGCTTTCGAGCGATGGCTGCGCATCGCAGGCCTGTCGTGGGTCAGCGGTGAGCGCTCGCGCGAAGAGCAGGGGGTGGCTGTGACAGTGCCGTCGCGCCGCGTGCTCTTGGTACACGCGCACCCCGACGACGAGACGATCGCGACGGGCGCGACGATGGCCCGGTACGCCGCCGAGGGCGCGCAGGTGACGCTGTTGACCTGCACACTGGGCGAGCAGGGCGAGATCCTGGTGCCGGAGCTGGAGTTGCTCGGTGCCGACGACGCCGACCAGCTCGGCGGATATCGCATCGGCGAGCTTGCCGAGGCGATGCGCCACCTGGGGGTCGGTGACCACCGATTCCTCGGTGGCGCCGGCAGATTCCGCGACAGCGGCATGATGGATACCCCCGCCAACGACCATTCGCGCGCCTTCTGGCGGGCGGCCCGGGATCCGGAGGTGTTCGACGCGGCGGTGGGTGCGGCGCTCGCCGTCATCCGCGAGATCCGTCCCCAGGTGGTGGTCAGCTACGACCCGAACGGCGACTACGGCCATCCCGACCACATAATGGCGCACCGCGTCGCCGCCGCCGCCGTCGCGTGCGCCACGGACATCGTCGCCAAGTTCTACTGGACGGCGACGCCGCGATCCATGCTGCGCCGCGGGTTCGAGGCCCTCAAAGCATCGAAGTCGTCGTACTTCGGCGTCGACAGCGTCGAGGAGCTGCCTTTCGGCGTCGAGGATGACGTGATCACCACGGTGATCGATGCCCGGGCTTATGCCTCGGCAAAGCTCGAGGCGCTGCGGGCCCACGCGACTCAGATCAGCGTCGACGGGCCGTTCTTCGCGCTGTCGAACATGCTCGGGCGTGAGGTGCTCGCCGTGGAGCACTTCCGGCTCGCCAACGGCGAACTCGGCCCGGACCGGGACCCCAACGGACGGGAAACCGACCTGTTCAGCGGGATCACCCCGTGACCGGGTTTCACGCCGTGATCGCGAGCAGGGCGCCGACGTGACGCGCCTCGGCATCGTGCTCTGCGGGCTGTGCGCCGTGCTGGCCGGCTTCCTCACCGTCCTGCTGACACCGCTGTACTGGGGCGGCGCGATCATCCCCGTCTCGGTCGTGCTCGCCGCAGCAGCGAATGTCGGCCTACCCCTGCTCGTGCGGCAATTGGGCGCCCCGCCCTTGGCCTCCGCGGTGCCGTTCGTGCTGTGGCTCATCACCGTCTTGGTGCTGGGCACGTCGCGGCCGGAGGGCGACGTGCTGCTGCCCGCGGGGAGCGGTGCCCAGCCCTGGGTCACCTACGCGATGCTCGCCGCGGGCACCCTGGCCGGCGGCGTCACCGTGATGGCGCAGACCGTGGGCCGGCCACCCGCTCGGTCCGGCAGCAACAGTCCTACACAGCGGCCGGCGGAGGCGAGTCGGCCGGCGGAGGCGAGTCAGCCGGCGGAGCCGAGCCGGCCGCAGCAGGCGCGCCGCCCCCGCCCGGCGGGTAGGACGCGGGGGCGTCGGTGAACGCGGGGCGATTTGCCTCGGCCAGTGCGTTCTGCACCGCGGCGACGGCTGCCGGCGGGAGATCCGACTCGACCAGTTCCGCCCCCGAGAAGCGCGCCAGCTCGCGCTGCAGGTCGGCCACCGATACACGGCTGACAAGCAGGGCCAGCGCCGTGCGCCCCGGAGGTACGGCGGTCCGCAATTGAGCCACGGTGGCGTCCTTGATGCCGGTGTCAACCAGCTTCGCGTAGAGTGCGCCGCCGCCCGCGGTGGCCGCACCGGCGATGAGCCCCCCGATCGGGCCGCCGAACAGCGTGCCGAGCAGCAATCCCCACACGCCGCCGCCGAGCGCCCCCCGGCCCGTGGTGATGTCGGTGGTCTCGGTGACATGTGATGTCCCGTTGGCGTCGCGCTGAACGAACACCGCATCGTGCAGCTGCAGGTCCTGGTCCTTCTGAAGGCGCGACACGGCCAGCAGGAACTCCTGCGCGCGCAACCGGTCGTCGAACGAGATGACGAGCAGCTTCTGGTTGGACGGCTCGGGCATGCCCATCAGGGTACGGTCCGGCCGCCTTCGCGACCCCGCGCAGCGGTCACGAAATGGCGTCGGGCTGGCGAATTGACCCCGAGAGCGTTTAGCCTCCGTCGGTACGCCGGAAGGGGGTCACGCAGGCCGATGTCCGTGCCGGTCAGCGCGGTCGACACTGTCGTCAACGTCGCGCCCCCGGTCCGCATCGAGGGACGCTCGCCGTCGAGCATCGTCTGGCGACGCATCCGACAGGACCGGGTCACCATGGCGAGCCTGTACGTGGTGGCGTTCCTGGTGTTACTGGCAGTAGCCGCGCCATTCCTCAAGGCATTCAAGGTCATCGACCCGACCACTCCGCATCCCGAGCTGGTGCAAGGCGTGGGCTCGGTGCCGACCGGGCCGTTCAGCGGCGCGAGCGCCGCGCACTGGCTGGGCGTCGTCCCGGGGGTCGGGCAGGACGTGCTCGCCCGGGTGCTCTACGGACTGACGTTCGACTTCAGCATCGCGCTCGCCGCCACCGCGCTCACCGTGCTGCTCGGGGCCACGATCGGGCTGGTCGCGGGCTACGCCGGCCGCTGGGTGGACGCGACCCTCGGCCACGCGATGGACCTCATCCTGGCGTTCCCCCAGCTGATCATGCTGATCGCGTTGTCGCCCGTGTTCCTGGGGCAGCCACCGCAAAATACCCGTGTCGTGGTGTACCTCATCGTCGTGCTGGCCGTGTTCGCCTGGCCGCGCCTCGCCCGCCTGGTGCGCAGCGAGGTGTTGTCGGCGCGAGAGCAGGACTACGTGATGGCGGCGCGCTCGCTCGGCGCGGGGCCCGCGCGCATCCTGTGGAAGGAACTGCTGCCCAACCTGCGCGGGACGGTCCTGGTGTACGCGACGATCACCATGCCGGTGTTCGTGTCGGCCCAGGCCGCGCTCGCCTACCTCGGAATCAGCCTGCAGCCGCCGTTTCCCACCCTGGGCAGCGTGCTCACCGATTCTGTCCCGTACGTCACGAGCGACCCGGCGTACTTCTTCGTCCCGGGTGTCGCGCTCGTGCTCGTCGTGTTGTCCTTCAATCTGCTCGGCGACGGCCTGGCCGACGCCCTCAACCCCAGATCCGACCGATTCTGAGACGGATGTAACCATGTACGCCGGCCGGCAGTTGTCTCCCAGGAGAGTCAGGATGAGGTTCGTTATAGCCTGCGGTGTCGTCGGCATGCTCGTGCTCACGGGATGCACCGGCAAGGGGGGCAAGGCGCCACAGACGGGTAACGCGGCCGCCGACCAGCACCGCGGCGGCACCCTCTACGTCAATACGTTCCGGGCTTACACGCACCTCGACCCGCAGCGCAACTACTACGGCGACGCCATCGCATTCGAGTCGCGCACACTGGCTCGCACGCTCACCACGTTCCCCGCCGTCGAGGGCGCCAGCTCCACAGATGTCGTGGCTGACGCTGCCACCGACACCGGCACGCGCTCCGTCGATGCCAAGACCTGGACGTTCACGATCAGGCCGGACGTGAAGTGGCAGGACGGAAAGTCGGTCACCTGCGAGGATTTCAAGTACGGCATCTCCCGCACATTCGCGACCGACATCATCAACGGCGGACCGATCTACGCCCTCGACTACCTGAACGTGCCGCACGACGCGAGCGGCCAAGTCGTGTACAACGGGCCGTTCAAGAAGAGTGGCCAGGCAGGCTTTGACAAGTCGATCGATTGCCCCTCGCCGAACAAGATCGTGTTCCACCTGCGGCACCCGGTCGCCGACTTCAACGAGACCGTGACGTTGCCGGCGTTCGCCGCGGTCCGGCAGGACAAAGACACGGGCGCCAAGTACGACTCCGCGGTGTTCTCCGACGGTCCCTACATGATCAAGGGCAAGTGGGATCCGGTTCGCGGCGGCACACTGGTGCGCAATCCGGACTGGGTCGCGTCCAGCGACGACGTCCGCAAGGCGTATCCGGACCAGATCGTGGCCACGTTCGGCGAGAGCGCCGACACGGTCTACCAGAAGCTGGAGTCCGACAACGGCAGTGCGAAGAACACGGTGACCACCACCAGTGCTCCACCGGCAGCCGCCTCGACCGTGCTGAGCCCGGCCATGCAGAGCCGCTCGGAGAGCGTGACGGACGGCTATATCCACTACCTGTCGGTGAACGTTCAGAAGGTGCCGCAGAAGCAGGTGCGCCAGGCGATCGCGATGGCGGTCGACAGGACGGCCTATGTCACGGCATGGGGTGGCTCGGCGCTCGGGTCGCCCACCAACTCGCTGATCAGCCCGTTGCTCAAGGCGTACACGAAATACGACCCGTTCGGAGTGGGTGACGACGGCGACACCGTGAGGGCCAAGGCGGTGCTGGAGGCGGCCGGCATCAAGCTCCCGTATTCGATCACGTACCAATACCCGAAGGATCTGACTCAGGACAAGCTCTCCACCAACATCAAGTCCGAGTTGGAGAAGGCCGGCTTCAAGGTCACCCTAGATGGGTTGAACCCGGACACGTACTACGACGTGACCGCCAATCCACGCCAGACCGGCCACGTCACGTGGGCGCGCTGGGCGGCCGACTGGCCGTCGGGATCGACGGTGATCCCGCCACTGCTCGACGGGCGTGCCAACATCTCCGCGGAGTCGCTCGGCAACGACGCCGCCGCGTACAACGACCCGCTGACCAACAAGGCGATCGACTCCGCACTCTCCTTGACTGACAGTGCAGCCCAGCAGCAGGCCTGGTCAGCGATCGATCAGCAGGTCGTGAAGGACGGCGTGATCATCCCGATGATGGCGGACAAAGCGCTGTACCTCTACGGGTCCCACATCAAGGGCTTCCTACTCAACGCCGCCTTCGGCGGGTACGTCGACCTGGCCGTCACGGCCGTGCAATAGCACTTGCTCGGATACGTGCTCCGGCGCGTGACCGCGATCGTGGTCATGCTGTTCGCGATCAGCATCGTCACGTTCCTGCTGTTCTTCGCGATCCCGCGTGACCCGGCTCGGCTCACCTGCGGAAAGGTGTGCACGCCCCAACTGATCGCGCAGAACCGCCACACGCTCGGGTACGACCGCTCGGTGCCCGCTCAATACGGCGCATTCCTCAAGGGTCTGGTCGTCTCACGGAATTTCCCGGACGACCCCCAGCTCGAACGCACGCATCCGGAGCTGATCACGCACTGCCATGCGCCGTGTCTCGGCTACTCGCCGTCGCAGCAGACCACCGTCAACAACGTGATGGGCCAAGCTGCGCCGGTCACGCTGTCGTTGACCCTGGGCGCCTTCGTACTGTGGATCGTCTTCGGTGTGGGATTCGGCATACTGTCCGCGCTGCGGCGCGGCAAGGTCCTCGACAAGCTGCTGGTGGGCGTCTCGCTGATCGGCTACTCGTTCCCGACGTTCTTCGTCGGGCTGATCCTGTACGACATCGTGTCGGTCAAGTACGGGCTGCTGCCGACACCGCAGTACGTGTCGCCGGCGCACGATCCGCTCGGCTGGGCGGCCGGGATGCTCGCGCCGTGGATCACGCTCGCGCTCGCGTACCTCGCGCTGTACATCCGGCTCACCCGGGCCAAGATGCTCGACACGATGACGGAGGACTACATCCGCACCGCCCGGGCCAAGGGGCTGCGGGCGCATCGGGTGACACTCAAGCACGGGTTACGGGCGACCCTCGCGCCGATCGTCACGATCGCCGCGCTGGACATCGCCGGTCTGCTCGGCGCTGCCGCGATCACCGAGACAGTGTTCAACCTCAACGGCATCGGCTCGACGGTCATCGCCGCGGTCAAGGACGCCGACCTGCCGATCATCGTCACCGGGGTGCTGATCGCCGCCGCGGCCGTCGTCGTGCTGAACCTGGTGGTCGACCTGCTCTACGGCGTGATCGACCCCAAGGTGCGCTACTCATAAGCACTCCTCCCCGATTGCGCAAGAATCCCTCGCCTGGGACAAGCGATTCTTGCTCGATCGGGGCAGCTAGCGCGATGCGGTGCGGTAGCGGTACCCGTGGTGTTCCCAGTAGCCCAGGGAGCGGTACAGCGTGATCGCCAGGTCGTTGTGCGTCTCGACCTCGAGGTAGGTGTCCTTCGCGGCGTGGACGTCGACGCCCCACCGCCACAGGGCATGAATGATCGCCGTTGCCAGGCCCTGCCGGCGCTGTTCGGGAGCCACCTCGACGGCTGTGATGCCGAGCCAGTTGTCGTCGACGGAGCCACGCCCGATCGCGACGGGGACGCCGTCTCGCCGTATCTCGGCGAAGCCCACGCGCTCGTGCCGGGTGAGCAGCGCACGCATGCCGGGTGGCGTCGTCCCATCCCGGAAGCGGGCCATCCATGCGTCGTCCGGCTCGGCCACGATGTGCACGCCCGTCGCGTCCGGCGCCGCCGGGATGCGCAGTGCGAGCACCAGCGTCTCGTGGCTGGCGGGCCAGCCCCGCTCGGCCAGTTCTGCGTCGAGCAGCCGGCGGGCGTGTAACGGAGTCTGCACCCGCAACGGCAACCCCCGCGCCGCATACCACTCCCGGGCGGCGTCGAGCGTGTCGGAAAGCGACGTCGTCGGTCGGCGCAGCGGCAGCGCGCTGTTGGCTCGCTTGGTGATGCCGTGGTTGGCGCGTAGCAGCCAGCCGCCCACTTCGGCGGTCTCTGCGGCGCGCCAGCCGCGCGAGCTCACCGCCGATAGGGCGAGAATCTCGGCCGCACTGGGCTCCACAACCTTTGCCACGGCGATGTGCGACAGCGGCACGTGCACCGGGCCGGCACTCGCCGCGACAGTTGCCGTGTCAGGCGTCAGCTCGAGCAGGTTGCCCACCACATCAGCGAACAGCAGTCGGCCCGATTCGTCACGATCGACCGCGTGCCGCACGACGATGCGCCGCCCGACCCAATCTGGTTCCACCACGAGCGGCATACTAGGTGGCGCAGGCATGTACCCCGCCCGGAGGACCGCAGTGACCTACGTGATCGCCGAGCCGTGTGTCGATGTTCTCGACAAGGCATGCATAGAGGAATGCCCCGTCGACTGCATCTACGAGGGCGGGCGGATGCTCTACATCCACCCCGACGAGTGTGTCGACTGTGGCGCCTGCGAACCGGTCTGCCCCGTGGAGGCGATCTTCTATGAGGACGACCTTCCCGATAAGTGGCGCGACTACACCCAGGCGAACGTCGACTTCTTCGACGACCTCGGCTCACCCGGCGGCGCCGCGAAGGTAGGCAGGATCGACAAGGACCCGCCGCTCATCGCCAACCTGCCTCCCCAAGCAGCAGAACACTGACCGATGTGCGCCAGGGTCGCGCTCAGTGACGGAGCGTTGCTGTGACGGCGGTCGGTGCTGCCTTCTTGTTGTCACGCCAGCCGTGCGCGCGCGTCCACTCCCGTCCCGAGTAGGCGACCGACTCGATCCCGAACCGGTCCGCGTTGGCGACGAACCACGCGGCTGTTGCCCACGACGCGTCTGGCACGTTGACCGTCGACTCGACGGCGCGCGGGGCGTTGACCGGCAGGTCCTTCACGAGTGCAGCAGCGACCGTGGCGACCGGTGCCGCCTGTGCCGGAGCCTGGAAGGTGCATGTAATGCCACCGGGCGTCTTCCCGGTCAGCGCGTCCGACAGCGCCTGCGCCTCACCCTCGTGCCGCGCGTAGTAACTGCCGTCGACGGAGATCTGCACCTTCTGGATGGCGTCGGCCAGTGGCATCGTCTGCCAGCCGTCGACCTTGACCAGGGCGTCCAGGAACCTGCCTGTCGCGTAATGGATGTCCGAGAGTTGCGCCGCGGTGCCCCAGCCCTGCGACGGACGCTGCTGAAGCACGCCCACCGAGTCGCGGTCGCCGTCGCCGGGGGGGAGGTTGGTCAGCCGGCTCTCCTGCAGCCCGGCGGCGAGCGCGAGCACAGCGGCCCGCTCGGGCAGATCTCTATTGATCACGACACCGACCATGCTGGCGGCGACCGACGCCTGGCCGGGTTCGACGGCGTAGTCGCCGACCACGCACTCCTCGGCAACCGAGTGCGATTGGGCGGCGCGCCACAGCGCGTAGAGCCCGAACGCTGCCGCGGCCAGCACGGTCAGTGCGACCAGTGCGGCTATCAGGATGCGGCGAGACGTCGACACGTGCACCTACGCGTTGGCGTGCAGCACGGCGTTCAAGTCGGCGCCGGCGCCGGTACGCGGCCGGGCCTCCAGGGCACCGGTGAGGCTGTTGCGCCAGAACTGCAGTCCTGGATGTCCCGACAGGGCGGCCGCCTTGACGACCGAACCGTCCGGCAGAGTGAGCTTCGACCCTGCGGTGACGTAGCAGCCGGCCTCGACGACGCAGTCGTCTCCCAGGGAGATGCCCACTCCGGCGTTCGCGCCGATGAGGCATCGCTTACCGATCGTGATCACCTCGCGGCCGCCGCCGGAGAGTGTGCCCATTATCGACGCGCCGCCGCCGATGTCCGACCCGTCGTCGACCACCACGCCGGCGGAGATGCGCCCTTCGACCATCGATGCGCCGAGCGTGCCGGCGTTGTAATTGACGAATCCCTCGTGCATCACGGTGGTGCCCTCGGCGAGGTGCGCGCCGAGGCGTACCCGATCGGCGTCGGCGACTCGTACGCCGGACGGCGCGACGTAGTCGGTCATGCGCGGGAACTTGTCGATGCCCAGCACCTGAACGGCGCCGCGCCGCCGCAACGCCAGCCGAGTCTGTTCGAAGTCATCGACGGGGCACGGACCTGCGGTCGTCCACACGACGTTGGGCAGCACGCTAAAGATGCCGTCGAGGTTGAGCCCGTGCGGGCGGACCAGTCGATGCGAGAGCAGGTGTAGCCGCAGGTAGGCGTCGGACGTGTCGGCCGGGGGTTCGTCCAGGTCGATCTGGCACAGCATCACATGGATGCGCACGCCGCGGGTGGCAACGTCTTCGCGGGCGCCGGTCAGCGAAGCGAGTTCGTGCGGCGGCGCGGCGGTGCCGGGAGGCTCGCCCAGGGCGGGCTCGGGATACCACGTGTCGAGCACCGTGCCGGTGACGGCGGTGGTCGCGAGGCCGTAGCCCCAGGCGGTTCTGGTCACGGACGCCACCCTAACCCGCCGATTCCTGGGCTCTTCTCGCGAGCGCTCGTCGCTAACCTGTGCACATGCTCGACCTTGCCCGGTCCGGCGCCGCTCTCACCGCCGCCCTTGTGGACGTGCCCTCGGTCTCCCAGGACGAGGCGCACCTGGCTGATCTCGTCGAGGCGGCGCTGCGGCGCTACCCGGCGCTGACCGTCGAGCGCGATGGCAATGTGGTGCTGGCCCGCACGGACCTGGGGTTTGCGCAACGGCTCGCGCTGGCCGGACATTTGGACACGGTGCCGATCGCCGGCAACGTCCCCTCGTCGCGTTCCGACGGGCGGATCGCCGGCTGCGGGACGTCCGACATGAAGTCCGGCGTGGCCGTGCAACTGCGGTTGGCGCACCTGGTCGGGTCCGGGGCGCTGACGCCGCGCGCCGACCTGACGTGGGTTTTCTACGACTGCGAGGAGATCGAGTCAGATCGCAATGGCCTGGGCCGTATTGCGCGGGAGCGGCCGGCCGCCCTGGCAGCCGACCTGGCGATCGTGCTCGAACCGACATCCGGGCTGGTCGAGGGCGGCTGCCAGGGGACACTGCGTGCCGTGATCACGGTCCCTGGCGTCCGCGCGCACAGTGCACGGTCCTGGCTCGGCGAGAACGCCATCCACGCCGCGGCGCCGGTGCTGGCGCGCCTTGCCACGTACCAGCCGCGGACGGTCACGGTCGACGGGCTCGCCTACCGCGAGGGACTCAACGCAGTAGGGATCGCCGGGGGAGTCGCAGGGAACGTGATCCCCGACGCCTGCGCAGTCACCGTCAACTTCAGGTTTGCACCAGACCAATCCGAAGCGGACGCGCAGGCGCACGTTCGCAGCGTATTCGCCGAGTGGCAGGTGGAGATCGTCGACTCGGCGCCGGCCGCTCGCCCTGGACTCGACAGCCCGCTGGCCCGGGGTTTCGCCACCGCGGTGGGCGGTGCACCGCAACCGAAGTACGGATGGACGGACGTGGCGCGGTTCGCCGGGCTCGGCGTCCCCGCGCTGAACTTCGGCCCGGGCGACCCCAACCTCGCACACAAGCCCGAGGAGTACGTCGAGGTGGCCCGGATCGCCGACGCCGAGGCGGCGTTCGTCCGCTTCCTGGAGGACTGATCGACCATGACGTTCCCGGAACGCCAGCGCGGCCCGGTGATCCTGCGCCGCGGGCAGGTGCGGCCGGGCACCACCGACCAACGGCTGCTCGACTCGCGCGGGCCGTCCGACTGGGTCCACACCGACCCGTGGCGGGTGTTGCGGATCCAGAGCGAGTTCGTCGAGGGGTTCGGCCTGCTCGCCGACCTTCCCCAGGCGGTGTCCGTGTTCGGGTCGGCACGCACGCCGCCGCACCATCCCGACTACGACGCCGCACGCCGGCTCGGTGCCGCCCTCGCCCGGGCCGGCTACGCGGTCATTACCGGTGGCGGGCCAGGGTCGATGGAGGCCGTCAACCGCGGCGCGTCCGAAGCGGGCGGGATCTCCGTCGGCCTCGGCATCGAGCTGCCGTTCGAGCAACGGCTCAACGACTGGGTCGATATCGGGATCAACTTCCGCTATTTCTTCGCCCGCAAAACGATGTTCGTCAAGTACGCGCAGGCGTTCGTGATCCTGCCAGGCGGCTTCGGCACGCTGGACGAGCTGTTCGAGTCGCTGGCCCTGGTGCAGACCGGTAAGGTCACCCGCTTCCCGGTGATCCTGTTCGGGCGGCAGTACTGGGCCGGGCTGCTCGACTGGGTCCGCGCAACGGTGCTGCCCGGCGGCAAGGTCAGCCCGGCCGACGTCGAGTTGCTGACGGTCACCGACGACGTGGACGAGGTCGCAACGCTTATCGTCGACGCGGCACATCAACGGGAACGAGTGGTCGACGCGCTCGTACACGACGCAGAGTAACGGCCTGATGGCTGCCGTCTGTGTGTTCTGCTCCTCCGCTGAACACATCGACGCGCGCTACATCCTGCTCGCCGAGCACGTCGGCGCCCGAATCGCCAAAGGCGGCCATACGCTCGTGTCTGGCGGCGCCCGAGTGTCGATGATGGGTGCAGTGGCACAGGCGGCCCGGGCCGGAGGTGCCCACACCGTAGGCGTGATGCCGCATGCGCTCGTCGATATCGAGGTCGGCGACCTCGACGCCGACGAGCTGATCATCGTTGACACCATGCGGGAACGGAAGCGGCTGATGGATCAGCGCGCGGACGCGTTCCTCGCCCTGCCCGGCGGTATCGGCACACTCGAGGAATTCTTCGAGGTGTGGACCGCGGGCTCGATCGGCATGCACGACAAGCCGGTGCTCGTCCTCGATCCGGATGGTTTCTTCCGGCCACTGTGGACCTACCTGGAGTCGCTCGTAGACCTCGGCTTCGTGCGGCAGGCGGCGCTCGATCGATTGCATCGAGTGTCCACAGTGGACGACGCGTTCGCGCTTCTAGACCAGGCCGCGCCGCGCCACTGACGGCGGACGGGTTCCTTGGATGCTCGCCACCATGTCGAGCACCCGCCGGGTCGCGCGCACGTCATGAGTGCGGAACACGCGCGCGCCGTGCCAGGCCGAGATCGCCGTCGCCGCGAGGCTGCCCTCCAGCCGTTGGTCGGGCGGCAGGTCGAGCGTCTCGCCGACGAAGTCCTTGCGCGACAACGCGACCAGCACCGGCCAGCCTGTCGCGACGACCTTGTCGAGGCGCCGGGTGAGCTCCAGGGAATGGCGGGTGTTCTTGCCGAAGTCGTGGGTGGGGTCGACGAGGATGCCGTCCGGGCGGACGCCGGCCTGCACGGCCCGTGCCGCAGCTTCGGTCACCGTCGCCACCACGTCGTCCACGACGTCGTCGAATCGGGCGCGGTGTGGGTCGATGCGCGGGGGGAGCCCGCCGGTGTGGCTGCAGACGACGCCGGCTCCCGTGTCAGCGGCGACCTTCACGAGTTCCGGGTCGGCGCCGGCCCACGTGTCGTTGATCAGGTCGGCGCCTGCCGCCACCGCCTCGCGGGCGACCGCCGCGCGCCAGGTGTCGACGCTGATCACCAGCTCGGCGTATCGGTCGCGGACGGCCTGCACGAGCGGCAGCACGCGGCGCAATTCCTCGCCGGTGTCGACAGGAGGGCCCGTCCCGGCACGCACGCCGCCCACGTCGACCAGGTCAGCGCCCTCGGAAACGGCACACGCCACTGCGTCTATTGCAGCGTCCAATTCGAACGTTGCGCCGCGGTCGTAGAACGAGTCGGGGGTGCGGTTGACGATGGCCATGACGGCGAACTCGCCCGCAGCGAAGTCCCCTCGCCCGAGCCGCAGGTTCACCGGCCCACGGTCCCACATTTGCCCGTCGCGCGAGTCCCGCGTCGGCAACACCAAGGGCGACGTGTCACGATCGAAGGGTGCTGACGCTGCTGCTGTATGCGCTGCTGGCGATTCTCGTGGTGGCCGGCCTGTTCGCGCTGGCGGTATGGGTGCTGCCGAAGGGCGAGCAGATGGCCCCGCCTGCGCCGGATACGCGGCCGTGGGAGACGCTGCCCGACCGCAAGCTTCGGCCGGAGGACGTCGTCGCCGCGCGCCTGCCTGTGGCCTTGCGCGGTTACCGTTTCGCCGAAACGGACCTGCTGCTGGACCGGCTCACGGACGAGTTGCGCCAGCGGGACGAGGAGATCGCCCGGCTACGAGGCGCACGCCCGTCTGTCGACGGGCTGGCCTCCACGCAGGAGCTCGGCAGCGAACAGCCCTCGCATGACTGATCCGGACGGGCGCCGCCGCTGCGGGTGGGCGGCGTCGGCGCCGGAATACCTCGCGTACCACGACGACGAATGGGGCTGGCCGCTCCACGGCGACAGCGCGCTGTTCGAGCGACTGTCGCTCGAGGCGTTCCAGTCCGGGTTGTCGTGGTTGATCATCCTGCGGAAACGCCCGGCGTTCCGTGCGGCGTTCGCCGGCTTCGACGTGCCGACTGTGGCCGCATTCGATGACGCCGACGTCGCTCGTCTGCTCGCCGACCCCGGCATCGTCCGCAACCGGGCGAAGATCGAGGCGACGATCGGAAACGCACGTCGGATCGTGGAAGCCGTCCCGGAGGCGCTCGACACCCTGCTGTGGTCGTACGCCCCGGCCCGGCATCGCCGCCCACGCCGGCTGGCCGACGTGCCGGCCACGTCGCCCGAATCAATCGCGATGGCTCGGGAACTTCGCAAGCGTGGCCTCAAGTTCGTGGGGCCGACCACGGCGTACGCGCTGATGCAGGCCACCGGCATTGTCGACGACCACATCGCGAGCTGCTGGCGAGCGCGCGCTTAGCGCCCGGTAAATGTCGGCTTCTGCTTGGCGACGAATGCGTCCACGGCGGCGCGGTGGTCTGCGGTGGCGCCGGTGCGTCGCTGCATCTCGGCTTCCTTCGCCAGGGCCTCGGGCAGTGTTGCGGTGGCCGCATAGGCGATCGACTCCTTGATCGCGGCGTAGGCGGCGGTCGGCCCCGCGGCGAGCCGGGCGGCGAGCTCGTGTGCGGCCGGAAGCAGCCGGTCCGGCTCGACCACGGCGTTGACAAGACCCATCTCCAGCGCCGCCTCGGCCGTGACCGGCTCACCCAGCAGCGATACGGCGATGGCCCGGGCCGATCCGATCAGCCGGGGAAGCGTCCACGACGTACCGCTGTCCAGCGACAGGCCGACGCCTGCGAATGCGAGCAGGAACGACGCGCTCTTACTGGCGATCCTGAAGTCGCAGGCGAATGCGAATCCGGCGCCGGCGCCGGCAGCCACCCCGTTGACGGCAGCGACAACCGGCTTGGGCATTGCTGCCAGCCCCGACGTGATCGGGTTGTAGTGCTGGACGACCGTGCGCAGCGGCTGCGGATCACCGGAGTCGAGCATCGCCTTGTGTTCGCGCAGATCCTGGCCGACGCAGAACGCCCGCCCCGCCCCGGTCAGCACCACCGCACGCACCGAGCGGTCGTCGGCGAGGTCGCGGATCGCGGCCACCAGCGCGTCCTTGAGCTCGACCGACAACGAGTTCATCGAGTCGGGACGGTTGAGCGTCACGGTCGCGAGGCCCTCGCCGCGTTCGACGAGCAGTGGATCCGTCATAACCGCGGACACTAGTGGTTCGGGCGTGCACAGGACCCCTGGGCTTTGGTCTTGACTGATCATGCGGGAGAATATGCCGAAGCTCCGGTGCCTGGCGTTCGGCTCGGCGCTTGCGTTTCGGTTCGGACGAACCTCATCGAGGAGGCACGAATGGCGGCCATGAAGCCGCGGACGGGCGATGGCCCGCTCGAGGTGACCAAGGAGGGGCGCGGCATCGTCATGCGGGTTCCTCTCGAAGGTGGCGGACGTCTTGTGGTCGAGATGTCGGCGGATGAGGCGGCCGCTCTCGGCGACGCATTAAAGTCCGCCGTCGGCTGATCTGGCTAGCCACCGCATGACCAAACCGGCCCCGGCGCCCGTACGCGGGTGTCCGGGGCCGAGGTCTGTGCCATGACGATCGACGTACGCCTGGGTATCGACGAGCCGGCGCCCGAGACGGTAGCCGTCGGCGTGGACCCGTCCGGACCCGCCCTCGACGGCGTACCGACGCAGGTGCTGCCGGTTTCCGGGCGCGCGCTGGTGGAGCAGTTCGTCGCCGAGAGCGACCCGTCGACGAAGCCGGGCGACGTGCGCGAACTGCCACTGCCCGGCGAGCTTCCCGCGCGTGTGCTGCTCGCAGGGCTTGGCGCGTCGACGCCGGCCGATCTACGGCTGGTCGGTGCCGGCATTGCCCGTGCCGCCGGTGGAGACGTCGGCGTGGGCATTGCCGTGGCCGGCGACGAGCTGGCCGCCCTGGCCGAAGGGCTGCTGCTGGGCGGATACCGGTTCGACGCACGGCCGGGAAAGCGTCCTGCGGCGCGCGCCTGGCTGGTGTGCTCCGACGACGCGTCCGCGGTGTCCCGGGGCATCGCCTACGGGCGAGGTGCGGCGTGGGCACGCGACCTTGCCAACACCCGAGCGCCCACCAAGACGCCGACGTGGATGGCCCGCACCGCCGCTGAGACGCTGAGCCCGCTCGGCGTGCGCGTATCGATCCGGGAAGCGAATTGGTTAGCAGAGCAAAGCTTCGGCGGGACGCTAGCGGTGGGCGGCAGCTCCGTGCTGCCGCCGTGCCTGGTCGATGCGCGGTGGCGCCCCAGTGGGGCCACCGCACACCTGGTCGTCGTGGGCAAGGGCATCACGTTCGACACCGGCGGCTACAACCTCAAGCCCGGCGCGAGCATGAAGACGATGTACACCGATGTGGCCGGCGGGGCAGCTGCCCTCGGCGCGCTGCACGTCGTCGCTGCACTGCGCGTGCCGGTAGCGGTCACCGTGCTGGTCCCGGTCGCCGAGAACGCGGTGTCCGGGTCAGCGATGCGTCCCGGCGACGTCATCCGGCACCACGGCGGACGCACCACCGAGATACTCAACACCGACGCTGAGGGCCGGCTGGTGCTCGCCGACGCGCTTGCCTTCGCGGTGGCGCGGCTGCGCCCGGACGCCGTCGTCGACATCGCCACGCTGACCGGCGGCATCAAGGTGGCGCTGGGGACCAGCGCGGGCGGGTTGTTCACACCGTCGGACGAATTGGCCGCCGCCTTGTCGCGGGCAGGCGACGACACCGGCGAGCCGCTCTGGCGCATGCCGCTAGTCGACGACTACGCCGAGCTGCTCTCCTCGAACATCGCCGATGCCAACAACTCGTCCGGCCAGCCGCAGGCCGTCACTGCCGCGATGTTCCTGCGCCCGTTCGCCGGCCACACAGCGTGGGCGCACCTCGACATTGCCGGCCCGGCACGAGCCGCCAGCGACGCCGGACTGGTGACGCGAGGCGCGACCGGGTTCGGAGCGCGGCTGCTCGCCCGCTGGATCGAGGCACACGCAGTTGGCTGAGCTGGTGCTGCCGTTCGTCGTGCGCATCGAACGTTCAGCGCCGCCCAGCCGGACCGATGCGCTCGAGGCAGCGGCTCGCGGAGTCTTGCTGATGCTGAGCGCCCCCCGCCCGGAGTGGCAGGAGGCCATCGCAGCCTGGGATGCGCACCGAATCCGCAAAGTGGTACGCCGGGCACGGGGCGCGGAGTGGTGGCGTGCCGTCGCCCTGGACGGGCTGACCGTCACACAGCGCAGCGCCGAAGTTCGCGTGTTCCCGCCGATTCCGCTCGACGCATGGCCACGCGACCTTGCCCGGCTACAGGTCGGCGGGACGGACCTGACCGATCCCACACCGCCGCCACCTCCCGTCTCGGATGTGGTCCTCATCCTGCTGTCGCCGCACTACGAGCTGACGGCGGGTAAGGCGATGGCGCAGGCAGCGCACGCTGCTCAGCTCGGCTGGCGGGCCATGTCGGACGTGTCCCGTGGCGCCTGGCGGTCCGCATCGTTTCCGCTCGCGGTGCGAGTCGGCACGCCGGCGCAGTGGGCACGCGCCGTACGTGGCGGGGCGCCGGTGGTACGCGATGGCGGCTTCACCGAGGTCGAGCCTGGAGCTGAGACTGCGCTGGCGCTGCTGCCGCCTCAGCTTGCGCGCTGACCCGGCCCAAAATTGGCTGGGATCAGAGGCCTATGGTGTTGGGAACGAGATCGGCATGGCGAGGGCGCACTGATGTTACGGATCGCCTCGATGATTGCCCGGCCGGCGCGGCGGGTAGTGCGTGCGTATCACCTTGCCTGCGCGCGCGAGGACGCGCATCGGAACGGCTTTCGGGTTCCCCTGGGCGCCTGGTTCTGCGAGCGATGCCGGCTCGTCATGTGGGAGCGGCACGCGTTCGTCCTGCATGTGCGCGCGCACGCCACTGCATAAGCCCTTTTGCGGGGTCGCGACACTGGCGGGTGTTAAGTAACCCGACGGGCTAGGAGCTTCCAGGCGATCCGGGCTATCCGTCGTCGGCTGGCCGGACGTAGGTGTGACCTGTTGGACCGGTCCATGTGCTCGTGCCGTCTTGTCGTCGTTTGACCCGCCAGCCGGCGTCGTGTTTGGCGTTGTGGTGTCTGGTGCAGAGGGCGGAGACGTTCGCGCGGTTCGTCTCACCCCCATCGGCCCAGGGCTCGGTGTGGTCGAGGTCGCACAGCCTGGCTGGGCGTCGGCAGCCGGGGAAGGTGCAGGTGTGGTCTCTGGCGCTGGCGTGGTCGGTGAGGTTGGCGGGTGGCCGGTAGGTGCGCCGGGCGTAGTCGAGGAGCTGGCCGGTGTCATCGGTGACCGGCCGCCGCCAGGTGCCCGACTTGTCCGCGGCAATACGGCGGGCGAGGGCGGCGGTGATGGGCCCGTACCCGTCGAGGTGGGCAGGCTGCTCGTCGCAGCCGAGCAGCGTGCCCAGCGAGACGGTGACGTTGATCGCGGGGCGCTGCCCGTGCTGCTCGGGCAGGGCCGGGTCGCCTAATACCCGGGTGAACACGTCGACGAGCGCGTCGGCGCGGCGCTGGTCGGCGCTGCGGGCATCGGTCTGCGCACTCGGGAGGGAG
>DASXSF010000156.1:0-42863 GCA_036506155.1 Jatrophihabitantaceae bacterium
GAACTGCGCGTTGTAGAGCTCGAAGTACGCACCGCGCCGGGCCAGCAGCTCGGCGTGCGTGCCCTGCTCGACAATGGCGCCTGCCTCCATGACGAGGATCAGGTCGGCGTCGCGGATGGTCGACAGCCGGTGCGCGATCACGAAACTCGTCCGGTTGACACGCAGCGCCGACATCGCGTGCTGAACGAGGAGCTCAGTGCGCGTGTCGACAGAGCTAGTCGCTTCGTCCAGGATGAGCAGCGCCGGGGCGGCGAGGAAGGCCCGCGCGATCGTGATCAGCTGCTTCTGGCCAACGCTGATGTTGCTGCTCTCCTCGTCGATCACCGTGTCGTATCCGTCAGGCAGGCTACGCACGAACCGGTCAACATAGGCTGCCTTGGCCGCCGCGAGGATCTGATGCTCGGACGCGCGCGGATTGCCGTACGCGATGTTGTCGCGGATCGTCCCACCGAATAGCCAGGCATCCTGTAGCACCATGCCGATCTTGCCGCGCAGCTCGTCACGGCGCATCGCCGCGATGTCGACGCCGTCGAGGGTGATGCGTCCGGCGTCCAGCTCGTAGAAGCGCATGATCAGGTTGACCAGCGTCGTCTTGCCGGCCCCGGTCGGGCCGACGATTGCGATGGTGTGGCCCGGCTCGGCCACCAGCGACAAATCGTGGATGAGCGGCCGCTCCGGATCGTAGGAGAACGAGACGTGCTCGAACTCGACCCGGCCGTGCTCCTCGGCAGGCCGGGCCGGCCGCTTCGGCTCGGGCGATTGCTCAGGTGCGTCCAGCAGGTCGAACACGCGCTCGGCGGACGCCACGCCGGACTGGAGCAGGTTGGCCATCGACGCAACCTGGGTCAGCGGCTGGGTGAACTGCCGCGAGTACTGGATGAGCGCTTGCACATCGCCGAGGCTCATCGTTCCCGAGGCAACGCGCAACCCGCCTACCACGGCAACCGCGACGTAGTTCAGGTTCCCGACGAACATCATCGCCGGCATGATGATCCCGGACACGAACTGTGCCTTGAAGCTCGCCGCGAACAGCTCGTCGTTCTTGGCGGCGAACGCCTGGGCGACCTCACGGCGCCGCCCGAATACGGTCACCAGCTCGTGGCCGGTGAACACCTCTTCGATCTGCGCGTTGAGCGCTCCGGTGTGCGTCCACTGGGCGATGAACTGCTTCTGCGAGCGCTTCGCGATGAGCCGGGTCACGACCACTGAGACCGGTACGGCAACCAGCGCGATGAGCGCCAGCAGAGGCGAGATCACGAACATCAACGCGACCACGCCCACGACAGTCAGCAGCGACGTCAGCAGCTGGCTGAGCGTCTGTTGCAGGCTCTGCGAGACGTTGTCGATGTCGTTGGTCACGCGGCTGAGCAGCTCGCCGCGCGGCTGCTTGTCGAAATACGACAGCGGGAGACGATTGATCTTGTCCTGGACGTCGCCGCGCAACCGCAACACGGTGCGTTGCACTACGTCATTCAGCACGTACCCGGACAGCCAGTTGAACACGCTCGCGCACACGTAAAGGACGAGCACCAGCAACAGCACATTGCGTAGCGCGCCGAAGTCGATGCCCTCGCCGGGCGTCACGTGCATGCGCAGCAGCAGGTCGGCGTAGTTGCCGTCGCCGCGGCCGCGTGCGGCGTCGACGACCTGTTGGAGGCTGGCGCCGCTGGGCAGCCGCGCGCCGAGCACGCCCGCGAAGATGATGTCTGTCGCGTGGCCGAGCAGGCGAGGACCTAGTACCGACAGAGTCACGCCGGCGACGGCCAGTGCGACGACACCCAGCACCCGCCACCGTTCCGGCGAAAGCCGGCCCATCAGCCGGCGCGCCGAGGGGCCGAAGTTCATCGACTTCTCGGCAGGCAGGCCGGCGGACATCCACGGCGGACCGCTGCGGGCACCTCGCGCGGCCGCCGGCAGCCGCCGCGGGACCGTCGTCGTTGTTGTCATGCGGCCTCCGCAGACAGCTGCGACTCGACGATCTCAACGTAAGGCGGGCAGTCGCGCAGCAGTTCGTCGTGCGTGCCCAGTCCCACGATCGCCCCGTCGTCCAGCACCGCGATCTGGTCGGCGTCCACGATCGTCGACACACGTTGCGCCACGATGATGACCGCTGCCTCGCGGGTCTCCGGCCGCAGCGCCGCCCGCAGCCGGGCGTCCGTACCCAGGTCCAACGCAGAGAACGCCTCGTCGAAGACGTATATCTCAGGCCGGCGGACGAGGGCGCGCGCGATCGCCAGGCGTTGCCGTTGTCCGCCGGACACCGTGCTGCCGCCTTGCGCGATCTCGGCCGACAGACCTCCGGGCATCGCCGCGACGAACTCCCGGGCCTGCGCCACGTCGAGCGCATGCCACAGCTCCTCGTCGGTGGCGTCCGGGTTGCCGTAGCGCAGGTTGCTGGCAACGGTGCCGCTGAACAGGTACGCCTTCTGCGGGACGAGCCCGATGCGGCTCCACAGCAGGTCGGGGTCTAGCTCGCGCACGTCCACGCCGTCGACTCGAACCGAACCGCTCGTGACGTCGAACATCCGGGGAATGAGCGACACGAGCGTCGACTTGCCGGACCCGGTGCTGCCGATGATCGCCGCGGTCTGTCCGGCGCGGGCATGAAGCGTAATGCCGCGTAGCACGGGGTCGCTCGCGCCCGGGTATTGGAACATGACTTCTCGGAATTCGACGTCGCCGATACGCGCCGCGGTGCGTATCGGTTCATCGGGCGGCCGCACGGACGACTCGGTGTTCAGCACCTCCTGGATCCGCTCAGCGCTTACCGTGGCACGCGGCACCATCATCAGCATCATCGTCGCCATCGTCACCGACATGAGGATCTGCACGAGGTAGGCCAGGAACGCCGTCAGCGCACCGATCTGCATCTGGCCGGATGCGACCCGAGAAGCGCCGAACCACAGTACAGCGATGCTGGATAGATTCGCGACGAGCAGCACCGTCGGGAACAGCAACGCCATCAATCGTCCCGCCCGTACCGCCGTCTGCGACAGGGCGGTGCTCGCGTCGTCGAAGCGCTCCACCTCGGCCGGCTCGCGGACGAACGCCCGCACCACCCGGATGCCGGCGAGTTGTTCGCGCAGCACGCTGTTGACGGTGTCGATGCGCTTCTGCATTTCGCGGAACTGGGGCACCATCCGCCGGATGATCAGTCCGAGGACCGTAACGAGCACAGGCACGCTCACCGCGATGACCCACGCCAGGCCGATGTCCTCGCGCAATGCCATGATCACACCGCCGACACACATGATCGGCGCCATGACCATCATCGTGCAGGTCATCACCACGAGCATCTGTACTTGCTGGACGTCGTTGGTGTTGCGGGTGATCAGCGACGGTGCGCCGAAGTGCGCCATCTCGCGGCTGGAGAACTCCCCCACCCGTCGGAAGATCGTGCCGCGCAGGTCGCGACCGACGCTCATCGCGGTCCGGGCGCCGAAATACACCGCGGTGATCGAGCAGGCGATCTGGACGAGGCTCACGGCGAGCATCCAACCGCCGGTGTGCATGATGTAGTCGGTGTCGCCCTTCGCAACGCCGTTGTCGATGATGTCGGCGTTCAGGCTGGGCAGATAGAGCGATGCGATCGTGCCGATGAGTTGAAGCACGACGACCGCTGTGAGCCAGCGCCGGTACGGCGCAAGGTGCGTGCGCAGCAGCGCGATCAGCATGGGGTGGCCGATTCACGCTTGCGAACGCCGTCCAACACGACATCGACCGCGTGCCGAGCGGTAAGAGGTCTGCCCTCGTTCAACCACGGCATGGCACTGGCGACGACCAGGAGTCGCAGCAGCCGGACGACTTCGGCGGGCGGGACGCGCAGCTCTGCGCGGGCGGGTTCGATCAGCTTCGCGACAGCCCGATCGACCGCGTCGTTCTCCTTCCGCGGACGGCCGTGAGGCTCGCCGGCTCGGTGATGCCGCCCGCGCAGTGCCGTGAGCAGCCCGACTACCTCCGCGACACGCGCCTGCAGGAGGCGCACCGCCTGCGTCAGCCGTTCCGCCAGTGGCAGGGACAGGTCGATCTCGCCGAGCTGCGCCACGACGGACGCAGGATCGAATGCGGCCTCGACTGCCGCGTCGATCAGCGCGGCCTTGTCCGGGAAGACGCGGAAGATCGTCCCCTCCGCGACGTCCGCCGCCTCGGCGATCTGCCTGGTGCTCACGTCCGCGCCGTGCTCGCGGATGAGGGGGAGCGTGGCCGCGATCAGCGCGGCACGGCGCTCGGCGGGCGGCAGCGGCCGGGCCCGGCGGCGGACAGTATCGATCATGCCAGCCAGCATACCTGAGTGAGTGAGAACTCACTCAGTCATTTCTCAGCCCTACTTCGTCGGCGCCTTCTTCGCTGCCTTCCGGGGCGCGGCCTTGCGGGAGGAGGCCTTGCTGGGCGCGGCCTTGCGCGGTGCACGCTTCGTCGCCGGGCCTCGGGCGCGGCGCTCGGCGAGCAGTTCGGTGGCCCGCTCGACGGTAAGTTCGTCGACGGAGTCGCCCCGGCGCAGCGACGCGTTGGTCTCGCCGTCGGTAACGTACGGGCCGAAGCGGCCGTCCTTCACCACCATCGACTTGCCCGTCGTGGGGTCATCGCCGAGCTCGCGGAGCGGAGGCGCGGCCGCAGTTCGGCGCCCGCGCGTCTTGGGCTGCGCGAAGAGCGTGCCCGCCTCGTCAAGGGTGACGGTGAACAGCTGCTCCTCCGAGTCGAGCGAACGCGAATCCGAACCTCTCTTGACGTAGGGTCCGTAGCGGCCGTTCTGTGCTGTCACTTCCTCGCCGTCGATCTCGCCGAGCACACGCGGCAGGGTCAGCAGCCGCTTCGCGTCGGCGAGCGTCACCGTCTCGGGTGACATCGACTTGAAGAGCGACGTGGAGCGTTCACCGTCCGTGACGTAAGGCCCGTACCGGCCCGACTTGGCGACGATCTCTCGGCCGTCGTCGGTGACCCCGAGGGCGCGGTCACCGGACGGCGCCTCGAGCAGCTCGTTGACCTTCTCCCGGGTCAGCTCGTCGGGGGGCAGGTCGTCGGGGATGGACGCGCGCTCGCCGGTGTCTGCCGAACCACGCTGCAGGTATGGCCCGTACCGCCCGACGCGCACCACGACGTCGTCGAACAGCGGGATCGAATTGACGCCACGCGCGTCGATCTCAGAAAGGCGCGACTCGATCAGCCGCTTCAGCCCGCCCTGTGCGGAAATCCGCTTCGGATCGGTCACCGCACCGTTGGCTCCGAAATAGAAGCGGCGCAGCCACTCGACCCGGGACAGCTCGCCGTCCGCGATGGAATCCAGGTCGTTCTCGACGCTGGCGGTGAAGCCGTAGTCGACGAGCCGGGCGAAGTACGCCTCGAGCAGCCCGATGACCGCGAACGCCGTCCAGCTCGGTACCAGGGCAGCGCCCTTCTTCCAGACGTAGCCGCGGTCCTGGATGGTCTGCAGGATCGACGCGTACGTCGACGGCCGGCCGATGCCGAGCTCCTCGAGAGCCTTGACCAGTGACGCCTCGGTGTAGCGCGCCGGCGGATTAGTCGTGTGCCCCTCAGCATCGAAGGCAACGGCGGAAAGCGGCTGGCCCCGGTCGAGGCGGGGTAGCCGCTTCTCGGCGTCGTCCTTCTCGGCCTGCTCGTCGACGTCCTCGACGTAGGCGCGCAGGAAGCCGGGGAACGTGATAGTGCGCCCGGACGTGGCGAACACCGCCGACTCCCCGGTCAGCGACGTACCGCCAAGGCGCACCGACACCGTGGTCCCCACCGCATCGGCCATCTGCGAAGCGAGCGTTCGTTGCCAGATGAGCTCGTAGAGACGGAACTCGTCGCTGCTGAGCTGCCCGGCGACCTCGCCGGGCGTGCGGAATGTGTCGCCTGCGGGGCGGATCGCTTCGTGTGCCTCCTGCGCGTTCTTGACCTTGCGGGTGTAGATGCGCGCCTCGGCCGGGACGTAAGCGTCGCCGTACAGTTCGCGGGCCTGCTGCCGTGCGGCAGCGAGGGCGGTCTCTGACAGGTTCGTGGAGTCCGTCCGCATATAGGTGATGAAGCCGTTCTCGTACAGCCGCTGCGCGACGCGCATCGTCGTCGCCGACGACCAGCGCAGCTTGCGGCCGGCCTCCTGCTGGAGCGTCGAGGTCATGAACGGCGCGTAGGGGCGGCGGCGGTACGGCTTCTCCTCGACGCGCGTGACCTCGAAGGGCCGGCCGGCAAGGCGTGCGGCAAGGCCCCGCGCGCCCGCCTCGTCCAGATGCAGCACGTCGGACGGCGCGCGGCCGGTATCCGGATGGAAGTCACGTCCGGTCGCGATCCGAATGTCGTCGAGGGCGACCAGCGTGGCGATGAACGTCGCGGGATCATCGGCCTTGGGGTTGACCGGGGCGAACGTGCCTTCGACGTCCCAGTACTCGGCAGAGCGGAACCGCATCCGAGCCCGCTCCCGCTCGACGACGATGCGGGTGGCGACCGACTGCACGCGGCCCGCCGAGAGACGCGGCAGCACCTTCTTCCACAGGACGGGGCTGACTTCGTAGCCGTAGAGGCGGTCGAGGATGCGCCGGGTCTCCTGGGCGTCGACGAGGCGTTCGTCGATGTCGCGGGGTGCGGCCACCGCCTCGGCGATGGCATGGGGGGTTATCTCGTGAAAGACCATGCGCCGCACGGGCACCTTCGGGCGCAGCGTCTCGACTAGATGCCAGGCAATGGCCTCGCCTTCGCGATCCTCGTCCGTGGCGAGGTACAACTCGTCGGAATCCTTGACGAGCGCCCTGAGCTTGTTGACCTGCTGGCGGCGGTCGGGGCTCACGACGTACAGCGGCTCGAAGTCGTTCTCGGTGTCGACTCCGAGACGGGCCCACGCTTGGCCCTTGTACTTGGCAGGGACGTCGGCCGCGTTGCGCGGCAGATCGCGGATATGGCCGATCGACGCCTCAACCGTGTACCCCCTGCCGAGGTACCCACCGATCGTCTTGGCTTTGGCAGGCGACTCGACGATCACCAGCTTGGTGCCGGCGCTCGCCTTCGCTTTGGTCGCCACGTGCTACTCCTTGTTGCTGCTCTCCGGTTGCTTCTTGTTTCAACGGGCGGACGGTACATCACACCCGTGACCGTGCGTTGAACGGTACGGGCCGACGAGTTATGCCGCTAACACGTTCCGCGTTCGCTCGTGTCGCCGCACCGGCAACCGCTGCAGCCTGCGCGCCTGCACAGCGGGCTGGTCTCCGGCCGCCTAACAGGGCCAGTCGTCGTCGGCTCCCTCGGGTGGCTCGCCGAGCAGTTCGGCCAGCCGGCGCAGTCGCTTGACCGACGTGATCCGCCAGCCCGGTCCGGGACGGTGGGTGAGCGACACCGCAGCCAGGCCAAGCCGGGCAAGCTGTGCCCCGGCGATCAGATGCACGGCGTCGCCGGCGGCCGCAGTACTCATCAGGTAGCCGGCCCCGTCGGCCCGTCCCGCGGCGATCGCCCAGAGCCGCAGCCCGCCCGCGGTGAGGGCCAGGCCGGCCGGTACTCCCTGGTTGGCCCCGCGCGTCCATCGGCCCGCCTGCGGCGACAGCACAGCGCAGAAAGCCGTCCGCGCGACGACGCCCTGGTGCGCAGGCTCCACCCCAGCCGTTTGAGCGGCGACGTCGCGGGCGGTGAACTCGCCCACCAGCGCGACCGCCCGCCACATGTCCGTGACGACGATCGACAGCCGAGCCGTGCCGCCGAGGCGCGCCCAGTGGCCGCCGCCGAGCAGAACGCCGTCCAGGTCGTCCAGCACCGGCTCCGTGGCTTGCGCCCCGAACAGCGAGAACTGCAGTGCACCACTGCTCTTCGGGCGAGCGCTCATCGCATCACTACTCTCGCCGCGAGCGCTCATTGCACCTCCGCTCTGCGCGCACACGCTCAAACGCGTCAAGCGTGTCAGAGCGCAGCCCGCCCGGTGAGCGCGCAACGCCCGGCCGGCCACATGCCAAGGCTCGGTGCTCGACCCGGCGCCGCCCGTGGCGGCGCGGCCGGTGCTCAGGCGGCGGAGACCGGCTCCTCCCGCACCGGCTCCGGCTGGTTGCCCAGCGAGATCTTGCGCCGCTTCGATACGACAATGGCCGCGACGATGATGCCGAACGCGACGATCGCGAACACAGCTCGCAGACCGGCTGAGGCGCTGTGCCCGATGCTCAGCTTCACAATGGCGGGAGCGATCAGCACCGAGACCAGGTTCATGACCTTGATCAGCGGGTTGATGGAGGGGCCGGCCGTGTCCTTGAACGGGTCACCGACGGTGTCGCCGATGACCGTCGCGGCGTGTGCCTCAGTGCCCTTGCCCCCGTACATACCGTCCTCGACCGTCTTCTTGGCGTTGTCCCACGCACCGCCGGAGTTGGCGAGGAACACCGCCATCAGCACGCCGGCGGAAATAGCGCCGGTGAGGTAGCCGGCGAGCGGCGCGACGCCGAACGTGAACCCGATCGTGATCGGCGCGAGGATCGCGAGCAGACCGGGGGTGGCCAACTCGCGCAGCGAGTCCTTCGTGCAGATGTCGACGACCCGGCCGTACTCGGGCCGCTCGGTACCGGCCATGATGCCCGGCCTCGTGCGGAACTGCTCACGCACCTCGAACACGACCCGGCCGGCGGCGCGGCCGACGGCGCTGATCGCCAGCGAACTGAACAGGAAGACAACGGACGCACCGATGATCATCCCAACCAGATTGTTCGGCTGGGTCAGGTCGGTGATGAAGGCGAAATTCGTGGGAGCGGGCGTCACCCCGGTCTTGTCGAGCGCGATTCTCACGGCGTCGGTGAAAGACCCGAACAACGCCGTTGCGGCGAGCACCGCTGTAGCGATCGCGATGCCCTTGGTGATCGCCTTGGTGGTGTTGCCGACTGCATCCAGATCGGTTAGGACGCGCGCCCCCTGCTCGTCGATGTCGCCGCTCATCTCGGCAATGCCCTGGGCGTTGTCGGTGACCGGGCCGAACGTGTCCATCGACACGATGACACCTGCCGTGGTGAGCAGCCCGCACCCGGCCAGCGCCACCGCGAACAGCGCGACCGCGATCGAGCCACTGCCCAGCAGGAACGCGGCGAACACGGCGAGCGCAATCAGAATGGCCGTGTACACCGCCGACTCCAGGCCGAGGGCGACACCACCGAGTATCACCGTGGCCGGGCCGGTGAGCGACGTGCCCGCGAGGTCGCGCACGGGGCGGCGCAACGTGTCGGTGAAGTAGCCGGTGAGCTGCTGGATTACCACAGCCAGCACGATGCCGATCAGCACGGCCACGAACGCGATGACGCCCGGGTTGCCCTTGCTGTTGGCGACTCCGTGGAGCTCGGAGAACTTGCTCGGCAGATATGAGAACGCGACGATCGCGACGAGGACCAGCGACACTGCTGCGGAGATGAAGAAGCCGCGGTTGATGGCGACGAGGCCGTTGCGGTCCGTACTGCGCAGCCGGGTGGTGAGCACGCCCACGACCGAGCTGATGACGCCGATGCCGCCGATGATCAACGGCAGCAGCAAGCCCTTCGCACCGAACGCCGTTTGGCCCAGGATCAGCGCAGCGACGAGGGTCACCGCGTAGGACTCGAACAGGTCGGCGGCCATTCCCGCGCAGTCGCCGACGTTGTCGCCCACGTTGTCGGCGATTGTGGCCGCGTTGCGTGGGTCGTCCTCAGGGATGCCGGCCTCCACCTTGCCGACCAGATCAGCGCCGACGTCAGCCGCCTTGGTGAAGATGCCGCCGCCGACACGCATGAACATCGCGAGCAGCGCGCCGCCGAAGCCGAAGCCTTCGAGCACCGTCGGCGCATGGTCGTTGAAGATGAGCAGCACGATCGACGCTCCCAGCAGCCCCAGGCCGACGGTGAGCATGCCGACGATGCCGCCGGTGCGAAACGCGGTCCGGAAACCGCCTTCGCCCTGCCCGCCCCGGGCGGCCGCCGCGACGCGGACGTTGGCCTGCGTGGCGAGCGTCATGCCCACGTAACCGACCGTGGCCGAGAACGCGGCACCGACGAGGAAGAACAGCGCGCGCCCGAATTGCACGATGAATCCGCCGTCGTTGACCGGCAGTGCGAGCAGCAACAAGAAGACGATGACCGCGAAGACACTGAGTGTGCGGAATTGCCGATTCAGGTACGCGCGGGCACCCTCCTGCACGGCTCGCGCGATCTCTTGCATCTTCGGGGTGCCTTGATCCGCCTTGAGCACGTTCTGGGCGAGCCAATAGGCGAACCCGAGGGCGGCAAGGGCTACGACGAGAATCACGGCAACCAGGCCGTGCTCGCCGCCGGAGATCGCCGGGGCGGCGACCACGGAGTGATTGGCGAGCGCCATGCAGAACTCCTTAACAATGCTGCTCGAGGCATCGGTATCGCGCAGCGCCTGCGTCGGGAACCGACGCGGCGGGACATGATCCGGGCGAGTCTAGCGTTGCCTGTGAACCAGTCGTCGGTGCAGGTCACCCAGCGTGAGCTACGCCCCTTCGACCGGCCCGTCCCGCGGTGCGTGGACCGCCACACACCCACCCACGCCGTCACAGGCCGCTGTCGCGCCCAGCCGCCCGGCTCGCGCGGTCGCGATGACCCGCTCCACGCCCAGCGCAGGTAGTCGTATCGCGAGGCTGACCGATACGTCGACAGTGCCGGTGCGGCCGTCGAGCCCAAAGTTCAGCCGGCAACGCACCAGCGCGGCACCATTCGCAGCCGCTAGCGCTGCCGCCGCGGCGCAGCCGTCGCCCCCGAGGCCGATCCGTCCTGCCGCCGCCAGGGCAGCGAAGTCAGCAGCGGACTCCGCACGATGGCGTGCCAGGACGGCCGCAGTGCGCAGCGACGTGGCGACACCGATCAGCAACACCAGCGCCGAACAGGCGAGCACCCACACGCTCGCCGAGCCGCGCTCGGCCCGACCGCCCGAGGTCACGGCGGCAACCCTATGGGCGAGCTCGGCTCAGCCGCGGCCACGGCCTGCTCCACGACGTGCACCGCCGGCAACCAACCACCCATCGGATGCACAGAAATCCGTACACGGGCGACGACCTGATCGCCGGAGCGGCTGATGCTGACCGCGCCGCCCGGCGCAGCCTGCACGGCGAGCCGCGACCCGGTCGTGGCATCACCGCGGGCCGCCGCGCGAGCGGCCTCGCGCGCGGCGTCCGCTGCCCGGACCCGCTGCCCAGCCACGGACACTGCAGATAGCGCGACGCCTAGGAAGATCATTAGCACGGGCAGGGCGGCTGCCAACTCGGCAGTGACCATTCCGGCGTCGCGGCGCGTGCGACGTACAGGGTGCCGCGCCCGTCCCCAGGCGGGCCGGCGTTGCGATCGGACGGCACCCCCGTGCGGCCCGCTGCCGTTAGATCGCATGCAGCGCCGACTGGATGATCGAGCTCAGCGCCGCCTGCACGGTGCTGCTGCGCACGACCTTGTACAGCACCGCTGCAAACGCTACGGCCGCCACCGTGCCGACGGCGTACTCCGCCGTGGTCATGCCGGCGTCGACTGTTGCGTGAATGCGCCGGACGATTCGCTGAAAGGTGTTCATGCCGCCAGCCAACCGGGGCGCGAACCCGCTTGCGGCAGGTCAACGTGATCTGTGGACAACCACCCCGCCTGTGGACGACCAACTTGACAAGCGAGAGCGCGGCCACCGCAGCGGGGACGATCACGCGGCGGTTAGTGAGCCCGCCACCCGTTTGCCGTAGCAGAGAAGCAACATCCGGGATCAGGAGGTCCGGGTGCTGCACCAGGTTCAGCTTCGATCGCGGCCGCCCGCTGAAGCCATCGACGGCGATCAGCGCACACGGCACGACCAGTGAGGCGGCGCTTCACGCCACCCGTTACACGGTTGTTAGCGGTGCCGCGCGATGCTGCTGATATGACCAGAACGGAAGGAGTGCGAGCATGAAGCGAACGCTGGCCATCGCGAGCGCCGCGGCGATCGCGGGCGGCGTGATCGCGTTCACCCTCGCGTCGTATGCGAGCTCAGGCGGCACATCCGGGGGATCCCCGTCGCCGCCCGATGACATCTACGCCGCCGCTTTGTGGACCACCACGACGGCCCCGCCGGCCGGGCAGCGTCAGCTGCTGCACGGCGAACGCGTCCTGAAGGACAAGGACGGCACGATCGTCACCGTGGACGCGCAGCGCGGCACGGTAACCGCAATATCGCCGTCGAGCATGACCGTCCGCAGCTCCGACGGCACCACGTGGACGTGGACACTGAACGGCAAAACAAAGGTGCGGGGCGCCGACCTGAAGAAGGAGACCACCTCCAAAATCAAGGTCGGCGACACAGTGGCCGTCGCCGGCCAGCGCACCGGTGGCACCCGCACGGCGCGGGCCGTCGGCGACCCACCGCCGAACCTGAGCAGCGTGCGGCAGGACCTGCGGCACCTACGCCGGGACCTGCGACGGCTTCATGGTCACTGACCCGCGTGCGGCGTCGACGCCCGCCTGACCTGCGTGGGGCGTCGACGCCCGCCCGACCGGCGTGGCTAACGGGGCAGCACGACGGTGATCTCCAGCCCGCCGCCCGGAAGCGCACGCGCGAATCGCGCGCCGCGGTGCGCCGTAACGATCGCCGCGACGATCGATAGCCCAAGCCCGTGGCCGGTGCGGTCGGCGTCGAGGCGGCGGAACGGCGTGAACAGCTGCTCGACCAGCTCCGTCGGCACCGGCGGGCCCGAGTTGCTGACCCGCAGCATGGCTGTATGCCCGTCGGTTGCCGTCTCGACGCAGACCCAGCCACCCGGGACGTTATGCCGCAAAGCATTGTCGACGAGGTTCGCGGCGAGCCGTTCCAATAGCGCCCTGTCGCCGTGTGCCGGCGCGTAGTGCAGCGCCGGTTGGACGGTCACGTCGCGCGCCGGTGCCGCCGTCAGTGCGGCCCGTGCCACAGCCGCGAGGTCGACATCGTCGAAGCGCTCCACGCCGGCCTGGCTGCGCGCGAGCGTCAAGAGGCTCTCGATCAGGTGCTCGTTGCGGTCGGTCGCGTCGCGCAACCGAACCGCCATGGTGCGCAGCTTCTCGACGCTGGGCTCAGGATCGTCCAGTGCGACGTCGATCGCGGCGCGCTGCACGGTGAGTGGCGTGCGCAGCTCATGCGAAGCGTTCGCGACGAACTGCCGTTGCGCATCGAATGCACTCGACAGCCGGTCGAGCATCGCGTCGAACGTATCGGCCAGCTCCTTCAGCTCATCCGGCGGACCATCCAGGTTGATCCGCTCGTCCAGAGTGTGGGTGGACAGCCGTTGCGCCGTCGCCGTGATGTCACGCAGCGGTCGCAGGGCGCGCCCCGCCACTGCCCAGCCGAGCACCCCGGCCACGACGGTCACGATTGCCAGGGCGATGAGCGACCCGACGACGAGTTCGTGCAGGGCGTGATCGCGTTGCTGCGTCAGCGCAGCACGCACCGCCTGGCGGAACTCACGGCGCACCCCGGCGCTGCCGATGTCGATGCGCGGAGCGCGCGGAATACGCCCGGAGAGCAGGACGTAGACGATGGTCAGCATCGTCACGCCCGCGGCGAAGAACAGCGCTCCGTACAGCGCAGTCAAGCGCCACCGCAGCGTCGTCATCAGCGCATCCGGTACCCGGCACCGGGCACCGTGTCGATGATCGGTGGGTCGCCGAGCTTGCGGCGCAGCCGCATGACCGTGACACGCACCGCGTTGGTGAACGGGTCGGCGTTTACGTCCCACACACGCTCGAGCAGATCCTCGCTGGTGACGAGCGTGCCCTGGGCGCCGAGCAGCACCTCGAGCACGCCGAACTCCTTGCTGGACAAGGGAATTTCGCGGCCGGTCCGGGTCACGGTCCGGCGTGCCGTGTCGAACGTCAGGTCACCGTGAACCATCACGGGGGCCACGGCGGGATGAGTGCGCCGGCCTAGCGCACGGATGCGCGCCACAAGCTCGCTGAACGCGAAGGGCTTGGCCAGGTAGTCGTCGGCGCCGAGGTCGAGGCCCTCGACACGGTCCTCGAGCGACCCCGCAGCGGTCAGCATCAGCACCCGCGTAGGTGCCTCGCTGGCGACGACCGCCCGGCACACGTCGTCTCCGTGCACCACCGGCAGGTCGCGGTCGAGCACCAGCACGTCGTATCGGTTGACCGCGAGCCGCTCCAACGCCTGCCCGCCGTCGAAAGCGGAGTCGACCGCAATCCCTTTAGCACGTAGGCCTTCTACGAGGATCTCGACCAGCGCCTTCTCATCCTCGGCAACCAGAACCCGCATGTGTCCAGCCTCCTGCCGTCGCCGTAACGGTGGCATAACGGGTGGCGGGCTGCCTTATCGTCGAGGCATCGCGATGGCCCCCGTGTCGGCCGCGCGCCGCCGCTCGACATGCAGGTCATCGCCGTCCAGCTGCCTCCGACGCGGGAGCTAGGCCGGCGCTTCTCCGACCGCCACCGAGGGTGGCCCTGCCGACACGCCCAAATGCCGCTGGCGCCGCGAGGGCTCGCTCACGGGGTGCCGCTCAGCACACCGTGGGCGATACCGACGACCACCGGCAGTACACCGAGGCACGCGAAGGCCGGAAGGAAGCACAGCCCGAGAGGCGCCATGGCCCACACTCCCGCCCGGTGCGCCAGCGCCAACGCCGCTGCGCGGGCTTCGTGGCGCAACTCGGCGGCGAGCTGCTCGAAGCCCCGGGCGAGGCGTAGTCCGCTCTCGGCACTGCGGACCGCCGCAGTCGCGACGGGCGCGAGCACCGAGTCGGACAACGCGGCCCAAGCCACGGCCGGATCGGCCCCGAACCGCAGCAGGCCTGCCACCAGTTGCAGCTGTTCGCCATGATCATCGCCGGCCATCGGCGCAACCTCCGCTACCGCCGTGGCCACCGGCTGGCCGCTGCGCAGCGCCGCCGCCAGCAGATCCAGGACCAGCGGGACCCGGCCTGCCGCGTCCGGCGGCGCACGGACCACGGCACGTGCCTGCGCGAGACGAACCAGCCATCCGACAAGCGGCGCAGCGGTTAACCCTGCCAGCCCGCCACGGATGGGTCCGAACCACGCGACACCCGCAACCAGAACCGCGCCGGCGGCGACGCACCGCAGCACGGTCGGTGACAGCCGCGGATTCAGCACATTTCGTCTACGCAGTGTGTACGCGAGCCGCACCCGCGAAGCACGCCGACCCCACAACCAGATGGCCGCCGCCAGCAGACACAACGCGACGCTCATGACCGCTCCGCCGAACTGATGAGCCGGGTGGTCCACACGACACCGGCGGCGTCGAGGAGGACGCCGGCGCAGAGGAGCAGCTTCCCAGCGGACGTGTTGAACAGCACGTGCAGCGGTCGGGCCCCCATGGCCACGCCGAGAAGGACTCCCAGGACCGGCAGCCCGGCGAGCAGGGCGCCCGACGAGCGCGGGCCGGCCAGGGCGGCTGCCACCGCTCGGCGCTGCGCGCGCCGCGCCTGCACATCGTCGTCGACGCGAGCCAGCACACTGGCGATCGGCGTACCGAGTGCCATCGCCAGCTGCCAGGCCTGCGCGATCATGACCATCTCGTGGCCACCCGCGACGCCCGACGTCGCCGCCACAACGTCGTCGCCATCGGCGACGGCGTGTGCGCAGGCCTCGAACGCCGGCCGATATGCGCCGGCGGCGGTGGCGGCCGCTCCGAGGGCGACCGGTCCGGAGCTGCCGACCTCCAACTCGGCGCGCAACAACCGCAACGCGGCCGACAGGTCACGGTCGCGCGCCCGAGCCTGCCCGCGACGGAGAGCCCGCGCCGTGCCGGAGAGGCACGCTGCTGCCGCCACCGCGGTGGCCACGCCGACGGCCGGACTGCACCACATCGCAACGAGCAGACCGGCAACCGACGACAGGCCCACGATCCAGCCACGCGAGGGGGCGGGCACCGCCCAGTACCGTCGCGGGGCCGATCCGGTCGAGCCGGCGAGTCGAGAGGTCGCGGTCAGCTCGCGGAGCCGCCGCTCGGCCGGATGTCGAGCCGGCCACGTCAGGAGCGCCACGGCGGCACCCAGCAGCGCCACGGTCAGCACAGCAACCCGCCAGGGTCGACGCCACGATCAGCCAACCGCTCGATCAGTGCGCCGGCTCGCCGTTCCACGCCACGCACCCACGACCACACCGGCGCCACCATCAGCTCGTCGCCGACCCGGTCGAGCAGTCCGATCTCGGCAACCCTGCGATCGCCCGAGCGCGTGCGTCGGAGGTGCAGCACGACATCGAGCGCGCTCGCCGCCTGGCTGGTGACCGCTGCCTGCGACAAACCGCCGAGCGCGCCCAAGGCATACAACCGGGCCGGCACATCGGCTGCCGCGTTCGCATGCAGCGTCGCGGCGCCGCCTTCGTGGCCGGTGTTGAGCGCAACGAGCAGCTCGACGATCTCGGCGCCCCGGAACTCGCCGACAACGAGGCGGTCCGGGCGCATGCGCAACGCCTGGCGCACCAGCTCGCGCAGCCCGACCGCACCTGATCCCTCAACGTTGGGCGTCCGCGTCACGAGCCGCACCATGTGCGGATGCGATGTGACGAGCTCCGGCGCGTCCTCGATAACGAGCAAGCGCTCCGACGCGGGAACGCAGCCCAGCAACGTGCCTAACAACGTCGTTTTGCCGCTGCCGGCACCCCCACTGATCATGAGCGTGAGCCGTGCCTCGACGATGGCGCGCAGCAGCTCGGCAACTCGCGCCTCGACCAGCTCCCGTAGGTCGAAGCGGCGACGGGCCAGGACACGCAACGACAGCGTCGTCCACGGCGCGATCGGGGGCAGCACAGCGTGCAACCGGGTGCCGTCGGGCAGCGCAGCGTCGACCCAGGGCGAGGCGTCGTCCAGGCGGCGTCCGGCAGCTGCGGCCAGCCGCTGCGCCAGCCGGCGTACCGCGGCGTCGCCTGAAAATCGCACGGCGGTGCGTTCCAGGCCGCGCCCGCGATCCAGCCACACGTCGTCGGGCCGATTCACAAGCACGTCGCTCACCCCTGGGAGGGCGAGGAGCGGCTCCAGTGGCCCGGCGCCGGCCACCTCGGCAGTGACGTCGCGCTGAATCGCGGCCAGCGCGGCGTCGTCGGCAATGACGGACGCGCGGCTCTGCTCGTCTCGCACGGCGTCGCCGACCGCCCAGGGCTCCGACGCGGTGAGCGCGAGGCGCTTCCGCACGCGGTCGACGAACGCGAGCTCGGTCACGATTGCACCGCGTCGAGCACACCGCGCGCCACGCGTGACATCGCACGTGGCAACGACGTCACGGCCAGCGGAGACTCGGCGCTGTTCGGCAACGCCGGCACAGCGCCGATCAGCGGCATGTCGACCAACTCGGCCACCCGGGACGCCGGTGCGGCAGCGCCACCGGCACGGACGACCACCAACCCGGTGACGGCCGTCCCGAGAGCGAGCCGCACCGAGCGGGCACCGGTCACAGACCGCACGTCCGCACCGCACACCAGCACGACCAGCGCACAGCGATCGAGCGCCGCAGCCCGCCACGGCGTGCTCCATCGACCCAGGTCGACCACCACGGGACCAGCGCGCACGGCGACGTCCAACACCTGCGCCACGGCCACGGGCGCTGGGTCGAGATCGGCCGATAGCACAGCTACTCGCCCCCACGGGGGCAGCCCGTCGAGCAACGCCGTCGCGTCGAGGCGTCCGCCGTCGAGTCGCAGTCCGGACCAGCGGGCGCCCGGCACGCCCTCGACGCCCAGCAGCACGTCCAGACCGCCGGCTACAGGATCGAGGTCGACTAGGACAGCGCGACCGCCCAGGCCGGCCATTGCGGCGAGGACGGCGGCGAAGGTACTGGCCCCGGCACCGCCGCGACCCCCGACCACGCCGATCACCGGCCATATCGCGTCCACGCGCCCAGGGAACCGAAGAAGGGCGAGACCAGGAAGCCGTCCAGCAGCATCTGTGGATGACCGACCCGCCTGTGGACGGCCGACTTGACAAACCTAGGACGCCCTATCCTCGGACAGCGTGGCAACGTCCGCGGCCTTCTTCGATCTTGACAAGACGATCATCGCCAAGTCGAGCACGCTCGCATTCGGCAAGCCCTTCTACCAAAGCGGGCTCATCAACCGGCGCACCGTGCTGCGAAGCGCGTATGCCCAGTTCGTCTTCGCGCTCGCCGGCGCGGATGAGGACCAGATGGACCGCATGCGCAGCTTCATCACCGATATGTGCACCGGCTGGGACGTGGCGCAGGTCCGCGACGTCGTTGCCGAGACGCTGCACGACATCATCGACCCGCTGGTGTACGACGAGGCCGTCCGACTGATCGAACAGCACAAGGAGGACGGCTGCGAGGTCGTGATCGTCTCGTCATCTGGCGCGGAGGTCGTCGAACCCATCGGGGCGATGGTGGGCGCCGACGAGGTGATCGCCACCCAGATGGTCGTAAAGGACGGCAAATACACCGGCGAGATCGCCCGCTATGTGTACGGAATCGGCAAAGCCGAGGCCATCCGAGAATTCGCCGAACGGCGGGGCTATGCCCTCGAGGACTGTTACGCCTACTCCGACTCGATCACCGACCTGCCGATGCTCGACGAGGTCGGGCACCCCGTCGTGGTCAACGCCGACCGCGCGCTACGCAAGGTCGCCCTCGAGCGAGGCTGGCCGATGCGCGAATTCAGCAACGCCGTGCCGCTGCACGAGCGGCTGCGCGCGCCGAAGCCGTCTGCCACGCTCACGCTCGCAGGTGCGGGAGTCGCCGCGGCCAGCCTCGCCTGGTATGCGACCCGGCGCCGCCGGGGTGGCCCCGGCTGAGCGTCCAGGAGACGGTCAGGGCACCAGGTTCCGACGACGCCCCGCGCACTCCCCGAATTACAAGGCCTGCAGGTCTTGTGTCACGGCCGATCCGGGCGTGCAATGACTACACCGGACGAGGCCCGTCGATGGCGGTCCAGCCCCCAGCGGTCCTCAGCCGGCACGGTCCACCGGGCACCCACGCGGCGACCCCACCACGCCACAGGTGAGTCGACGCGGACCGGCCCACCGGCCCGCGCCTGACATGAGGAACAGGTGCACGCTTGGTAACCCGGCGAACGGTGTGCAGGGCGGCGCCGCATCCCGCGGCGCCGCCTCTTTTATCCCGCCTGGGCGCCGCTGGCTCCTCGCGCGAGCGCTCACTGCCTGGATATTGCCTCGCAGATCGCGGTTGCTTCGCGCGCACCGATAACGACGGCGTCGGCGCAGTGCCGCAGCCAGCGAGACACATCGCCGTCGGCGTAGGCGCGCAATCCGGCGTCGTACTCCTGGCGCAGTTCGCGGTGCCCGACCTCGACGACGACCAGCGACTTGGGGTCGAGCCCTCGCTCGACCAGCGTCAGCCGCTCCGCCACCCGGGCGACGATTCCGGACACAGGCGCGAACATGTCGAGCGCCAGCAACTCGCCGTGCACGACGGCGGCCACGACGAGGGCAGGGGCGGACGCCGCGCCCAGCACATCGACGAGCAGGTCCAGGCGGCGCGTGTCGCCTGTGGGACGGCCGCGCGAGTCGGCCTCGAGCAGGTCGGCGGCCGCCAGCGTGTGCAGGCGGGCCAGCGCCTGACGGGGAGCCCTCGTCCACGTGTCGGCCAGCGGCCCGATCGCCGACTGCGCGCGCATTGCTCCCTGCATCAGCGGATCGTCCAGCGCGGCGCCGCTGCGGACGTCCGCAAGGGCTGCGTGCACGCCGGAGAGCGACGCCGACGCCCAGGCGCCGCGCAGGGCCGACTCGGCCGAGACGTCCGCCGAGCGCCGCCGCAGCACCCGGTGCGTCAGCAATGCGTCCACGGCGGTACGCGCCGCGGCGACGCTGTCGCGCACGCCGGACAGCTCGAGCACCGGCGCTAGCGGATCAGTCAGCGAGGACCGCCACCCGCCCAGTCGTGCCGGACGCCCAAACCGTGCCGTCACGCCCACGCTGCACGGTGTCGAAGTTGCCGGTGTCGAACGTCGTCCACGTGCGCCCGCCGTCGGTCGAGATGTCCGAACCGGTCGGCCCGACCGCGACCAACGTGTGCGGTCCGACGAACGCCACACCCGACCGGTACCCGCCCGGCATCGCCGCCGCGAGCTGCCACGACCTCCCGCCGTCCGTTGACGTCGCCGCGATGTCGACGTGTGCGGTCGGCGCGGTGAAGTCGCCGCCGACCGCCACCACATGCCGTGCTCCCCAGGCGGCCAGCGAATAGATGCCCGCCGTCGGCCCGGCCACCACCGGCGTGTCAGCGACCGTCCAGGTGCGGCCGAAGTCCCGGGAGTGGAACACCCGCGGCACCGCGCCACCACCGCTCGCGATCCAGGCCTGGTGCCCCGACGTGATCAGACAGGTTCCCGAGGCGGCGAAACCGAACTCCCCCGGCAACGCGGCCGGCATGCCAGCAGGGTCGACGAGCGCCCAGCTCTGCCCGCCGTCGTGCGTCGCGACCAGCCGGAACTTGCCGTCCACGGGATCACTGACCGCCAGCCCGTCACGCGGATTGAAGAACGCCATGCAGTCGTAGAACGCGTTCGGGTCGTCGTTGGTGAACGTGAGCTGCCAGGATTGCCCGCCGTCCGCCGTCCGGTACACCCGCGCGTCGGTGCCGGTGCCGATTGTCAACGCCACGGCGTGCAAGCCGTCCCACGCCTCGATGTCGCGGAACTGCAAGGCGGACGCGCCGGGCGGTGAGACGTTCGACCAGTGCCCACCGCCGTCGATGGTCCGCAGCACCGTGCCGGACGCGCCGGCCAGCCACGCTACGGAACGCGAGACGGCCGCCAGCCCACGGAATTGCTGCGAGCTGCCCGTCGGTACCAACCTCCAGGAGGGGGTCGCGTGCGCCGACGCAGGCACTGCCGCCGCCAGCACAACGCCGAACGCAAGGGCAGGAACGAAGGTGCGAAGTCTCATGCCGGGAACGCTAGCGCCGCGCGCAAGACGCGCAGCCCCGATAGGCTAGCCGCGGCGTGCCGGGAAGCCTGGTCGGCAAGTAGGTCGTACCTTGCCCGGAGAGACGCGATGTCAATCATTCTTGTGTTCGGCGTGACGCTGCTCATCGTCGTGTTGCTCTCGGGCTTCGCCGCCCGCACCGTGCTCTCTACAGCGCTGCTGTTCCTGCTGGCCGGCGCGCTCACCGGCAACGGCGGTCTCGGCTGGATGGACATCAAGCCGAACGACCCCGTGATCGTCACACTCGCCGACCTGGCGCTGTTCAGCGTCCTCTACACCGACGGGATGCGCGCCGCACTGCCCGAACTCAAAGCGATCGGGCCTACCGCCGGCCGCGCGCTCGGCCTCGGCATGCCGCTCACATTCATCGGCATCGCGCTGCTCACGAGGGCGTTTACGCCGCTGACCTGGACGGAAAGCTTCCTCGTCGGAGCGATCCTGTCCCCGACCGACCCGGTGTTCGCCGCGGCGATCATCGGTCGCGCCGACGTCCCGCTACGGTTGCGCCGACTGCTCAACGTCGAGTCCGGGCTGAACGACGGGCTCGCGCTGCCCGTCGTCGTCATCCTGATCGCCGCCGCCTCGCATGGGCACACGCACATCTGGACGGTGGTGGGTGAGCTCGCCGGCGGCATCGCGCTGGGCATCGCGCTGCCGGTCGTCACGCACCAGCTCACCCGGTTGCCCGGGGTGGGCAGCGAGGCGAAGCTGGCGCCACTCGGACCGCTGAGCGTCGCGGTGATCCTCTACGCGACCTGTCACCTGACGCATGCCAACGGCTACCTCGCCGCCTTCGCGGCGGGCTCGACGATGGCGACCGTCTCCCCGTCGGCGCATCATGCATTCGAGGCGTTCGGCGACCTGATCGCCGAGTTGCTCAAGCTGGCGGCGCTGCTGGTGTTCGGAGCGCTCATCACGCCGGAGTTGCTGCACCGCGTGCCGATCGGTGCCTGGGCGGTAGCAGTCCTGGCGCTGGTGTTCGTCAGGCCCGCGGCGCTGCTGCTGAGCCTGTACCGAGCCCGGCTCAGCCGCCGCGAAACGGCAGCAGTGGCCTGGTTCGGCCCGAAGGGCTTCGCGAGTGTCGTCTACGGGCTGCTCGCGCTCGACGCCGGATTCGGCGGGTCACAGGCGGTGTTCGATCTGGTCGCTGTGTGTATAGCGCTGTCCATCGTCGTGCACAGTTCCACCGATCTGCCGGTTGCGCGGATGTTCGACGTGCCGGAAGCGCTGAACCCTCCTGATGCGGAAGAGCCGACCCGGCTGGAATGATTCGACCCAGCGAGGGAAGGAGCGCACATCGTGGCCAGCACGATCTCGGACGGAGCCGAGCCGTCGATCGGCCAGCTCGTCCAGGAAGCGTCGACACAATTCTCAGCTGTACTGCATGGTGAGATCGAGCTCGCCAAGCTCGAGGTGCGGTCGTCGGTCAAGAATGCCGGCGCCGGTGCGGGGTCCTTCGCCGGTGCCGCGGTGTTGCTGGTGTTTTCGCTGACGTTCGGGCTGATCGCGCTCGCCGAGGGCCTGGTTGCCGCCGGCATCTGGCGATGGGCGGCCTACCTGATCGTGTTCGGGTTGCTGCTGCTGATCGTCGGCGTGCTGGTCCTGCTGGGCATCCGCAACGTCAAGCGGGTTCGGGCACCTGAACGCACCATCGCCAGCAGCAAGGAGACGCTGGCCGTCCTCAAGAACCTCGGATAGTCGCCGGATGGACGACTCGTCGGTCCTCCTCGACGGACCGTGGACGCACCGCACGGTGCGCGCGAACGGCATCGCGATGCATGTTGCCGAGGTCGGCACGGGGCCGATGGTGTTGATGCTGCACGGGTTCCCACAGTTCTGGTGGACCTGGCAGCAGCAACTGGTCGATCTCGCCGATACCGGTTTCCGGGCCGTCGCCGTGGATCTGCGCGGTTACGGCGCCAGCGACAAGCCCCCGCGCGGCTACGACGCTCCTACCCTGGCCGCCGACATCGCTCAGCTCGTTCCTGCGCTGGGCGAGCGCGACGCGGTGCTTGTCGGCAACAACATCGGTGGACTGCTGGCCTGGACGGTCGCGGCGCTGCATCCGCGCGTCGTGCGCCGGCTCGCCGTGCTCGGTGCGGCGCATCCGCTGCGGCTCCGGTCAGCGATCGTGTCCGACCCGCGCGGCCAGGGCCGCGCCTGGGCCTACGCGCTGCGCACCTTCCAACTCCCGCGCCGCCCCGAGACACTGCTGACCCGCAACTCGGCCTACGTCGAAAGCCTCTTCCGGTCCTGGACGGGACCGGCATGGCGGGCAACCGCGGACTATGCCATGGGCGTCGAGCGATATGCAGCTGCGCTGCGCATCCACCCAGTCGCGCACTGTGCGCTCGAGTACTTTCGCTGGCTGATCCGCTCGCTGCCGCGCCCCGATGGGCGCCGTTACGCGGGTGCACTTCACGAGCACCCGATCGCAGCGCCCGTGCTGCAACTGCACGGCGAACTGGACAGTTGCATACTGCCCCGTACGGCGCAGGGATCGGGCCGTTACGTCACGGGCGCGTACGAGTGGCGGACCCTCGACGGCGTGGGCCACTTTCCGCAGAACGAGGCGCCGGACCTGGTGAGCGGCGAGCTGATCCGGTGGGCGAAACAGGCTTGACCGACGTCTAGACGGCGATTCCCCGCTCGCGCGCGACGTGGACGGCTTGGGTCCGGTTCGTCACACCGAGCTTGGCCATCAGATTGGTGATATGGACGCTCGCGGTCTTCTCGGAAATGAACAGCCGCTTGCCGATCTCCCGGTTGGTGAGCCCCTCGGCGACGAGCCCAAGGACGGCGGCCTCGCGCGCGGTCAGGAGATTGGCGCCCGGCGCCGCGATCCCGGACAGCCGTAGCCGGGCGCGGCGCGCCAAGGAGCGCATGTCGTCCGCGAGCGGCTCGGCGCCAAGGCGGGTTGCCCGCTCGTACGCCTCGCCCAACTCGGCGGTGGCCCGCTCGGAGTGGCCGTGGGCCGCGAGCGCCTCGGCCAGACGGAACTGCGCGTACATCTCGTGCTCGGCGTGCACCCGGCGGCGCATGGCCGAAAGGGCTGCGTTCCACAGTTCAGGGTCGGTGACGTCGATCCGGGAGCGTTCGGCCGCGACGAACGCGATCCAGTTGTCCAGTGCTGCCGCGACGACTTCGGTGGCACGCGGTGTTCGGCGGGCGGCACGGAGTTCGTCGAGGATCACGTCCACCTCGTGCCGCGTCGCCTCCGGGCCGTCCTCGTTCAGGCGTGCCAGCGCCGCGCGTGCCCGCCACGCCGCCACCGGGAACACATCCGGGTTGACGGTGGTCGCTCGCACCATGTCCGGGATCGACACGGGCTCGGGCCACTGTCCGGCCGTCTGCAGACGCAGGAGTGCTTCGATGATCGGCCCAGCGGCCTGCGGGGCGTCGCGGGCTTCATCCACGCCACCGCCGAGTTTTCGGGCCACCTCGGCTGCCTCGCGGTACCGACCGCGCAGGCCCAGTAACAGCGTCCGGGTGATGCCGTAGTACTGCTCGAGCACGCCCCCGACGAGACGCAGATCGAGCAGCTCGTCGTCCGCCTCGTCCCAGCGCCCCAGCCGGATCAACGCGTTCGCGTGCTCGAGCCGTAGGAAGCTGGTCGCCCCGGGAAAGGCTCGATGCTCCTCGGCGAAACGGATTCCTTCGTGCTGCACCCGCTCAGCCTCGGCGACGCGGTCGAACGGGCTGGTCAGGACCGAGCCGAGATTGTTGTAGCCGCGGATGGCCTCGGTCGGCGCGCCCCGGATCCCGACCTCGATGCTCTCGCGCAGCAACGCGAGACCGTCCTCCTGACCGAGGTTGGCGAGCGAGCACCCGAGTGAGTTCAGCGCGAGGCTCAACTGGCGGTCGGCTGCAGCCGCGCGTGCGACCGCTACCGCCTCGGTGCCGATCGTGGCGGCTTCCTCATACCGCGCCGCGAACATGAGGAACCTGCTGCGATGCGACAGCGCCGCCGCCCGCACCGGCGTGGGTTCGGGAGGCAGCAGCTCCAGGGCTTCCGCGCTCGTCTCGAGCGCGCGGTCGAGACTGCCCGCGATCCAGAACTTCCAGCTCAGCTCGCTGAGCTGCTCACCCAACGCCTCTGCGTCCCGCTCCGGGTCGAGCAGGGCGATCGCCCGCCTGGCGTACTTGATCATCGTGTCGGGCTCGTCGGCGCATTCCGAGGCCAATGACAACAGCCGCCACTCCGGGTCGGTGGGGACGCCGGGGGAGACACGCGGAAGCAGCTCCAGTGCCCGCTCGAAGTGCTGGAATGCCTCGGGGTATGCGAACAGATCCCGGGCGCGATACCCCGCTGCGACTGTGGCCGGATATGCGCGATCGACATCCATGGCCTGCAAGGCGTGGTAGGCGAGTTCGGCGTCGACGCTGTCCGTCCCGGCGGCGGCGAGCTTCGGCTCACGGGAGAGGACGTCCGCGAAGGCAGCATGCAGTCGGGTGCGTTCGCCGGGTAACAGCTGGTCATGCGCGGCCTCTTGCAGCAACGCGTGACGGAACCGGTAGCCGAACCCGTCCGGGACGAGCACGCCGTGCTCGACCGCGTCGCGCAACCCTTGGTCCAGCTCGTCGGGGCTCAAGGGGGCGACCTCGCTCAGGAGCCGATGGTCGACGCGGCGTCCGGCGGCCGCAGCGATGCGCAGCACCTCCTGGGCCTGATCGGGCAGTGCCTCCAGGCGGGTAGTCAGGATGTCCCGCAGGGCGGGCGGTACGCCGCGGTCGCCGACGGCGGCGAGCAGTTCCTCCGCGAAGAACGGGTTGCCCTCGGCGCGGTCGGCGATTTCGGCTGCGAGCCGGTCGGGCACGTCACCGCCGGAAATCGCCGACAGCAATTGCGCGACCTCGCGCTCACTGAGCGGTTTGACGTCGAGGCGGCTGACGTTCGGCAGGCGATTGAGTTCGGCCAGCAGGGGGCGCAGCGGGTGCGACCGGCGCATCTCGTCGGTGCGGTACGTCCCGATCAGCAGGACCCTGGTGTCCTCGAGTTCGCGAGCCAGATAGGAGATCAGGTCGAGGGTGGAACGGTCGGCCCACTGCAAGTCCTCGACGACCAGGATGAGCGGGCCGTCATCGTCCAGATTGGCGAGCAGGCCGTAGAGCGCGCCGAACAGTTCGCCGGTCGGATGGGCCGACCGCTCCGCGGTGGCGCTGTGCTCAGGGAGGAAACGCCGCAGCTCACGTCCGTAGAGCTGCTGCGTTCGCTCCGGGCCGAGTTGCTCGCTGAGCTGACGCAGCATGCCGACGAGTGGGGCGAACGCCAGCACTGCCTGACGTAGCTCCAGGCAATAGCCGGTGAGGACACGGACATCGGGGGGCAGGGCATCGACGAATTCCGCGACGATCCGGGACTTGCCGACGCCGGCCTCGCCGCCCACGAGGACGATCTGAGCGGTCCCGCGGCGAGCCTGGGCGAGCGCGGCGGTCAGGGACGCGAGTTCAGCCGTGCGGCCGACCAGCTCCGAGGAACTGATCCGCGCTGCCACGCCGCCCAGTATTTCAGGGGCGGCCCACAACGTGCGGTCAAGCCCGCTGCCAGCCGGGCGACGGCGTGACGGGCCGGGCCTGCTCGACGGGCGGTTCGACCGGGCGACCTTCGTACTGCGTCGAGAGCACGATGTGCGTGGTCATCTCGCCGTGCTCGCCCAGGCGCTCGAACAGCCCTTCGAGGTGCTGCATGGACGCCACGCGCACCTTGAGCATCGAGCACATATTGCCGGACAACTTGTGGATCTCGACCACCTCGGGGAGGTCGCCCGACTCCGACGTCCGTAGCAGGCAGCGCCCCGGTGTACAGCGCATCTGGATGAATGCCGTCAACGGCAGGCCGGCCTTGGCCGGGTCGACGCGGACCTGGTAGCCGGTGATGATCCCGCGTTCCTCGAGGCGCCGTACCCGGTCTGCAACCGCGGGCGGCGACAGGTTCACCCGGCGGGCGAGCTGGTTGTAGGAGAGCCGGCCGTCGCGCTGCAACTCGCCGAGGATGCGCCAGTCCGTCTGATCCATCTGTAAAGCATGCACCCCGATCTGCCGTTCGATCAAGAAGCGCCGCCCAGGGATTGCCGTTCAGTGGCTATTCAGCATCCCGCCCGGCCTTTCTAACGTCTGGGGCGTGCGCACGCCCATGATTGCCCTGTTCGTGTCCTCGGCGCTGATGACCGCCGCCGTGGCCGAAGCCAGCGCCGTCGCCACCCTCGTCGCGGCCGACGAGCTCAGCACCTCACTCGCCGCGCTACCCAACACCGGGGCGGTCGCCGGGACGGGCCTCGGGGCGCTTGCGCTCTCGCGGGTCATGCGGCGGGGCGGACGGCGCCGTGGCCTGGTGGCCGGGTACGCGGTCGCGTGCGTGGGCGCGGTCTTCGCCACCGCGGCGGTGTCGCGGCACGACGTCTCGCTGCTGGTCGCCGGGATGGCGCTGCTCGGGGTGGGCAATGCAGGAGGGCTGCTGTCCCGCTACGCCGCGGCTGACCTCGATCCGGACCGGCCCGGCACCGCGATCGGTGCGATTGTCTGGGCCGGGACGGCCGGCGCAGTCGGTGGCCCGCTGCTCATGATGCCGGCCCAGCACATGGCAGCGACGACCGGCCACGATCCGATGGCCGGGCCGTTCGTCTTCGCCCTGGCGGCGGCCCTCGGCGCGCTGCTCGTCTCGACGGCGGCGCGTCCGACCCGGCCGACGCCCGTCGCAGGTTCCGGTGCCGGCGGCCGCACCGCCGCCGCGACGATGATCACCGCGCAGCTCGTCATGGTGGCCGTCATGACCGCCGCGCCGCTGTCGATGCACATGCACGGCGCCGACCTCGGCGCGATCGGCGCAATGCTCTCGGCGCATACGTTCGGGATGTTCGCGCTGGCACCGCTGTCGGGATGGCTGCTCGACCGGTTCGGTGCCCGCCCCGTCATGGCGGCCGGCCTCGCGACACTCGCCGGCTCGGCGGCGTTCGTGGCCGGCTCCCCAAGTGGCACTGCGCTGGCCGCGGCGCTGTTCTTGCTGGGCTACGGCTGGAATCTCGCGATCGTGGGCGGCAGCGGCACGCTGGCCGGCGACGGCGCGGCGCAGGGCGCGGTCGACGCGCTGAGCTGGGGCGGGTCCACGCTCGCCACGACCGCGTCCTCGCTGCTGTTCGTGCACGGGGGCTACCCGGTGCTCGCGGCGAGCGCCGCGGCGATCTGCGCGCTACCGTTCGCCGCTCTACTGCGCAGAACCGTCGAGCCGCACTATCCGCCTGGGGTGCAGTCTCCGGTACTGACCGAGGCCGTCGCAGTACGCCCGGCGTCGGCGTCGGTTGCGATCTCGGAATCGGTCAGCGCGAAGCCCGTGTCTGACGAATCGAGGGCGGTCGCGAACACCATGCCCAGCACCGCCCCGTTCGGCGTGATCAGCGGCCCGCCGGAGTTGCCGCTGCGCACCACAGATCTGATCGAGTAAATCTCCCGCACAATGCTGCCGCGGCCGTAGATGTCGTGCCCGGCGATGTCCCCGCGGTCACGCACCCGGGCGGGGCGGACGTCGAACGGGCCGTCCTCCGGATAGCCGACCACGATTGCGTTGGCGCCGGTCGCGGCGGGCTTGGCGGCGAATCGCAGGGCAGGTGCATGCAGGCCGGGCACGTACAGGACGGCGACGTCACGGCGCGGGTCGTAGGCGACCACGCGCGCGCTGAGCTGGCCCTCGCCGGTGACGACGCTGACCTTGGACGTGCCCGCCACGACGTGCGCATTGGTCAACATGTGCTGGTTGGCGTAGACGAAGCCGGAGCCCTCGATGCCGCGGTCGCACTGCGGGGCCTCGCCGTAGATCTTCAGCACCGACCCGCGGGCAGCCGTCACGCCCGGTGAGTGCAGCAGCGCAGGATCCGGCGGGCCGACGTCGACGATGTGGGTGCTCTGCAGGTCGCCGAACACCGGCGGGAATCCGCTCCGGTCGACGTACCTGCGCAATGACGAGTACACGTTGCGCACCGGAGTGGGCATCACGCCGTCAACCCCGCGCACAATCGCGGATCGGCGCACAGCCGACGAGAGCGACGGATACGGCGAGGACGCCAGAGGAACGGCGACCATCCAGGCCACGAGCAGCACGGAGATGACGCCGAGCGCCGCGCCGATCGCCGCGTCCACGTGCTGCGCCGGCCTCCAGGTGATGCGCTCACGCAGGTGGCCCCCGCCCCACACGGCGAGCAACTGGCCGGCCATCGCAAGCGTCAGGACGCACACGATCGCGATCGGCACCTGCGCCTGACCACCGGCCAGGTGCGACCCCAGCGGCCGGGCAAGCTGCGCGCCCAGCGCGGCGCCACCGAAGAAGCCGACCAGCGAGAACAGCCCGACCACGGCCCCGTTGCGGTATCCGCCGATGGCGTAGCCCACAGCGGCCGCCACGATGATCCAGTCCACAATCGTCACGATCAATTCGCTAGGACGATCAGCGTCCCGGTCATTCCCTGCGTCACGTGCAGGGTGCACTCGAATGTGTAGGTGCCGGCCGACGGCGTGGTGAAGGTGGTCGACGTGGTGCCGCCGGCGTTCACGAGGCCGGTCTGGTCGGCGGGGAAACCGTTCAAGGCGAAGTCGTGAGGGGCCCCAGATCCCTTGTGCACCAGGGTGATCTTCACTGTGCCCTGGTGGACGACAACCGTCGAAGGGTCGAAGCGGAACGTGTCGTTGACGGTCAGCGTCACCTGCTGGACGCCGTTCACCACGGACGCCGTCGACGAGCCGGGGTGCCCGCGCCGGTTCGGCGAGGCCTCCCGATTGGTGCAGCCCGTCATCACGACCGTAACGAGTAGCAGCGCAGGCACCGTCCGCGCCAGGCGCCCATGCGGCGCGCGCCGCCGGTTCGCTCCGCAAGCGTCGCTCACGCGGGGCACGGTACCGAGGTCTCCTATACGTCGCTGCCGGAGCGCCGTGATCCTATGCGCACGCTGAACTACGGCACGCGATGGGTTGGCAGATCGCGCACAACGGTCTCGTCCCAATCCCGCCCCCAGCCGCCGCGCACGAGCAGCGCGTCCAGCAATCCGGCGGTGAACCCCCAGATGAACATCCCACCCGCCTCGAAACCGGGACCGCGAAAGCCCGACGGGTGGCGCACCCGGAACCGGTTCGCCGGATCGGCCAACTCGCGAACCGGAACCACGGCTACGCCCGCGACCTCGCTCGCAGCGACTGCACGCACGGGGTGCGGCGCGCGCCACCATGCCAGCACCGGCGTAACCACGAACCCGGACGGCGGAAGGAAGAGCGCCGGGAAGGTCGCGACGACCTGAACGCTTGCCGGGTCGAGCCCGACCTCCTCGTGTGCCTCTCGCAGTGCGGTCGTCGCCGGATCCTCGCCGGGGTCGGCGGCGCCGCCGGGGAACGCAACCTGCCCGGCATGCGTGCGCAGGGTCGCTGCCCGTTCCAGCAACAGCACGCCCGGCCCGTCGACCGTTTCGGCAAGCGCGATCAGTACAGCCGACTCGCGACCGCTGCCGTCTTCGGGCGGTCCGTACCGGGACAGGTCCGCGAATGTCAACGCGGCCACCGAGTCGACCAAGGGATGCAGCCACGCGGGCAGCATCTCGGTCATGCGCGAGGCCCGGTCATACCGACTCGGCCACCTGCTCCGGCGTCTTGACCAGCTTGGCAGCAACGACCGGGTCGGTCGGCCCCTCGCCGTAGGACGGGCACCACCGCGCGAGCGCGCATGCCCCGCAGGCCGGCTTGCGTGCATGGCACACCCGCCGGCCGTGCCAGATCACCCGATGCGACAGAATCGTCCACTCTTTCTTGGGGAACAGCGCCCCGACCTCATGCTCGACCTTCACCGGATCGGTGCTGTCCGTCCAACGCCACCGCCGAACCAGCCGGCCGAAGTGCGTGTCGACGGTGATGCCCGGGATGCCGAAGGCGTTGCCCAGAACGACGTTCGCGGTCTTGCGGCCGAAGCCGGGCAGCGTGACCAGTTCCTCGAGCGTGTGCGGCACCTCGCCGTCGAAACGCTCGACCAGCATCTGCCCGAGCTTGATCAGCGAGTTGGTCTTGTTCCGGTAGAAGCCGGTTGGCCGGATCATCTCTTCGAGCTCGGCCCGGTCCGCGGCGGCGTAGTCCGCGGCGGTCCGGAACTTGGCGAAGACCGCAGGCGTCACCTCGTTGACCCGCTTGTCGGTGCACTGCGCGGAGAGAATGGTCGCGACGGACAGCTCGAGCGGGTTGGTGAAGTCAAGTTCGGTGTGCGCGTCGGGGTAGAGCTGCGCGAGCTCACGGTTGATCTTGCGCGCACGGCGGGTGAGGGCGAGCGGCGATTCGGTCGGCACAGCGACCCAGCCTACGAGTTACGCGGGACACGCGGCGGGGCATAATCAGGGGCGTTATGGCCGGTCTGCTCGTCCTGCTGTTCCCGCCGCTCCTGCTCGCATTCATGCTGCTCATGGCGCGGGTCGAGGAGCCGTTGAACAAGGTCGCTGTCGAGCGGCAGATCGAGGAGTTCCTCGACGAGGCAAACCCCGACGAGCTAGACACATTCGTCCGCGAAGGCACCGAGTCGGCGCTGCGCCGCTTTCGGCTGCGCCTGTCGCTGCGCCGCCTGATCCCCGGGCTCCGGTCGAATGGGCGCGGGTCGCACGCATCCGCTGCCGATCGGTAACGCAGCGTCCTCGTAGAATTCGCTCAAGTGTGACTCAGCTCTCTTAGTAGCTGAGCGATGAAGGAGCTGACGTGGACGAGGTGCTGCGGAGGGCCGGCCTGTTCCAAGGGGTTGCTGTCGAAGACGTCGAGGCGCTGGGCAGCCAGTTCGAGATCTTCGAGGCGCCGCGCGGCACGACGCTGTTCCACGAGGGCGAGCCCGGCGACAGCCTGTACATCGTGCTCGCCGGCAAGGTGAAACTGGGCCGCCGCTCGTCCGACGGTCGCGAGAACCTGGTCGCGATCATGGGCCCGGCTGACCAGTTCGGTGAGCTCTCGCTGTTCGACCCGGGCCCGCGTACCGCGACGGCGGTGGTCGTCACCGATGCCCGATTGGCCCGGCTACCCAAGGACGCCCTCCAGAAGTGGGCCCAGGATCGTCCCCAGATCGCCATGCAGCTGCTCCGTGTCGTAGCTCGGCGGCTGCGGCGCACCAACACGATGCTCGCGGACCTGATCTTCGTCGACGTCCCGGGCCGCGTCGCCAAGCAGCTGCTACAGCTGGCGCAGAAATTCGGCTCCGTCGACAGCGGTCAGCTGCGGGTAACCCACGACCTCACCCAGGAGGAGCTCGCCCAGCTGGTCGGTGCATCGCGCGAGACGGTCAACAAGGCGCTGGCTGACTTCGCCTCGCGTGGCTGGCTCCGCTTGGAAGGCAAGAGCGTGGTCATCCTCGACCGCGAGCGGTTGGCCCGCCGAGCCAGATAAATCCCGCCTGCGCGTAGCCGTGGCCGCACCGCTCGCTTCGCTCGGGTGCATCCCGGCCCCGCTCCGCGCCTTCGGCGCGGGCCGCGTCGCGGCGGCGGGCTCTTCGCGCGAGCGCTCATCGCTTTGTTGTTGCGTTCCCGTGGTCGCCTTCGGCTCGCCGGGCTCTGAAGGCCTGGCCTTTGGCGCGGTTGCCGCACACCTGCATGTGGCACCACCGCGACGCCCGATTGCGCGACGCGTCGTAGTACGCCCACTGGCATGCGTCCGCAGAGCACGCCTTCAGCCGTGTCCAGACCCCGCGCCCTTGCGCGGCATAGACGATCGCAACGATGCTGCCCAGCGCGCCGATGCCGCCGGCGCTCGTCACGCGATAGCCGACCGAGCCGTCGTACGCCATCACCGGCAGCAGCCCGGCGCGCGCGGAGATCCGGTTGAGCACGTCTAGGGCGGGAGCGGTGTCGACCTCCTGACCGTTGTGCGCACGCAACAGCGTTCGTAGCGCCTCGCGCAGTTCGGTCGCCGCCCGTAGCGCAGGGGCCTCGAGCCGGACGCCGGGCGGTGTCAGGCGGCGAGCGCCAAGCCACCCGGCGAGGTCGGCCGGCGTCGCGAGAAGGTCGATGCGGGACTCGATGTCGCGAGTGTTCACGAACGCCCGGACAACCTCGAGCCGGCCCGGCGCTTCGCGGCTGGCTAGCTGGACCACTCGTCCAGGCTAACCGACTAAATCTGTTGACTGGTTTCGCCGTCACGGACGACCATGCGGAAATGGTTGCCCGTCTGCGCGTGCTGGGTGTTCCTACGAGCATGGGCGCGTTTGCGCCCGGGCAGGAAGACGCGCCGGCGGCGCTGCGATCCGCGGGTCTGCTGGAACGCCTGGGGCAGGCCGGGATCGACGTCGACGACGCCGGTGACCTCCCCCGCCGGCGTTGGACCGCCGACCCGCAGCGGCCGGCCGCCCAGAACGTCCAGGCCGTCGCCGAGGTCAGCCGCGCGATCGCCGAGCGGGTTGCCGCTCTCGACGCCGACCGGCCGGTGCTCGTTCTGGGCGGCGACTGCTCGATCGAGCTCGGCGTGGTCGCCGGGCAGCTGCGCCTACCGGGCCGGGTCGGGTTGATCTACGCCGACCTGCACGCCGACCTCAACACGCCGACCACTACGGACCAGGGCGCGTTCGACTGGATGGTCGTCTCGCACCTGATCGGCGTAGCTGGTGCGGTACCGGAGGTGACAGCGCCGCTGCTGCTCGAATCCGACCAGGTCCACTACTTCGGCATCGACCAGAACCGGCTCACTCCCGGCGAGCGTGATCTGCTCGCCGAGCACGGCATCGCGACCACCCCCTCCCGGCGCGTCGCGCGCGACCCCGCAAGCGCTGCCCGTGAGACCGTGGCCCGCATGGGCGACTTCGACCGCCTGCTCGTCCACCTCGACGTCGACCTGATCGACTTCAACGACCTGCCACTGTCCGAGAACGCGGGCCGGGCGCAGGGGCTGCCCTTCGACACGGTCATGGCAGCCCTGGGCGAACTGGTGCGAGCCCCGAACCTGCGAGCGCTCACAGTCACCGAGCTCAACCCGCACCACGGCACCGAGGACGGGTCCACGCTCGACCGGTTCGTCACCGGGCTGGTCGCCGCCCTCGCCGGTTAACGCCTCAGAGGGCGAAGCGCTCCCCGCCGGGGAGCACTACCTGCCCGTTCTCGATCCTCGCGCGCACCGGCTCCAGCGATCGGCCGGGCGCCGCCGCAAGCACGTCGGCGAGGGCCGGAAACGGCGCAATCGACCGCAAGGTCATGATCGTCGGCGGAAGCATCCGCCGTTCGCCGCGTTCCCGCTGCGCCAATGCCTCGGCCACCCGCAGCCATTCGGCACGCACCGCCTCGCCGGTCACCGCCGCCGGTCCGGTCGCGGCCGGCAGCGCCGCCACGAAGAACCGCGTGTCGTAGCGACGTTCCTCCGCCTCCGGCGTGACCCACCGCGCCCAGGGGCGCAACCCCGATGCGTCGATCGCCGCGCCGTACGAGCGCAGCAACGCGCCGAACGGTGTCCGTCCCGCCTCGACATCGGCGCGTTCAGCGCTCAGGTCGAGCCCCGGCACGCCGAGCAGAACCCCGGTCTCCTCGAATGTCTCGCGTACCGCGGCACCCACCGGCGCCGGCTCCGCGGGCGGTGCGCCGGCCCACGGCAGGTCGGCGTCGCCCGGCTCCACGCGCCCGCCCGGGAACACCGTCATGCCGGCGGCAAACGCCAGGTGCGCCACCCGAGTGAGCAGCCACACCTCGACGCCCTGCGTCCCGTCGCGCAGCAGCACAACCGTCGAAGCGTCTCTCATGCCGCCGTCGGCAGATCCGCGGGAGCGCTCATCGCGGATCACACAACCTCGACGATCAGCTCGACCTCCACCGGAGCGTCCAGCGGCAGCACCGCTACGCCGACCGCCGAGCGGGCGTGCGCTCCGGCCTCTCCGAACACCTGGCCCAGCAGCTCGCTCGCTCCGTTGACCACCGCCGGCTGTCCCGTGAAGTCCGGCGTCGAGGCGACGAACCCGAGCACCTTCACCACGCGCACCACCGAGTCGAGGCCCACCAGGTCGTCGACAGCCGCGAGGCAGTTCAGCGCGCACGTCCGGGCCAGCTCCACGGCCTGTCCGGGGCTCACTGCATCGCCGACCTTGCCGGATGCGATCAGCCGACCGTCCACAAACGGCACCTGGCCCGAGGTGTAGACGAGCGAGCCGGTGCGCACAGCCGGAACGTACGCGGCGACCGGCGCCGGGACGGCAGGCAGTTCGATGCCGAGCTCGGCCAGCCGGATCAGCGGGGATGTCATGCGGCGCACAATACGGCCCACGCGGCGGGTCCCTGTATTGAGCGATCTCCTACTCTGGCGGCGTGGTTGCCCCCGCAAGTACGTCGTCGCGCCTGGTGCCCGGGATTCCCGAGAGCGCCCGGCTGCACGTCGTCACCGGCAAGGGCGGCACCGGCAAGACCACCGTCGCCGCGGCACTCGCGATGGTGCTTGCCGAGGGCGGGCGACGCACTCTGCTCGCCGAGGTCGAGGGCCGGCAGTCGCTTGCCCAGTTGTTCGACGTGCCCGCACTTCCCTATGAGGAGCGGCGCCTGGCCACCGCGCCCGGCGGCGGCGAGGTCATGGGGCTCGCCGTCGATGCGGAGCGGGCGCTTCTCGAATACCTGCAGATGTTCTACAACCTCAAGCGCGCGGCACGCGCGCTGCGACGCATGGGCGCCATCGATTTCGCCACCACGCTCGCCCCCGGTGTGCGCGACGTGCTGCTCACCGGCAAGATCAAGGAGGCCGCCACCCGCACCGGACGAGACGGCCGCTTCGTCTACGACGCCGTCGTGCTGGACGCGCCGCCGACCGGCCGCATCCGGCAATTTCTCGAGGCCACAACCGAGGTCGCCAACCTGACCAAGGCGGGGCCGATCAACCGGCAGAGCACCGGCGTGCTCCAACTGCTGCACAGCACGCGCACCGCCGTCCACATCGTCACACTGCTCGAGGAGATGCCGGTGCAGGAAACCGTGGACGCCGCCGCGGACCTCACGGCGACCGGCATCCCCCTCGGCGCCGTGGTCGTGAACCGCGCCCGCCCGACGCTCGTGCACGAGGGCCAGGTCGGCACCGACGGTGCGGTCGACATCTCCGGGCTGGCCCATGGGCTCGGCGCCGTCGGCATCAACGCGGCGCTCGCCGCGCCGCTGGCCACCCAGCTCGTCGAGTACTCCGACCGGCAGGCCGTCCAGGCAGAGCAACGTGCCCGGCTGGCGTCCGTCAGGGCGGCGCGCATCGAGCTGCCCGAGCTGACTCCGCCCGTCGACGTGGGCGAGCTGATCGAGCTGGGCGGCTACTTCGTCGAGGAAGACCGATGAAGCGAGCGGTGCCACCGGCCGGACACGTCGGGCGCAAGGAAGCCCGATGAGCGAGCGGCGGCGGCCACACGCGCTCGACGTCGACGCGCTGCTCGCCGACCCCGAGACCCGCATTCTGGTGACCTGCGGCAGCGGCGGCGTAGGCAAGACGACCACGGCCGCAGCGCTGGCGCTGCGTGCCGCCGAGCAAGGGCGCCGCACCGTCGTCATCACCATCGATCCCGCGCGCCGCCTTGCGCAGTCGATGGGGCTCACTGAGCTCGACAACACGCCCCGGCCCGTGAAGGGCGTGGACGGCGAGCTGTTCGCGATGATGCTTGACATGAAGCGGACGTTCGACGACGTCGTGTCCGCACACTCCACGCCGGAACGCGCCGAGCAGATCTTCGCCAACCCGTTCTACCAGGCGCTGTCGTCATCATTCGCCGGCACGCAGGAGTACATGGCGATGGAGAAGCTGTCCCAGCTCGCCGAGGCCGCGGAGTGGGACCTGATCGTCGTCGACACGCCGCCCTCCCGCTCGGCGTTGGACTTCCTGGACGCGCCGCAGCGGCTCGGACGGTTCCTCGACGGCCGGATGATCCGCATGCTCGTCGCGCCTGCGCGTGCCGGCGGACGTGCCTCGATCAAGCTCGTCACGGTGGGGCTGACCGTGTTCAGCAAGGTGTTCTCCCGCATCCTCGGCGGCGACCTACTGGAAGATGTTTCGTCGTTCGTCGCGGCGCTCGAGACGATGTTCGGCGGATTCCGGCAGCGCGCCGAGCAGACCTACCAACTGCTCAAGGCACCCGGCACCGCATTCGTTGTCGTGGCCGCGCCGGAGCCGGACGCGCTGCGCGAGGCGTCGTACTTCGTCGAGCGACTCTCCCGGGATGCGATGCCACTCGCCGGGCTGGTCGTCAACCGGGTGCACCAGGCCGTCCCCGGGCTGACGGCACGCCGCGCCGAAGCGGCCGCCGACGCGCTTGCCGAGAAGGCCGACCCCGACCTTGCGCTGGCCGAAGCAGCGCTGCGGGTACACGTGGAGACGGCCACGGCGGCGGAGCAGGACACCCGCATGGCCCGCCGATTCGCGGCCGCGCATCCTGACGTCGCCACGGTAAGCGTGCTGGCGCTCCCCTCAGACGTACACGACCTGGATGGCCTGCACCGGATCGGCGAACTGCTCGGCGGTGGGTGAGATGCGCCGCCGGCCGTCTCGTCAGTCTCTCGCGAAGGCCATTCTGGCTTCCTCGGCGAGGTCGACGAACGGCGTCCCGCTGACGTCGACGACCGCCTTGATGATCGTGCCGCCGATGAACGGCCACGGGGATGTGCCTGAGTAGTCGTCTGTAACGGGCTCCGCGGTGTCCTTGCCGACGTTGAGACCTTCGCCTCCTAAGGAGAACTTACCCGGCTGTGTCTTGATCCTGCCCTCGCCTACCGTGCGGTCGCCGAAGTGCAGAGTCAGCGTTCCCTCGCTCGGCATCGAGTCGCCTTCGCGCGCGAATGAGGCTGAGAACACCACGTGCCCGGTCGGAATCGTCTCGGTCGATTCGACGATCTGCTCGAGCATGCCCACCCAGTTATAGACGTATTTGAGCTTGCCGTCCTTCACATACAGGGCGTGCCCGCCGAACCGGGCCCCGTGGCTGAACAGCACACCGGACGCATCAGAGGAATGGACGTCGACCTCGACAGCAACGGTGTACGAACGGTTGCGGATATTGGGCGCTACCGATTCGGGTACCTCAGCTGTACCTGGATAGAACACGTACCGATTCCGCGGCTTGGCTATCTGCGGTCGCTCGGTACCGAGGATCTCCACAACACCGCGGTTTTCCAGCGGCAAGGCGTTGTATCTGCCGGCCTCGACCCACCACAGATTGATGAGTTCTTGCAGCTTGTCCGGGTATTGGCGGCGAGATCGTGACATTCGCTCGGGTCGGAGATGGTGTCGAACAGTTCCCATGTCTGGCCTGCGTAGTCGGCCCACATATCCGGGGCGGACGGTGTCAGCGACGCTGCCTTCCAGCCCTCATGCCAGATCGCCGCAGTCCCTCCCATCGAGTAGAACTGGGTCACCTTGCCGGTCCGGGCGTCCGGATCGTCGAACGACGGTGCGAAGCTGACGCCTTCCAGCGGGAACTGCGTATACCCCTTCAGCGTCTCCGGGGGTTCGATGCCGAGGCACTCGTACACAGTGGGCACGATGTCGGTCGCATGCGTGTACTGACGACGGATACCCGTATTCGTGATCCGTGACGGCCACGAGACGATCACCGGATCGGCGGTCCCACCCTCGTAATTCGAGTAGCGCTTCCAGAGCTTGAAAGGTGCGTTGAACGCCCACGCCCACCCCGTGGGGTAATGATTGTACGTGCGTGGCGTACCGAGATCGTCAATGGAGAGCTTCCTCGATCTTGTCCGGAAGGCCGTTGAAGAGCTTGTTCTCGTTCACCGAACCGTTCGGGCCACCTTCGCCCGACGCGCCGTTGTCCGAGACCAGCACGATCAGCGTGTTGTCCAACTGATCGCTTTCCTCGAGATACTCGAGTAACCGGCCGATCTCGTTGTCCGCGTGGCTAAGGAAGCCGGCGTAGACCTCGGCCATCCTCGCGAACAGCCGCTTCTCACCGTCACTCAGCGGATCCCAAGGGCGGACGGTGTCCAGCAGCGGCCATCTCCTTCCGTCTCGACTGGTCCGGTCGATGTACGGATTGATCGGCGAGAGTTCGGCCTGCTCCGGCAGAAGGCGCAAGGTCTGCTGTCGCTGGAAGACCTGCTCCCGGAACGCCTCGTAGCCCATGTCGAACGCGCCACGGTACTTTTCCGACCACTCCTTCGGGGCATGATGCGGAGCGTGGCAGGCGCCCGGGCAGTAGTAGAGGAAGAACGGCTTGTCGGGAGCCACGGCCTTCGCATCGCGGATGAATGTCAATGCGTGATCGGTGATATCTGCGGTGAAGTGGTAGCCCTGCTCCGGTGTCGCCGGCTGCTCGACCGGGTGGTTGTCGTGAATGAGATCCGGATACCACTGATTGGTCTCAGCACCGAGGAAACCGTAGAACCGCTCGAAACCCCGACCGAGCGGCCATTGACGTTTCGTCGAGGCCATATTCATCTCGTCCTCGGGCGTCAGGTGCCACTTTCCCACCATGAACGTGTTCCAACCACGCTCCCCAAGGACCTCGGCGATATTGCCGCACTCGAACGGGATGTGGCCACTCGAGTTCGGGAAACCCGCTGCCGCCTCCGTGATGCTGGCCATGCTGTTGGTGGTGTGGTTGCGTCCGGTCAGCAGGCACGAGCGGGTCGGCGAACACAGCGCGGTGGTGTGGAAGTTCGTGTACACCAGACCTCGCTCCGCGATCCGGTTGATGTTCGGCGTCCGGATCAGACCGCCGAAGGGTTCCATTGCCGAGAACCCGACGTCGTCGAGAACGATGTACACGATGTTCGGCGCGCCGTCCGGGGCAACCGCCTGCGCGTACGGCTCCCAGTCAAGAGTCGAGCTGGTGATGTCGACGTTGATGACGCCCTTGAATGGCTTGGCCATACTCCCACTCCCTGACTACGCCGAGTCGATCACCCCACACTCACGGCAGCCGATGCGGCTTACATCACCCGGGCCGGGTGAACGCCTCGCGGCGCCTGACCGGTACCGGCTCGAAGGACGTTCCGGCGGCTGCCGGCCGACACCTGGCGCGGTGCGTATGACCGGCGTGGGCGGTTCCCGTACGCTGGTTGCCCGTGCGTCCGAACAAGGCAGAGGCTCTGCTCAAGCTCATCGGTGTGCTTGCGGTGTTCGCGGTGCTCGCGGCTGGAGTGCTCCTGCCCTACGTCGGTGGCCTCGGCCTGGTGGCAGGCCGGGAGTCGGCGAAGTTCCTGACCACCAAGTGCAACTTGCAGGAAACGCCGCCGGCGCAGAAGACCGTCCTGTATGCGAGGGACGGTAAGACAGAGCTCGCAACGCTGTACACGTACGACCGCGAGCTCGTCTCGAGCCTTTCGGACATCCCGAAGTACCTGCAGCAAGCGCTGATCGCCACCGAGGACCGCCGTTTCTACAGCCACCACGGCGTGGATATGCGTGGACTGCTGCGCTCGGCGATCAACTCCTCCAGCGGCGACACGCAGGGCGGCTCGACGCTGACCATGCAGTACGTCAAGCAGGTGCGCTACTACCAGGCCGACACCGGCGCCCAGCGCCAGGCGGCCATCAGCCAGACGCTCAGCCGCAAGATGGAGGATGCCAAGTGCGCCCTCGACATCGAGAAGCGGGAGTCGAAGGACCAGATCCTGCTGAACTACCTCAACATCGCATTCTTCGGCGAGAACTCCTACGGCATCGGCACCGCCGCGAAGAACTTCTTCGGGGTGCCGGTCAACCAGCTCACCCTGCCCCAGGCGGCGCTTCTGGTGGGTGTAGTGAAGGCGCCGTCCGAGTATGACCCGTTCGTGCCGGCCAATCGCAAGGCAGCGATCGAGCGGCGCAACCAGGTGATCCAGAACCTCGCCGGCACGCACGACATCAGCCAGGCCGAGGCAGACCGGTACAAGGCCGCGCCGCTCTCGCTCGCGACCACAACGCAGCAGAGCGTGACGCAGGGCTGCGCCGGCGCCAACCCGAAAATCTTGAACGCCGGCTTCTTCTGCGACTACGTGAAGTCCTGGCTCGAGAACACCGGCGCGATAACCGACAAGCAGATCAACACCGGCGGCTACAAGATCGTCACGACGATCGCCCCGTCACTGCAAAACCAACTGCAGACGTCGCTGTCCGCGCAGATCCCGGCGAGTTCGAAAACCACAGCGATCATGCCGGTCGTCGATCCGCATACCGGCAATGTCCTCGCGATGGCCACGAGCAAGCAGTACGGGATCAAGAACGACGGCGCGCACACGACGTTGCCGGTGTTCACGTCGGCAAGTGCCGGCGGCGGGTCAACGTACAAGCTGTTCTCGCTGCTCGCGGCGTTGAAGGTCGGGGTGCCGACGGACCTGCCGATGAGCGCAGGCCCGGACATGACGTATACGACGGCGCATTGCGGCACCAGCGGGTTCACCGCGCAGAACGACACCGAAGGCTCAGGCTTCTCCCGTACCGAAACGCTCGCCTCCGCGACGGCCAAGTCGTCCAACACGTACTTCGTGGCGCTCGAGGACAACCTGTTCCAGCAGTGTGAGCTCACCCCGTACGTGAACACGGCGCTCGACCTCGGCATGAACGCCCTCAAGCAACCGGATCCCAATGCCAGGAAGGGCACGCTGGCGGAGAACATCATCAACCAGCAGCAGGCGACGTTCACACTCGGCCCGGCGCCTACCAGCCCTCTCCAGTTGACCGGTGCGTACGCCGCCCTCGCCAACGACGGCTCGTTCTGCCCGCCCGCGCCGGTCCTGTCGATCAAGGACCCGAACGGCAAGGACCTGGACTTCAACCGCACGCCGTGCGCGCAGAAGATGGCCCCCCAGGTCGCCCGCATTGCCCTCCAGGTGCTGTCCGGTGACACGCATGACCCCGGCACGTCCGCGCAGGCGTTCGCGAGCCTCTACGGGGTCGATCCGGGCATCACCGTGGCCGGCAAGACCGGTACCGTGAACGCGTCGAAGAACGGTCAACCGTTGCTGACGAACGCCGACCTGTGGTTCGCCGGCGTCACGCCCAACTACGTCGCCACAACCGCCTTGTTCAACATCGACAATCCGAACAAACCGATCATAGGTATCCCCGGTCTGACCAACGACCAGGCGTCCCATCTCACCGGTGCGTTCGCAGCGCAGATCTGGGTCAACGCGATGACGCCGTTGCTCTCGGGTCAGCAGTGGGCGTGGCCGGACCCGAACGAGGTCGAAAACCCGACAGCTGTGCCCCCGGTGGTCGGCCAGCCCTACGACGCTGCGCGCACGACCCTGACCCAGGCAGGCTTCAAGGTGTATCGGAGCCCGATCGACTGCGGCAGCAGCCAGATATACGGTGCCGTCGCGTATCAGAGCCCGACGAACCTGGCGGCGCCCGGCAGCATAATCACGCTGTGCGTCAGCAACGATCAGCCGCTGCCGCTGTACATCCCGCCGCCCCCGAAGCCGGTGAAGAAGCCGAAGCCGCGTGGCCCGGTGCCACCCACCAGCGCTTCGCCGCCTGGCGGCGGGCGGCACACCAGGCCCCCGCACTAGTGATCGGCAGCGACGTCGCTACGTCGTGAGCTGGCGGCGCACCTCGTCGCTGACCCGCTTGCCGTCGGCGCGCCCCGCGACCCGCGGCTGGACGATCCGCATGACCGCGCCCATGTCGCGCGGCGTCGTGGCATTCGCCTCGGCAACCGCGGCTCGGACGAATTCAGCCAGCTCCCCGTCGTCGAGCTGAGCGGGCAGATAGCGCTGCAATACGCCGCCCTCGGCCCGCTCCCGCTCGGCCAGGTCGGCGCGACCGGCGGAGTCGTACGCCTCGGCTGCCTCCCTGCGCTTGCGGCCCTCCCGGGTGATCACGCGCAGCACCTCGTCATCGGACAGCTCGCGCGCCGCGGCGCCGGCGACCTCCTCCTGCTTTATCGCGGTCAGGGTCATGCGGAGGGTCGCGGTCGTCACGTCGTCGCGGGCCTTCATGGACGTGCTGAGGTCGCGTCGCAGGCGATCTTTCAGGGCAGCCACGACACCTCCTGCTCTTCGCGTCTCAGCCCCGCATGTGGCGCTGCGATGCTCGCTCCTCGGCCACCGTACCCTCGACCGCATGCCTAGCCTCGGACGTCTCGCCGCCGCCAC
>DASXSF010000157.1:0-159651 GCA_036506155.1 Jatrophihabitantaceae bacterium
CTCGGCCACAAGGTCACCCTCGAACCCCACGCCGCATAGCTGGTCGCCACCATCGATCACCGACCGACCCAGACTCCCAGCGGGGACACAAACCCCTACCACCAGAACCGGCGTGGTCACCACAGTTTCGTCTCAGACCGCCAACGAGATACTTGTGAAAGTGAACCGTCAATCAACTTCCAACCCGGACAACAAGTTGGGTGACAACCGCGGGGTCCTGCCACCGGCGAACCGATGAACGCAATCGTCCAGTGAGAATGTATACCTCCAGGTTCGTGCGCCCTGAGCAGGCGTCAATTCCGGCAGAGGTCGCCGGCCGAAATTGACTGCTGAATGCGAAATAGGGCAGCTTTCCGATACATCAGTGTTTGAGCGGCGCTGCGAATCGGTCGATCAAGCCAATGCCATCGGCTATGGCAGGTAATAACCGAAACACTTCCCGCCGCTTCTGGACGCGCCTACGATCCGCAAATCGAATTCCATTGGGACCGAGCCGGCGGGGCTCGGTTAGGGGGTTCATGCCGTGGGACTCGATTGCGTCGGCGCGGACGTTTTCGTCGAAGATCGACTGTGCCATGCGTACCTCCAAGCACGGGCGCCCCCACGTCCAGCCCGCCTCACCGCGCGAGTTGTGCCGCTGGTCCCGGCCTGACCGTGGGCACCTGACCCACAGCCACCGGCTGTAGTTGATGAAACAGACCGGGTTCGGCGACAGCGCAGAGAGGCTTCACATCCATCAATTCGGCTCTGATTGGGGGAAATAATGCGCCGAATACTTATAATGCTCACCGCCGTCTTTGCGGCAGCCCTCCTCGGCACCGCGTTCGCCTCGCCCGCGTTCGCCGCAAGCCCGCACTTCAAGAAGGGCGGCGAGCCGGTTTGCACGTTCTCTGGGACCACGAGCATTCCGGTCACATGCACGGCCACGCTCGCCGGGCTCGGCAATGCGGACGTCAACGTTCATCTCTCGGTGAGCGGATTCGCGCTCTACCAGTGCCAGAACGGGGGCGGCAACACCGCTCCCGGACAGAACAGGGTGCTGGCGGGCCCGGCCACGTCGGACACGGCAATTCCCGCGAGCGCGATCAAGAACGGCAACCTGATGTTCACCACAAATCCCGCGACGCTGACCGCAGCGGATACGGTGCCGGGAGCGGTCGCCGGCTGCCCGAACCCCAACTGGACGGGCGTCAATCCCGCACTCACCCTCACGACAATCAACCTGGTGATCGAGCAGCCGCCGGGTACGCCGATCTTCACCTGCAGCGCATCAAACCCGAACGGGTTGACCAGCCCGGTCGCGCTCAGCTGCTAGGAACGGCAACCACGGACACCCGAACGGAAAGGGGTCCACGCGCAGAGGGGGCACACGACCCGTGCCCCCTCGCACTCGCCGTCACCTAGCGGTCCGAGCTTGAAGTTGATTGACAGCTCGCCCCGCGAGGACCGCTAAAGCGAATGGTCAGCACACTTCAGAAACGGTTGGCCTTGGCCGCTGGCTGAGGCGCGGATCCACAGCGTTTTCTGCCCGCCCCAACCGGGGCGCGGCTAGGCTGCCCGGCGGAGGCGGGTAGATGAAGGACGGCACCCCGCGCGCATCGAGGCGGACGGAGCAGATCGGACCCGGTCCCGCCGCCGCTGCAAACTCCGCCCACAGCCCGCGGATGGGTTGGGTCACCGGGCAGCTACTCGCCCGATCCGGGGCGGGCCGCGCAGGCTTGCCGGAACGGCACCGGGCGGGCAACCAGCAGGCGCCTGCGCGCAGAGGTCGGCGTAGGACTCGCCGGTTGGCGCGGTCGAGGAAGCCGTCGAGGACGGCGGGGACTCGACGTTACTCGGTGCGCCGAGGGCACGTACAGGCAGCAGCACCACGACCAGTACGCCAGCGGTGCGTGCGCGTCTCAACCGGCCGCACCGCGTTCCTGGTCGAACGCGGGCGTGACCCGACTTAATGTGCGGGCGTTGCGCTCGGCGGCGGCGCGATCCTGGCGACCGGCGACGGGGCTGGGGCAGCGACGGCGGTGCGCGGGTCATCGGACCCGGTCAGCTACTGGTCTGGGCAATGGACGCCGGGGCGTAACCCCAGCGCCCACAGCGTTCAGTACGCGACGTCGAGGACGACCCGACTCGGCCTGAGCAGGGCCATCACCCGGAAGCCGTGTCGATGCGCGGTCGCCACCAGGAAGCCCACACCCCCGGCGCCGGAACCGGTGAACGTGACCGACCGCAGCTCGGGCAGCCCGATCGGCACCACCCGGGGCCCGCCGTAGGAGCCGTGCGGAGCGCTGGTCGCCGACCCGAGCCCGGCCAGCCCGACCTGGATCGTCGCGCCGGAACCCGTGTAGCGCGCACCGAACATCGGTAGGCCGGCGCCCTGTAGGTCGAACACGAGCCGGTCGTAGCCGGGATGGCGACCCGCGCGGATCCCCGTCACGAGCGCATTGACCGCATTTCCACGCCCAGCCACCGGAGCGGTGCCAAATGGTTGACGCGGTTGGTGCGCCACGTCTACCACGACCCGGGTCGGGTTGGTCAGCGAGAACACCCGGAAGCCGACCCGGTCGCGCAGCCCGAGGCCGAAGCTCACAACGGCCTCGAAGTCGCCGGCGATGCGCACCTGGCGCAGGGTCGGGAATTCGGGCGTGAGCGTCGACGGCGTGCGCAGCGTCGACGCGAACCGCGCGTTGTGCGCATCCACGCCGAGCAGCGCGACGTGCAGCACGTCCGCGCCGCGTATCGGGAGGCGCCGGCCGGACGCGTCCTCTTCCAGTGCCGGCACGTACCGCACGTTCCAGCCGGGCACGGCCCCGCGCAGGTCGAAGACCGTCCGGTCATAGTCCAGGTGCCGGCCGACGCGAACGCCGACCAGCGTCGCGGTCGGGCCGTGCGGGCTCGCCAGCTCGGGAGCGGTACTCGTCGGCGGCCCCAAATCGCCGGACGCCCCAGCCGCTGTTCCGACGCCGACGCCAAGCACGGCCAGCCCCGCCGCCAGCACCCCAATGAACCGTCGCCTGAGAGCACCCCCTGCCGCGCGGCGCCGTCCCCACCCGCCGCGCACCTTCGTCCGCGGCGACCACGTCGAGGGGCCACCGCCCGCGGCCTTCTCCAGCGAACCCGACCGGATACCGCAAACCGGCGCTACCGGCGCATTGCCCGCTGGCGCAACCACCAGCCCGGCCACCCTTGCGGCGACCGCCCGCATTGCCCATCTGTTCATCTCGCCCTCCCGTGCAGTGGATCCGTTGCCTTCAAAGACGCCGAAGCAGCCCTAGGGTTGCCACAGCCACTGGGCCGTGTCGCGCCGTCCCTGCCGCGCCACGCCACCGGTACCGCCGTGGACGGTGACGTCCACCTTCGTCCAGCCAGCCGTCACCCAGAAGCCACCCAAGGTGCGGTGTCCACCCACCCTCCACGTCCCGCGCAGGCCCGCGGGCAGTAGGCGCCGCCGCAAGCGGGCGGCCCGCCGCGGCGACCCACCCTCACGACTCCGGCCAGCGTTGCGGCCTTTTGGTCAGCAGGAGGCGGGTCTTCCCAGCGTCGAGGTTGACAGTCCGTGCGGCAATCGGCCGAAAGCGCCTGGCACTCGCGGCGAAACGTTCGATCGGTGCGCCTAACGCGCACTTCAGCAGAGCACTCGCGCTCATACAGACGGCTCAGCGCTTCCTCTTTTGACATGTCAGTGGACATTCAGCGACGCATTCCGCGGGTGGCTCATCGTCCAGCCCGCTTGGTCCGGCTGGCGGCCTCGGCGTACCGGCAGCGCGCGCCCAAGGTCATTTCGGTCTCGGGGCGCGATGGCGTCCGGCAGACGGTGTAGGGCTTCGACGAATGGGAGTCGCTTTGGGCGCCGATCCATGAGACACGTCCCGCTCTGACGGGGTGAATCTTGATGTCGAGCGCCTCTTGGCTGAGCGGGAGGGGAACCTCCAAGGTGAGCTGGCGGAGTTGACCAAAGCCGGCTGGAGAGGTCGGCGCGATCTCGTTCGGCAAGCGTGTGTACTGGCGCAGGTCGAGAGTGTAGGCGTCGCGCGTCAAAGCGGTGTAGCCGGCCAGGAGCCCTGCGAGCGCGGCTTGTTCGTCGTGGCTGAACCGTGGCTCGATCGGTGCGAGCACGGCTCCGGTGGCGGCAGTGGTGGTGGTCATGACGACCTCCCGAGGACCAGGCCGGAGCCCGACCCGGGTCCAAGCCCCGGCAGCCAATGAACACCGAAGCTACGGCCCCACAAAACACTCTCGACCGCCGATTCCGGGCGGCATCGAGTCCTCCCACCGGAGCGAGCAGAACCTTCGATGTGCTCGCGAAGGCGGTCAGGCGCTGCGCTGTGCGCTGAGCAGGTCGCGTATCTGCTCGAGGACGACCACCTCGTCGGGTTTGGCCTGCCGCTCCTCGTCTGCCCGCTCGCCCGCGGCGATGCGATGGGCGCGGCGCTCGGCCAGGGCGTTCATGGGAACGACAACGAAGAAGTAGATGGCGATCGCGATAAGCAGGAAGCTGATCAGGCTGTTGATCAAATCTCCGTAGCGGAACGTGCTCTTGTGGATGGTGAACTCCAGCACGCTGAAGTCGTGCTGCCCGACGATCGCGGCGATGAGCGGCGTGAGGATGTCTTTGACCAGCGAGTTGACGACCGCTCCGAACGCCGCGCCGATGACCACCGCAACCGCCAGGTCGACGACGTTGCCGCGCAGGATGAATTCCTTGAACCCCTTGAGCATGCGTTCCCTCCAATGTCTCGACCGCCAAGCCCGCGGTGCACGGCACGTTGCGTCGGTAATGCACGAAGCACTTCAGCTCCACCAGCCACCGCAGCCGGCAGGTGCCGCGGAACATGAACAGACCCGATCGCTCGCGGTTGCCGTGACGCGCGCAACGCATCGCCGTCGTTGGGCGCGACTAGCCCTCATCGCCCTAGGCATCTGCCTCGCCTTCGCCGGACGCCCACCGAAATCCTGTCGTTCTCGACGCAATGCACGGTAAGTCTGCTGCCGCCGACGCAGCCCCGGCGCCGATCGAAGCGGCCGCCCGATCCGCAAGCTAACCTCCGCGGCAACGGTCCACCACGATGGGCCCCACAATGAGAGCATCGCCATACGAGACCCCGCACAGAACGCCAATAGATCAGCGCCGGCCGATGCGCCAGAGTCGGCGATCCCGCCAGGCATTCCTCGGCTTGCGCGCTGTCAATCCGACCGATCGGGAAGGGCGGTCAGTCGCATGAAATCTCCTGCCGAACATCCGACTTCGGCATGTACGTGCGTGATCGCCGCACAGGCGTCGTAAAGCGGAAGGTGACCATCCGCCCGGCCACGCTCGCCGAACTGGAGGTCATCGTTGACAAGATGCCAGCCCGGCTGCGGATGCTCTTGTTGCGCGCCGCGTGGCTCGGGCTGCGCTTCGGGGAACTTGCCGAACTACGCCGGGCAGACGTCGACCTGGCACAGCATGTTGACCCCGGCCGGGACGCGCTGTTGTTCCCGTCGTTCACTGGCCGCGCCGGGGAGCACCTGTCCCCCGAGTCGCTGTATGAGCACTACTACCCCGCCCGCGAGGCAGCCGACCGCTCAGACCTGCGCTTCCACGACCTGCGGCACACCGGGGCGACGCTGGCTGCGGCGACCGGGGGCGACGCTGGCCGAACTGATGCGACGGCTAGGCCACGCCACCGCTGTCGCCGCGATGCGCTACCAGCAAGCGACCGACGACCGAGACAAGGCCATCGCAGCTGCTCTGTCCGAATTTCACGCAGCGAAGGTGGTCACGCTGCGACCCCAAGCGAAAGACCAGCTAGACCCAGTGTGCGTCCGCCTGGAACCGCTGCCCGACATGGCTACGCTATGCGAGAATCTGCAACACCGCGTAAGAGGGGCATGTCTGACATCGAACGGGGGAGTCCACCAGAACCGGGCGTGTACTGGTCACGATGACCGAGGTGGAGGTCGACGACCGCAACCTGAGGGCAGTCCAGTCGCAGATTGAAGCGCTGCGGGCCGATTCGGCAGAGAGGCCCGGCCATGTCCAACCCCGAGCGTCCAACCGAGCGCCGTCACGACGTACGCGCTCCCGAGGAAAAGCCAAGCAACGACGACGACGGCGCCTTCCCGTACATCGTTTGGGCGACCATCGCAGCCGGGGTAATCCTGGCCCTGATCAGCATCCTGACGCGCGGCAGCTCGCGCTCAGGCGCGGCGCCCCCGCACGCCAAACCCGCCAAGACCCAGGGCACGCCGGCCACGGTCAAGTGCATCCCGACGCCCCACCTCGTCGCGCACTTCTACACCTTCGACCGCCCCAAAACGGCGCCGAACACCTTCGGGCCGCCGGTCGACCGGGCGCGTGCGGCCGAAGTGCTGCGCCTCCGCCTCTGTGAGACCCCAAGCATCGGCGGCGACCAGCGCCTGTGGGCGGCCCTGGATTCCCGGATCAACGGCACCAACCCCAATGCATCCGTCACGCCCGCGCAGTGGGCCTCGTACGCCAACGCATTGGTGGACACCCAGCTCGACTGGGCCCACGCCGCAGTCCAGGAGCTCACCTATCTCACGCCTCCGCACACGCAGCAGATGCTGCAAACCCAGGTGCCGTATATCCAGACCACGGCAGGCAGCACCGGCTCGCAGTGGTTCTTGGTGATCAAGGCGCACCAGCGCAACGGCTCCGGCACTGTCACCCTGAGGCTCCGATTGGAGTGCGGCTTCCAGCCCTACTTCTAGGTCACTTGCCGCCTCCCTCGTGCACCAGCGAGGGAGCGCGACCTACGCCGAGTGGGCCGGCGGCGAGCCCCTACGGCCAGACCTCGGGGACAAGTGCCTGGTCGAGTCACCGAATACCGCGTACCGCTGGACAAGCTGATCGGCGACTTGGTCCAGCGCACCGAACAGGCCACCACAGCTGACGCGGCCAGACTCCGCTAATCGGCGCTGGAATCGTCCTGCCCGGGCGTGCCGGACAGTGTTCAGCCTCGCCAATCGCGTGCATAGCCGCGAGCGACGAATGCACGATGAGTGCACGACCGGTTTCGCAATCTAGTGCAAGCCCGGGAATAACTCGCCTGTAGTGGCTCCCCCGACTGGACTCGAACCAGTAACCTGCCGGTTAACAGCCGGACGCTCTGCCAATTGAGCTACGGGGGACCGCCCGCCCGGAGCACGCCCGCGACGCGGCCGAGCAAGGATAACCCATCGTACGGGTGGGCTCGTCAATCCTGTGGAGCGGCCCCGAACAGGGCGGCCACACCAGCGGCGACCTCACCTGGCGGCACGTCGCGCAGGTGCTGCGAAAGGCCCCACCGGTGTCCGAACGGATCGATGACCTGGCCGGTGCGCTCACCCCAGAAGGCGTCCTGAAGCGGCTGGTGCACCTCCGCGCCGGCCGCCAGCGCCCGGGCCCACAACACGTCCACGTCGTCGGTCGCGATGTGGAGGGCGCCGTAGGTCCCGCCGACCGAAAGCGGCGACAGCACTGCCATCTCCGGGAACTCGTCACAGAGCTTCAGCGGGGAATTGCCGATGCGCAGGGCGATCTCGAGGAAGCGCCCGTCAGGCACGGCAATGCGGTTCTCCTCAACGGCACCGAACGCGTCGGCATACCACTGGGCGGCTCGCCCGGCACCCCGGACGACAAGGTGTGCAGTGATCGTCGGGCGAAAGTCGGTCATCACGCCCACGGTACGTGCTGGCTCGCCAGGTTAGGGTGAATTTCTAGCCGCCGAACGAGGAGGACGCGATGAAGCTCTCGCTGCTGGTCGGCGCCGCCATCGGCTACGTACTCGGCGCCCGGGCCGGGCGGGAGCGCTACGAACAACTCGTCAGCCTCGCCCGCAAGGTTGCCGGCAGCCAGACCGTGCAGTCCACGGCGGGCGTGTTGCAGGCCCAGGTCGACGATCTCCGGCATCGCGCGAGGGATGTGATGCGCACCAAGCGGCAGGCAAGCGAGCAGGCAGCGACCAACGGCTATCGCGGCTGAGCTTGCGCCCACTGGGCAGCGAGTTGGTCGCGCCGGGCCCGTACTGAGCTACGCGTCTGCGGGCTGTCCCGGGTGCCGAGCTCCAGGCGGGCCCACCAGCTGACCCCGTCACGGCCGGGCACCCGGCGGGCAACGAACCGCGCCGCTCCCCCGGCAACGGGGAACACCTCCGAGCGGACGACGCTGGCCTCGACCCGGCGTCGAACGGTGGGCGGCAGGTCGCGTGGGACGGTGAGCCGCAGGTGTATGGGCGGGAGATCCCGCAGCAGAAGATCGTCCAAGAGCTCGGCCTCGGTCACAGTCAGCACGCCGTCACGCCACACCGCCTTGTCGACAAGCTCCCAACCGATCCGCCGGTACCCGGGCACCCACAAGCCGCGGTTGGTCGCCGCGACGACAGCGGCATCCGTGTCCGCCCAAGACACGATGCGCTCGTCGCGATCCAGCCCCACGACGAGCTCACCCGGCGGGCGCTCCCGCCGTCCGAAGATCATTCGCCGCCGCTCGCCCGTTCGCGCAGCCTTATCCGGTGCATCTCGAGCGCGAACAGCTCACCGGACAGCCGGGCGTGCTCCTCGGGCTGATCCTCCGGGTTGATGCGTTGCACGCGCGACTTGAGCGCTGCTACCTGCCGGGACACCAGAATCTCCTGGAGGCGCGCCAGCACGACGTCGGAATATCGCTCGGGTGGCAGGTTCGTGTGCAGCGGCTCGACCGCCAGCGCGTGAACGAGGCTGCGCGCCTCCAGGTCAGGCAGCTGGTCCTCGACGGCGCCGGCCCATGCCGGCCCACTGACCGCGCTGGCCGTGCCACCGGCCGCGGCGATGCCCTGGCGCAGCGTGACGTGCACCGGCACCACGAACGCGGCGTCCGGCAGGGCGTCGAACGCCGGACCGGCAACCGCCGGCTGCTGCATCGCGACCTTGAGCACCTCACGCTCGACCGAGGCGACAGCTTCGTCGACCGGGGGCGGCGCCGCACGGCGTGGCGGCGGCTCGGGGCGTCCGCCGGAGCGGACGATGCCGCGTACCCGGGAAAGAACGCGGTCCGGGTCGTCGACGCCGACGATCCGGGCCAGTAGCTGCGAGTACTGCTCGAGCAGGCCGCGGTCCTTGATCCGCGCGACGATGGGCACACCGCGGTCGAGGGCCGCGGATCGTCCCTCGGCGGTGTCGAGATTGAAGCGGTTGGCGGTCGAGCGCAGCACGAACTCGACGAGCGGCACGCGCCGCGCGACCAGGTCGCTCACCGCGGTGTCACCGGCCTTCTGGCGCAGCTCGCACGGGTCGAGGCCGTTCGGCTCGATGGCGACGAATGTCTGCGCCATGAACTTCTGGTCCTCGCCGAACGCTCGCTCGGCGGCCTTCAGGCCCGCCACGTCCCCGTCGAAGGTGAAGATCACCTCGCCGGTGAACGCGTCGGAGTCCATGAGCAGCCGGCGCAGGATCGCGATGTGCTCGGCGCCGAAGGCCGTGCCGCAGGTCGCCACCGCCGTCGTCACACCGGCGAGGTGGCAGGCCATAACGTCCGTGTAACCCTCGACTACCACGGCACGGTGCTGGCGGGCGATCTCGCGCTTGGCCAGGTCGACGCCGTAGAGCAGCTGGCTTTTCTTGTAGATGGGCGACTCCGGGGTGTTGAGGTACTTGGCGTCGACCGGGTCGTCGTCGAACAGGCGGCGGGCACCGAAGCCGACGACGTCGCCACCGATGTCGCGGATCGGCCAGAGCAGACGCCGGTGGAAGCGGTCGATGAGGGAGCCGCGGGTGGACTGGCGGGACAGGCCCGCCGTAGTCAGCTCCGCCGGCGTGAACCGGCGCGCCAGCAGGTGCTTCGTGAGCGCGTCCCACCCGGACGGCGCATATCCGCAGCCGTAGCGCACTGCGACGTCGTCGGCGAACCCCCGCTCCATGAGATATTCCCGGGCCGGGCGCGCCTCGGCGCTTCGCAGCTGCTCGGCGTAGAACTCGGCGGCCACCCGGTGCGCCTCGACGAGCCGGGCTCGCTGCCCTGGCTGCCGCGCAGGGCCTGCGCCGCCGTCGACGTAACGCAGCCGGATACCTGCCCGGGCAGCCAGCCACTCCGCCGCCTCGGTGAAGCTCAGGTTTTCGATGCGCTCGACGAACCGGATCACGTCCCCGCCGGCGCCGCAGCCGAAACAATGGAACAGACCCTTGGCCGGCGACACCGACAGCGACGGCGACTTCTCGTCGTGGAACGGGCACAGCCCCTTGAGGTTGCCCCCGCCGGCATTGCGCAGCTGCACGTGCTCGCCGATCACGTCGGCGATAGGCGACTTCTCACGGACCGCGGCGATGTCCTCGTCCCGGATACGCCCCGCCACGGACCAGAGTGTAGGCCGCTCGGCGGGCGGGTCATTTCAGCAGCAGCTGCCCGAGGCGGCGCGACGCGATGTACATCCCGACGCCGCCGAGGACGACCAGGTAGGCGAGCGACACGAGCATCGACGAGGTGAGGCTGCCCAGGATCAGGCCGCGCAGCAGGTTGACGCCCTGGTACAGCGGCGTGATACGTACCAGCCACTGCACGGCCCCGTTATAGACCGACAACGGGTAGAACGTCGCCGAGAAGAGGAACATCGGCAAGATCGCCAACTGGATGAACTCGAAGTCCTGCCACGAGCGCATCCACGTGGTGCACGCCATGCCCGCCGCGGCGAACGCGAAGCTGATCAGGACGGCGACCGGGAAGGCCAGCAGCGCCCACCACGACACCACCAAACCCAGTCCGGACATCACGATCAGGAACACCAGCGAGTACGACGCCCCGCGCAGCAGGGCCCAGCCCACCTCGCCGGTGGCGACGTCCCAGGGCCGCATCGGCGTGGCCAGCACCGCATCGTAGAGGTGCAGGAACTTCATCTTGAAGTAGATGTTGAACGTCGCGTCGAAGATGGCTCCGTTCATCGCCGACGTGGCCAGCATCGCCGGCGCGACGAACTGCGCGTACGTGACGACCGTGCCATCGGCAAGGGTGAAATCCCCGACCAGCTTGCCGACGCCGATGCCGATCGACAGCAGATAGAACACCGGCTCGAAGAAGCCGGATACGAAGTAGATCCACGCCCTGCGGTAGGCGAGGAAGTTCCGCTCGATCATGCGCCAACCGGCGGAACGGACGAGCGGCAGCGGCGTGACCCGGACGACGACCCCAGTCATCGCACCAACCGCCGCGTCAGGCCGCGCACGGTCAGCAATGTCCCGGCGCCGATCCATATCAGCAGGTATGCCGCGTGGCCGAGCGTCGGCCACAGCGAAGCCACGCCGAGGCTGAGATCGCGCGACATCATGACGCCGTGCCACAACGGCGTGACGTATGCCAGCCACTCGATGCCGTCAGGCAGCTGCGTCACGGGGAAGAAGGCGCCGGAGAACAGGAACATAGGGATGACGCCGAAGCGGAAGATCATCGCGAAGCCGGCGTCGCTCTCCAGCCGGGACGCGATCGCGAATACCGGTGCCGCGAATGCCAGCCCGACCAGGGGTGCGACGGCGAGGCAGAACACGCCGAGCGGTGATTCGATCGCCCCGAATGCGGCGATCACGCCGAGGAACACCGCGCATGTGGTCGTGACTCGGAACGCGATGAAGCCGAGCTGCCCCACCACAATGTCCCTTATCCGCAAAGGGGTTGCGGCCATGGCGTGAAAGACGAAATTCCACTTGATCTTGCCCATGATCGGATAAGTCGACTCGCCAACCGCCGTCTGCATCGCGGTCGCAGCGAGCAGTCCGGGGGCGATGTAGGCGAGGTATGAGACGCCACCGAGCGCACCGGCCCCGGCATTCTGGTCGACGAAATGACCGAGGCCCACGCCCATCGCGGCGAGATACAGCAGCGGCATCAGGAAGCTGGAGATGACGCTGCCCTTCCAGGTGCGGCGGTAGGCCGTCGCCCAGTAGTCGTACTGGCGTGCCAGCGCGCTAGTCAACGAGGCTCCGCCCGGTCAGCCGCAGGAACACGTCCTCCAGCGTGGACCGCCGGACCAGCACGCTGGCCGGCGTAAGGCCGCGTTCGTGGGCGGCGACGGCGGCCGCCTCGCCGTCGTCGGTGTAGAGCAACAGCCGGTCCGGGAGCGCCTCGACCCGCCGCGCCAGGTCGGCCACCTTGCCGGCGAGCACCTCGTGATCGTCGTCCGGGTTGAAGCGCAGCTCGGTCACTTCGCGGGTGGAGTACTGCCTGATCAGCTCGGCCGGCGACCCCTCGGCGACGATCAGCCCCCCGTCGATGACGACCAGCCGGTTGCACAGTTGCTCGGCCTCGTCCATGTAGTGGGTGGTCAGCACAAGTGTGACGCCGGCCTGCCGCAGCCGGAACAGCTTGTCCCACAACAGGTGCCGGGCCTGGGGGTCGAGCCCGGTGGTCGGCTCGTCGAGTAGCAGCAGGTCGGGATCGTTGATGAGCGAGCGGGCGATGGTCAGCCGGCGCTTCATGCCGCCGGAGAGGTTCTCGACCTTCTCGCCGGCGCGGTCGCGGAGCGCCACGAAGTCGAGCAGCTCGGCGGCCCTCGCCTGGCACGTCGCCCGGCTCAGCCCGAAGTAGCGGCCGTAGACCAGCAGATTCTCCAGGGTCGACAGTTCCGGGTCGAGCGTGTCGTCCTGCGGGCACACCCCGAGTCGGCCGCGGATGCGCGGGCCGTCGACGGCCGGGTCTAGCCCGAAGATGCGCAGTTCGCCGCCGCTCGGCGGCGACACGGCGCCCATCATGCGCATGGTCGACGACTTGCCCGCACCGTTCGGCCCGAGGAACCCGAACGCCTCGCCGCGCTGCACGTCGAGGTCAATTCCGCGCACGGCCCGAACCGAGCCGTACGCCTTCGTGAGGCCGCGGGCGCGGATCAACGGCATCTCGGACACGACTGCGAGATTAACGTCCGCTCCCGACACTCCCCACCCGGTTTGCGGCCGTCGTTGCGCCGGGCTGCCGGGTGGCCGATCCTTCAGGCGTGGCGAGTTCGTACGTACGCGGAGCGACCGGCGTGCCCGTCAGCCCGCGTCGCATCGCCTGGGTGACGGCCGGTCTGGGTGTCGCCACGCTGGTGTTCCTCGTCGTCGTGCTGACCGTATCCGCGATCGACGCGCAGTCGCGGACGAATCGGCTGCGCCGCACGGGCGTGCCGGTCGAGGCGACGGTGACACGCTGCGTCGGGCAGGCATCGGGCACCGGAATCACCACGATCGGCTATACCTGCCGTGCTGTGTTCGCGCTGGCCGGTGACCAGCACGAGGCGGTGCTGGGCGGTAGTTCGGTGTTGCGCGCCACGGGCGACGTTGTCGCGGCCGTGGTCGATCCACGCAACGCGTCGGTGGTCGTGACCGCCCAGAGCGTCGCGCGGTCGAGGTCCTCGTGGACGGCGTTCATCGCGCCCGCCGCGCTGCTCGCGGTGCTGCTCGGAATCGTGGCGATCGGCGCACGCCGGCTGCGACTCCCGCGCGCGATCAGACAGACGAGCACTCCGAGATAGCGTAAGACGACGACGAAGATAGGCCACAGCGCCTTGCCCACCGGATAGGGCACAGAAAGAACCACAGCATCGACCAAGACGCCTGACTGCTGCCGAACCGATCAGGAGCGACAGCATTGCCTGCCCACTCGCGACGGGCGGGATGATCGCGAGTCGCAGACTTCGGGAGATTGTCCCATCTGTGCCGGAATTGTGCTGTCATCGCAGGCTCACGGCCAGCACCCTTGCGCGGTGACGGCGGGGCATCCGCCGCCATAGCGATCCTTACGCGTGCGGCCCGCCTAAGCGGGTTTCCACCGCACCGGAGGGTCGATTGCCTGGCGGGAGACTCGCCAGCCCGCCGGCCTCGAGTTCTCGTCCGGCTGGCAGGGCCGTGGAACGATGAAGGACTCGCGATCCCAGGTGGGTCGCATGCTGGCCGTCGGATCGCTTTGCTACCGGGGTCGAAAGGGGGCGTCGATGAGTCCACCACGACGGGGCTGCGGCTCGACCAGGCCTGCTCAGACCGTCGGATGACGGGCTGACTCGCATGGTTATCGGCGCCGATCCGAAGATCGCTGGTCGAGGTGTCGGCCGTCTGTCGTTTGTTCCGGGCTGGGCGATGGTCTCGTCGTATCAGCGTCGGTGGCTGGCGAAGGACATCGTCGCCGGGCTGGTGCTATCGGCGTTGCTGGTCCCGCAGGGAATGGCCTACGCGCAGCTCGCGGGACTTCCACCTATCACCGGCCTGTACACGTCGATCCTGTGCCTGCTCGGGTACGCGGTCTTCGGCCCGTCGCGGGTGTTGGTGCTCGGCCCCGACTCCGCATTGGGCCCCATGATCGCGGCTACGGTGACGCCGCTCATCGTTGCCGGCGGTGATCCGGCCGAGGCGATCGCCTTGGCGTCCCTTCTGGCGATCCTCGTCGGTGTGATCATGACTGTCGCTGGGCTGGCCAAATTCGGGTTCGTGGCGGACCTCCTGTCCAAGCCCACCCAGATCGGCTACATGAGCGGTCTCGCCGTCACGATCGTCGTAGGTCAGCTGCCGAAACTGTTCGGCTTCTCGCTGGATACGAACGGTCTGATCTCAGAGATCTCGGGCTTCGTGACTAATGTGGCCGACGACGCGAACACCACGGCTGCAATTATTGGCATCGCTTCGCTGGCCGGGATTCTGCTGCTGCAGCGGCTCATGCCGAAGATTCCCGCGGTCCTCGTTGCTGTTGTTCTGGCGTCGATTGCCGTCAACGTCTTCGACCTGAAATCACACGGTGTCGACACCATCGGCGTCCTGCCCCGAGGCTTTCCACCGTTCACCATCCCGACTGTCGCATGGTCTGACGTCCCACCGCTGTTCGTCGGCGCGCTCGCGATCGCGGTGGTTGCGTTGGCCGACACCATGTCGACCGCGTCCTCGTTCGCGTCCCGGCGTGCGGAGCGGGTGCAGGGCAACCAGGAGATGATCGGTATCGGTGCGGCGAACGTGGCTGCTGGCCTGTTTCAGGGCTTCCCGGTCAGTACGAGCGGCTCGCGCACCGCCGTTGCGGATCAGGCTGGGTCAAAATCGCAGGTCACCGGTGTTGTGGGCGCGGGGGTGATCACGCTTGTGGTCGTGCTCTTCCCGTCCCTGATGCAGTATGTGCCGCAACCGACACTGGCAGCGATCGTCATCGCGGCTGCGGTGTCGTTGGTCGACGTGCGAGCAACCCGTCGGCTGTGGCAGCAGCGGCGGATCGAGTTCATGTTGTCGATTGCCGCTCTGCTCGCCGTGGCGCTGCTCGGTGTGCTCCCGGGCATCCTCATTGCCGTGGCGCTGTCGATCCTCAATGTGTTCCGCCGTGTCTGGTGGCCCCACCAGGCCGAGCTCGGCCGAGTCGAAGGCATCGAGGGACTGCATGACACCGGGCTGCATCCGGAGGCCGAGTTGCTCCCCGGTCTGGTGGTCTATCGATTCGACGCTCCTCTGATCTTCGCAAATGCCCGGACCTTCGGCGAACAGATCCGAGCGATCGCCGAGCGCAGTCCGGGACTCAACTGGATCGTGATCGCCGCTGAGCCGATCACCGATGTCGATACCACGGCGTCGGACATGCTCCAGGAATTGGACGTTTGGCTGAACGAACGCGGCATCTCGCTGATCTTCGCGGAGATGAAGGAACCAGTTCGCGAGAAGCTCGAGCGCTATGAACTCACGCGCACCATCGACCCCAACCACTTCTTCCCGACGCTCGATGCCGCAGTGGAACGGTACGTGACCGAGACGGACGCCGCCTGGCAATCACCGGACGTCGGATAGGCGGCGACGTCGCTCGGATGGGGTCATCGCCCCACGCCGGGACGGGGAGATCGGGAGCATGGCGTCGGGAACGTCGCGAGCCAGCCCCCGACGATCCCGCTGTGGCTCCATGCACCTTCGGCAGGTCGATGCCGCCGCGGCAAGAGGTAGGTTCGGCGCTACGCGACGGGCAACTGGTGCCGGGCGTGCCGGCGGATGCCATGCTCGCGATCGTGATTTCGACGATCGGATCGTTGCCGTTGGGGTGGCCGTGCCCGGGCTTCTCGCGCTGCTAGCCGCGACCGCGTTCGCCGTCGGGTCCGCGTTGCAGCAGCGGGGTGCGCTGCGCACGACCGCGACTGGCGAGGACACCCGGTTCCTTGTGCAGTTGTGGCGCCAGCCGGTGTGGTTGCTGGGCGCCCTGATGCAAGCGGTGGGGTGGGTCTTGCAGGCGCTGGCGCTGCATGAGGGATCGTTCGTCGCGGTCCAGACGCTGACCACGCTGAGCTTGGTGATCGCCTTGCCGTTCGGTGCCTGGCTGACGAATCAACCGATCACCGGCACGGTGGTGCTCGGCGCGGCCGCGGCTACCGGCGGAATCGTTGTGTTCCTGTCCGTCGGCTCCCCCACGAGCGGGGCGACGACGCCGGGCGCGCGGGACTGGTGGGTCGCCGGGTTGGGCTGCCTGATCGTGATCGTCGTGCTAACAGCCGTCGGGCGCGGCTGCGAATCCGCCCTACGAGCAGTGTTGTTCGGGGCCGCCGCCGGCATCGCCTTCGGTCTGCAAGCTGCGATCACCAAGGTGTTCACCGACATCATCGGGAAGGGTCTGCACGCGATCCTGCGCAGCTGGCAGACCTACGCCCTGATCGCATCGGCGCTGATTGGCTTCGCGTTGCAGCAGGGCGCGCTCAAGACCGGTGCATTGGCTGCCGCGCTGGCCTCTTCCAATGCGATGACACTGCTGTCCAGCGTTGCGCTGGGACTGACCGTGTTCAGCGAATCGCTCGAGTCCGGCGCAGTAAGCACTGCGGTGGTGATCGCCGGGCTCGGCCTCATCGTCGTCGGTGTCGTGGTGCTCGCGCGGGCACTTGCCGCCACGCCGCGCACCGAATCGCCGGCAATCGACTAAGGATTGCCCCTCGGCGCGGATTCGCCTACGGCTCGGCCTGTGCGGGCCCTTTCGCGAGTGGCCTGCGCGGATCGGCCGGCCATCGTCTAGGCGCGAGAGTCGAGGAGCGTCGCGATGGGACGTCGGGCCGAGAGTTCGTGTCGGCGGCCAGACGTGCGACTCTATCGGGACGCCTTCGGCAAGATGCCGATGCGGCTTCCCCCGTGGGTAGCACTGCCGGTAGGTAAGCGCGATCTTCGGTCGGCTTGCGCCCAACTGAAGCGCGTCGACACCTGATTGGGCTACCGACGCCGCGGTTGACGCTGGGTGCCGGACCGTGGGCAACGACGACTGTCCACTGTAGACAGAGTGTCATTGAACTACTGTCGCCGGAGGACGCACGAGGCGCACCAGGCACAGTCCAGGTCGACCCACCCGGCGCCAGACACGCCGCTCGACGCCGAGCGTCCGGCTGTCAACCGGCAGGATATTGGTTCGAGTCCAGTCGGGGCAGCCACCTCCAGGTCAGTGATTCCGGGCTCTTCGGCTCCCCGCAAGATCGCAGAAGTCGATCACTGTCAATGACGGTATCGCGCCCGCCGATAGCGGAGCCGACGACGTCACCTGTGGCAGGTGATGTAGCGCGCACGCCTGGCGCAAATGATGAACGGTAAGGCTGCTGGCGGGAGGAGCCCGCAGGTGGACGAGACATGGTTCGCATTCGCTGCGGCGCTGCTGGCTGAGCGGACCAGCTCGGACGCGGTGTGCGGAGCAGACCGATGAGCTCCGCCGATCTGGCTCTCGTGGCGGCCCTGGTATTCGGGTGGGGTCTGTTCTCGGCCAGCCTGGAGCGGGCGGACATCACCGCTCCCATCGTGTTCGTTGCAGCCGGTCTGCTGCTCATGCACGGACCACTGGCTCCGCTCGGCATCTCGCCGAGCCCGGCGAGCGTGCGAGCCTTGGCCGAGGCGACGCTCGTCGCAAATGCGAGACCGCCCCCGAAGCTGCCGTCGACTGTGTGATGCGGCGTGCTGTCCTGGACGTCAGCCGACCGATCAAGCCCCCCACGATCACGCCGATCACGACATCGCTCGGGTAGTGCACACCGGTGTAGACGCGTGAAAAGGCAACCACCGAGCCTGCCGTCCGTAGCGTGGGCGCCGCCCCCGGGATCAGGTCGCCGACCGCGACGGCGAATGCGGCGGCTGAAGCTGAGTGGCCTGAGGGGAACGATGTCGATTCCGGCATCGTGACCCACCGCTGCCGTGGCACGCCTGCGCCCTCGCGATCCGGCCGGTTCCGGTCACCGGCGAACTTCATCGGTTGGTTGACGACAAGAGACGTGACGCCGATGGCTGCGATCCCCGCGAGGGCAGCACGACGACCTCGCGCGCCGCCAATGAGTGCGAGGACCGCCGCGACGATGAACCAGGGCTTGGAGTGATCGGCGAACTTGGCAAACCGGCGCAGCGGTGCGTCAACTGGTGATGCTGGCAGCCGAGCGATGCACTCGTAGACGGCGCGGTCGAGACGGCCGAGAGCGCGAAATACCTTCGCGGCCTCGGCTCTCGCGGACGCGCGCGGTCCTGGTTGCGGGCCGAGCCGATCCACCGGCGGCTCCTCACTCGTTGGGTTGTCGCCTCGGGCGAGTGGGGTTGGCTCGGTCACGTCGGCCCCGGTTGGCGACCGCGCGCGACGTGCCACAACGCCGCGAGGGCGGATCTCGAGGCGATTCGTACGACGCGGGCCGCAGGAGAGACACCCGGAGCGCCGCGCGGCAGCCGCACGGTCAGTGCCCTGGGCTGGATCCGGAACTGCAGCGGCGGTGGCATGGTGAGCGCCTCTCCGTCGACGCCAATCGCAACCGGATCGGACGCGCGAACCTCGAATTCCGTGGCGGTCCACTCCTGCCAGCCGCGGAAACGGTGCCCCTGTCCGACCGATTCCAATGCGGCCAGCTTCTCAGCCTCCGCACCGCTTCGAACCTGCAGCGAAACGATCCCCAGCACCCCGCTGTCCATCTGCGCTCGAGTTCCACCGCTGCGAAGATCGCTCAGGTTGTACGGGTTGTTGGAGACCAGGATGAGCTGAGAGGTGAGCGCCTCCTCTCCCGATGGCAGGGTGAACCTCAGGTCCATCGGAGTCGCCTTCGGGCCGATCACGGTCGGCAGTACCGCGGCGGCGGTTCGTATCTTCGCGTCGCGATACTCCGATGACTGAACCACCTTCGCGTACAGACCCATCGACGCGTTGTTGACGAAGACCCGGCCGTTCACTTCCGCCAGGTCGATCGTGCGGTCGAACCCGTCGCTGTATGCGTTCAAGGCGCCTACGACATCGTTGCGGTCGAGTCCGAGGTCGAGCGCGAAGTGGTTGCGCGTGCCGGCCGGAACCACAACGAGCGGGATCTTGTGCCGACTGGCGACCGAGGCGGCCAGCGCGTGCGAACCGTCGCCACCGGCCATGCCGATCAGGTCGGCGCCCCGAGCCAGTGCATCTTCCGCGAGCTGCAATAGGTCCGCCTCGGGTGTGAGCACGATCGGTTCGATCCCGCGCTGTCGGCACTTCTCGACGAGCCGGAAGCGCTCAGCCTTCCCACCTCCGGACTTGAGATTCATGAGCAGTACCGGATGCGTTGCGCGGGTGGCTGCTTCGCCCCGACTTGGTCCGGGCGTTGCGCGCAGTGCATACCCCGCGGCGACGACGGAGACGACTGCCAAGCCTCCGCTGATCGCCAATACGCGCACGCTGTTGCTGGCGATCATGACTACAACGAACGCGAGCAGACTGGCCGCAGCGAGTCCGGTGGACAATAGTCGTACTAGTCCGCTACGCGAGAGCACGTACCACGCCGCGAGCACGACGATCGCGAGCGAGACCATGCCGATGACCAGGACAGCCCACCGGTCGAGGGCCGCCAATATGACGTACAACACTGCAAGGCACGCTGTGGCAAGCGCAATGACCGCCGCCGCCCGACGTGCTGTCGAGGGAGCGGGGCGCGTGGTCACGTGCTTCGTTACCGCGTTGTCTCGGTGATCATTCGTTGCCATTCGTCAGTCCAGCGCGTTCGGCTGCCAGCTACGGCGCGGACGAGCGCGACGGCAGGCCCGAGCGAAGAGTCCCTCGCCCATGCCGGCTGGCGAGCCGGGTGCCGCCCGCGTCCTATCCGCACGCCCCATCGGTTCATCATCCAAAGCCCTGTGCATTGGTCCAAGCGCGGCTCGCAGGAGCGCCGGCACTGGCCAGCCGGCAACGCTAAAGGACGTATTGCCGCATCGTCGCGTCCTGCCCATGTGCGCGGCGCATCACGTGCTCGCGCATATCTGGTACGGCCCTCGTCGCGGCCTTAACACACCGGAAATCCGCGCGGCGTTCTCCGGAAACGAGTCGCCCCTAGTTTGCTGGCCGACGCGGCGACCGAGTTTCTGGCCACCACGCCTCACTCCTGGGTTCCCACCACGAAGGAGGGGCTTCGTTGCTGCCCGAGCTTGCAAGTGTCATCCACTCTGCCCCGAACCCCTGTACTCCGACCTCGGCACCGACAGGCTGCCAGCCGCCGTGGCTGGATACCGGCAGCACCTCTTGGCAGCTCACCGCGGCGACGTTCGTCGCCCTGATGAGCGTGCCGGGCCTGGCCCTGCTCTACGGAGGGTTGGTGCCCAAGAAGTGGGTCGTGAACACCATGTTCATGGCGTTCACCGGCTTCTGCACGGTACTGGTTGTGTGGGTGCTGTGGGCGTACAAGATGGGGTTCGGAGCCCCGATCGGAGGTGGCGGGGCGAACCACTACAGCTACACCTACGGCAGCAACTTCTTCAAGAACTTCTTCTCCAACTTCATGGGCCATCCGCAGACGTCCTTACGCGGCACGTCGCAGACGTCCCAGGCAACGCTTCCGACCGGCACCGCCGTGCCGCTGTCGCAACCCACCACCTCGATCTTCTACTTCCAGTTCGTGTTCGCGGCGATCACCCCGCTGCTGTTCCTGGGCAGCGTGCTGGGCCGGATCAAGGTCAAGGTGTGGCTGGTCTTCGTCCCGCTGTGGACAACGTTCGTGTACGCGGTCAACGCGATGCTGCTCTGGGGTGGCGGCTACTGGGCGCACGAGGGCGCCGTCGACTTCTCCGGTGGATACGTGATCCACCTTGCCGCGGGCACGACTGGATTCGTCGCAGCCTGGGTAATCGGGCCGCGGCTTGCGCGTGACCGGCAGCGCTTCGTGCCGCACAGCCTGCCGATCGTGTGCGTCGGCGCCGGCATTGTGTGGCTGGGCTGGAACGGCTTCAACGGCGGCGACCCGTACTTCGCCAGCGCCGACGCCGCGACCGCGGTGGTCAACACCAACCTCTGCACAGTGGCGGCGCTGCTGACCTGGGTGCTGTGGGACATGTTCCTCGGCAGGGAAAAGAAGCCGACGTTCCTCGGGGCGGTCAACGGCATGATCGTCGGGCTTGTCGCCATCACGCCCGGCGCCGGCTACGTGAACGGGTTGGGCGCGCTGCTGGAAGGCATCATCGCCTCGACGATCGTGTGGTTCGCCTGGAGCTACATCCAGCCGATCGTGTTGCGCCGGGTCGACGACGCGATGGGCGTGGTCTACACGCACGGCCTGGCCGGGTTGCTCGGCGGGCTGCTGGTGGGCATCTTCGCCGACCCGAGTGTCGTCGTCTATCCGAACACCACCAGCGGCACTCCGCTCTCCGTCACGGGCTGGCTCTACGGCAACCGGCACTTGTTCTTCCTCCAGATCCTCGCCGCACTGACCGTGATTGTCTGGGACGCCCTGGTCACGTTCCTGATCTTGAAGGTCATCGGCCTCGTCACCCCGCTACGCATGCCCGATGAGGAGCTCGCAGTCGGCGACCTGGCCGTGCACGGCGAGGAGGGCTACCCGTCCGGTGAAGGCATCGAACTCGTCGGCGCCGGAAGTCCTGCGGCGGCGGGAAGCACCGGCCCACCGAGCACGGCGCCGATACAGGCGGGCGAAGCGTCATGAGCGCCCGAACGAGTCGACAGGGCCGCCCTGGACCCGCGCAGCACGTGCCTCGATTCCAGCTGCCTGACGGCACCCGCTCGGCGGGGTCGCCCTGGGTGTGGCGCGGGTTCCTGTTCATGTCGCTGATCGCCTTCGGACTGTGTCTGTCACTGGCGTTGAGCGGTCATCGGCTGTACGCGATCGCATGGGCATTCGTGACTGTCGGCTGGTTCAGCATCGCGATGTGGCTGTGGCGCAGACACCTCGCCGAAGACCCGGTGCCGCCGGCAGCGCAACGGGGAGGTCGGCGACGGTGATGCTCATTACCGCAATCATCAAGCCGTTCCAGTTCGACGCCGTCAAGCATGCGTTGAGCACGATGGGCGCCGAGGGCATGACCGTCGCCGAGGTCAGTGGGTACGGACGGCAACGCGGTCACACAGAGGTGTATCGGGGTGCCGAATACACCGTCGACCTGGTCCCGAAACTGCGCATCGAGATCCTCGTCGACGACTCGGACGGCCAGACAGTCATCGACACGATCGTGGCCAGCGCGCGCACCGGCAAGATCGGCGACGGGAAGGTGTGGTCCACGCCGGTCGACGGCATCGTTCGAATCCGCACCGGCGAACGGGGCCCGGACGCGGTCTGATGCGACCAGCCGGCCGCCCGCCGCGCGCGAAGGAGGGCGCATGCAGCTCGTCAGCGCCATCGTGCGCCCGGCCAAGGTCGGCGAGATCTGCGCGGCACTTTCGACTCTCGGCTTCCATGGCGACGGTCACCGACGCGAGCGGGCTCGGCACGCTGCCCGGCCGCACCGAGATCTACGACGTCATCTGCGCGGTGGCGTTCACCGGCGCAATGAGCGACGGCAAGATCTGGGTGACGGCGGTCGGCGAACTCGTGCGAATCCGCATCCGGGAACTTGGCCCGGACGCGCTCTGAGCTCAAACCAGGCGTGATCGAGTTGGCCGTACCAACCGGGCATGCCAGGCGTAGGCGGAGGAATCGGTCAGCTGCGCGACCTGATCGATGACGACACGCAACCGTGCGGCCTCGCCGGCGGCCTCATGCCAGGCAGCGGCCGCCGGCGCGTCGAGCGTGGCCGGCGCGGCATCGCGAACGGCGGCGACGAGCTCGGTGAGCAGCCGCCGCTGGTCGGCCTGCCGTTCCGCCGCGCCTGCGCGGCGCATGACATAGCGGGCCGCCACCGCCTTGAGCAGTGCGCACTCTGCGACGGTCGAGTCGGGGACGACGAGCTGCGCGTCGTACCGTGCGAGACGCGCCCGACCGTGCGCGTCCTGGGTGGCCAGCACCGCCGCGCCGGCGAAGCGACCGGTCAGCTCGCTCGTCGCCCGCTTGGCAGCGGCCTGTGCCGCGTACGAGCCGTCGTAGCGGCCCAGGTCGCGCAATGCGGGTAGCCCGAGCAGCGCGTCCAGCATCGGAGCCAGCACGGCCGGGGCCAGTGGCGAGTACAGGTCCGCGGCCACGTCGCAGAGCGCGGCCCGCTCTGTGTCGTCCACGGTGGACAACTTGATGTGTCCGCCGTACACGCCGTCCTCCACGTCGTGGACGGAGTAGGCGACGTCGTCCGCCCAATCCATCACCTGGGCCTCGATGCACCGCTGCCCGGGAGGCGCCCCGGAGCGCAGCCAGGCGAAGGCGGAAAGATCAGAGGCGTAGACACCGAACTTGCGGATGTCGTCCCGCCGCGGCCACGGGTACTTGCACGTCGCGTCGAGCGTGGCCCGGGTCAGGTTAAGCCCGCCCGGCATGCCGTCGGGTGCGACGACCTTGGCCTCGAGGCGGGTGAGGATGCGCAGCGTCTGCGCGTTGCCCTCGAAGCCACCGCACTCGGCTGCAACCGCATCCAGCGCGTCCTCACCGTTGTGGCCGAACGGCGGGTGCCCGAGGTCATGGGCCAGCCCCGCGGCGTCGACGATGTCCGGGTCGCAGCCCAGCGCGGCGCCGACCTCGCGGCCGATCTGGGCCACTTCGAGCGAGTGGGTGAGCCGGGTGCGCGGGAAGTCGTCCTCGCCGGGCACGACGACCTGGGTCTTGTCAGCCAGGCGGCGGAAGGCGTACGAGTGCAGCACCCGCGCCCGGTCGCGGGCGAAGTCGCTCCGGACGGCCTGCGCACCGGCCCGCTTCGGCGGTTCCGGCATCCGCCGCTCCCGCGCCGCATCGTCGTAGGACATGCCTAAGCCTGCACGAACTGCTCGTCCACCCATTCAGCGAAGCGCAGCAGGGTCTCGATCCAGACACCGACGGTGTGGTGGATCTGGTCGCGGGTCGCGCCGAGGTGGAAGTCGTGGACCTGCTCGGCGCAGATGCCGACCATCCCGTCGTCCGGCAGCACCGTGTACGCCTTGGGGAACAGCTTCGTCCGGTTCCAGTCGTCGAGCGCTAGCGCGAGGGCGGGGCGCGTCTCGACCGGAAACCGGCGGCTGAGGTAGAGCCGCAGTTGTAGCACCTCGTTCTGCTCGCCGTAGTGGAAGAAGTACAGCTGGCACTTCTCCCAGCGGACCTGGAGGTCGCCGTCCGGGTCGATGGTGTGCCTGAGCCCGTACTCGTCGAGCACCTGCTGCAGCAAGGGCGTATTGGGAACGACCATGATCGACGAGGCGTGTCCGACCGGCCGAGACACCGCATCCGCGAACGATCGGAGCCGGCGACGCAACACGTGATCGAGCCTACCGATCGAGTCGGGGCTGGTCCTCACGCCGGCGTGACACGGGTATCGGTCGTGCGGTCCAAGTAGGCCCGGCCGCGTGGGGAGATCCGGTAGCCGACCTCGAGGCTCTCCGTGAGGCCCAGCTCCTTCAGCTTGCGGACGTCCGCCTTGAACGGCCGGGTGGGCAGGCCGCGGACGGCGGCGAGATCCGGCGCCCGGCGGCCGGGATTGGCCGCGATCATCTCGAGGACATCGCGCGTCCAGGGGCCCTGCCGGCCAGCCAGGTCGAGCCGGTCGAGCCGTGCCTTGATATCCCCGACGTCCGCGTCGCTGAGCGCGTCGTCGGCGCGCAGGGCGACGCGCGGGTCGGCGCCGGCATAGCGCAGCCGCACCCGGTACACGCGACCGTCGCGACCCTGCAGAAACCGCAGCAGTTCGGCGCGGCTTTCCGCCCCCGCGGCTCGTGCGTCGGCGGCACTGATGCTGTCCATGCGCACCACGTCCACCGCGTCGATCGCGACCAGCCCTACCGGCGTGCGGTGCAGCGCACCGGCCTTGGCGTGCGGACGGTCCCAGCGGCGGAACGCCAACGTGACGCGGCCCTCAACAATGCCGTCAAGCACGGGCCAAGGTATGAGCACGGACCCTCCTTGCTTCTCCGGGCAAGCGCTCGTCCGGGGCAGCTCAGGCGGAGCGTGCGCGGTCGTGGACCGCGCGCCCGGCCTCGAGTCGTGCGATCGGCAGCCGGAACGGCGAACAGGACACATAGTCCAGGTCCGCCAGCTCGAAGAAATGCACGGAGTCCGGATCGCCGCCGTGCTCGCCACAGACGCCGAGCTTGAGGCCCGGCCGCCGCGAGCGACCCCGCTCGGCGGCGATGCGCACCAGTTCGCCCACGCCGTGCCGATCAATCGTCTCGAACGGGCTGACGCCGAAGATCCCCTTCTCGAGGTACGCGGAGAAGAACGCTCCCTCGACGTCGTCCCGCGAGAACCCCCACGTCATCTGGGTCAGGTCGTTCGTTCCGAACGAGAAGAACTCCGCGTACTCAGCGATGTGCTCCGCTGTCAGCGCCGCGCGCGGCAGCTCGATCATCGTGCCGACCAGGAACTCCAGCGAGACACCCATCTCCGCCCGGACCTCGCGGGCGACCTGAATGATGTCCTGCTTGACGGTCTCGAGCTCCTGCGCCGCACCGACGAGCGGCACCATGATCTCGACCCGGGGCACGCCGCCGGCCCGGATCCGCTGTCCCGCCGCCTCGAGAATGGCACGCGCCTGCATGGCGAACAGGCCCGGGATGACGACGCCGAGGCGGACGCCGCGCAGGCCGAGCATGGGATTCTGCTCGTGCTGTCGGCGCACCGCCTGCAGCAGGCGCAAGTCTCCTTCGTGCTTCTCGCCCCGCGACTCGGCGACGGCGACGCGTACCGAGAGCTCCGTGATGTCGGGCAGGAACTCGTGCAACGGCGGGTCGAGCAGCCGGATCGTAACCGGCAGACCGTCCATCGCTTCGAGGATGCTGACGAAATCCGTCCGCTGCAGGGGCAGCAACGCGTCGAGGGCCGCGTCACGCTCGTCGTCTGTGTCGGCGAGGATGAGCCGCTCGACGAGCTGGCGCCGATCGCCCAGGAACATGTGCTCGGTGCGGCACAACCCGATGCCCTGCGCGCCGAAGCGGCGAGCCCGCTCGGCGTCGTCGGCAGTGTCGGCGTTCGCGCGTACGGCCATCCGCCGGGTTCCATCGGCGTGACGCATGACCCGGTCGACGGCGGCCACCAGATCGTCACCCTCCGGGTTGGTACCGGTCTCGAAGTAGCGGACCACCGGGGAGTCGACGACCGGCACGTCGCCGAGGTACACCGCGCCGCTCGTGCCGTCGATGGAGATCACGTCGCCCTCGTGCAGCTCGAGACCGCCGGGCGCCCGAAGCATGCGCTGCTTGGTGTCGACGTCGAGTGCCTCGGCGCCGCACACGCAGGTCTTGCCCATGCCACGGGCCACCACCGCGGCGTGCGAGGTCTTGCCGCCGCGTGACGTGAGAATGCCGCGCGCGGCGATCATGCCGTCGAGGTCGTCTGGGTTGGTTTCGCGTCGTACGAGGATGACGTTCTCGCCCGATCGCGACCACTTCACCGCGGTGTACGAGTCGAACACGACTTTGCCGACCGCTGCACCGGGCGACGCGGCGATCCCGCTGGCGATCCTCTGCCGGGATGTGTCCGCCTCGAAGCGCGGGAACATCAGCTGTGCGAGCTGCGCCCCGGTCACCCGCTGGATGGCCTCGTCCATGTCGATCAGGCCCTGATCGACCAGCTGAGTGGCGATGCGGAACGCCGCCTCCGCCGTACGCTTGCCCACCCGGGTCTGCAACATCCACAGTTTGCTGCGCTCGATGGTGAATTCGATATCGCAGAGGTCCCGGTAATGCTCCTCCAGCGTCTGCATGATCCCGAGCAGCTCGTCATAAGACCTCTTGTCGATCTTTTCCAGTTCCGCGAGCGGCACTGTGTTGCGGATGCCCGCCACGACGTCTTCGCCCTGCGCGTTTTGGAGGTAGTCGCCGTACACGCCCTTCGCGCCCGTGGCCGGGTCGCGGGTGAACGCGACACCGGTTCCCGAGTTCGCGTCGAGGTTGCCGAACACCATCGCCACGACGTTGACGGCAGTGCCCAGATCGGACGGGATGCGCTCCTGCCGGCGGTACACCACCGCGCGCGGCGTGTTCCACGACTCGAACACGGCACGGATGGCGAGGTCGAGCTGCTCGCGCGGGTCCTGCGGGAACTGCCGCCCGGCACGCTCGACCACCACGTCCTTGAACGTGTCGACGAGCTTGCGCAGATCAGCGGCGTCGAGGTCCAGGTCGTTCGTGGTGCCCTTGGCGTGCTTGGCCGCGTCCAACGCGTCCTCGAAGTACTCGCCGTCGATGCCCAGCACCGTCTTGCCGAACATCTGGATCAGCCGCCGGTACGAGTCGAACGCGAACCGCTCGTTGCTCGCCTGCGCCGCCAGACCGCGCACGGACTGATCGGACAGGCCGATGTTCAGGACGGTCTCCATCATCCCCGGCATCGAGAACTTCGCGCCGGACCGGACCGAGACCAGCAGCGGGTCGTCGGACTGGCCCAGCTGCTTGCCCATCCGATGCTCGAGCACGGCCAAGCGCTCGGCCACCTGCTCGGCCAGGCCGTCGGGCTCACGACCGCTCCTGAGGTAGGCCTGGCAGGCCTCCGTGGTGATCGTGAAGCCTGGCGGGACCGGCAACCCCAGGTTCGTCATCTCGGCAAGGTTGGCGCCCTTGCCACCGAGCAGGTCCTTGAGGTCCTTGTTGCCTTCGGAGAAGTCGTAGACGTACTTCATCAGCACACCCATCCCACTCGACGTCGCGTTCCATGAGGGTAGGGCACCGCCCCGGCTCGTGTTACGGGCATTGGTCCTGATCATCTGCGGCGCGGCTGCCGCCTCTCATGCCTCCGACCGGCGCACCGTGAGCGTCGGCACCGTGTCGTCGTCGAGTTCGCGGCGGCCGGCCTGGAGGAGGCCGCCTGACCCGAGGCGAGCAGCGCGCCGACGCCGGCCGTGCACGTACGCCGCGGCACCGGTGCCCAGCAGTAGCGGCAGCAGCAGATATGGGCCGGACATCGCGAGGAGTAAGCCCACAGCCGCCAGCGCGGCGAGGGCGGCCGTCCCCGCCCGGGTGCGCAGCGGGAGCAGCCGAACCGCGGCCGCGACGCCGACCGCGTAGACCGCCACCAGCAGCGCCGTGGTGAGCAGCACGAGCGGCCGCACGCTCACGTGTGTCGCCGCGACCACCGCCAGCGCGACGAACGCGAGCCCCGACAGCAGACCGAGGCTGCGGCGCGGCACCTCCCCGGCCACGCTGCCGCGCGCCAGCCAGGCAGGCAGCGCACCGTCGCGCCCGAGCGCGGCGCCGAGCTTGGCCGCACCGGCGAAGTAGGCGTTCATCGTGCCGAGGGTGAGCAGCACGGCCACTACGGCAGCGAGCACGCGGGCCGGACCACCGAGCCCCCGGGCCATCAGGTCGCCGAGCGGCGCCGATGAGTCCGCCGCGGAGGGACCCAGGACGGCGACCGTCGCGAACGCCACGGCCAGGTACAGCACGCCAACCACCACGACGGCTGCGCCCGTAGCCCGTGGCAGGTCCCGAGCCGGGCGGCGGAACTCCGCGGCCAGGTGGGTGATGGCCTCCCATCCGGCGAAGCTCCACACGAGAAGCGCACCGGCTGACCCGACCGCTAGCCACCCGTGCGGGTCGAACGGGCGCAGGTTCGCAGCTCGCGCGTCCGGCAGCGACAGCGCCACCGAGCCGACCAGCAGCACCAGCAGCACACCGGCCAGCACGAACTGGGCCCGGGCGCTGACCGAAAGCCCGGCGGCGTTCATCACGGCGACGGCCAACGTCAGCGCCGCAGCTGTTGCCGTCGTGGTGATCGAGCCGCCGCCGGTCGCTGCCGACACGTACGCACCACCGAACAGCGCCGCCGCCGGCGCGCCGACCGGCACCGCGAAGTAGAAGCACCAGCCGACCAGCACACCTGCGAGCTCGCCGAATGCCCGCCGAGCATAGGTCGACACCCCGCCGGAGTCCGGGTAGCGCGAACCCAGGGCGGCGAACGTCGCGGCCAGCGGCACGGACAGCACGACCAGGCCGGCCCAGGCGATCAGCGAAGCCGGGCCGGCGGCCTTCGCGGCCAGTGCCGGGAGCGCGACAACACCCGTGCCCAGCACGGCGCCGACGTACAGCGCTGTGCCCTGCGCCGTGCTCAGCCGCCCGGAGCCCACGCGCCGACTATGCAGGAGGCCTCTGACAAGAACTCAGCCGCCGGAGTGCGGGAGCTCGGCGCCTTCCGGCACAGCGCACTCGTTACGCGACGCGAGCCACCCGTCCGGGAGCGCGACGCCACCGCGGCCGCTGGTGCGCCCGCGTGGATGTCCCAGCACCTCGCGGGGGAACGGTTGGTCGGCGTCGAGCTTGCCCAGCAGGTCGTCCAGCCCGGCCAGGGTGCTGACCCCGGCGAGCGCCGCCCGCACCGGCGAGCCGACTGCGAAGCCTTTCAGATACCAGGCGACGTGCTTGCGGAAATCGCGCAAGCCGACATCTTCGCCGGCCCAGTCGGCCAGCAACTCGGCGTGCCGCCGCATGGCGCCCGCCACTTCGCGCAACGTCGGCATCCGGCGCTCGGTCCGCCCGCCAAACGCCGCGGCCAGGTCGGCGAACAGCCACGGACGGCCCAGGCAGCCCCGGCCGATCACGACGCCGGCACAGCCGGTCTCGCGCATCATGCGCAGCGCGTCGTCGGCCTCCCAGATGTCGCCGTTGCCGAGTACCGGTATGTCGAGCAGCGCCGCAAGCTCCGCGATGGCCGCCCAGTCCGCTACGCCGGCGTAGAAATCGGCGGCGGTGCGCCCGTGCAGGGCGACATAAGTGGCGCCGGCGTCCTGCGCGCGCAGTCCCGCCTCACGGTAGGTGAGGTGGTCGCGGTCGATGCCGAGCCGCATCTTCACCGTCACCGGGACGGCACCCGCTGCAGCGCGCACCGCAGCAGTCACGATCTCCTCGAACAGCCCCATGCGCCATGGCAGCGCCGCCCCGCCCCCCTTACGGGTCACCTTCGGCACCGGGCAGCCGAAGTTGAGGTCGACGTGATCGGCCAGATCATCGTGCACGATCAGACGCACGGCGGCACCCACCACCGCGGGGTCGACACCGTAGAGCTGGAGGCTGCGCGGACGCTCGTCCGGCGCGAACCGGATCAGCCGCATCGTCTTGGGATTGCGCTCGACGAGCGCCCGAGATGTGATCATCTCGCTCACGTACAGGCCGGCGCCGTGCTCGCGACACAGCCGGCGAAACGCGACGTTGGTGATGCCCGCCATCGGCGCCAATACAACCGGTGGGTCGGCGATCACCTTGTCGGACAGGCGAATCACGAGTTGATCCCGCCCACGCGCATCCGTGTGGTTGCGGCGGGGCTCTTCGCGCGAGCGCTCATTGTCGCTAGCAACCGGCGAGGCGGGCGCCGAGGTAGCCCTCGAGCTGATCAACGGCGATGCGCTCCTGCTTCATGGAGTCGCGGTCGCGCACGGTCACAGCATCGTCGTCAAGGGTGTCGAAGTCGACGGTGACGCAGTACGGGGTGCCGATCTCGTCCTGGCGCCGATAGCGCCGGCCGATCGCCTGGGCGTCGTCGAACTCCACGTTCCACGATCGCCGGAGCGCGGCGGCGAGTGAGCGCGCCTTCGGCGACAGGTCGGCGTTGCGAGACAGCGGCAGCACCGCGACCTTGACCGGGGCGAGCCGCTTGTCCAGCCGCAGCACGGTGCGCTTCTCCAGCTTGCCCTGCGCGGTAGGCGCCTCGTCCTCGGCGTAAGCGTCGAGCAAGAAGGCCAGCACCGCGCGAGTGAGACCCGCGGCCGGCTCGATGACGTACGGCGTCCACCGCTCGCCCTTGTCGGCGTCGAAGTACGTGAGGTCGACACCCGAGTGCTTCGTGTGCGTGGTCAGGTCGAAGTCGGTGCGGTTGGCGATGCCCTCCAGTTCGGCGAAGTCCGTGCCCCCGAAGCGGAACCGGTACTCGATGTCGACGGTGCGCTTCGAGTAGTGCGAGAGCTTCTCCTTCGGATGCTCGAAGTAGCGCAGGTTCGCCGGATCGATGCCCAGGTCGACGTACCAGTTCCACCGCTCCTGGAGCCAGTACTCGTGCCACTGCTCGTCACTGCCTGGCTCGACGAAGTACTCCATCTCCATCTGCTCGAACTCGCGGGTGCGGAAGATGAAGTTGCCCGGGGTGATCTCGTTGCGGAAGCTCTTGCCGGTCTGCGCGATGCCGAACGGTGGCTTCTTACGCGCCGTGGTCATGACGTTGAGGAAGTTGACGAAGATGCCCTGAGCGGTCTCCGGGCGCAGGTAATGCAGTGCCTCGTCGTCCTCCACCGGGCCCAGGTAGGTTTTGAGAAGTCCGTTGAACATCCGCGGTTCGGTGAACTGGCCCTTCGTGCCGCAGTGCGGGCAGTTGATGTCCGCGAGGCCATTGACCGGAGCGTGGCCACGCTTTTCCTCAAAGGCCTCTTCGAGCTGATCGGCGCGGAAGCGGTTGTGACAGACCTTGCACTCGGTCAGCGGGTCGACGAACTGCTCCAGGTGGCCGGACGCATTCCACACCTCCGTCGCCAGGATCACTGCGGAGTCGAGGCCGACGATGTCGTCGCGGCCGATGACCATCGCCCGCCACCACTGACGGCGGATGTTCTCCTTCAGCTCGACGCCCAACGGGCCGTAGTCCCAGGCCGACCGTGATCCCCCGTAGATCTCGCTGGACGGGTAGACGAAGCCGCGCCGCTTGGCGAGGTTGACGACTGCGTCGTTGCGATCGGTGGGCACAGGTGCTCCAGGGCTGTCGGGTGACTGAATCACCAGGGTATCGACCGGCCGGGGCGCGGTTCCCGGGCCGCTCCGGCCGTCCGCGACGGTGGTAGGGCTACCGCAATTCGCCTGCTCCGACCGGCCCCGCCGCGCCGAAGCGCCGGTCGCGGGACGCGTAGGTCAGGCACGCCTGCCAGAGGTGCCGCCGATCGAAGTCCGGCCACGGCGTGTCCACGAAGACCAATTCCGCGTAGGCCGACTGCCACAGCAGGAAGTTCGACGTTCGCTGCTCGCCCGAAGTGCGGATGAACAGGTCGACGTCAGGCAGTCCGGGTTCGTCCAGGTTGGCGGCGATCGTGCGCTCGTCGATCTTGGCTGGGTTGAGCTGGCCCGCGGCGACCTGGCGGGCGATCGCCCGCGTGGCGTCGACGATCTCGGCGCGGCCGCCGTAGTTGACGCAGAACTGCAGGGTGAGCCGGTCGTTGTCACGGGTGTACTGCTCGGCGTCCACGAGCTGGTCGATGACACTGCGCCAAAGCCGCGGACGGCGTCCGGCCCAGCGGATGCGCACTCCGGCGGCGGCGAGCTCATCGCGCCGGCGCCGGATGACGTCCTTGTTGAAGGCCATGAGGAAGCGGACCTCTTCGGGTGTGCGCCGCCAGTTCTCTGTCGAGAACGCATAGGCCGACACGGTCGATATGCCCAGCTGCATTGCCCCGTAGAGCACATCCATCAGCGCCGCCTCGCCGGCACGGTGGCCCTCGGTGCGGGGCAGGCCGCGCTCGTGCGCCCACCGTCCGTTGCCGTCCATGACGATCGCGACGTGCTTCGGCACGAACTCTCGAGGGATGTCCGGGGGCTGCACTCCGGATGGGTGCGGCGGCGGGTCAGGCCAGCGCGGCGTCACCCGGTCACGGTATCTGTCACGTCAGAACGCGCGATCGACAAGGGGCAGCGAGCGCAGCTCGCGTTCCAGATGCCACTGGAGATGGGCGGCGATGAGGCCGCTGGCCTCGCGGCGCGGGCCAGCGACGCTGGTGTCCGCACGTGCCCAGTCGCCGGAAAGCAGCGCTGCCATGAGGCCGAGCGTGTCGCGGTCCGGGCGTGTCGAACCCGGCGGCCGGCAGCCCTCGCAGACCGCTCCCCCGGCGGCGACGTTGAACGCGGCATGCGGCCCGGGCGCCGAGCACTTGGCGCACTCGTCGAGCGCGGGTTCCCAGCCGGCGCCCGCCATCGCCCGGATCAGGAAGGCGTCGAGCACGAGGCCGCCCTCGTGCTCGCGAGCGACGAGCGCCCGCAGCGCGCCGACCACGAGCAGGTACAGCCGCTGCGCCGGTTCACCCTCGTCGGTGAGCTGGTCGGTGGTCTCGCAGATCGCCGAGGCGGCGGTCCAACGGGAGTAGTCGCCGGCGAGGGACGCCCCGTAGGCACCGAGGGATTCGGTCTGCGTGACGATGTCGAGCGTCCTGCCACCGAGGGAAGCTTGCGACCCGACCGAATAGCGTGAGTGGAGCTGGACGTCGATGTGGCTGCCGGGCTCCAGCCGTGCCCCGAAGCGCGAGGACGTGCGCCGGACCCCCTTACCCACCGCGCGCACCTTTCCGTGCCGGCGGGTGAGCATGGTGACGATGCGGTCGGCCTCGCCGAGCTTGTGCACCCGCAGCACGACCGCCTCGTCCCGGTACAGCGGCACCCGTCGATCGTCTCACCGCGCCCCGACAGCGACCGGTTGCGACTCGGCCACCCGGAGACGCCGGTGCAACATGACACCGAGGGCCCCGACCAGCACCCCGGATGCGATCGTGACGCTGAACGCGAGCCGAGCCCCGTGCGCGTCCGCGATCCGGCCGACCGCCGCGGAAGCGCCGCCGTAGCCGAGACTGAGCCCGGTGGTCAGCCAGGCCATCCCCTCGGTCAGCGCAGCCGACGGCACGATCTCCGCGATCAGCCCGAACGACGTGATCAGCAGTGGGGCGATGCCGAGTCCGACCACGAATGCGCAGACCGCCAGCACCAGAACGTTCACGGCTGCCAGGAACAGCCAGGGCAGCACCGCGAACACCAGTGCCTGCACCCGGAACCGAGTCAGCACCGAAGCCCGCCAGGTCCGCGCGCCGTAGCAGAACCCGGCCACACCGCTGCCGAACGCGAGGCAGGCGACAACCACACCGCTCGCGCCGGCGCGATGATGCTGACCACAGAACGCGATCATGGTTACCTCGGCGCTGGCGAACACGGCGCCCATGCCCACCGCGGCCAGCGTCATGAGCACCATGCCCCGGTAGCGCAGCGCCGAACGATGCCGCGGCGCCCCGATCGGATGCGGCGGCGGCTCGGTGGCGTGCTGCGGCTGGAGCCAGACCGCGCCGATCGTCACCAAAGCGGCACCCAGGACCAGGCCCAGCACTGCGCTGGCCTGGGTCGCGATCACCACCGCGATCAGCGGCCCGGCCGTGAAGATCACCTCGTCGAGCGTCGACTCGAGCGAGTACGCCGTGGTGAGCACGGGGCGGCCGGCGTGCACGAACGACCACCGTGCCCTGATCAGCGAGCCGACACCGAGCAGGGCGAAGCCTGCGACGGCTGCAGGCACCACGAGCGTCCACTGTGGACTGTCCAGCTCGGCCAGTACGCACAGTGCGGCGACGCCGGCCACGTGCACCGCCGACGCAGGCAGCAGCACCCGGCTCTGTCCGTACCGGTCGATCAGCCTGGCGAGCACCGGGTTGCCTACTCCGTTCGCAGCAACGTAAACACCACTGAGCAGTCCGGCGAATCCGTAGTGGCCGGTCCGTGTGGAGATCAGCAGCACCATGCCGATCGGGTAGATCGCGATCGGCATGCGCATGACGAACCCCGCCGCGCAGAAGGCGGCCGTGCCCGGTTCGCGGAACACCGCGCGGTAGGTCCGCAGCATCAGCCCAACCCGCTTGGGCGAATCCTCGCGCGAGCGCTCATCGCTAGAACCCGAGACGGTCGAGCTTCTTGGGGTCGCGCTGCCAGTCGGCCTCCACGGCGACGTGCAGGTCGAGGTGGATGCGGTGGCCGAGCAACTGCTCGATCTCGCTCCGGGCCCGAATCCCGATGTGCTTGAGCCGCGTCCCGCGAGTACCGATCACGATGCCCTTCTGACTCGGGCGTTCGAGGTGCAGCGTGGCAAACACGGCACGTGGCTGGATCTCATCGACGGTGACGGCGATCGAGTGCGGCAACTCGTCGCGCACGCCGTCCAGCGCCGCCTCACGGATCAGCTCGGCGATGCGCGCTTCGACGTCCTCGTCGGTCGCGACGTCGTCCGGGTACAGCGGCGGGCCCTCGGGCAGTTGCGCCACGAGCAGGTCGGTGAGCAGGCCGACCTGCTCTCCTGTCTGCGCCGACACCGGCACGATCTCGGCGAACTCGCCGAGCCCGCTCACCGTAACGAGCTGGCCGGCGAGCTGATCGCGGCTCGCGGCGTCGGCCTTGGTCACGATCGCCACCACGGGTTTGGCAAGCCCGCTGACCTCCGCCGCGATGTAGCGGTCTCCGGGACCGACCTTCTGGTCGGCGGGCACACAGAAGCCGATCACGTCGACATCGGACAGCGTCTCGCGCACCACGTCGTTGAGCCGCTCGCCGAGCAGCGTGCGCGGCCGGTGCAGGCCGGGAGTATCGACGATGACCAGCTGCGCATCCGGCCGGGTGACGATGCCACGCACGGCGCGCCGGGTGGTCTGTGGCTGCTCGCTGGTGATGACGATCTTGGTTCCCACCAGGGCGTTCGTCAGCGTCGACTTGCCCGCGTTGGGACGCCCGACGAAGCAGCAGAACCCGGAGCGGAACACGGGAGTCACGCCCGAATCCTCGCACACCTACTCTTGATCGGTTCCAGTCTGCGACTACACACGGTGTGCCTGCCCCTCACCGGCCTCGTTGTCGAGCAGGCCGGGGTGACGCGCTGCGATCGCGCGAGTCCACCAGATGCGAACAGGACGATCGTTGAGTATTGACGGATTGTGTTTCATCGCGGCATGTTCACCGTCAACGGGCGGCGGCACCGCCCGGGCCGTGATCGCCGTGTACGCGGCCGACAGCATCGCGCCGTACTCGACGGTGACCCCGGTCGGCGACGCGCCGTTCCTGCCGGCCGTGGCGACGCTGCGCTACACCGACGGCGTCACGCAGTCGGTGCCAGTGACGTGGGACGCCGTCGACCCCGCGGCGTACGCCGCTCCCGGCACGTTCACCGTCGGCGGGACCGCAGCAGGGCTGCCGGCCACGGCCACCGTCCGGGTCTCTGCGGCGTTCACACCGAACCAGAACACCGCACGCGCGAGCAGTCCCACCCAGCCCGGCGCCGACGCCGGCTACTCGGGCGGGCCGAGCGCGGTACCGGCCGGGATACTCGACGGCACGACGACGTCCGGTGGCTGGTCGACCTTCTACAACAAGTCGGCGACGAACACGCTGCCGGCGCTGAGCAGGGCGCATGCCACCGAGTGGGTGTCGGTGCGGTGGCCGAGCGGCCAGCGGATCAGCTCGGTAGTCCGGTTCTTCACGATCAGCGCCAACCGGGTGCTGCCCAGCACGGTGAGCGTGTCCTACTGGGACGGTGCCGCATGGCGACCGGTGAGCGGCCAGCAGGTGCAGTGGGCGACGACGTGCAACCAGCCGACCACCATCACGTTCGACCCGGTGAGCACGACCGGAATCCGGCTCGACATGGCCAGCCCGGCGCCGGACACGTCGACGGGCTTCCTGCAGATCACAGAACTGCAGGTGCCCGCCGACGAGGTCACCGGCTAGCCGCATCCCCCCGGCGGCTAGCCGGTGACCACTTTGATGGCCTCGCGCCAGCGCTGGGCGTCGCGGCCCTGGCCGGGTTGGTTCATCTCGGCGAACCGGACGATGCCGTCGCGGTCGATGAGGAACGTCCCGCGATTGGCGAAGCCCGCGGTCTCGTTGAACACGCCGTACCGCTGCGCCACTCCCCCGTGCGGCCAGAAGTCCGACAGCAGCGGAAACTGGTAGCCCTCGCGTTCGGCGAAGATCTTGTGCGTGTACGGCGAATCAACGCTGACCGTGATCACCTGCACGTCATCGTTCTGGAACGTCGGCAGGTCGTCGCGCACGGCGCACAGCTCACCGGTGCAGATGCCGGTGAACGCCAGCGGGTAGAAGACGAGCAGCACGGCCTTCTTACCGTGGAACGACGAGAGTGTGATCTCCTCGTTGTTTTGGTCGCGCAGCGTGAAATCTGGCGCAAGCGCCCCAACCTCGATTGGCATGCCGTCTCCTAGCGCTTGTCGCTGCGTGCCTTGCGCGGCGCCAGTCGCGCACCCGCCCAATCTGCACCGACCGTCGTGAGCGACGTCTGCGACAGCCCGGCCGTGGGCGCCGCCTCTGCGATGTCGGAGGGCTCTACATAGCCCTCGCGTCCGCGCTTCGGGGTCAGCAGCCAGATGAATCCGTTGTCGGCCAGCGGGCCGATCGCGTCGACCAGGACATCACCGAGGTCGCCGTCGCCATCACGGAACCACAGCACGACGACCTCGACGACCTCGTCCGTGTCCTCGTCGACCATCTCTTCACCGGTGATCTCCTCGACTGCCGCGCGGAACTCCTCGTCCGCGTCGGAACCCCAGCCGAGTTCCTGCACGACCATGCCGGATGCGAAGCCCATGCGCTTCGCGATGCCCGGCGTTGCACCGCCGTCCCCTGCCACGGGGGTCGTACTCACGGCCAGGTCCTCCTCTGTGTGTGGCCGGCCAGGCGGTTCCGGGCCGGGTCGCACGTCCATCACAGACCGTAGCGTCTGGGTATTCCTACCGCAGACCTGGCTACCGTCAACATCGTGTGAGAGGGGACACTGGTAGGTGAGCGACTGTCGCAGCGAAGCTGACACCGGACAGCGAGTGTGCACGAAGCGATGAGCGCTCGCGCGAAGAGCACAGGAGGACATTGCGCGTGACCCGAGACCGCTTCAGCATCATCACCGACGGCCTACCCAGCCAACTCCCGGACATCGACCCCAGCGAGACCCGCGAATGGATCGAGTCGCTCGACGCCGCCATCGACACCGGCGGGCGGCAACGGGCCCGGTTCCTCATGCTCAAGCTGCTCGAACGCGCCCGCGAACGCCAAGTCGGCGTGCCGGCGCTGCGCAGCACCGACTACATCAACACCATCCCGCCCGAGCGGGAGCCGTGGTTCCCGGGCGACGAGGACATCGAGCGCCGCATCCGCGCCTACATCCGGTGGAACGCGGCGATCATGGTGTCCAGGGCCAACAAGACGGTCGGCGTGGGCGGGCACATCGCCACCTACGCCAGTGCCGCGTCTCTTTACGAGGTCGGCTATAACCACTTCTTCCACGGCAAGGACCTCGCCACCGGCATGGGCGACCAGGTCTACTTCCAGGGCCACGCCGCGCCCGGCTTCTACGCCCGGGCGTTCCTGGAGGGCCGGCTCACCGAGAACCACCTCAACGGGTTCCGCCAGGAGAAGTCACACGCACCGTTCGGGCTCTCGTCCTACCCGCACCCCCGGCTGATGCCCGACTTCTGGGAGTACCCCACGGTGTCGATGGGCCTCGGCCCGATCAGCGCGATCTACCAGGCCCGGTTCAACCGGTATTTACACGCGCGCGGCATCGCCGACACGTCCGGCTCACACGTGTGGGCATTCCTCGGTGACGGCGAGATGGACGAGGTCGAGTCGCTCGGCGCCATCGGAGTGGCCGCTCGCGAAGAACTCGACAACCTCACGTTCGTCATCAACTGCAACCTGCAGCGTCTCGACGGACCGGTCCGCGGCAATGGCAAGATCATCCAGGAGCTCGAGACCTACTTCCGCGGCGCCGGGTGGAACGTCATCAAGGTCATCTGGGGACGTGACTGGGATCCGCTGCTCGCCGCCGACGGCGACGGCGTCCTCGTCAACATGATGAATACGACCCCGGACGGGCAGTTCCAGACGTACAGCGTCGAATCCGGGGCGTACATCCGGGAGCACTTCTTCGGCGACGACCTGCGGCTGCGCAAGATGGTCGAGCACCTGACCGACGACGACCTGCGGCACCTCTCGCGGGGCGGGCACGACTATCGCAAGGTGTATGCCGCATTTAAGGCGGCCCGTGATCATGTCGGCCAGCCCACCGTGATCCTGGCCAAGACGATCAAGGGCTGGACGCTCGACAGCTTCGAGGGCCGCAACGCCACCCATCAGATGAAGAAGCTGACGACCGCCGACCTCAAGGCGTTCCGTGATCGGCTCTATCTCCCGATCAGTGACAAGGAACTCGAGGCCGACCTGCCGCCGTACTACCACCCTGGCGAGAAGTCGGACGAGATCCAGTACATGAAGGAGCGCCGCGCGGCCCTGGGCGGGTTCCTGCCGAAGCGCGTGGTCCGCTCCAAGCCCCTGCAGCTTCCCGGGGAGAAGGTGTACGCGGAGCTGCGCGCCGGATCCGGCAAGCAGCAGATCGCCACGACGATGGCGATCGTGCGCCTGTTCAAGGACCTCATGAAAGATCCTGAGATCGGCGCGCGGTTCGTGCCGATCATTCCCGACGAGGCACGCACGTTCGGCCTGGACGCGATCTTCCCGTCCGCGAAGATCTACTCGCCCCAGGGGCAGGAATACGACGCGGTCGACCGCGACATGCTGCTGTCCTACAAGGAGTCCACGACCGGCCAGATCCTGCACGAGGGCATCAGCGAGGCCGGGTCGACGGCTTCGCTGATCGCGGCCGCCACGTCGTACGCGACCCACGGCCAGCCGATGATCCCGTTCTACATCTTCTACTCCATGTTCGGATTCCAGCGGACCGGCGACCAGTTCTGGCAGCTCGCCGACCAGCTCGGGCGCGGCTTCGTCCTCGGCGCGACGGCGGGACGCACGACGCTCACCGGCGAAGGGCTCCAGCACGCCGACGGGCAGTCGCCGCTGCTCGCCTCGGCGAACCCGGCCTGCGTCGCCTACGACCCGGCCTTCGCGTTCGAGATCGCGCATATCGTGCGCGACGGTCTGCGCCGCATGTACGGCCAGCCGCAGGACGGCTCGGCGGTGTCCGGCAGCGATGTTTTCTACTACCTGACCGTCTACAACGAGCCCATCGTCCAGCCGGCGGAGCCTGCCGACCTAGACGTAGCGGGCCTGTTGAAGGGTCTGTACCGCTACTCGCCGGCGTTGGGCGTCGAGGGACGGCCGCGCGCGCAGGTCCTCGCTTCGGGCGTCGCGATGCCATGGGCGCTGCGCGCGCAGCAGCTGCTCGACGAAGAGTGGAACGTCGACGTGGACGTCTGGTCGGCGACCTCGTGGAACGAGCTGCGTCGCGAGGCGGTCGAGTGCGACCAGGCCAACCTGCTCAGCCCCGCCGACGAGCCGCGGGTGCCGTACGTGACGAGCGCGCTGGCCGATGCGCCGGGCCCGGTCGTAGCCGTGTCGGACTTCATGCGCGCCGTCCCGGATCAAATCAGCCGCTGGATTCCGCGGGACTACACGTCCCTCGGCACGGACGGCTTCGGCTTCGCCGACACCCGCGGAGCCGCGCGCAGATACTTCCACGTCGACGCCGAATCGATCGTCGTGGCCGTGCTCGAGCAGCTCGCTCGCGCCGGCGAGGTCAAGCGGGAAGCACCGCGTGAGGCCCTGGAGCGCTACCGGCTGCTCGACGTCGCAGCCGCCGGGGTCGGAACGGTTGGCGGCGACGCCTAACTCGCCGATCGCGCAAGAATTCCTCGTGTGAGACGAGGGATTCTTGCTGAATCGGGGCTGACGGCCTAGTACCGGCTGCCGACTACTTGGTCGCCTAGTGGATCGAGTATCGCGAGATCGTCCGCGTCGAGGGTCACGTCCAGCGCGGCGGCGTTCTGCTCGAGCCACTTGACGCGCTTCGTGCCGGGAATGGGCACGACCGGCACACCGAGGTGCGCTGATCGCCCATGCACCCAGGCGAGAGCCACCTGCGCCGGCGCGACGCCCTTGCGCTCGGCGACGCCGCGGACAGCATCGGCGATCACCCGGTTGATGTCGGCGGCGCCATCCGCGAAGCGCGGGTTGCGGCTGCGGAAGTCGCCGGCCGCAAGCGACGCGACATCCACCGTGCCGGTCAGGTAGCCACGGCCGAGCGGTGCGTAGGGCACCAGGCCGACGCCGAGCTCGCGCAAGGCGTCCACGACCGTCGACTCCACGTCGCGCGTCCACAGCGAGTACTCGCTCTGCACCGCCGTGATGGGATGTACCGCGTAGGCACGCCGCAGCAGCGCACTGTCCACCTCGGACAGTCCGATATAGCGCACCTTGCCGGCGGCGACCAGCTCCGCCATCGCACCGACCGTCTCCTCGATCTGCGTGGTCTGCGGCGGACGGTGCAGGTAGTAGAGGTCGATCACGTCGACGCCGAGCCGCAACAAGGACGCCTCGCAGGCGCGCTTGACGTAGGCGCGCTCGCCCCGGAGCACCCGCGCGTCGTCCCCCATCGAACGGTCGATGCCGAACTTCGTCGCGAGCTGCACCTCATCGCGGCGCCCGGCGATCGCGCGCCCGACGAGCACCTCGTTATGGCCGGCACCATAGACGTCGGCGGTGTCCAGGAACGTCACGCCGAGCTCGAGGGCGCGCCGGATGGTCGCGATCGAATCGTCCCAGTCGGCGGCGCCGTACCACTCGCTCATGCCCATGCACCCCAGGCCCTGGGCCGAGACGGTCAGCTTGCCGAGTCCAACCTTCTGCATCCCTGCTCCTCACCTACGACGCGGATGTAACAGCCGATCTTGTCGTCGAGCAGCTGGAGGCACTCTTGGCTGTCGGCGATCGCCTGCACGACCACCGCCCGGTGCCTGCGGAGCAGCTTCAGGCGGTCCTGCTCGCCCGCGCCGGACCGGACGAGCTCGGCGTAGCGCCGCATGTCGGCCACACTCATTCCGGTGGCACGCAGCTTGCTGATGACCACAAGCCAATCAAGGTCGGCGTCCGTGAACCGCCTGCGGCCATCGGGCCCGCGTTCGATCGCTCGCAGCAGCCCGATCCGCTCGTACCACCCGGAGCGTGTACTGCGAGAGGCCCGCACTTCTCTGCCGCCTCGCGAGTCGACCAACCTGTCACAGAATCGACACTAGGTGTTGGAGCGCGCTCTAGCGCAAGCGCACCTCGTACGTGAAGCACTGGGTAAGCGACGCGCGCACGTGCACGGCCGCCACGGCGGGACGAGCGAGCAGCTCACGCAGGGCCGGCTCCAGGTCTTCGCCGCCCGGTACGTACACGATGTCGTCGTAGTCGAGCGAGCCGTCGGCATGGTAGCTGCGCAGAATGCGGGGCCCGGTGCGCAGCTCGGGCGGCAGCTCGCCGGACACGTAGCCCTCGCACGCGTCGGCGTGCACGTACACCGGCCCCACCTCGGCCCACGGCGATGGCTGGGTGAGCGGCGAGTACGAGATCAGCGCGATGCGCTCGCCGTCGCGGGCGACGCGCAGGCAACAGCGCAGCGGCTCCCACCCCGCCGCGGGATACTCGGCGAACGGGTTGCCGTGCTCATCCTTGCCGGCGTCGCGGATGGCTTCGAGACGGGAGGGGTCGATCGGGATGACGCTCAAATCGCTCATATGGCCAACGATCCCGGTCGGGTTCTTCGCGCGCTGGCGGAAAACGGACGCGTGCTTCCGTGGGCGCGCGGCGAAGCTACGCCGTCGGCTGCGCGCGGACGGTACCCAGTTGCCAGACAAGCAGATCGCCGCGGCCGCGCACGTCCGTCGCCTCGTCCGTAAGCCGTGCCTCGTCGCCCGGACCGAGCTCGGCCAAGCCAAGCCTGATCAGGCCGCGCGCCACGAAGACGTACGCGAGGGGCGTCGCTGGAACGGTCGCGGCGCCGTCGACGTGCAGCACGTCGAACCGGGCGCCGGGCAGTTCGACGCCGTCGCCGCTCGTGCGGTACCCGGGGACGCCGGCCTCACCGAGCAGCCACATCTGCACGAACCGCAACTCGCCCGCGCCACCGTTGCGCTCCGCGTGCTCGACACCCGAGCCCGCCGACAAGTGCGCAACCGTACCAGGGTGTATGGTCGCGCGTCCGCTGAGTGAGTCGGCGTGCTCCAGCCTCCCGGCCAGCACCCAGGTGACGATCTCCAGTTCGCGATGGACATGCGTGCCGAAGCCGGCGCCCGGCGCGAGCACGTGCTCGTCGCACGTGACGAGCGCGCCGAAGCCGACGTTCGCCGCGTCGTAGTGCGCCCCTGACGAGAACGAGTGCCAGGTCGTGATCCCAGGACGACTCGTCACGGCACGGTCCGACGCGCGGCGGATCACGATCACGGATGCACCGAGTGGTCGGCGGCCCACGCAAGCAGCGACTCGACCGGCCAGGTGTTGACGACCGTCTCGACCGGCACCTCGCACTCCACCGCGCGCGCGCAGCCGTAGCTCTGCCAGTCGAGCTGCCCGGGGGCATGGGCGTCGGTATCGATCGCGACGAGACACCCGGCTTCGACGGCGAGGCGGAGCAGCCGCTTGGGCGGATCGAGCCGCTCCGGTCTCGAGTTCACCTCGACGGCCACCCCGAACCTGGCACAAGCGGCGAAGACGATCTCGGCGTCGAACTCCGATTCCAGACGGCGGCCCCGCCCGCCGGTGATGAGCCGCCCGGTGCAGTGTCCCAGCACGTCTACGTTTGGGTTGGCAATTGCGGCGACCATCCGCGGAGTCATCTCGTGCGACGGCATGCGCAGTCCACTGTGCACACTTGCAACCACGAGATCGAGGCGGTCGAGCAGGTCGGGCTTCTGGTCGAGCGCGCCGTCGTCGAGGATGTCGACCTCGATGCCGGTCAGTATCCGGAACGGCGCCAGCATTTCGTTCAGCGCCGCGACCTCGTCGAGCTGGCGTTCCAGGCGCTCGGCGGTCAGCCCGCGGGCGACGGTCAGCCGCGGTGAGTGATCGGTCAGCGCCAGGTACTCGTGGCCCAGTTCGCGTGCCGTCTCGGCCATCTCGCGGATCGGCGAGCCGCCGTCGGACCACTCCGAGTGGCTGTGGCAGTCGCCGCGCAACGCCGCCCGCAGGACCGCGCCGCCCGGGGCGAGCGGGCCGGCTTCGGCCTCCAGTCGGCGCAGGTACCCGGGTACCTGGCCGGCCAGCGACTCGGTGATGCACCGGGCCGTCGTCTCGCCGATTCCGGGCAGCTCGCGCAGCGTTTCCTCGAGCGCCCGCTCGAGCAGCTCGTCGCGGGGCACCGCCGCGGCGCTCGCAGCCGCGGTGCGAAACGCGCGTACCCGGTACGTCGGCTCCCGCGCACGTTCGAGGAGAAACGCGATGTGCCGCAGGTCGGCGACCGGATCACGCGGCATGGCCCTTAACGTTACGGGCATGAAGCCGGGGCATGACGAGCGGACGATCCGGCGCATCGAGCAGGCGGCCGGCCGCCTCGCCACGCAGGCCGTCGCCCGCATGGACGACGAGCTGCCCTGGTTTCGTACCCTGCCGGCCGACCAGCGCTCGTGGGTCATGCTGGTCGCGCAGGCCGGTATCGCGTCGTTCGTCGAGTGGATGCGCTCTCCGGACGACGTGCTGCGCCTGACCGGAGAGGTGTTCGCCGCCGCGCCGCAGGCGATGGCCCGCGCGGTGACGTTGCAGCAGACCGTCGAGCTGGTCCGCACCGCGATCGAGGTCAGCGAGGAGCAGCTCCCCGAACTGGCCGAGCCCGGCGCCGAGGCAGCCGTACGCGAGGAGCTGCTGCGGTTCACCCGGGAACTGGCGTTCGCGAGCGCGCGCGTGTACGCGAGCGCCGCGGAGAGCCGCGGGGCGTGGGACGCGCGGCTCGAGGCCCTGGTCATCGATGGGTTGGTCCGCGGCGCATCGATCGCCGGGGAGCCACAGAGCCAGTTGGCAGCGCTGGGCTGGCGCTCGTCCGGTCCGGTTACCGCCGTCGTCGGCGCCGCGCCCGAGAACGACCCCGACGCGACCCTGTCCGCCGTACACGTCGCCGCACGCCGTCTCGGCTTCGACGTGCTGGCCGGCACGCACGGGGGCCGGCTCGTCGTCGTACTCGGCAACATCGACGACCCGCTCGCTGCCGCCGCCGGCATCCTCGCGTCGTTCGGCGACGGGCCCGTGGTGGTCGGCCCTCGGGCGAGCGATGTCGCCGGCGCGAGCCAGGTAACCCGGGCCGCGCTGTCCGGGCTGCGCTCCGCGCCGGGTTGGCCCGGGGCACCCCGTCCGGTCAGTGCCGACGCGCTACTGCCGGAACGGGCACTTGCCGGCGACGCCGATGCCCGCGAGGCGCTGGTCACGCAGATCTACCAGCCGCTGGCCAAGGCCGGGGACGTGTTGCTCGACACGGTCACCGCCTTTCTCGCGGCCGGCGGCGCGCTTGAGACGACCGCACGGGCGCTGTTCGTGCACGCCAATACGGTCCGTTACCGGTTGCGCCGCGCCACCGAGGTGTGCGGCGAGGCACCCACCGATCCCCGCGGGGCGTTCACCATTCAGGTCGCCCTGGCCCTGGGCAGGCTCGAGCTATAAGCTCGGCCGTCCTGTTACTTGGTGAATTTCCTACAGCCCGGGGCCTTACACCAGGACAACACGGCACCAGCGATTGTAGGATTGCTACAACAACTCCGGCACCAACGCTGTGCGTGCCGCCATCGCCACTGGCGCCGCCAACCGGGAATCGTCATGTGCGTGATCGCCGTCCTCGCGCCCGGACAAGGGGCACAGAGTCCCGGCATGCTCGCCCCGTGGCTGGAGCTGCCCGGCGCGACCGAGCTGATCGGCGAACTGGGTGAGGTCGCAGGCCTGGATCTGCTGCGGCTGGGGACCACCGCCGACGCCGACGAGATCAAAGACACCGCCGTCACCCAGCCGCTGATCGTCGCGCTGGGGCTGCTCGCCGCCCCGCACCTCGGCGTGGACGACGCGAGTGCCGGAGCGTCGGTGATCGCCGGGCATAGTGTCGGCGAGCTGACGGCGGCGGCTGTGGCCGGCGCGCTCGCGCAGCGTTCGGCCGTCGGGTTCGCTGCCCGCCGCGGCGCCGAGATGGCGGCCGCCTGCGCGCTGGCGCCGACCGGCATGTCCGCCCTGCTCGGCGGCGACCCGAACGAGGTGGCCGCCGCGATCGAAGCCGCCGGACTCACGCCGGCCAACCGCAACGGCGCCGGGCAGATCGTCGCCGCCGGCGCGCTTTCCGACCTGGCCAAGCTGGCCGCGGAACCACCGCCCGGAGCTCGGGTACGCCCGCTCCCGGTCGCCGGCGCGTTCCACACCAATTACATGGCGCCTGCCGAAACGGCGTTGCGGAATTACGCAGCTACGCTGGATATCGGCGACCCGCGCCACCTGCTGCTGTCCAACGCCGACGGCACCTCCGTAGCCGAGGGCGCGGCGCTGCGACAGCGGCTCGTCGCCCAAGTCACCCTGCCGGTGCGGTGGGATCTGTGCATGCGAACGCTGCGTGACCTGGCTGTCAGCGCCGCGGTCGAACTGCCTCCGGCGGGCACGCTCATCGGCATCGCCAAGCGCGAACTGCCCGGCGTCGAACTGCTTGCCCTCAAGACACCGGACGACCTCGACGCGGCCCGGCGCCTCGTCAGCAGCCAGCCGCAGCACGGGCAGGGCGAGCACACGCTCGACTTCCGGGTCGTCGTCGCGCCCGCCAAGGGCGTCTTCACCCCCGCGGCTGTCGTGGAGGGAACGCAGCTCACCCGCGGGACGCTGCTCGGGACGGTGCGCACCAACCGGGACGAGCACTCGATCGTCGCGGGCAGCGCCGGCGTTCTCCTCGAGTGGCTGCGCCACGAAGGCGACATCGTCGCTGCTGGCCTGCCCGTAGCCCGGCTCTCCAGCGGAACGGAGGACCTGTGATCAACGGCTTGCAGGCACGCATACGCGGGCTGGGCCACTACCAGCCGGCCAATGTCGTGACCAACGACGACCTGGTCGCACGCGGCGTCGACACCACCGACGAATGGATCCGCAGCCGGGTGGGCATCGTCGAGCGGCGCTACGCCGACCCCGACGAGACCGTGGTCGATATGGCCGAGCACGCCGCCAGCAAGGCGCTTGCCGCGGCCGGCGTTGCAACCGACGATTTGGATCTCGTCGTCGTCACCACTTGCACCATGCCCACGCCGATCCCTGCCGCCGCCCCGGAGCTCGCCAGCAGGCTCGGCATCGCGGCACCGGGCGCGTACGACCTGAACACCGGGTGTTCCGGATTCGTGTACGCGCTGAACGCCGCAGCGGCAGCAGTGCAGATCGGCCAAGCCCGAAATGTCCTGGTCGTCGCCGCGGAGCGGTTCTCAGGATGGCTGGATTTCTCCGACCGCTCGACATGCATCATCCTCGCCGACGGCGCCGGCGCTGCGGTCGTCGGAGCGTCCGACGAGCCGGCAATCGGCCCGATCACGTGGGGCAGTGACGGCGCCCAGTCCCGCAGTGTGATCATCGACGAGGAGACGCGCTTCTTCGCCCAGGAGGGCCAAGCCGTCTACCGGTGGGCGACATCGCGGATGCCGGCCGTCGCGATCGAGGCGTGCCGCCGCGCGGAGGTAGACGTCGCCGACATCGTCGCATTCGTGCCACACCAGGCCAACCTGCGCATGATCGAGGCGCTCGCCAAGAAGCTCGGCGCGCCGAACGCGATCCTGGCACGCGACATTCAGATGTCGGGTAACACGTCTGCAGCGACAATTCCGCTCGCGTTGTCGAAGATGGTCGAACGCGGGGAGATCCCCTCCGGGGGTCCGGTGCTGTTGCTCGGTTTCGGCTCCGGCCTCGCCTACGCAAGTCAAGTCGTCCTTGCCCCCTGACAAGAAAGGAACCCCACCAGTGCCAGCCTCCCCCGACGAGATCCGTGCCGGACTCGCCGAGATCCTGCATGAAGTCGCCGATGTCGCTCCCGAGGACGTGGTCGACGCCAAGTCGTTCACCGACGACCTGGACGTCGACTCGCTGTCCATGGTCGAAGTGGCGATGGCTGCCGAGGAGAAGTTCGGCGTCAAGATCCCTGACGACGAGCTGCCCAAGCTCAAGACGGTCGGTGACGCCATCGGCTACATCCAGTCCAACGCCTGAGAGGGAACACGATGACCGACGAGATCGTCGTCACGGGGCTAGGCGCGACGACGCCTCTCGGCGGTGACGTCAAGTCCACCTGGAACGCCATGCTGAACGGCCGCTCGGGGGTGGCCGCGCTGACCGAGGAATGGGCAGCCGACCTGCCGGTGCGGATCGCGGCCCGCATGGCCGTCGAGCCGGCCGACCTCCTGCCCCGGGCGCAGGCGCGGCGGATGGACCGGGCCCAGCATGCCGCGCTCGTCGCCGCCGACGAGGCCTGGGCTGATGCCGGGTTCGTCGGCATGACCCAGGACAACGGGCTGGTGCCGGAGCGGGTCGCCGTGGTGATCGGCACCGGCATCGGTGGCGTGGGCAGCCTGATCGCCCAGCACGACGTGATCCTTGAAAAGGGCCCGAGCAAGGTCAGCCCGATGCTCATCCCGATGGACATGCCGAACGGGCCCGCCGCGTACGTCGGGCTCAAGATCGGGGCTCGAGCCGGAGTGTTCACGCCGGTGAGCGCATGCGCGTCCGGAGCGGAGGCCATCGCTTACGGACTCGATCTGCTCCAACTCGACCGGGCCGACCTGGTCGTAGTGGGCGGCGCAGAAGCATTGATCCACCCGTTGACGATCAGCGGCTTCGCGCAGATGCGGGCGATGAGCACCCGCAACGACGACCCCGAAGGGGCGTCCCGCCCGTTCGATCGCGACCGGGACGGCTTCGTGATCGGCGAGGGCGCAGGCGTGCTCGTGCTGGAGCGTCGCCGCGACGCCGAGGCTCGTGGCCGGACACCTTACGCGGTGCTGGCCGGTGCCGGGATCACCTCCGACAGCCACCACATAACGGCTCCCGACCCGGCAGGCGCCGGCCAGCAGCGGGCGATGCAGTTGGCCGTGTCACGCTCCGGGCTCAGCGCTTCCGACGTGGTACACGTCAACGCACACGCCACCTCGACACCCGCCGGCGACCTGGGCGAAGCACGCGCCACGGCAGCGCTGTTCGGCGAACAGACGGTCGTCACGGCCCCGAAGTCGATGACCGGCCACCTCATCGGCGCAGCCGGTGCGGTGGAGAGCATCGCCACGCTTCTCAGCATCAGGGACGACGTCGTCCCCCCGACGATCAACCTGCAGCACCCCGACGACGAACTGTGCGTCGACGTGCCGACTCAGGCACGCGCGATGCCGGTGCCGGCCGCGATCTGCAACTCGTTCGGCTTCGGCGGGCACAACGCGTCGGTCTTGTTCCGAAAGGCGTGACCATGACGCTCACGGTGGAGGCTCCGCCCGAGGTCGACCCCCGCGACCCGGAACTGCGCCTGTCGAAGCTGCTCGATCCGGAATCGTTGCGACCGCTGTCGCCGCGTGACAAGAGCGGCGTATTCGCGGTACGCGGCACCATCGACGGTGCGCCCGTGACGGCCTTCGCCACGGACGCGACGGTCATGGGCGGTGCCATGGGGGCAGTGGGCTGCCGATACATCGTCGACGCGATCGACACCGCGCTGCGCGAGCGGGTGCCGGTGTTAGGGCTCTGGCACTGCGGCGGCGCCCGGCTGGCAGACGGCGTCGAGGCACTGGACGCGGTGGGGCAGGTGTTCGCGGCGATGATCCGCGCGTCCGGCCGGGTGCCGCAGATCTCGGTCGTGCTCGGTCCGGCCGCCGGCGGCGCCGCGTACGGCCCCGCGCTCACCGATCTGGTGATCATGTCCAGCTCCGGGCGAGTGTTCGTCACCGGCCCGGACGTCGTGCGCAGCGTGACCGGCGAGAACGTCGACATGGAATCGCTGGGCGGTGCCGATACCCACGGCCGGCGCAGCGGTGTCGTCCACATCGTCACCGACACCGACGAAGCCGCTCTCGACACCGCTCGGGTCGTCACGTCTCTGCTCGCCGCGCAGCATACGTTCGAGTTGCAGGCACTCGGCCCAGACCCGGACCTGGCCGCGCTGCTCCCGGAGAGCGCCAAGCGCGCCTACGACGTGCACCCCCTCATCGAGGGCATTCTTGACGAGTCGACGTTCGTCGAGTTGCACGCCAAGTGGGCGCCGAACATTGTGACGGGGCTCGGTCGGCTGGCCTCGCGCACCGTGGGCGTCATCGCCAATAACCCGCTGCGGCTGGGTGGCTGCCTCGACTCACCGTCCGCGGAGAAGGCGGCGCGCTTCGTGCGGATGTGCGACGCATTCGGTGTCCCGCTCGTCGTAGTGGTGGACGTGCCGGGTTATCTGCCCGGTGTCGGCCAGGAGTGGGACGGCGTCGTGCGACGGGGCGCGAAGCTGCTGCACGCGTTCGGTGAGGCCGTGGTGCCGCGGGTGACCCTCGTGACCCGCAAGGCCTATGGCGGCGCCTACATCGCGATGAACGGCCGCTCGCTCGGCGCCAGCACCGTGTACGCCTGGCCGGGAGCCGAGGTCGCGGTAATGGGCGCGTCCGCGGCGGTGGGCATCCTGCACCGCAAGAAGCTTGCCGCGGCGCCGCCGGGCGAACGCGAGGCACTGCACGCGGCGCTGGCCGCCGAACACGAACGGATCGCCGGTGGGGTGGGCCGGGCCATGGAGATCGGCGTAGTCGACGGCGTGATCGAACCGGCCCGGACGCGGACGGCCCTGGCCGAGGCACTGGCCTCGATGCCGTGTGGGCGCGGCGCCCACGGCAACATACCGCTGTAATCCGTCGCCTCGTGGTTGCGTCCCATCCCGTCGTGATCTTGGACTTGTGGCTGAATATCGACCAGAAGTCCAAGATCACGCGCTGCGTCCGCTGGGTACGTCGGCGGGCTGCCGGCGCTGGGTGCGTCGGCGGGCGGCGGGCCGGCGGGGCCCCGCGCGCCCGGGCTAGCCGACTTGGTGGAGCAGGGTGACGGGGGCGCCTTCGCCGGCGTGCCGGTACGGCTCGAGCTCAGCGTCCCACGCGGCGCCGAGCAGCTCGGCAAGTCCGTGCGCGTAGTCGTCCGCGGAGCGGGCCCGGCTGGCCAGCCCGCGCAGCCGTTCCTCGCCGACGACGATGTCGCCACTCGCCGAGATCGCGCTGCGGTGGAAGCCCCGACCGGGGACGTACGCCAGCCGCTCGCCGTCGCTGGCCGCAGTGCCATCCTCGGTGATCTCGAAGACGAGCATCGGCCAGGCACGTAGCGACGCGGCGATGCGCGTCCCGGTGCCGATCGCGCCGGACCAGTCGGCCTCCGCACGCAGGTGCGACGGGGCGACCGGCTGGCCGGTCCACGCCAGCCGGACCGGCCGGCCGAGCACACCGGCGATGGCCCACTCGACGTGCGGCGCGATTGCGGCTGGGCAGCAGTGCAGAAACACCACGCCACTCGTGGTGACGGGCGTTGTGCGCCGGGCGGTCGTCATCGCACACCTCCACTGACTCGACGGCGACGCCTTCCCCGACGGACCGTGAACCAGTGGTACGTGCGTGCATATTGTGACCGATGGGACCCGGGTTGCGCTACACGACACGTTGTCGGTGCCTTACGTGAAGCTGAGCGTCACGCCGCCGAGGTGGACGCAGGCCCGCCCGCCACGGTAAGCACGAAAGGGACTCCGGGAGGAACCATGCCAGATTGCGCACCGTCCGCCTGCGACGAGGCCACCGAGATCATGCCGCATCGCGAGGCCGCCGAGGCCTATGTCACTCGGATCTGCTTCAAGATCGGCCCCCCGCAGCTCGTCGGTCTCGAGCTCGAATGGCTCGTTCACGATCAACGCAAGCCCGCAAGTCCCGTTTCTCCCGCTCGTCTCGCCGCCGCTCTGGGGCCCTGGTGCCCGCCGGCGTTGCGCGATCCACCCGCTCCCCCGGCTCCGTTGCCGAATGGCTCGGCGGTCACCGTCGAACCCGGCGGGCAGGTCGAAATCTCTACTCGCCCCGCCCCCAGCCTCGCCGCGTGCCTTGCCGCCGCAGCTGCAGACGCCAGGCTGCTCACCGCCCGCCTAGCACGCGCCGGGCTCTCCACACTGGGCGCGGGTACCGACCCGCACCGGTTGCCGACCCGGCTGCTCGACGTACCCCGCTACGCCGCAATGGAGGCGTATTTCGACCGGCGCGGGCCGTCCGGGCGGACCATGATGTGCGCGACCGCCGCGGTGCAACCCTGCCTGGACGCCGGCGACAGCGGCTCGTTCGCCGACCGGTGGCGCACGCTGCACGCGATCGGGCCGGCGCTCGTCGCCATGTTCGCCAACTCGCCGGTGCTGGCCGGGCATCGCACCGGATGGCGCTCGTCCCGGCAGGCAGCCTGGCTGGACATCGACCCGAACCGCACCGCGCCCCCGCAGGGCAGCGACCCGCGCGAGGCATACGCACGCTACGCGCTGGACGCCCCGCTGCTGTGCGTGCGCCGCGACGCCGGGCGCTGGTCCGCGCCGCCGGGAGTGACCTTCGCCGATTGGATCGCCGGCGCAATGCGCCCCGCGCCGACCTACGACGACCTGGCCTACCACCTGTCGACGCTGTTCCCGCCCGTGCGGGCGGCCGGGCACCTCGAAGTGCGCTACCTCGACGCGCAGGCCGGAGACGGGTGGATCGCCGCGGCGGCGATTACCTGGGCCCTGACGGCCACCGCGCTCGCCCGCGACCTGGCGAGCGCCGCCGCCGAGCCGGTGGCAGGCCGCTGGGTGGACGCGGCGCGCTCCGGCCTCCGCGATGGCGCGTTTGCCCAGGCGGCGCGCGAACTTGCCGGCATCGCCCTGGACGGCCTCGCCGGCCAGCCGGCGCACGTCCGCGATCACGTCGCGGAGTTCACCGAGCGATACCCGCTGCGCGGGCGCTGCCCCGCCGACGATTGGGAAGCCGCATGAGACTGAAGGAAGACATCGCCAACGAGCTGATCCGCGCGCGCAAGCGCAGCGACGCGCTGACCCAGGCGGTCGACGATGACGACCTGACCCGGCAGCACTCGCCGCTGATGTCGCCGCTCGTGTGGGACTACGCGCACATCGGCAACCAGGAAGAGCTCTGGCTGGTGCGTGACGTCGGCGGCCGGGAGCCGATTCGTGCCGATATCGACAATCTCTACGACGCATTCCAGCACCCGCGTCGCGACCGGCCGAGCCTGCCGCTGCTCGGCCCGGCCGAGGCGCGCTCGTACGTCGGCACGGTGCGCGACAAGGTGTTCGACGTGCTCGACGGCACCGCTCTCGACGGCCGTCGTCTGGTCGCCGAGGGTTTTGCCTTCGGCATGATCGTGCAGCACGAGCAGCAGCACGACGAGACCATGATGGCCACGCACCAGTTGCGGCAGGGCGGACCGGCGCTGTCCGCCGAGCCGCCGAATCCGCCGCTTGATCGCGACCTCCCGCCCGAGGTGCTCGTCCCGGACGGGACGTTCACCATGGGCACGGACGTCGAGCCGTGGGCGCTCGACAACGAACGGCCGGCGCGTCCCGTCCATACGGCGGCGTACTGGATCGACACGGTGCCAGTCTCCAATGCGGACTTCATCGCGTTCGTCGACAGCGGGGGCTACGACGACCCGCGCTGGTGGACGCCCGAGGGCTGGGCACACCGGGTTTCTGCGGCATTGGCCGCGCCGCTGTTCTGGCGGCGCGAGGGCGTCGACTGGTGGCGGCGCCGTTTCGGGGTCGACGAGCCGGTGCCATTGCACGAGCCGGTGCAGCACGTGTGCTGGTACGAGGCGGATGCGTACGCACGGTGGGCCGGCAAGCGGTTGCCCACCGAAGCCGAGTGGGAGAAGGCGGCGCGCTGGGATCCGGCGACGGGGCGCTCACGCCGCTACCCGTGGGGCGACGACGATCCGCAACCCCGGCACGCCAATCTGGGCGGCGCGCATCTGCAGCCGGCGCCGGTCGGCTCGTACCCGGACGGCGCATCGCCGCTCGGCGTGCGGCAGCTCATCGGCGACGTCTGGGAGTGGACGGCCAGCGACTTCACCCGTCCGCCCGGCTTCGTCGCGTTCCCGTATCGCGAGTACTCCGAGGTGTTTTTCGGCGACGAGTACAAGGTGCTGCGCGGCGGGTCGTGGGCCGCCGACCGGTCCGCCGTCCGCGGCACGTTCCGCAACTGGGACTACCCGATCCGGCGGCAGATCTTTTCCGGATTCCGGTGCGCACGGGATGCCGCCGATGTGTAGGCACGTCGCGTACCTCGGCCCGCCCGTCCCGCTCGCAGAGTTGCTGCTGGATCCACCGTTCGGCCTAATGCGTCAGTCGTGGGAACCCCGACAGCAACGGCACGGGCGGCTCAACGCCGACGGGTTCGGCGTGGGTTGGTACGCCGGCGACGACCCGATGCCGGCCCGCTACCGCCGCGACCGTCCTATGTGGACGGACGCCAATCTGCCGGATCTGGCCCGGGTGATCCGGTCCGGGGCGGTGCTCGCTGCCGTACGCTCCGGTACGGCCGGTATGGGGCACGCAGAAGGCGCAGCCGCGCCGTTCCGCGATGGGCGCTGGCTGTTCAGCCACAACGGTGCCCTTCCGGGGTGGCCGCAGTCCGCATCCGTGCTCGCCGCCGCGCTGCCACCGCAGCGACTGCTGCGCCTGGACGCGCCGAGCGACTCGGCGCTGCTGTGGGCGCTGACCCACAGCTGGTTGGAAGCCGGGATGCCGCTGCCCGACGCGCTACGCAGCACCGTCGCCGCAGCGCCTCCCGACGCCCGCCTGAACCTGCTCGCCCTCGACGGCGAAACCATCGCGGCCACTACCTGGGGCGACACGCTGTACTGGCGAGCCGACCGGCGCGGCGTCCTCGTGGCATCCGAACCGTCCGACGACGAGCCGGGATGGCACCACGTCCCCGACCGAAGCCTGCTCACCGGCACGCCCGACGGCGTGCACATCGCCCCCTTGGAGATCACGTGAGCCTGACGCTCGAGACTCATCTCCCGCCGGACTTCCTCGGCGCGGCGCTTCGCGCGGACGTACTCCGCGGACTCACCGCGAGCCCGAAGTGGCTGCCACCCAAGTGGTTCTACGACGAGCGTGGCAGCGAGCTGTTCGAGCAGATCACCAGGCTGCCCGAGTACTACCCAACCCGGGCCGAGCGGTCCATCCTCGTCGAGCGGGCAGCGGAGATCGCATCGGTGTCCCGGGCGACGTCGCTCGTCGAATTGGGCGCCGGGTCCGCGGAAAAGACCCGGCTGTTGCTCGACACGCAGGCGTTCACCCGCTACGTACCGGTCGACGTCTCCGAGTCCGCACTGCGCCAGGCCGCAGCGGGCTTGCTCGCGGACTACCCGGGGCTGGCCGTCCATGCCGTTGTGGCCGACTTCCAGGAGCATCTCGACCGGCTGCCCCAGGACGGGCGGCACATGGTGGCGTTCCTCGGCGGAACCATCGGCAACCTCGTGCCGAACGAGCGCGCGGTATTCCTGCGCTCGCTCCGGGCAGTGCTGCAGCCGGGTGAGGCGCTGCTGCTCGGCACCGACCTGGTCAAGAACCCCGATGTGCTGGTCCCGGCCTACGACGACGCGGCAGGCGTCACCGCCGAGTTCAACAAGAACGTGCTTTACGTCATCGACCGCGAGCTGAAGGCCGACTTCGACCCGGATGCGTTCGCCCACATCGCCGTGTGGAACGCCGAGGCCGAGTGGATCGAGATGCGGCTGCGCTCGCTGCGCGACCAGCGGGTGCGAGTCGAGCAGCTCGAACTGGAGGTGCACTTCGCGCGCGGCGAACAAATGCGCACCGAGGTCTCTGCGAAGTTCCGTCGCGAAGGTGTGGCCGCAGAACTGGCCGCCGCCGGATTCGAGCTCAGCAGGTGGTGGACCGACCGGGACGGCCTGTTCGGTCTGTCCCTCTCGATCGCGCGATAGGCCGGCGATACGCCTAGGAGCGGGTCAACGCGCGGGAGATGCCGCGGGCTGCCGTGACAACCGCGGGGACGTAGCGGTGCGGATCGTGGCTCTCCGGCACGACCACCGACACGGCAGCGACGACCTGCCCGCCGTCCCACACCGGCGCGGCGACGGATGTCGAGATCAGCTCGATCTGGCCGCGGGTGATGGCCACCCCGGTACGGCGGACTTCCGCCAGCTCGCGGCGTAGCCGCCGCGGGTCGGTGAGCGTCCGCTCGGTGTAGCGGACGAGCGGCCCGGCGAGCACCCGTTCGCGCTGCTCGTCCGGCGCGTGAGCGAGGAGTACGCGGCCGACGCCCGTCGCGTGCAGCGGCAGCCGGCCGCCGACGCGTGTCACGACATGCACGGCGTCCCGCCCCGAGATTCGCTCGATGTACACGGCGTCCGTACCGTCCAGTACCGCGAGCTGGACGTTCTGGTGCGTCGCCTCGTACAGGTCGCCCAGGATGGGCAGCGCCGCCTCGCGCAGCCCGACGCTGCGCGGCGCCAGGCTCGCCACCTCCCACAGCCGCAGCCCGATCCGGTACGCGCCCGTGTCGTCACGTTCGAGGGCCCCCCAGCGGGCGAGCTCGCCGACGAGCCGGTGCGTGGTGGTGAGCGGCAGCCCGGTCCGCCGGCTCAACTGCGCCAGCCGCAGCCGCGGATGCTCGGCGCTGAACACTTCCAGGACGGCGAGCGCCCTGCCGGTTACCGTGTTGCCTTCCACTGAGCGGAAGTGTAGGCGCAGCGCGCGAGCGGGACGGCGCAGGCTTGCCGCATGCGCACCCAGGTCGGCATCCTCGGTGCCGGGCCGGCCGGCCTGCTGCTGTCGCAACTGCTCCACCTTTCGGGCGTCGACTCCACGGTGCTGGAGTGCCGCGACCGCGAGTACGTCGAGCGCCGGGTGCGCGCCGGCGTGCTCGAACACGGCTCCGCAGAGACGTTGCGCGAGGCAGGCGTCGGCAAGCGCCTTGACGCCGAGGGCATGCGGCATGAGGGAATCGAGCTGCGCTTCGGACAGCGCGGGCACCGCGTCGACTTCGCCGATCTGGTCGGGCGCACGATCACGGTGTACGGGCAGCAGGAGATCGTCAAGGACCTGATCGCGGCCCGCCTGGATGCCGGGGGCGACGTCCGCTTCGAGATCACCGACATCGCGCTTTCGGGACTCGACCGTGAGCGGCCCCGGATCACCTTCGCCGGTGGTGGGCTGGACTGCGACTTCGTGGTGGGCGCCGACGGTTCTCACGGCGTGAGCCGGGGGTACGTCGCGGGCCTGACGACATACGAGCGCGACTATCCCTATGCGTGGCTCGGCATCCTGGCGCAGGCGCCGCCGTCGGCGGATGAGCTGATCTACGCCAGGCACGCTCGCGGCTTCGCGCTGCACTCGATGCGCAGTCCGACTATCACCCGCCTCTACCTGCAGGTCGCTCCGGACGAACAGCTCGACGCGTGGCCGGACGAACGCATCTGGTCCGAGCTTTCCACTCGGTTCTCCGACGACGCCGGCTTCTCACTCAGCGAAGGACCCGTGCTGGACAAAGGAATCACGCCGATGCGCAGCTTCGTCGCCACGCCGATGCAGCACGGGCGGCTGTTCCTCGCCGGCGATGCGGCGCACATAGTTCCACCGACCGGCGCGAAGGGCATGAACCTCGCGATCGCGGACGTCCGGGTGCTCGCACGCGCCATCGGCGGCTACTACGCCGATGGCCGCACCGACCTGCTCGAAACGTACACAAAAGCGGTGTCGAACCGGGTCTGGCGATACACGCAGTTCTCGTGGTGGATGACGTCGATGCTCCACGTCGACCCGCATGGCGACGCGTTCGACGAGCAGCTTGCCGGCGCGGCGTTGCGGTACGTCGCGTCGTCACGGCCCATGGCCACTGCACTCGCCGAGAACTACACGGGCCTGCCGTACGCCGAGGGATGGAGCTACCGATGACCTACCGAGCCGACCCGCCTGGTACGCATCCGCCCCACGACTACCCCGACTACGGCAGCACGAAGCTGCGACACCCGACGCGTCCGCTTTCCGTCCTGCCGCAGCGCCTCACGGAGCTGACCGGACCGGTGTTCGGTGCGGAACGCGTGCGCGCCGGCGATGACGACCTCACCAACGGCGGCGCGGCGATCGGACAGCGGATCGTCGTTGCCGGACGGCTGCTCGACGGCGACGGATACCCCGTCCCCAACAGCCTGATCGAGGTGTGGCAGGCCAACGCAGCGGGACGGTACGCGCACGCCGTCGACCGCTGGCCGGCCCCGCTCGACCCGAACTTCACGGGCGCCGGCCGGGTGGCCACCGACGCCGAGGGCCGCTACCGCTTCACCACGATCCGGCCCGGTGCCTACCCGTGGCGCAACCACGACAACGCCTGGCGCCCGGCGCACATCCACTTCTCGGTGTTCGGCCAGGCGTTCACCCAGCGCCTCGTCACGCAGATGTACTTTCCCGACGATCCGCTCTTCTTCCAGGATCCCATCTTCAACTCGGTACCCGACCCGCACGCCCGTGCCCGGCTCATCAGTGCCTACGACCATGACGCCTCGACCGATCACTGGGCACTCGGATTCCGGTTCGACATCGTGCTGCGCGGGCGCGAGCAGACCCCGTTCGAGGCGCCGCAATGAGCACGCCTTCGCAGACGGTCGGCCCGTTCCTTTCCATCGTGCTGCCGTGGCCGGACGGCCCGGCGGCGGTACCGGAGGGCACCCGCGGCGCGCTACTGATCACCGGGCAGCTCACCGACGGTGCGAGGGATCCGGTTCCCGACGGCCTGGTCGAGACGTGGCAGTCGGCCCCGGACCTCTTCGGGCGGTGCGCTACCGACACCAACGGCACGTTTTGGTTCCGCACCGTCAAGCCGGCGCCATTACCTGCGCCGGACGGCACCGTCGAGGCGCCGCACATCGACGTGTCGGTGTTCTCGCGGGGCCTGCTGCAGCGACTGGTAACGCGCATCTACTTCGCCGAGGAGACCGCGGCCAACGCCGCCGACCCGGTGCTGACATCACTTTCCGCCGCCGATAGGGCGTTGCTGACGGCGGTGGTGCGGCCGGACGGCACACTGCGCTTCGACATCCGGTTGCAGGGCGACCGCGAGACGCCATTCTTCACCGTATGAGCGCACTCTGGGATTCGATCTTCGGCGCCGAGCGGGTGGCCGCCGAAGTGGACGATGCTGCCTGGGTGCGGGCCATGCTCCGCGCGGAGGCGGCGCTCGCTCGCGCGGCCGCATTGGCGGGCGTGGTCGACTCGAGCGCCGCCGACGCGGTGGCACACGCCTGCACCGATGCCGACTGGGTACCAGTCGAGTCGCTCGGCGCGGAGGCGGCGGCCGGCGGCAATCCGGTCATCCCGCTGGTGCAGCGGCTGCGCACCCGGGTCGGCCCAGCGGGCGGGGACGCCGTGCACGTGGGCGCCACCAGCCAGGACATTCTCGACACGGCCGCGATGCTCGTTGCTCGGCGGGCGGCGTGCGTGATAGTCGACGACCTCGCAGCTGCGGCGGACGCCGCCGCGCGGCTGGCCCAGGAGCACCGGGATACCCCGATGGCGGGGCGCACCCTGCTTCAGCACGCGTCGCCCACGACGTTCGGTGCGGTGGCGGCAGGCTGGGGCACCGGGCTTGACCGGGCCGTGGCGCGGCTGCGCGGCCTCGAGTTCGCCGCGCAGCTCGGAGGCGCGGCGGGCACGCTCGCCGCGCTGCACCCACACGGGCCGGCAGTCCGCCGGGCGTTCGCCCGCGAGCTCGACCTCACCGACCCGGACGCGGTCTGGCACACCGATCGAACCCGCGTCGCAGAATTGGCCGGCGACCTGGCCACCGCCGCGGGCGTGGCCGGCAAGGTCGCCACGGACGTCGTACTGCTCGCCCAGACCGAGGTGGGCGAGGTACAGGAGGCGACGCCGGGCGGCTCGTCGTCCCTGCCGCACAAGCAGAATCCCATCGCGGCGGTCACCGCACGGGCTGCCGCTGCCCAGGCGCCGGGGCTCGCAGCCACGGTGTACGCCGCCATGCCCGGCGAACAGCAGCGGGCGGCCGGCGCCTGGCATGCCGAGTGGCCCGCGCTCACGGCGCTGCTCCGTTGGACGGGTGGCGCCGCGGCGCGACTGCGCCAGTGCCTGGACGGGCTGGAGGTGGACGTCGAGGCGATGCATCAGAACCTGAGGCGGACGTCCGGGCTGTTGCTCGCCGACCGCGTCGCGGCACACCTGGCGCCGGCGATGGGGCGGGCCGCGGCGCAGCAGACGGTCAGCGAGGCCGCACGCAAGGGGAATCTCGATGCGCTGGACATCGATCCCGGTGTGCTCGATCCGGTGACCTACCTTGGCCACGCCGGCGACCTCGTCGACGCCTATTTGCGCGGGCGGAAGCGATGAGTCCGCCGGTGGTGATGCTGAATGCCGTCGGCACGACCACCGCCATCTGGGACGGCCTGGTCGGGCCGCTGGCCGAGCGGCTGCGCGTCATCCGTATCGACACTCGCGGCCACGGCGATGCGCCCCCCGTGCCCGGGCCCTGCACGATCGCGGACCTGGGCGACGACGTGCTGGCTCACCTTGACGAGCACGGCGTCGGCCGCGCCCATGTCGCGGGCCTGTCGCTCGGCGGGATGGTGGCGATGTGGCTGGCTGCGCACCATCCCGAGCGGGTGGGCCGGCTGGCGTTGCTGTCGACAGCAGCGCACCTTCCCGCGCCGGGCTGGCACGAGCGCGCCGCCGCCGTCCGCCGCGGCGGGATGGCGGCAATCGCAGGACCGGTCGTCGCCCGCTGGATCACTCCGGAACTCGCCGCACGCGACCCCGATTTGGTCGCCCGGCTGACGGCCATGTTGCAGAGCACGGATCCGGAGAGCTACGCCCGCTGTTGTGAGGCCATCGCCGCGATGGACCTGCGCGCCGACCTTCCGCGGATAGGCGCGCCGACGCTCGTGATCGCCGGCTCGCAGGACCAGGCCATCCCCGTCGCGCACGCCGACGCGATCGCCGACGGCATCGCCATGGCGCGCCTTTGCGTGCTGCCCGGGGCCGCGCACATCCCCACCGTCGAGCAGGCGGGACCGATCGCGGCCCGGCTGCTCGAGCACTTCACGGGCGGCGAGGCCACGCGGCGGGCCGTCCTTGGCGACGCGCACGTCGACCGGGCTACCGCCCACACGAGCGAGTTCACCGCGCCGTTCCAGGACTTTCTGAGCCGATATGCCTGGGGCGAGGTGTGGACGCGGCCCGCCCTGCCACGCCGTGAGCGGTCGCTGATCACCCTCGCCGTGCTCACGGCGCTGGGCGCCGAACACGAACTGGCGATGCACGTACGCGGGGCATTGCGCAACGGGGCGAGCCCCGAGGAGATTCGCGAGGTACTGCTACACACCGCCGTCTACGCCGGCCTGCCGCGCGCCAATCGGGCGTTCGCCATCGCCGACGATGTACTCCATCACGATGGGAGCAGGTAATGACCCTTCTCGACGAAGCGCGCTGGCGCGGCATGATCTATCTCGACGGTGAGTGGACGGCAGCATCCGGCGGCGAATACCCGGTGATCGAACCGGCCACCGGCGCCACGCTCGGCAGCCTCGGCAGGCCCACGACCGCGGACGTGGACCGCGCCGTACAGAGCGCTGCGGCGGCACAGCCCGGATGGGCGGCCACGCCGTACCCGCAACGTGCGGCCGTGCTGCGTAAGGCCGGCGAACTGTGGTCGCAGTACGCAGACGAAATCAAGTGGTGGAACGTCCGCGAGGTCGGCGCCATCCCCGGCATCGCCGACTTCGCGCTGCATGTCGCGGAGCAGGAGTGCTTCGAGGCGTCGGCCCTGCCCAGCCGCCCGTACGGCGACCTACTGCCGAGCGAGGAGCCGCGGCTGTCCATGGCCCGCCGCGTCCCGGCGGGCGTCGTCGGAGTGATCTCGCCGTTCAACGTGCCGATCATCCTGGGCATCCGCTCGGTTGCTCCGGCACTGGCGCTGGGCAACGCGGTGATCCTCAAGCCGGATCCGCGCACCGGCGTCACCGGCGGTGTGGTGATCGCCCGCATTCTCGAGGAGGCCGGCCTGCCAGCCGGGTTGCTGCAGGTGCTGCCCGGCGATCCCGCAGTCGGCGAAGCCGTGATCACACACCCCCAGGTGAGCGTCGTCTCCTTTACCGGGTCGACGACGGCGGGTCGCCGGGTGGCCGAACTCGCCGGTCGGCATCTCAAGCGCGTACACCTCGAGCTGGGCGGCAACTCTGCGATGCTCGTCCTGGACGACGCCGACGTCGCCCAGGCCGCGACGCTGGCCGCCTTCGGGTCGTTCTTCCACCAGGGCCAGATCTGCATGACGGCCGGCCGGCACATCGTGCACGAGCGGCACTACGACGACTTCGTGGAGGCGCTGTCGGCAAAGGCAGCCGGGCTGCCGGTCGGCAACCCGGCAACCGACGAGGTCGCGCTCGGTCCGATCATCGACGAGCGGCAGCGCGACAAGATACACGGCATGGTCACCGCCAGCCGCGACGCCGGAGCGAAGGTCGCCGCCGGCGGCGAGTACGACGGGCTGTTCTACCGGCCGACCGTCCTCGCCGAGGTACCGCCGGAATCACCTGCCTGGACCGAGGAGATCTTCGGGCCGGTCGCACCGGTTGTTCGCGTGTCGTCGGTCGACGAGGCGGCACAGTTGGCCGCCGCGTCCGATTACGGCCTGTCGCTCAGCATCGTGACACGGGATGTGATGCGCGGACTCGCCGTCGCCGATCGCATTCCCTCGGGAATCGTCCACATCAACGACCAGACGGTGAGCGACGAAGCCAACGTGCCGTTCGGCGGGGTCGGCGTGTCCGGCACCGGTGTCCGCTTCGGCGGCCCAGCCGCGAACGTCGAGGCGTTCACCGAGACGCGCTGGGTAACGGTGCGAAGCGAGCCGCCCCCGTACCCGTTCTAGCCGGTCTCCAGTTGCAGGTACCTCAGCCCGCGGACATCGAGCCAGGCACGTCCGGGAGCGTTGACCAAGCGGAGCAGGACACTGTCGCAGCCGGTGCAACGTACCACGAGGCCCGGCGCCTGGTTGTACAGCTGTGCTGTACCCAGTGGTGCGGTCCGCCCGCAGGCAGCACACTGGCCCGTTGCGGCCGTGACGTCGACCGCGAAGATCGTGCGCAGGTCGCCGGCGGCGGCGTTTCCGTCCAGGTGGGTCATCATGGTCCTCCGAATCGCTCCGTGCGGACGCGCCGGGCGTCGTGCCCGGTGGCGACGAGCAGGTCTGCCACGGTTTCGACGAACGGTGTCGGGCCGCAGACGTAGCACGTGGGGCGTACCTCCGGCGCAAACGTGACCGCCGCGAGCAGCGCTGCGTCCACCCGTGCCGGTGCCCGTGGCCAACCCTCGGGCACGGCCCGCGTGTAGGCGTAGCTGAGCGGCAGGCCGTCGCCTGCATAGCGCTGGAGCTCGTCGCGATAGATCACCGAGTCCGGGCGCCGCGTCGAGTACAGCAGCTGGAACGGCGCGGCGCTCGCTGCCGCCGCGCGGGCGCGCAGCATCGCCATGAGCGGCACGACGCCCGAGCCGCCGGCGACCAGCTGCACCGGCTCGGCTTGCGCCGCGCGCCAGGTGAACCAGCCGCCGAGCGGGCCACGCACCTCGAGCGGATCGCCGACCCCTATGACGCGCGCCAGATACGGCGACACCTCACCGTCCATCACCGGCTCGACGGTCACGTCGATCCGCTCGCCCGCAGCGACCGACGCGATCGAGTACGAGCGCACTGCGGTGTAGCCGTCGGGAGCAGTCAGCCGGATGTCGACGTGCTGGCCGGCGAAGTGCCCGGGCCAGCCGGCTACGTCGAGCGTCAGCGTCCGCGCCGTCGCGGTCTCGTCACGCAGCGCCGCCACGGTCGCCATCTGCCAGGTCAGTCGCCCCAGTACCGCTGCTCGCGCCATGGATCCCCGTAGTTGTGGTAGCCGAGGCTCTCCCAGAACCCCGGCTGGTCCTGATTAGCGAGCGTGATGCCACGGACCCACTTGGCGCTCTTCCACAGGTACAGATGCGGCACGAGCAGCCGGGCCGGCCCGCCGTGCTCCGGTGCGAGCTCATCGGCGTCGTAGCGGAACGCGATCCACGCCTGCCCCTCGAGCAGATCCTCCACCGGCAGGTTCGTGGTGTAGCCGCCGTAGGAGTGCACCAGCGCGTAGTCGGCCGACGTGTCGACGCTCCCGATCAGGTCGTCCAGCGAGACACCCTCCCAGGACGTACCGAGCTTGGACCAGCGCGTGACGCAGTGCAGGTCGACTGTGATCTGCTGGACCGGCAAGGCGGAAAACCCCGGCCAGTCCCAGCGCTTCACCTCGCCGGTCTCGGTGGTGATCGTAAACTCCCAGTCGTCGAGCCGGATTTTCGGTGTCGGACCGGCGGACAGCACGGGGAAGTCGCGCGTTAGATACTGGCCCGGCGGCAGATCGGCGCTACTTGCCCGATTGCGGCCGGTGAAGCCCGGTGTAACGATGCCCACGGTGCCTCCCGTTCACGTTAGCCGATGGATGGCGCCCACTTCGGGCGCGGAATCAGGTCGAATGGGTGGCCGGCCGGGTCGGCGTAGACATGGTCGCCACCGGCAAGTCGCCGCGCACCGAGGGCGAGCACCTTCGGCTCGGCGGCATCGACATCGTCGACCATGACGTCGAAGTGCATCTGCTGCGGGTGATCCGGGTCCGGCCACTGCGGCGGTTGATGGTCCGGCGCCAGCTGGAACGCCACCCCGGAGCTCGTGTCGTCACGCGACACCACGACGAAGTCGGGAGATCGATACGTGATCGGCAGACCGAGCAGCTCAGAGTAGAACGCCGCAAGCGCGGCAGGGTCGCGGCAGTCGACGATGACGTGGTGCAGGCGCCCGATCATGCGCTCACCATCGGCCCAGGCGCACCGACAGAGCCGCCAGCGCCGCCGCGCCGGCCGTCGACGTGCGAAGTACCGTCTCGCCCAGCCGCACGGGGCTAGCACCGGCCGCCATGAACGTCGCCAGCTCGTCGTCGGTGATGCCGCCTTCCGGGCCCACGACGAGGATGATGTCACAGCCGACCGGCAAGACGGCGCCGGTAAGCGCAAGGACGGCGGCCTCGTGCAGCACGAGCGCTCCCTTCGCCCGCGCTGCCACTTCGGACGTGCTGGCCGGCGCTGCCACGACCGGCACCCAGGGGCGCCGGCTCTGTTTCGCCGCCTCTGTTGCGATTCGTTGCCACCTCGTCAGTGCCTTCGCGGTCCGTTCCGCTGACCAACGCACGACCGAACGTGCTGCCGACCACGGCACGATCTCGTCCGCGCCGAGCTCGGTCAGAAGCTCGACCGCGAGTTCTGCGCGGTCGCCCTTCGGCAACGCCTGGACGACGACCACGCGCGGATCGGGTGCCGGAACGACCCACCGCTTTCCGACCCGCGCGGTCAGCCGGTCCGCGCCGACCGACTCGGCGACGCAGCTGGCCAGCGTGCCGCGCCCATCACCGATGAGCACAGTCTCGCCGTGCCGGATGCGCTTGACGCGGGCGGCGTGCCGTCCCTCGTCGCCTTCCACAACGATCACGTCGCCGCGCGGCAGCGGATCGAGAATAAACAGCGCCGGCGTGCTCACCGGCCGCCGAAGGCGTCCCGCATCTTGCCGAACAGGCCGGTGCGCGTGGTCGTGACGGACACCTCTTCGTTGCGCAGCGCGGCGAATTCACGCAGCAGCTTCTCCTGCGACTCGTCCAGTCGGGTCGGCGTAGCCACCTCGACGTGGACGTGCAGGTCACCACGGGAGCTGCTGCGCAACCGCGGAACGCCCTTGCCGCGCAGGGTCAGCACCGCGCCGCTCTGGGTTCCGGGACGAATCTCGAGCTTGTCCTCGCCGTCGAGCGTGGGCAGGACCAGGTTGGTGCCGAGCGCCGCGGCGGTCATCGGCAGCGAGATGCGGCAGTGCAGATCGGCGCCCTCTCGCGTGAACATGTCGTGCGGCTGCTCGCTCACCTCGATGTACAGGTCCCCTGCCTGGCCGCCTCCTGGACCGACCTCGCCCTGCCCGGACAGGCGGATCCGCATCCCGTCCTCGATACCGGCGGGAACGTCGACGGTGATGGTGCGCCGCGCCCGTACCCGTCCCTCGGTGCCGCATGTCGGGCACGGCGACGGGATCTGCTCGCCGGTGCCGCCGCACGCATGGCAGGTCCGGGTCGTCATCACCTGGCCGAGGAACGACCGCTGCACGGACTGGATCTCGCCGACACCGCCGCACACCGCGCAGGTGCGTGGCGACGTGCCGGGTGCGCAGCCGCTGCCGTGGCAGGTCTGGCACACCACGGCCGTCTCCACGCTGATGTCCCGTCGCACGCCGAACGCCGTTTCGTCGAGCGTGAGCTCAAGACGGAGCAGCGCGTCGCCACCCGGGCGCACCCGACTGCGCGGCCCCCGGCCACCTGATGTCCCGCCACCGAAGAACGCCTCGAAGACATCGCCGAAGCCGCCAAATCCGGCGAACGGGTTGCTCGCGGTGCCCTGGCCGCCACCCGGCGCAAGCGGGTCGCCGCCGAGGTCGACGATGCGGCGCTTATCTGGGTCGGACAGCACCTCGTACGCGGCGGTGACCTCCTTGAACCGATCCTGCGCGACCGGGTCGGGGTTCACGTCGGGGTGCAGCTCGCGAGCCAGCTTGCGGTATGCACGCTTGATTTCCTCACCCGTGGCGTCCCGGCGTACGCCGAGCAGCGCGTAATAGTCGCGGACGGTTTCGGCCACGTGCGAGTCCCTCGGTCTTCAGGCGTCTGGCAAACAGTGTCTTCGACTGCCAAGTGTACGGACGCCGCTGTCATTCCCAGCCGGTTCGGCGCCGAAGTCAGCCCTCGGCGATCAGCTCGCCGACGTATCGGGCCACAGCGGCGACTCGCGCCATGGTGTGCGCGTAGTCCATGCGCCGCGGGCCGAGCACTCCGACTGCGCCCAGCCGCGCTCCCGCGACACCGTATCCACTCGTCACGACCGATGTGGCCTGCAAGCCTTCGTGTGGGTTTTCGTTGCCGATCCGGACCATCACCTGGCTTGAGCTCACCGACTGATCCAGCAGCCGGAGCAGCACCACCTGCTCCTCGAGGGCCTCGAGCACCGGGCGTATCGCCGGGAAGTCGAGGGCGTGCTGGGTCAGGTTCGCCGTACCGCCGAGCACGATCCGGTCGCTATGCCTCTCGACCAGCGCTTCGAGGAGCACGGACGTGAGCGTGGTGACCAGGCCACGCAACTCGGCCGCCACCGAAGCCGGTAGGTCGCTGACGATCTGCGGCGCTTCGGCGAGCAGCCGATCGCGCAGCCGGGCGTTCAGGGTGGTCCGCAGCCGCGCTACCGCCTCTTCGTCGACCGACGCGGGCAGCTCGACCACCCGCTGCTCGACACGACCCGTGTCGGTGATGAGCACCAGCATCAGCCGCGCGGGGTTGAGGGCGACGAGTTCGAGGTGGCGCACCCGGCTGCGCGACAGCGACGGGTACTGCACCACCGCGACGTTGCGGGTCAGCTGAGCAAGGGTGCGCACCGCCCTATGTAGCACGTCGTCGAGGTCCACCGCGTTGTCGAGGAACGTCTCGATGGCGCGGCGCTCGGCGGCGGACAGCGGCTTGACCGATGTCAGCCGGTCGACGAACACGCGGTAGCCGGCATCGGTGGGGATCCGGCCGGCGCTGGTGTGCGGCTGGGCGATCAGCCCCTCCTCCTCGAGCGCAGCCATGTCGTTGCGGATCGTGGCCGGCGAGACACCGAGGTGGTGCCGATCGGCGAGTGCCTTGCTGCCTACTGGCTCGCTGGTGGCGATGAAATCCTCGACGATCGCCCGCAACACCTCGAGCTTGCGTTCGTCGACGTTCACTGCTCGCACTCCGTTCGTCCCGTACAGCTTACGGTTTCCGCACCGTCTCCTCGCGCCCCGCGATACGCTGCCACGCGGACAACTGGCGCGTGACGGGACCTCTGGGCGGAGCAGTGATCTTCAAGGCGGTGCGCAGCGGACGCCCGTATCCCGATCACGGCCTGTCTGCGCGCGACTGGGCCAACGTGCCCCCGCGATCCGTCCGGCTCGACCAGCTCATCACCACCAAACGCGAGCTCGCGCTCGACAAGCTACTGGACGAAGATTCCACGTTCTTCGGCGACCTGTTCCCGCACGCGGTGCAGTGGCGCGGCGACATCTACCTCGAGGACGGCCTGCACCGGGCCCTGCGTGCCGCACTCCATCAACGCACCGCACTGCACGTGCGGGTCCTCGATCTCGACCAACACAGCTCAGCCCAATAGGTCGCGTACCACGGCGTCGGCGAGCAGTCGACCGCGGAGGGTCAGCACGACCCGCCCCGCGTGGAACGCGTCCTGGTCGGCGAGCCCCCAGCCCACGAGCTGGGGGACCTTGACGTGCGCGCTCTTCGGGATGTCGAGCATCGAGAGGCCCTCACGTAACCGGACGCCGAGCATGATGCGCTCCGTCAGCCGCGCCTGGCCGCCCAGCACTTCCCGTCCCGCCGCCGGGCTGCGCCCGGCCTCCAGCAGCGTCGAGTAGCGCACCGGATGCTTGACGTTCCACCACCGCACTCCCCCGACGTGGCTGTGGGCGCCGGGCCCTGCGCCCCACCAGTTGGCATCACGCCAGTACAACTCATTGTGTCGGCAGCGGCCGGCCGGCGTTTTGGCCCAGTTGGACACCTCATACCACTCGAACCCGGCGCGGCGCAGCACGTCATCGGCCTGCGCGTACCGGTCGGCGAGCACGTCGTCGTCGGGCGCCGGCAGCACGCCCTGGGCGACTCGCCGGGCGAGCGCCGTGCCCCGCTCGACGACCAGCGAATACGCACTGATGTGGTCCGGGGCGGCGCCGATCGCCGCGTCCAGCGACGCCTGCCAGTCGGCCTCGGTCTCGTACGGTGCGCCGTAGATGAGGTCCAGGTTGACGTGCTCGAAACCGGCGGCGCGGGCCTCTTCCACGACCTGTTCGGGTCGGCCCGGCGAGTGCTGCCGGTCGAGCACCTCCAAGACGCGGGGTACGGCCGACTGCATCCCGATCGACACCCGGGTGAACCCGGCCGCACGCAGCCTGGCGAGGTAGGCCGGCGTCACGGACTCGGGGTTCGCCTCGGTAGTCACCTCGGCGTCGGGTGCGATACCGAACAGATCACCGATCTCCCTGACGATCAGTTCCAGGTGCTCGGCCGGCAACACTGTGGGTGTCCCGCCGCCGAAGAAGATCGTCGACACCTCCGGCGCCCGGTTGGCCAGCACGTGCTGGGCCACCCGCAGCTCCATCAGCACCGTGTCGGCGTAGCTGCCCCGGCTGACGCTCGGTCCGAGCTCCAAGGCGGTGTAGGTGTTGAAGTCGCAGTAGCCGCAGCGTGCCTCGCAGAACGGTACGTGCACGTATATCCCGAAGGGCAGGTCGCGCAGCTCGTCCAGCGCCGCGTGCGGCAGGCGGCCGTCGCGCGGCGGCGTCTGCCCGGCAGGCAACGTCGAAGGCACCCGTCCAGTGTTAAACAACGGCCCGGGCTGCCGGAACAGCGACCCGCGCGTACCCGCCTGTTCGGCACAGTTTCACTGTTCGACACCGCGGTACTCGACCGAAACTGGCCGGTCGGTCTCGGCGGTCTCCGCTGCCACGATGTCCAGCGCGGCGCGGATGGCGCGCTCGTCGTCGGCAGCCAACCGCCGCTGGTCCGGCCAATGCAGCACGACCGGGCCGGGCGGCAGCCAGGACAGGTCGCGCAGCACGTCGATCAGCCCGTCCAGGTTCGGCGCTGCCCACTGCGGCGCGTGCACGGCCGCGTAGATGGCGCCGATGGCGTCACGCTTCGTCGCCGCTGGGGCGACATACCGCTCCGTCACCGTTCATCTGCTCTCGGCGCGGGCCGGGTCACGGCCCGCGGGCTCGCAGCGCTTGCGCTAATCGCGCTACATCCACCCGGTGGAACGTCTCGTAGTGGTCCGGCGTGTAGTAGAACTCCCGGTTTGCGCCGCCGGTGATGATGCGCCGGGAACCGCGGTCGGATGAGCCGGGCGTAGGCACCGTGTATTCGTGGTAGTAGCCGTGCGGCTCGACAGGCAGCCGGTGCTCGGCGTTGTTGAAGGTCTCCCCGTCCTGCCGATACGGGAACGGGCCGCCCTGCTCGATCAGCCGCACCGTCTCTGCCGCCTGTGGTGGCAGAGATGACATGGCAACGGTGCCGCGCTGCAGCCCGCCGCGGTGCCCGCCGCTTGCGGCGTGGACCAGGTAGCCGATCACGAGCACCGACAGCAATGCGATCAGCGCGAGCTGCGGCCAGCGCAGCCGACGCAGCCGGCGCACACGGGAGCGCACCTTGAAGACTCTAGTTAGATGCGCGTATGTGCTCTCTGACCGCAGAAACGATCACGATTTCGGGAGACGGCGGCGACGAGATCGAGGCATACCTCGCCCGGCCACACGGGCCGAAGCGGCGCGGCGGGATGGTCGTCATTCACCACATACCCGGATATGACCGGGCCACCAAAGAGATGGTGCGGCGCTTCGCCGAACTCGGCTGCGACGCCGTGTGTCCGAATCTGTTCCACCGCGAGGCGCCGGGCGCCGATCCGGACGATGCGGCCGCGGCTGCTCGCGCCAGGGGCGGTGTGCCCGACGACCGGCTCGTCGGCGACGTTGCCGGCGCGGCCGCGTACCTGCGCAGCCTCGACACGTCGAACGGCAAGATCGGCGTTATCGGCCACTGCTCAGGTGGGCGCCAGGCGGTGCTGGCCGCGTGCAGCCTGCCGCTCGACGCCGCGATCGATTGCTACGGCGGGTACGTCGTCCGCGACTCGCCCGACGATGCGAGGACCAGCCTCGAACCCAGGCTCTCGAACCTGGGCTGCCCGCTGCTCGGCCTGTTCGGCAAGGACGACCAACGCCCGTCCCCCGCGGAGGTGGCGGAGCTGGCCACCCTGCTGCGCGAGAACGGCAAGGAGTTCGAGTTTCACAGCTACGACGGCGCCGGTCATGCGTTTTTCGCAGTCGACCGCCCCTCGTACCGCGTCGAGGCAGCGGTCGACGGCTGGGACAAGATCGCCGACTTCCTGGGCCGCCACCTCTCGTAGGGATCATCATGTGCACCTACCTCACCGAGACGATCAACATCGCCGGCAGCGGCAAGGGATCTGCGGGCTGGTTTCGTGTCACCGACGCCACCGTGTACTTCGACCACCCCGTACATGCGCTTGCCGAGCACACGCTCAACATCGACTTCGCGAACCCGTCGCGAGGCCCCGGCGCGCGTGTCGCAGTGGAGCTCACCGCCGAGTCGGCGCGCGCTCTCGTGCAGGCGATCGAGGCGACGCTCGCGTCCGCACCTGCGGACCTGACCAGGTAATCAGGCGATGAGCCGCAGCCGAGAGACACCAACCGGCGGATTAGGGTCGGCACCATGCGTGCTGCCTACGCCTCGGCGCCCCATCCGGACGATCCGCTCGCCGGGCTCGTGGTCGGCGAGCGTCCCGACCCGCGGCCGGCGCCCGGCTGGACGACGGTCGCGGTCAAGGCCGCGAGCCTGAACCACCATGACCTGTGGACACTGCGCGGGGTCGGCATCCGTCCCGAGCAGTTCCCGATGGTTCTGGGCTGCGACGCGGCGGGCCTCGACACCACGTCCGGCGAGGAGGTCGTCGTGCACGCGGTGATCGCGACCGACGGCTGGGACGGCGACGAGACGCTCGACCCGGGGCGGACGCTGCTGTCCGAGAAGCACCAGGGCACGCTCGCCGAGCAGGTGATCGTTCCCGCTCGCAATGTGGTGCCCAAGCCTGCCGAGCTGTCCTGGGCCGAGGCGGCATGCCTCCCGACCGCCTGGCTGACCGCGTACCGCATGTTGTTCGTCAAAGCCGGGCTGCGACCTGGGCAGACGGTGCTCGTGCAGGGCGCGTCCGGCGGTGTCGCCACCGCCGCGATCATGATGGCGCGTGGCGCGGGCCTGCGGGTATGGGCGACGGCACGCACCGAGGCGAAGCAGAAGGCGGCGCTCGACCTGGGCGCGCACGAGGCGTTCGCATCCGAGGCGCGGCTGCCCGAGCGGGTCGACATCGTCCTCGAGTCCGTCGGGGCGGCCACCTGGGCACATTCCGTGAGATCGGTCAAGCCGGGCGGACGCATCGTGATCTGCGGCGCGACGTCCGGTGCCCAACCACCGGCAGAGCTGGCCCGAATCTACTTCCTCCAGTTGTCCGTCGTGGGCTCGACGATGGGCACAAAGGCCGAGCTGGCCGACCTGATCGCGTTCGTGCGAACCACCGGGCTGCGCCCGCACATCGACCGCAGCCTGCCGCTCGCCTCGGTCCGCGACGGAATGGCTGCGATGGCCGCCGGCGACCTCGTCGGCAAGATCGTGATCGAGATCTGAACATGCGCTGGCCGGTGTCGGTGAAGGGCGTCGTCTGGGTGGGCGAGCGGGTCGTCCTCGCACACAACTCCCGGGGCCAGTGGGAACTGCCCGGCGGGCGGCTCGACCGGCACGAGGCGCTCGAGCGCGGCCTTGTGCGTGAGATCCGTGAGGAGACGTCGCTGTCCCCCGTCGTGGGACCGCTGATCGGCGCCTACGTGTTCGACGCCGTCCCGCACAAGCGCGTCGTAGTGCTCGCCTACGGCTGCGCGGCCCCGGCCGACCAGGCGCCCGCGGCGTCCGCCGAGCACAGCGAGGTGGCGCTGTTCCGCCCGGATGACCTCGACGGCCTCGTGGTGCCGGACCGATATCGCGACGCCATCACGCACTGGTCGCCCGCCGACGCCGCGCAGTTGCTCGCACCATGATCACTGCCGTGGTATGCGCCGCCTTCGATGCAGCGACCGACAAGGCCGTCCTCGAGACGCGCGAGGCGGTACGCGCCGCAGGAGTCGCGTTGCCTGACGTGCCCCCGCATCGTCCGCACTTCAGCCTGGCCGCCGCCCGAGTCGCACGCGACGAGCTACCCCGCGTGCTGGACGTGGCCGTCGAGGTGGCCGCCTTGCACCGGCCGATCGCGATCCGGCTGACCGAAGTCGGCCGCTTCGGACGGGCCGGCGTGATCTGGCTCGGGCCGGCTGCATCTCCGCCGCTGCAACTGCTCCAGCACGACGCGGACGCAGCGCTTTCGGCGGCAGGGTGGCCCCGCGCGTTCGGTGAGCGCAGCGACCCGCAGCAATGGGTGCCGCACTGCACGTTGGCAACCCGCGTTCCGAAGCCGTTCCTGCGCCGCGTACAGGCGACGGTTCGGGCGAGCTACCAGCCGATCGAGGGACACATCGACGCGCTGGCCACCATCCTCGTCGGCGGCCGCGGCGACGTCGGCTACGCCCCGCTGGCCTGAGCCCCGCGCTACGTGAGCCGGGTCGCGCCGGCGAAGTCCTGCATGTCCTGGGAGGGGTGCACGTACCGCACGCCCAGCGCCGGGTCCGCCGCGGATACCGCCAGATCGGGGCCGACCATGATCTCGACGTGCGATATGGGCGAGTACAGGAACACCAGGTCGCCCGGCTGCAGATCGCTGGCGCTCACGTGCGTGCCGTAGTTGTACTGCGCCGAGGCCTCGTGCGGCAGGCTCACGCCGCCCTGCGCCCACGCCATCATCGTGAGCCCGGAGCAGTCGAACGCATCCGGTCCGGTGCCGGCGAAGACGTAGGCCTTTCCGACCTGGGCGATGGCGTAGTCGACGGCTTTTTGCACTCCGCCCGTAGCGGCCGGCGGGGGTGCCGGCGTGGCTTGCGGTGCTGCCGTCGTGGCTTGCTGCTGGGCTGCCGCCGCCTTGGCAATGGCCGCGCGAGCGGCGGCCGCCTCAGCCGCCTTCCTCTTCGCGATCTCGGCCCGCTGCTGCGCGGTAAGCGTCGCGAGCAGATCCTTGAACTTCTTCGACTCCGCCTCGAGCTGCGTCCTCTGCTTCTCCAATGCGGCGGCCTTCGCCTGCGCCGTCGCGAGGAGCGTCGACGCCGTCTTCTGCATGGCCACGAGGTGCGCGTGCGCGTCGGCGATCTGCCGCACCACCTCGGCGCGGTGCGTCGAGATCAGGTTCATCATGTTGAGCATGTCGAGGTAGCTCTGCCCGTCACGGCTGGTGAGCAGCGCCCCGGCGTCGCTGAACGACGGCGCCTCGTACGCCCGGGTGACAGTCTCCCGAAGCACGGCACGTGCCCGGTCGAAGTCGGTGGCCGCTTTCAGCGCGTCACGCTGCGCGGCGTCGGCAGCCCGCTGCCGCGCCTTGACGTCGGCAGTGGCCTGGTTGTACTGCTCGTCCAGCACGTCGTTCTGGTGCGCGAGCTTGTCGAGTTTCGCGGTAACTTCTGGGATCGTGGGCTGTCCGGGCGACGCGCCCGCGACATGCGGTAGCACGACCGCGCCGGCCCCGACGAGAGCCGCAAGTACAGCACCAGCGAGAAGCGATCGAATACGGCTGGGGGTCCGGATCGACGCCACGATTGGCGGAACTCCGTTCTTCCTCGTACCGCCTACCGAGTTAGCTGACGGGTTCGGGCCGGAAGATGCCCTACGGCACGGAGCCCCACCACGACGAACGCGCGGTGCGTCCCCGTACCGATTCACCCCAATGAACTCATGGGTCCCCGGTTCACCCGCGCCGAGTTCTCTGCCTCCCAACCAGAGCTGCGACGCCGAGGCGATTCGGCGGTGACTCTCCGGTGACTCTCCGTATGAGGGCCAATGAACCGGAAGGTCGCGCAAAGGCTACGGGAAGCCCGTGCGCCCAGCAACCACGGGCCTGCGTCGACTGATAGGGTTGCTCACACGCGATTACGGTCCGTGATATTGCGTCAGCTCCACCGCCGCCGCGAGGATGTGTGTCCGGCCGTTCGTGGGCGATCTGCTTGCTCCGAACTGAGGCGTAGGGACGTCGCGCGCCGCGGCTCCGGTGTCCTGCTGCCGGACCGTGCCGTCCCAGCCGCACGCGCCCGACTCCGCCTTGATCGCCCCGGTGGAAACCGAGACGGATCCACGAAATCGTCGAGATACGTTGCGATCAATTCGTGGCTGAAAATAGTTTTCGACAATTTGGAGTTGTGGTGGGCCTCGCCCATCCGGTTGTTCCACCAATAAAGCACACGCGCTGCTGTCCGTCGTTGCCTGTAGCGACGCTTGGTGCGGAGCCCACGCCGCAGCCCCTGTGGTTCTCGCGGTTCGGTATCGCGATCCGTTCGGTCTACAGCTAGCCTGTGCTTCCGTCACAGCCCCAGACCCGTGCACGAGGCGAACAGGTATCGCGCAGGCCGCCACGGACTGCCCGGCCGGCCTGGGTGCTGCGGTCAGGTGTTCGTGGCCACCCACCAGGCGGCGATCTGCGCACGCGAGCGGACTCCGAGCCGGATGCGGATGCGTTCGAGGTGTCCCTCGGCGGACCGTTCATCGATGCCCAGCCGTTCGCCGATCTCGCGGTTGGTCAGCCCCTGCGCGACCAGGGCGGCGACCTGTCCCTGCCGAGCCGTTAGCCGCGGCGCGGCAGTGCGGCGCAGCGCAGGCAGCCCGAGGAACTCGCGGATCACCGCGAGCAGGGCGTCGACATCGCCGATGTAGGGCAGGTGCGACCGCCCGGGCAGGATGCGCAACTGCGCCGCTGCGATTCCGGCCGCGATCAGCCTGGCCTGGTCGGTCGGCGCGGCCCGATCGTGTTCTCGGTGCACAACGAGCGTCGGCGCGCGCACCTTCGGCAGGCTGCCGGTGACGTCTATGCGGTAGCAGAGGGCCAGCAGGTCCGCGGCGGTGGCCGCCGACGACGCGCGCCGTTGATAGCCGGCCAGGGCGGACCGCGTGCCGCTCGACGCATCCGGGGCGAATATGTCCGTGAGCACGTCGGCGCCCAGCCCCCAATGGCTGTTCACGAGGCCGACGACGTGCTCTCGTACCGGCGCGGGAGCGATGTCGGCGCCGCGCGCCCACCCGCCGTACAGCACGAGACGGCCCACCATGTCGGGACGCCGGGCCGCCCACTCGATCGCCACCGGCACGCCGAGCGAACTGCCCATGACGTCGCACCGGTCCACGCCGGCCGCGGCGACGACCGCGGCGACTGTGTCCAGCTCTGACACCAGGGACGCGCCCACCTGCGCGGGGCGGTCGGACAGTCCGCACCCAGGCCGGTCGTACCTGATCACAGTCCGGCCCCGCGCCAGGCCCTCAAGCAGACGGCGCTCTGCGGGAAGGGCCCAGCTCATCTCGAGATGGCTGAGCCATCCTCCGATGAACAGTAGCGGCGGCCCGTCGCCGGCCGTCGCGTACGCCAACGTCGTCGCGTCCGGCAGGCGGGTCGAGCCCAGCCGTTGCTCCAACCGGTTCCTCCTCTCGGCAGGTGTCGCGCAGCCAGCCTCCTGCAGGCCACCGCCGACGCCAAACCCGAAGGCCGCGGCCGCGGGCTGCAAAGTGGGGTAGTTCCACGCCTGACACACCGCCGCCGTGCGGGCGACGCTGGCCGTACCCAGCTCACCCCGGGTGAGCTCGCCGACCGTACGCGGAGGATGAGCATGACGACGACCTCGACACACCGGCGCGCCGGAATCAGGCCGCGCGCCGTCGCGTCGGCCGGATTCGCGGGCTTGGCCTATCTGGCGTTCGTCACTGCCTCCGGCTACGCGGTCGCGTTCCTCGCCGGCCGGGCCGTGCCACGCACCGTCGACCGCGGCGGTCCGCACGCCGGCACCGCGACCGCGGTGCTGATCGACCTGCTGCTCCTGGCCGGGTTCGCGACGCAGCACAGCGTGATGGCCCGGCCCGCGTTCAAGCGCCGCTGCAGGCGGCTCGTGCCGCAGCACATGGAGCGAGCCTGCTACGTCCTCGCCACCTCGGCGGTGCTGGCCGTGACGTTCTGGCAGTGGCGATCGATACCGGCCGTCGCGTGGAACCTGCATGACGCGGCGGCGCGGGCCGTCCTCTGGGCGCTGTTCGTCCTCGGCTGGTTTGTGGTCTTCGCGATGACGTTCGTCATCGACCACCTCGACATGCTCGGGCTACGACAGATCGCCCGGCATCTGCGCGGCCATCGCCAGATCACGTCGACCTTCAAGCTCCCGCTGCCCTACCAACTGGTCCGTCATCCGATGATGACCGGATTCTTCATCGCGTTCCTCGCCGCGCCGCGGATGACCGCCGGGCATCTGCTGTTCGCGCTCCTGGGCTGTGGCTACATCGTCGTGGCGGTGCGTCTCGAAGAACAGGACTTGACCGACGCTCTCCCCGAGTACCGGCAGTACGCCGCAGGCACGCCGCGGTTCATCCCGAGACCGGGCCGGCGAGCGTTCGCCCGGGGCCGTCACGGCTCTCTGTCTGCCCGTCCGAAGCCCGGAGACCCCGCGCGGATTCCTGGTGCGGGCAGGAAGGCGCTGGGTTCGTGAATCGACTTGAGGCGACACGACCGGGTCGCCGCACCGCCGCCATCCGACCGGTGCGCCCCGCGGACCTGCCCGCGCTGGGCGCCTTCTTCGAGGATCTATCCGTCGAGAGCCGCTTCCTCAGATTCTTCGCCCCGGTCAGGCCCACCGGCAGCCTGCTCCGCCGACTGTCGGGCGAACACGCCAACGTCGATGCGCTGGTTGCGGTCGCGGACGGCGTCATCGTCGGGCACGTCATGGCCACGGACCGGATCCAAGTCCGGACGCTCGAGGATCCCTGCCCTGCCGGTGTGACCGACGTCGGCGTTGTCGTCGCCGACGCCTGGCAGCGCCGCGGGGTGGGCGCGGCCCTGATGCGCGCGCTGGTCGCCCGGGCCCAGGCCCGAGGCGTGACGACGCTGGCGATGGACGTGCTGCCCAGCAACGGCCGGGTGCTCGCCATGATCATCGGTCACTGGCCGGAGGCCGTCATCAGGCAGACCCCGGACAGCCTTGACATCCGCATCCCACTGCCGCAACCCCGGGTGCGCCACGCCCATATGGTCCGGCCGCTGGCCAGCGTCGGCGCTGTCTCATTGCTCGGTCGCGTGCGGCGTGATGCCGGCGCGCACCGTGAGCACGCCCGTAGTCACAAGCACCCCGGAATTTGGTCGAACGCACTGCGGATCATTCGGATCGGCTCCGCCTCGACTTGGGCCGAGTTGGTGCGTAGCGGGACCGGATCGACTCGAGTGCACCGCGCTGGGCTGCCGCACGGTTTACGGCAGCGACTACCTCTTCCACGCTGCCCTGGAAGCGGCGTTCGCTCGCTACGTGCGGTTGGGCCGGCGGTTACACCACCCCGATGCGTCGCCTCTCGCTGCCGACCCGTGGATCCGCGAGCCGGATTACCCCCTAACGTTGTGTGACACGGCAGCTAGCATGCCGGGATGAGCCAGCCGCGCCCGCTGGGTTCTGTCTCTGACCGCCTGGCGGGAATCGATCGGGCGGCCCACAGTGCTGACGCAGTGCGCTTCGATCATCGCGTAGAGCGTCGAGTCTCGCTCCAGTCCAGGATCAGGTTGCGCTCGGCGAAGAGCCAGGCCCCGTCGACCTTTACGAAGGTGTCGAGGTAGCGCAATGCGGCGATCATGATATGGCGTTCGCCGTCGGCGGTGAACAGGTGATGCGCGATCGTGTAGCTCTCCCCCGTGGCGCGGTCGCCCATGAGCTCGACCGTGCTCTGGCCGTTGAAGTGCGTTGTTGCCTCGTACTGGTTGAGATCGGCGAACACCGGGGTGAGCGCCTCGCGGCCCTCGAGCACGTACGTCGGCTCCGTCCCTTGACCGCTCATGTACACCGCGAAGCGGGCGTCAGCGGTGAACAGCGCCTTCTGCCCCTCGGCGTCACGCCGATCGGCGCAGTGGGCGTAGGCGTCGAAGAGTTCGCGGATGCCCAAGCGGTCGGCGGCCTGAGCCGGCGTTATCTCTGTATGGACAGCCACATACGTACTCCCTCGTATCTCAGCGGGTGCCGCGGCGCAATGCCGAGATCGTCGTCCTCGCCATTCGACTCGGCAAGCACACCGCGGTCTGCCAGCGGCCACCGCGATCACCTCACCGCCGCACGGAGATCGTCGAGCTGGACGATCCAGGCATTCCGTCCCGTCGCCCGCGCGATCAACGCCTTCGATCACCCGGGCTACCGTGAGGTTGGGCGACCGTGCGCGGGGCGAGACACTTGTTGCACGGTGCTGATTAGGCCCAGCCAATCCTGACCTACAGCTAGGCTGCCCTCCCTGATGTCCGGACCACGTGACGCCTCGGCCGCGCCCGCCTGTTGCAGATCGAGGCGCATCCGGCTGAGACGGCGCCCGGTCCCGCAAGTCAATCCCCGGCTCGTAGCTGCCGCCCCTGTCAGACGGACTGCTCGTCCGGTAGCGCGAGGACGAGGCCGACTCCTTCGCCGGTCGACGCAAAACCGTGGGAATTCTCTGCTGCGTATCAATCTGCCAATAGCTGGGCCTAATTGAGACTCGCAGCAATCAAAATTCTTCATCCTGATGCGTCGTCCGTACCGATCGCGGTGAATGACAGCGCGACTGGACGGCTTTTAGACCATTGAATGGACCGAAGGTCAACCGACCCCTACTGTGTGACGATGACCACGCGCGCGGCGAACCTGCGCCGGGTGTTCGACCTCGTTCGCGAGCACGGCACGATCACCCGCCCGGAGGTTTCGACCCTCGCGCAGCTCTCGCGCAGCACCGTGTCCAGCCTGGTCGCCGAGCTGATCGACGCCGGTTGGGTGATCGAACGTCAGGCCAACGCAAAGGGCCCGGGGGCCGGCAGCGGCCGGCCCGCATTGGTGCTCGCGCCGGTCATGCCGGACGGGTTATTGCTCGCTATCGACTTCGGCCACAATCACGTCCGCGTCGCCGCCGCCGACATGGCCTGCGAGGTGCGTGCCGAGCGCACCGTTGAGCTCGACGTCGACGAGAATGCCGGGCAGGCCCTGGACGGATGCGCGGACCTCGTCACGACAGTGCTCGCCGAGCTCGGAGCCGACCGTGGTGCGGTGCGAGCCGCGGCGGCCGGCATCCCGGGACCGCTCGACAACGGCCCGCAACGCAAGGTGCGCTCCCCCACCATCCTCGCCGACTGGATCGACCTGTCCCCTGCCGCCGAGTTGGAGCGCCGCATCGGGCGTCCGATAGCGATCGACAATGATGCCAACCTCGGCGCACTCGGCGAGTTGCGCTTCGGAGCCGGGCACCGCGTCGGCGACTTCATTTATGTGAAGGCCTCACACGGAATCGGCGCGAGCGTCGTACTCGGCGGGCAGCCCTACCGCGGCGCGACCGGCATTGCCGGCGAGATAGGACACACTCAGATTCCGGGCGCCACCCAACGGTGCCGATGCGGCAATCGGGGCTGTCTCGAGACCGCCGTGTCGATCGAACTCGTGCGCGCCGAGCTGCGTCGGCTGCGTCCGCCGCCGGCGAATCCTGCCGATGCGATGAACGACCCGGTTGCCCGCCGTATTGTCACCGAGGCCGGACGGACGATCGGCCGGGTCGCTGCGGACCTGTGCAACTGTCTCAACCCGGCCGCCGTCATCATGGGTGGCGAGCTGAGCGAGTACGGCCCGCCGTTCATTACCGGGGTGCGCGACTCGATCGACCGCTATGCGCAGCCTGCGACGTCCGAGGCAGTTGCCGTCCTGGCTGCGGAGCACGGCCGCCGCGCCGAGATCCTCGGCGCCCTCGCCCTGGCCGCCCAGCTCGCGAGCTACCACAGCTGAACGTCCGCAATCACCGCTTGTCGGTTGCGTCGCCGGTGGACAGCGCGGCGATGAATGCCTCCTGCGGCACCTCGACACGGCCCACCACCTTCATGCGCCTCTTGCCTTCCTTCTGCTTCTCGAGCAGCTTGCGCTTGCGGGTGATGTCACCGCCGTAGCATTTCGCCAGCACGTCCTTGCGCAGCGCGCGGATGTTCTCGCGGGCGATCACCCGGGTGCCGACGGCCGCTTGAATCGGCACCTCGAACTGCTGCCGGGGTATCAGCTCACGCAGCTTGGCGGTCATCGCCCTGCCGTAGCCATAGGCCTTGTCCTTGTGGACGATCGCGCTGAACGCGTCGACCGTCTCGCCCTGCAGCAGGATGTCGACCTTGACGAGATCGCCAACCTGCTCACCGGCCGCTTCGTAGTCGAGACTGGCGTAGCCCCGGGTCCGGGATTTCAGTGCGTCGAAGAAGTCGAAGATGATCTCGGCCAGTGGCATTGTGTAGCGCAGTTCCACGCGCGCCTCGGACAGGTAGTCCATGCCCTTGAGCGTCCCGCGCCGCGACTGGCACAACTCCATGATGGCGCCGATGTACTCGCTCGGGGCGATGATCATGGCGTTGACGATCGGCTCGTACACTTCGGCGATCTTCTTGCCGGTCGGCCAATCGGACGGGTTGGTGACGATGTGCTCCATGCCGTCCTCGAGCACCACTCGGTACACGACGTTCGGTGCGGTCGAGATCAGGTCGAGGCCGAACTCCCTCTCGAGGCGGTCGCGGGTGATCTCCAGGTGCAGCAGGCCGAGGAAGCCGCACCGGAATCCGAAGCCCAGCGCCGCGCTCGACTCGGGGTCGTAGACCAGCGCGGCGTCGTTGAGGCGCAGCCGATCAAGGGCATCTCGCAGCAGCGGGTAGTCGGAGCCGTCGAGCGGATACAGGCCGGAGTAGACCATCGGCTTCGGATCGCGGTATCCGCCGAGCGACTGTGCGGCCGGCTTGCCGGCGTCGGTGACCGTGTCGCCGACGCGTGACTGCCGCACGTCCTTCACGCCGGTGATCAGGTAGCCGACCTCCCCGACGCCGAGACCGTTCGTCGGTTTCGGCTCGGGCGAGATCACGCCGACTTCGAGCAACTCGTGCGTCGCACCCGTCGACATCATCTTGATCCGCTCGCGCGGTGAGATGTGCCCGTCGACGACGCGGATATACGTGATGACGCCACGGTAGATGTCGTAGACCGAGTCGAAGATCAACGCGCGGGGTGGTGCGTCCGCATTGCCCGTCGGCGCCGGCACATCGCGGCAGATTACGTCGAGGAGTTCGGGAACGCCTTCGCCGGTCTTTGCACTGACCCGCAGCACGTCGTCGGCATCGCAGCCGATGATGTGGGCGATCTCCTGAGCGTACGTATCCGGCTGCGCGGCGGGCAGGTCGATCTTGTTGAGCACCGGGATGACGTGCAGGTCGTTCTCGAGAGCCAGGTACAGGTTGGCCAGGGTTTGCGCCTCGATGCCCTGCGCCGCATCGACTAGTAGCACCGCGCCCTCGCACGCGGCGAGGCTGCGTGACACCTCGTACGTGAAGTCGACGTGCCCCGGGGTGTCGATCATGTCCAGGACGTAGTCCCGCCAGGGCATGCGGACGTTCTGCGCCTTGATCGTGATGCCGCGCTCGCGCTCGATGTCCATCCGGTCGAGGTACTGCGCGCGCATCTGCCGTGCGTCGACGACGCCGGTCAGCTGCAGCATGCGGTCGGCCAGCGTCGACTTGCCGTGGTCGATGTGCGCGATGATGCAGAAGTTGCGAATGCGTGCCGGGTCGGTCCGGCCGGCGCCAGTCTGGGTCACGGGCTGCTTTCACTCGTCTTGTCAGGACGCGATCCATGGTCGCACGAGGCGCCGCGCGGGTGCGTTGGTGAACAGGCGGGCGCCCGGCTACATTCCTGGCCGGCACGTCCGCCAAGATGGCCGCATGAGAACCGATGCACCGCCCGCCGCCCCAGGCGTCGCGTCCGCCGCGGCACGGAAGCGAGCCCGGGCATGACCGATCAGCGCGCCATTGTCGAGTACCGCGTGGCCGCAGCCGATCTGCGCGCCGGCGACCTGGTCAACACCTCGCCGGGCGGCGACGACGACTGGCAGCAGGTACTGGCGGTGTACCCGTCACCTTCTACGCTGCACGACGCACCACCCGACGTGCGGACGCTCGTCAAGTCACTGGCTGGGCGCTACGTCGTCGTGCAGCTCACCGACATCGCCCCCGTCGACTCGAACGTGTACTTCGCCGACGGCGTAGCGCTGGCAGTGTCCGAGGGTGGCGACGACGTCCCGATCACGGAGCTGACGAGCAGCGAAGACGGTGTGCGCACCTACCTGTACACCAAGTTCGAGCTCGTCACCGTCCGCGGCAGTTGACCTCGCTCGCGGCAGCCGCCCGCATGACGGTGCACGCCCGGATTTGGGCGCTCTCCCGTGGCCTTGGTAACCTGACAAGGCTGTTCGTACGCCATCGGCGTTCGGATGTCGCTTGGCAGGCGACGCCAGCGGACGGCCCCACCCGTACCTGACAACTTCGAGGCTTCCTTCGTGGCGAACATCAAGTCCCAGATCAAGCGGATCCGGACGAACGAAAAGGCGCGGCTGCGCAACAAGAGCGCCAAGTCATCGCTCAAAACGGCGATCCGGCGCTTCCGCGAGGCCGCCGATGCCGGCGACCGTGAGACGGCGCAGGCAGCGTTGCGCCACGCCGCGCGGCAGCTCGACAAGGCGGTTAGTGACGGCGTCATCCACGCCAACCAGGCAGCCAACAAGAAATCCGCCATGGCGCACCGCGCCAACGCGCTCTAGTCACACATACCCGGCAAGAGTCACGCAGCCGGCGAGCTGCTCGTTGTGCGCCGCCCTCCTGCGGCAGCGGCGTCGCCCTTATCGGCCTCGCGCGTCCCGCAACCGTGCGATCGCCCGCTCCAACGCGTATCCAGGATCGACCGCAACACCCTTGACATCGGCGTTCAGCAGAGCCACCACCTCGAGCGCAAGCCGTAGCCCGGGATCGCTCCAGCCACGTGCCTGGCTCAGCGCCCGTTTCACCTTCCACGGCGGCATCGCCAGCTGCTGCGCCAGCTGGTACGGGTTACCCCGCCCCGCAGCCGTCACCCGCGCGACCGTACGCACCCCCTCGGCCAGCGCATCGGCGATCACGACGTGCGGAACGCCGATCGACAGCGCCCAGCGCAGGGTCTCTAGCGCGCCGGCGACATCGCCGAGCACCGCGCGGTCGGCCACCGCGAAGCCGGACACTTCGGCCCGGCCGCGGTGGTACGCCGTCACGGCGGCGGCGTCGATACGCCCACCCGAGTCGCCGACCAGCTGAACCGCCGCCGTCGACAGTTCGCGCAGATCGCTGCCCACAGCGTCGAGCAGCAACGCCGCTGCGTCCGGCGTGATGGAGCCGCCAGCCCTGCGCACCTCGCTACGTACGAAGGCCAGCCGCTCGTCGGGCCTCGTGAGCCGAGCGGACGAGATCTCGGTTGCTCTCAGGGCACGACCAGTCGTAAGCACCGCCTTTCCCTTGGCACCCCCGGTGTGCTGCAGCACCAGGGAAAGGTCGTCAGCGCCGCTGCGGATGACGCGCACGAGCGGCTCGACGACCGCCGCCCTGAGGTCCTGCACGTCTGTGATCACGACAAGCCGGCGTTCCCCGAACAGAGACGGGCTGACCATCTCAGTCAGCTCGGCGACGCCGACATCGGCGCCAGCCCGTTCGACCACGTCGATGTCGGGGTCGGCCCGCCGCGCAGCGGCGCTGACCTGCTCGATGGCACGAGCGGCGAGGAACTCATCGTCGCCGACGACCAGCACAACAGCAGGAATCGTGCCATCGAAGCTGATGTCGTCCAGCGCGCTCTCCACCACGGGCTCATCGTGGCACGCCAACCCGACGAGATCGCGGGCGCACACCGACACCGGCAGGCCACATGGTCACACCGTCACAAGTGACCGTATGTCGGCGAGCCGGCTGGGGCCTATACCACTCACCTCCTGCAGTTGGTCGACCGAATCGAAGCGGCCGTGCTCGGTCCGCCAGTCAACGATGCGCTGGGCCAGCACCGGGCCCACACCGGGCAACGCGTCCAGCTGCTGGACCGTCGCCGTGTTGAGGTCGATCGGCCCTGATGCAGCGGCGGATGCCGCCCCAGTCCCAGGCGGGCCGGGCGCCGCAGCGGCCCCGGACACGCCGACGGCGACCTGCTCGCCGTCAGCCAGCTTGCGGGCGAGGTTCAATCGGCTGAGATCGACACCGGGCAGTGCGCCACCCGCCGCCTCCAGCGCGTCGTCGACTCGTGAGCCGTCCGGGAGGCGATACACGCCCGGGCGACGTACCTTGCCCACGACATCGACCACCACCCGAACGGCAGGGTGCGGGCGCGCAGACGTTGCCGGGACGGCAAGCGACAGTGCCGGCGAACTTGGAACCGTGCTCGCATGGGGCCGTCCGGCCAGCAGCCACCAGCCGGTCACGATCGCCGCCAGCGCGACAACACCGACCGCGACCACCGACCGCCGCCCCGCCTCCATCCGGACGCCGCGCCGCTCCAGCCATCCACCAAGGCCCTGCGACGGGAGGGCATGCTGGCCGGACAACACGCCCGGTGCGGTGACGTGCTGGACCGGCGGTCCTTCGTCAGCCGCGGAAGGAGGGCGCCGCGGCGCCAGCCAGTCATCGGGCTGCACGGTGCCCTCCCCTCGATCCGGCGCGGCGGCCACGACGCCGACGTCGCCCGACTCGGCGAGCAGGGCACGCACCCTCCGGGCCACCCGAGCACGCTCACCGCGCTGCGGCCGTCGACTTTCACGCACGGGACGACGCTACGGAGCACCTACAAAGACATGGGCGACATGTCGCGAGCTTGTGGACGGAGAACCCGCCTGTGGATGACGAACGGCATGCCTGGCCGAGACGCCGCTAAGCTCCGCACGGAGGTGCTGCGTGCCCGCTCAGCCGGTGCGAGATCATCCCGCCGCGCCCCGACGCCGTACAACCACCGTGCCCAGCACACCCGGGCCGATATGGGCTCCGATCACCGCGCCGACCTCGGACGTATGCAACTCGCCGATGTCTGGGATCTCGGCGCGCAGCTGGGCCGCCACCTCGGCGGCTCGCGTCGGAGCGGCGAGGTGATGTACCGCCAAGTCGACCGGGCCACTGCGAGCCTCAGCGACGGTGAGCTGCACCAGCCGGGCGATCGCCTTCGACGACGTACGTACCTTCTCCAGCGGCACAATGTGGCCGTCGAGCACGTGCAGCAGCGGCTTGACCGATAGCGACGTCGCGAGCAGTGCAGCGCCTGCCCCGATGCGCCCGCCACGGCGCAGATACTCGAGCGTGTCGACGTAGAAGAACGTCCGGGTACTGTCCACTGTGGACACTGCTGCGTCCTGCACTTCTGCTGCCGCCGCCCCAGAACGCGCGGCCCGGGCCGCGGCGAGCACTGCGAAGCCGAGCGCCATCACCGTCGAGCGGGAGTCGACCACCCGTACCACGCCGTACCCGAAGTCCTGTGCCGCGAGCACCGCCGACTCCCACGTCCCTGACAGCGCGGCCGACAGATGCACGGAGACGATGTTGCTTGCGCCACCGTCGAGCACCCGCCGGTAGACCGCCGCGAACTCGGCCGGTGAGGGACGTGATGTGGTGACGGGCACGCGTCCACGTAGCGCGCGGGTGACCTCGGCCGGCGACACGTCGATCCCGTCCGTCCCGGTGCGCGTGCCGATGGTCACCCGCAACGGGACGACGCTCACCCCGTACTCGTGGGCGACGCCCGGCGGCAGATATGCCGTCGAGTCGGTCACCACCGAGACCTGCGCCATCAAACGACGAAGTTGACCAGCCGGCCCGGCACGATGACGGTTCGCCGCACCTCGCGACCGTCGAGTGCGGCGACCACCTTCGCGTCCGCTCCGGCGGCCGACTCCAAAGCGGCGTTGTCGGCGCCGGCCGGCACGGTGATCACCGCGCGTACTTTGCCGTTCACCTGCACCGGGACGTCGATCATGTCCTCGACGAGCAGTGCCGGGTCGGCCTCAGGGAACGGCTCCCAGGCCAGGGACCCGGGGTGGCCCAGGCGCGACCACAACTCCTCGGCGATGTGCGGGGCCAGCGGCGCCAACATGAGCACCAGTGGCTCCGCGACGCGCCGGGGTACTCCGCCAGTCGGATATGCGGCGACGATTGCGTTGTTCAGTTCGGTGATCCGGGCGATCGAGGTGTTGAACCGGAGCGACTCGTACCCGTCGCGCACGGCGTGAATCGTCTTGTGCAGCACGTGGTTCAGCTCGTCAGGCACGGGGTCGTCGGATACGTGGACCTCGTCGGTCTGCTCGTCGATGACCACTCGCCACACTCGCTGCAGCAGACGGTACGGGCCGGCGATGGCCTTCGTTTCCCAGGGCCGCGACTGCTCCAGCGGGCCGCCGAACATCTCGAACAGCCGGAACGTGTCACAGCCGTAGTTCGCGATGAACTCGTCGGGTGTGATGACGTTCTTCAGGCTCTTGCCGATCTTGCCGAACTCCCGCTTCACGCGTTCGCCGTCGTAGTAGAAGGCGCCGTCGCGCTCCTCCACCTGCGCTGCCTCGACGTAGCTGCCTTGCGCGTTCGTATACGCGGGCAACTGCAGGTAGCCCTGATTGATCAGCCGGTGGTACGGCTCGGCGCTGCTCAGGTAGCCCAGGTCGAACAGCACCTTGTGCCAGAACCTCGCGTACAGCAGGTGCAGCACCGCGTGCTCGACGCCGCCGACGTAGAGTCCTACTCCGCCGGCCGGCCGGTCGCCGGTCGGGCCCATCCAGTACTGCTCGATCTCAGGATCGACCAGCGCCTGATCGTCGTGCGGGTCTAGGTAGCGCAGCTCGTACCAGCACGACCCCGCCCAGTTGGGCATCGTGTTCGTCTCGCGGCGATATCGCTTCGGCCCGTCGCCCAGGTCCAAGGTGACGTTTACCCAGTCGGTCAGCCGGCCCAGCGGAGGTTCGGGCTCGGAGTCGGCGTCGTCCGGCGGGTAGGTGCGCGGCGAGAAGTCGTTCGTGTCGGGCAGCTCCAGCGGCAGCATCGAATCCGGCAGCGCGACGGGCATGCCGTGTTCGTCGTACACGATGGGGAACGGTTCGCCCCAGTATCGCTGCCGGGAGAACAGCCAATCGCGCAGCCGGTAGGTGACCGCCGCGCGCCCATGCCCGTACTCCTCCAGCCAGGCGACGATCGCTGCCTTGGCGTCGGCAACGTTCTTGCCCGACAGGAAGCCGGAGTTGATCGCCGGACCGTCGCCCAGATACGCCTTGCCCTCGAACCCCTCCGGCGGCTGCACGGTGCGCACGATCGGCAGCTCGAAGACCTCGGCGAACTCCCAGTCACGCTCGTCCTGCCCGGGGACGGCCATGATCGCCCCGTGCCGTAACCCATCAGGACGTAGTCGGCAATGAAGATCGGCATTCCGGTTCCGGTTGCCGGGTTGGTGGCGAACGAACCCGTGAACACGCCGGTCTTCTCCTTGGCCACGCCGGCCTGGCGTTCCAGCTCGGAACGCCCGGCGATCGCCTTGCGGTAGGCGGCCACCGCGTCGACCGGGGTAGTGGCATCGCCCGTCCACGCCGGTTCGGTGCCGTCCGGCCAGGCGTCGGCGGTCAGTGCGTCCACCAGGGGGTGTTCGGGCGCGAGCACCATGTAGGTCGCGCCGAACAGGGTGTCCGGGCGAGTCGTGAACACCTCAAGGTTGCCCGCCGGCGTGGCGAACTTGATATGTGCGCCGGTCGACTTGCCGATCCAGTTGCGCTGCATGGCCCGGACGTTGTCCGGCCAGTCGATCAGGTCCAGGTCACGGACCAGTCGGTCGGCGTACGCCGTGATGCGCATCATCCATTGGGCCAGGGGCTTGCGGAACACCGGGAAGTTGCCGCGTTCGCTGCGTCCATCGGCGGTGACCTCCTCGTCGGCCAGGACCGTGCCCAGCCCGGGGCACCAGTTGACGACCGCCTCGGCCCGATAGACCAGCCGGTGATTGTCGATCACCTGGCGGCGCTGGAGCTCAGTCAGCTCGGACCATGACTTACCGAACGGGTTGGTGCCCGCACCCGGGTGGCGAACGTCGGCGTCCAGCTCGGCAATCAGCTCCGCGATGGGCCGCGCTGAGTCGCCTTCCGTGTCGTACCAGGAATCGAAGATCTTGCAGAAGATCCACTGTGTCCAGCGGTAGTACTCGGGGTCCGTCGTGGCGATGCTGCGGCGCGTGTCATGGCTCATGCCCAGCCGGCGCAGCTGCCGGCGGAACTCGTCGATATTGGCATAAGTCGTGGTGCGCGGATGCTGGCCGGTCTGCACCGCGTACTGCTCGGCCGGCAGCCCGAACGCGTCGAACCCCATCGTGTACAGCACGTTCTCCCCACGCATGCGCAGGTAACGCGTGTAGACGTCCGTGCCGATGTAGCCCAGCGGGTGGCCGACGTGCAACCCGGTGCCGGACGGGTAGGGGAACATGTCCAATACGAACGCGTGCGGGCGCTCGGCAACCTCGTCGAAGCCGTCGCTGAGGTCACCCTTCGGGTTGGGCGTGTAGAACGTGCCCTCGGCGGCCCAGCGATCCTGCCAGGAGGTCTCGATCCGGTGGGCCAGTTCGGCGTCGTACCGGAACGGCGGGGTGTCGTCGGCGCTCGTCATCTGCTGTCTGCTCCTGCTCTGGGATACCGGGCAAACGAAAGCCTCCGCGAAAGGATCGCAGAGGCTCAGCCGCGCTGACGTAGTACCTGGTCAGCGCGGCCCGGTAAGGAGCAGGCAGTGATACCTCACCCCGCCATGATAAGCGATACGTGCGGTGCGAAGCCGAGCCCGCACCACGCCACCGAGCGATGAGCGCTCGCGCGAAGAGCCCGCCTGCCGCGAAGCGGCCTGCGCCGAAGGCGCGGAGCGGCGCACGAGACGGGCCCGAGCGAAACGAGCGGTCCGGATCGCGCGCCGCCGAGGCGGAGAAAATAAGGTGCTCGCCCCGCGTCCGCTGTCCGTCGCCACCGGGCGCGGGGGCACCTGACAGCAAGGTCAGGTCGGTGCAAACGGTGCGACAAGCCGCTACCGTGTCATGTCACTACGGTGCCATCGTGCTCCGGTCGGCTGGTCACGCCTCGGCGTCAGCTGCATCCTCTTCGAGGTCGAGGCGCGGGATGACGGGGCCAGGCGCACCCACGTTGTGTGCGCGGAGCTCCCATCGCGAGCCGTGCCGCAATTCGGACCAGTGGCAGTTGGCGAGCGGCGCAATGACAGGGTCACGTGCCGGCAGGCCCAAGAGTCCTGCACACAATGCCATCGCGGTAGCACTGTGTGTGACGATCACCGCGAGGTGGACGCTGTCGTCGATCTCGGTGAACGCCTCGAGCGCCCGCGCGGCGACCTGCTCGCGGGTCTCGCCACCGCGACGGCTGACGTCACGTCCGGCCATCCAGTCGGCGAACTCGTCCGGATACCGCTCGGCCACCTCGTCCCGGGTGAGCCCCTCCCAGTGCCCGAGCGAGCGCTCCCGAAAGCGCGGCTCGGGCACCACGGGCAGCCCGGTGATCTCGGCAAGTGGTGCGGCAGTCTGCAACGCTCGCTTGGCGTCCGAGGACACGACGAGATCCGGTTTGAGCGCGCCGACCAACGCGGCAACTTCGAACGCCTGTGCCTTGCCGGCGTCGTCCAGCGGCGGGTCTGCCTGGCCTTGGAAGCGGTGCTGCGCATTCCAGGCCGTACGACCGTGACGCAGCAACAGCACCCGGCGCTTGGCGACGAGGCGGTCGCCGGTCATTGTGGGCCGTCCGGAACGAAGTCGATGGTCGGGCAGTCCTTCCACAACCGCTCGAGCGCGTAGTACAGCCGCTCCTCGGCGTGCTGCACGTGCACGACGATGTCGGCGTAGTCGAGCAGCACCCAGCGGCCGTCGCGCCGCCCTTCGCGGCGCAGCGGCTTCACCCCGGCCTCGCGAAGCTTCTCCTCCACCTCGTCGACGATCGCCTCGACCTGCCGCTCGTTGCTGCCCGTCGCGATCACGAAGACGTCCGTTATCACAAGCCGCTCGCTCACGTCGATGAGGACGATGTCGGTGGCGAGCTTGTCCGCGGCGGCGTTGGCGGCTACCAGAGCGAGTTCGCGGGCGGTGTCCGTGGCCGTCACAGGCAGGCCTTCCCGGGGAGCACAGTCACGTGGGCGAGCCTACGTCGCGGTACAGGTGATGCTTCGCGATGTACTGGACAACGCCGTCCGGTACCAGGTACCAGATCGGCCGGCCGCTGCGGACACGATCGCGGACCGCACTCGACGAGATCGCCATCGCCGGAACGTCGATCAAGGTAACCGTGTCGACCGGCAGGTGCGCGTCGGACAGCTCGTAGCCCGGACGGGTCACCCCGATGAACCGGGCCAGCCGCAGCGCATCCTCGTGCTCGTGCCAGGACAGGATTTGCGCCAGCGCGTCCGCCCCGGTGATGAAGTACAACTCGGCTGCGGGCCGCAACAGGGTGATGTCCCGGATCGTGTCGATCGTGTAGGTCGGACCGGGCCGGTCGATATCGACCCGGCTCACCCAGAACTGCGGATTCGAGGCCGTCGCGATCACGGTCATGAGGTAGCGGTGCTCTGCCGGGCTGACTTCGCGCTCGGACTTCTGGTACGGCGCACCCGTGGGGACGAAAATTACCTCGTCGAGCCCGAAGCTGTGCGCCGCCTCGCTGGCCGCGACGAGGTGGCCGTGATGGATCGGGTCGAACGTCCCGCCCATGATCCCGACTCGTCGCCGCGACATAGAGCGTGATCCTACGTACCCCGCGCTCGTACTAACCGCACCGCGAACGCCAGTGCTGGCGCCATCGAGCCGGGCTGCGGGCCTCGGCAGACTCGATCGCGTGAGCTGGCAAGCTGGACGGACATGAACGAGCAGGCCCGGGCGTTCCTCCGCGGACCGGTCGCGGCGCGATCCTGGGCGAGTTTCGGCTACCTGCTGATCAGCGCGCCTCTCGCGCTGGTCGGGTTCTGCTTCACCGTGACGTTCCTGGCGGCCGGCACGCTGCTCGCGATCACCTTCCTGGGCCTGCCGCTGATCGGGTTGACGGTGCTAGCCGGGCGGTGGTTCGGGCGAGTGCACCGCGCATTGGGCCGTGCCGTGGTCGGGATCCGCATCGCCGACCCGCCGCCGTTTCGCCGCAACCCGGGGCTGCTGGGCTGGCTCGGCGCGGCGTTGGCCGACGGCACAGGATGGCGGGCCCTCGGGTATCTGATCGTCAAGTTCGTGCTGGGGATGGCCGGCGCATTCGGTGCGTGCGTGCTCTGGATGTGGGCGGCGCTGGCGTTCACGTACCCCGTCTGGTGGCAGGTGTTCGACCCCACCAACGCGGACTCGCAAGGGGTCGTCCATTGCTGCGTGCCGCCATCGCGATCCGCCGCGAACGCCCTGGCGTCGGGGTCCTGGTGTTCTCGCAGTGGATCGAGACACGCTATGCCGCCGAGCTGCTCGCCACGTCGTCGGCGGGAGTCGGATATCTGCTCAAGGATCGCGTCGCCGACGTCGGGGAGTTCCTGGATGCGCTCACCCGGGTCGCCGCAGGCGGCACTGCGCTCGATCCGGAGGTCGTCACCCAGCTCTTCGGGGCCAGCCGCCGAGGCGATGCCCTGGCGGTGCTCACGCCCCGCGAGCGTGAGGTGCTCGGCCTGATGGCCGAGGGCCGGTCCAACGCGGCAATCGCGCGGCGCCTGGTCGTCACGGAGCGGGCGGTCGAGAAGCACGTGGCCAACATCTTCAGCAAGCTCGATCTGCCACCGTCCGAAGAGGATCACCGGCGTGTGCTCGCCGTGCTGCGCTACCTCGACTCTTAATGGCACGCCGCGGTAACAGTCATTACAGTGTTGCTCATGGGTGAGCTTCGCATCGGCACCGCAGAGCGGGAGCGCGCCGCCGCCGAATTGGGCGAGCACTTGGCCGCCGGGCGGCTCACCACGGAGGAGTTCGACGAGCGCGTCCAGCGCGCCTACCAGGCACGCACCGCGTCCGACCTCGCACCGCTGTTCGCCGACCTGCCCGACCTCCACCCGCCACAGCCTCCGCGCCCCCGGACGAATTGGTGGCCGGCATTCGCGGTCCTGCTTGTCCTGGCGTGCGTCGCCTGGGTGGCGTTCCTGCGGGTACCCCCGTTCTTCCTGTTCCCGTTCATCTGGATCTTCTTCGTGGGACGCCGCTTCGGGGGTCCGCGCTTCGGCAGGCGCCCCTTCGTACCACACCGCTACTGACGGGTAGGGGCGCTACCGCACCTGGCCGTCGCCGGTCACGACCCATTTGGTCGTGGTGAGCTCGGGCAGTCCCATTGGCCCTCGAGCGTGCATCTTCTGAGTGGAGATGCCGATCTCGGCACCGAATCCGAACTCTGCGCCGTCGGTGAACCGCGTCGAGGCGTTGACCATGACGGCGGCCGAATCAACGTGCGCGACGAAGCGCCGGGCCGTATCGAGGTCGCGAGTGACAATCGCCTCGGTGTGCCCGGACGACCAGTGACGGATGTGGGCGATCGCGTCGTCGACGTCGTCGACGACACGGGCCGCCAGGTCGAGGGACAAGTACTCGGTGGCCCAGTCGTCGTCCGTGGCCGGGGTCGCACCCGCCGCCATGAACGCGGCGTCGCCGTGCACCGTTACGCCACTCGCCGAAAGCGCAGCGACGACGCGCGGCACGAACTCGGCGGCCACCGCACGGTGCACCAGCAGCGTCTCGGCCGCATTGCACACGCTCGGTCGAGACGTCTTGGCGTTGAGGACAATGCGTTCGGCCATGTCGAGATCGGCAGTGGCGTCGACATAGATGTGGACGTTGCCCACGCCGGTCTCGATCACCGGCACGGTCGCGTTGTCCACCACGTAGCTGATCAACCCGGCGCCGCCGCGCGGGATGATCAGGTCTACGAGTCCGCGGGCGCCGAGCAGGTGACCCACGGTGGCGCGGTCAGTGCCCGGTACGAGTTGCACGGCATCGCGGGGTAGCCCGGCCTTCTCGGCCGCGCCGGACAGCACCTCGACGAGCGCGGTATTCGACCGGTACGCCGACGCGGACCCGCGCAGCAGCACGGCGTTGCCGCTCTTGAGCGTGAGCCCCGCGGCATCGACGGTCACGTTCGGCCGTGCCTCGTACACGATCGCGATCACGCCGATCGGTACGCGGATCTGCCGGATTTCCAGGCCGTTGGGGCGTGTGTAGCCTCGCACCACCTCCCCCACCGGATCGGGTAGCGCCGCGATCTCGCGGAGGCCCGTGGCCATGGCCGCGACCCGCTCTCGGGTGAGCGTGAGGCGATCGAGCAGTGCCTCAGGGGTGCCGGCCGCCCGCCCGGCAGCGACGTCTTCGGCGTTCGCCGCCAGCACCGCGTCGGTCGCCTCGACAAGTGCATCGGCCATGGCGAGCAGGGCCGCGTCCTTCGCCCCACGCGACAGTGGGCCCAGTTCGGCGGTAGCGTCGCGAGCCCGCATCGCGACGGCGCGGACGTCATCGGCAGTCGCATCGTCACCCATGAGCCAAGGTTACGGCGGTGGGCTAGTTCAGGTCAGGTCGTCGTCCACCAGATTGGCGTAAGCGGACTGACCACTCCGGTTTGGGTGGTAGGACTCCATAAGCGGGTTGGACAGCCCGTTGACCCACTCGACGCTGTCGCACACGGCGTGCCCGATGAACGCCTGCTCCGGGTTGACGAAGGCGAACCCGTGCGCCGAGGCGCGGCCGGCCGTCGTGCTGTCGAGCAGGTCCGCCGTCTGGTTGAGGATCGATTCGTCATGGGGGCTGAACCATGTCGCCGCATTGCAGTCCACGCCGTTGAACAGCCGCGGGTAGCCCACCACGGTCACGCTCGCTGTCGTGGCATGCGCGCGGATCGCGCTGTAGAGGGCGTCGAGTCGTCCCGGCAGCGTGTTGCGGATGATGTTCTGCGCGTTCGCGACGGCGTTGTCGCAGTTACCGAGCCACGACGGTTCGGCGCATGTGGTGATCACCGACGAGAAGTTCGCATCGTTCCCGCCGACCTGCACGGTGACCCACCGGGTCGAGCTCGTCAGCCCGGTCAGCTGCTTGTTCTGCACATCGGCCGCCTTGGCCCCACTGCATGCGTTGAACGTCAGCGTCGCGGCCACCCGCGCTGCGTCGAGCACCGCGTATGCGTACGGCGAGCGGTAACACGAGCCGCTGCTGCTGTAGTAGGTGCGACTGCCCACACCGGAGGCGTACGAGTCGCCGAGCGCCGCGTACTGCGGCGTCGCAGCGGCCGGCCCGGCGAAGACGGCCATCGCGACGAACGTTCCCGCTGCCGCCAGGCCTGCGATCCCTGCGCTGATTGACCGTCTCATGCCCTCGCCCTTCTCGAGCGAACCTCGCGTAAGGTAACTATGCCGTTGCGCCTGGTAGAACGGAAGACGCTTCTACAGAAGGACAAGGTCGTCGCGGTGCACGACCTCGCGGCGAAATTCCGCAGGCAGATCGTGGGTCTTGCGGCCCAGGAGGGTGGGCAGGTCCGCGGAGTCGTAGCTCACCAGACCGCGGCCGACCACGGCGCCATCGGGGCCGAGAAGTTCGACGGGATCACCCGACTCGAAGTCGCCACTCACCCGGGTGATGCCGGCCGGCAGCAGCGAGGCCCGGCGCGCCACCACGGCGGTGACTGCGCCTGCGTCCAGCACCAGCTGGCCCCGTGGCTTGGTCGCGTGCTGGAGCCAGAACAGTCGCGACGCGGTGCGGTCGGCCGTGGGATGGAACGCCGTGCCGTCACGGCCGTCCAGCGCGTCGGCGACCGACGTGGCCGCGGCGAGCAACACCGGGATGCCCGAGCTCGTCGCAATCGTGGCAGCCTCGATCTTGGTGGTCATGCCGCCGGTACCCAGGCCGCTGCCCCCGCCGCGCAGCCGCACCCCGGTGAGCTCGTCGAGCGACCGTACCTCCGTCAGCGGACGTGCCCCCGCACGGCGCGGGTCGGCGGTGTAGAGACCGTCGACGTCGGACAGCAGCACCAGCGCGTCGGCGCGAACCAGGTGCGCGACGAGCGCCGCGAGCCGGTCATTGTCGCCGAAGCGGATCTCATGCGTGGCCACCGTGTCGTTCTCGTTAACGATCGGGATGACTCCAAGGGCCAGCAGCCGTTCCAGGGTGCGGCTGGCGTTGCGATAGTGGCCGCGTCGGTGCAGGTCGTCGGCGGTCAGCAGCACCTGGCCGACTGTCAGCCCGTAGCGGCCGAACGCAGTAGCATACCGCTCGGCGAGCAGCAGCTGCCCGACACTGGCGGCAGCTTGCTGCGTGGCGAGGTCATGAGGACGCGCTCGCAGGCGCAGCGGTGCGATGCCGGCAGCGATCGCTCCGGACGACACGAGCACGACCTGCCGACCCGTACTCCGGCGTACGGCCAGCGCGTCGGCGAGCGCGTCCAGCCGGGCGGGGTCGAGCCGGCCGCGCGAGGTGAGCGACGACGAGCCGACCTTGACGACGACCCGTTGCGCGGCGGCGATCGCATCGCGGGTCATGCGTCGTCCGTGTGCTGCCGGCTGGCGCGCTTGGCAGCGAGCCGCTCGGCCGCGCGCACCCGGTGCTGGCGCTCCAGCCGCTCGTCCGCGCCGCGCCGTGTCGGCCGGTACTCGTCGTCGGCGAGGGCGGACGCCGGCTCGAAGTCGAATGTGACGCCGGCGATCGTCACGCCGGTACCGGGCTGGGCGCCGAGGCGGGTGAGCTCGTCCTCGACGCCGAGGCGGGCCAACCGGTCGGCCAGGTAGCCGACCGCCTCGTCGTTGTCGAAGTCGGTCTGGCGCACCCAGCGCTCGGGCTTCGTCCCCTGGACGACGAACCCCTCCGCGTCTGCCTCCACGGCGAAACCGGCGTCGTCGACGGGTCGGGGATGCAGTACCGCGCGCGTTTCCGGGATGGGGTGCGCCGCGCGATCGGCGGCGACCTCCCCGGCGAGCGCGAACGCAAGCTCGCGAAGCCCTGCCCGGCTCACCGCCGACACCTCGAACACCCGCAGCCCACGTTGCTCCAACTCCGGGCCCACCAGCCGGGCCAGGTCGGCCGCCTCGGGCACGTCGATCTTGTTCAGTGCGACGAGACGCGGTCGATCACGCAGATCACCCAGTGTTCCCTCGTAGCGGGACAGCTCGCGCTCGATCGCATCGACATCGCTGATCGGGTCGCGACCCGGTTCAAGCGTCGCGCAGTCGACGACATGCAGCAGGACTGCACATCGCTCGACGTGCCGCAGGAAGTCGAGACCGAGCCCCTTGCCCTCTGCTGCCCCCGGGATGAGCCCGGGCACGTCGGCAATCGTGAACGTGGTGTCGCCGGCGCTGACCACACCGAGGTTCGGCACCAGCGTCGTAAAGGGGTAGTCGGCGATCTTGGGACGGGCCGCCGACATCGCGGCGATCAGCGACGACTTGCCAGCACTCGGGAAGCCCACCAGGCCGACGTCGGCCACGCTCTTGAGCTCCAGGACGAGATCGCGTTCCTCGCCGGGTTCGCCGAGCAGTGCGAAGCCGGGCGCCTTGCGCCTAGGCGAGGCCAGCGCGGCGTTGCCAAGCCCGCCCCGGCCGCCGTGCGCGGCGACGAATCGGGCGCCCACCCCGGTGAGGTCCGCGAGCACCTCGCCTTGGTTGTCCAGCACCACCGTACCGTCCGGTATGGCGAGCTCCAGGTCGGCGCCGTCGGCGCCGTTGCGGTTGCTCCCGGCGCCGGGTCTGCCGTTACCGGCGCGCTGGTGCGGGTGGTAGTGGAAGTCCAGCAAAGTGTGCACATTCCGGTCGACGACGAGCAGCACGTCGCCACCGCGGCCGCCGTTGCCGCCATCAGGACCGCCGAGCGGCTTGAACTTCTCGCGGTGAATGGACGCCACCCCGTGGCCACCGTTGCCGGCGCGTACGTGCAACACGACGCGATCTATGAAAGACACGGCAGTTCGCCTCCGCTCCGCACGAAACGGGCGGGCGCCGGCATCTCCCCGGGGCCCGCCCTGGCGGTGCTGCTACGCGGGACCCTCAGGACCCCGGAACGATGCTGACCGTCTTGCGGCCGCGCGACTGGCCGAATTGCACGCTGCCCTCGACCAGCGCGAACAACGTGTCGTCGCCGCCTCGTCCCACGTTCGCGCCGGGATGGAACTTCGTACCGCGTTGGCGGACCAGGATCTCGCCGGCATGTACGACCTGGCCGCCGAACCGCTTGACGCCCAGCCGCTGCGCGGAGGAGTCGCGGCCGTTGCGCGAGCTGGACGCGCCCTTCTTGTGTGCCATCTCTACTTCTTCTTCTTCCCGGCTGCGATGTCGGTGACCTTGAGCTGGGTCAGCGGCTGACGGTGCCCCAGCCGCCGGTGGTAACCGGTCTTGTTCTTGAACTTGTGAATGCGGATCTTCGGACCCTGGGTCTGGGCGACGACCTCGGCCGTGACGTTCACCTTGGCCAGCTTATCGACCTCGTGCGTGACGGCACTGCCGTCGACCAGCAGGACGGCCGGCAGTGCGACCTCGTCCCCGGGAGCGGCGTCGAGCTTCTCAACACTGATGAGATCGCCGACGTTGACCTTGTACTGCTTGCCGCCGCTCTTGACGATGGCGTACATCGAGCCTGTCCACTCCTCGGATTCGCGCCGCGGCCGGCGCACGCAATAGCGGCCCACCACTCGATGGGCCGACATACAGGTTACGGCACGCCGGCCATGCGCGGCAAAGCGGCCGGGGTGGCACTGGTGCTCCGCGCAGCTATCGGGCGGCCGCGGGCACCGGCGGTCCCGCGGGACGGCTCGCCGCCCGGCGCCGCCGGCGCGGCCGAGCGGCCGGCTCGGCGGATTCCGTCGGCTCGGCAGTTTCCCCCGGCTCGGCAGCAGCGGCGGGCAGTGCGACCGGCTCCGCCGATTCGCCCATCTCGGCGGACGACTCCTGCGGGCCTACGCCGGCGATCGCTGCCATCGCGGTGGCAGCCGCTCGACGCTGCTCCTCGTTCACCCCAGGCTCGACCGTCTCGGGCTCGCTCGCCTTGCCACGCCTGCCGCGCCGGCGTGGCGGACTCTCCTCGCCGCCACCCGACCGCCGCGCCTCGATGGGCTCGGTGTGCACGAGCAGCCCGCGTCCCCCACACGTCGGACACGTCTCGCTGAACGCCTCGAGCAGGCCTTCACCGACTCGCTTGCGCGTCATCTGCACGAGACCGAGGGACGTGACCTCCGCGACCTGGTGCTTGGTGCGGTCGCGTCCCAGGCACTCGGTAAGGCGCCGCAGCACGAGGTCGCGGTTCGACTCGAGCACCATGTCGATGAAGTCGATCACGACGATGCCGCCCACGTCCCGCAGCCGCAGCTGCCGGACGATCTCCTCGGCGGCCTCGAGGTTGTTACGCGTGACAGTCTGCTCCAGGTTGCCGCCCGATCCGACGAACTTGCCGGTGTTGACGTCGATAACCGTCATCGCCTCGGTACGGTCAATCACGAGCGAGCCGCCCGACGGCAGCCACACCTTGCGGTCGAGCGCCTTGATCAGCTGCTCGTCGATGCGCAACTCCTGGAACAGGTCGGTTTCCGCGGTGTACTGCACAACCCGATCGGCCAGGTCTGGCGCGACGTCCTCGACATAGCTAGAGATCGCCTGCCACGCCTGTGCACCCGATACGGTCAGCTGCCGGAAGTCTTCGTTGAACACATCGCGCACCACCCGGATCGCGAGATCGGGCTCGCCGTACACCAGCGTCGGCGCCGCCTTCGGCTTGGCGGCGCTGCGGTTGATCGATTCCCACTGTGCCTTCAGCCGCTCGACGTCGCGGGTCAGGTCGTCGTCGGTGGCACCCTCCGCAGCAGTGCGGACGATCACGCCGGCGTCTTCGGGGACGATCTCCTTCAGGATCGCCTTGAGCCGGTGCCGCTCGGTGTCGGGCAGCTTGCGGCTGATGCCGGTCATGGCCCCGCCCGGCACGTAGACGAGGAACCGCCCCGGCAGCGAGATCTGGCTGGTCAGCCGTGCGCCCTTGTGCCCGATCGGGTCCTTGGTCACCTGGACCAGCACGGCGTCGCCCGGCGACAGCGCGCTCTCGATAGCGCGGGCCTTGCCTTCAAGCCCGGCAGCATCCCAGTTGACCTCACCGGCATAGAGCACGCCATTGCGGCCCTTACCGATATCGACGAACGCTGCCTCCATGCTGGGCAGTACGTTCTGAACGCGGCCAAGGTAGATGTTACCGACATAAGACGTCGCGGTGGCACGGGTGACGTAATGCTCGACGAGGATGCCGTCTTCCAGAACGCCGATCTGAGTGCGATCACCGTTCTGGCGCACCGCCATAACCCGATCGACGGCCTCGCGCCGGGCGAGGAACTCCGCCTCGGTGAGGATCGGGGCGCGGCGGCGCCCGGAGTCACGCACGTCGCGCCGCCGTTGGCGCTTTGCCTCCAGGCGGGTCGAGCCCTTGACGCCTCGCACTCCGTCACCGGCGTCGGCCTCGCGCGCTTTGCGGACGTGCACGACGGTGTTGGGCGGGTCGTCGCCAGCCGGCTCCTCGTCATCGGCGCCGGCCTTGCGGCGGCGGCGCCGGCGGCGCCGGGTCGAGGTGGACTCGGCCTCCTCTGCGGCGGCAGCGGCCTCGACCTCAGCGGTCGACGACTCGTCCGCGACCGCCGTGACCTCCTCGACCTCTTCGACCTCCTCGTCCGATTCAGCGCCGCTCTCGCGGCCACGCCCGCCCCTGCCGCGCCGGCCGCGCCGGCGTCGGCGGCGCGCCCCCTCGGCCTCCTCTGCTGCGGCCTCGCGGACCTCTTCGGGCTCCTCGTCCACCTCCGCGGCGACGTCGAGAGTGACCTCGTCGGCCAGCGCGGCGGGTTCCGCCTTCGGCTGTCGCCGCCGCCGTGAGGCCGGCGCCGGTACCTCGGCGGGGGCGGCGGCCACGAACAGGACGGCGGGCGCGCCGGCGGCGACGGATGCCGACTCTGCCAACGGCGGCGCGGCCTCGGACTGGGCGGTAACGGGTTCGGCTTCCGGAGTGGTGGCCTTGGTGGCTCGCTTGCTCGGCCGCTTGCGCGGTGCTGCCTTCGCGACGGGCTCGGCAGCGGGTTCCGCGGCGGGCTCGGCCGCCGGCTTCGCCGCGGCTTTCTTCGCCGCGGCCTTCTTCGCCGGGGACTTCTTCGCCACAGTCTTCTTCGCGGTGGCCTTCGTTGCCGCGGCGGTCTTTCGCGGCGCGCGCTGCCGCTTGGCCGGTGCCGCCGGCTCCGCCGAGGCGGCCTCAGATTCAGGTAATGCAGCTGGGTTGTCAGGTTCGAGCATGTGCTCGGGTCACTCCGTTTCGGCCTCCGGGCGCTGCCGTCGACAGGCGTATGGGCCTGTCCGAGCCGCGACCGCGCAGAGGCGGTTGAGGCGCGCCGCCGCAGGCGGCTCGCAAAGTCTGCTGGCCCGCGGGGGGCCACGTGCTGATGTCCGGTCAGGGACTACGGCTTCGCCTCGCGCGCCACGCGGTCGGCAGCGAACGGGTCGCCGATCGCGCCGGTCCCGTCGAGCGGCCCCTGCGCCATGCGCACCGCGAGATAGTTCCACCGCGGTGCCTCATGGGCGAGGCCGGCGACGGTGCGTAACGCTGTGAGTACGTCGTCGGGTCGTGGGGCTGGTGCAGCCAGCCGAACGACCACATCCAGTATCGCACGGCCGCCCGGATCGCCGCTGAGCGACGCGGCGAGCACCGGCCCCCGCGCGTCGATGGTGCGCCGCCCGTCCTTGGTGAGCCGCTCGACGCCGACCTCGTCGGCATGCAGGAAATCGGCGAGGGCACGGGCGACCAAACCGGGATCGGCGTCGATCTCGATCCGCCACGAGGTGGCCTCCATCCGCTCTGCCAGCGACCCGCCACCGGCCTCGACGGCGTCCAGCACGTCGATACCCTGCGGCAGGGCCGCGTCGATCGCGGACTGCAACTCGTTGATATCGACCCGCGAGGCCAGCCCGATCTCCAGGTACTCGGCCTCGCTGGCCACGCCGGTCGGTGCCGCCCCGACGTAGGACACCTTGGGATGCGGCGTGAATCCGGCCGAGTACGCCATCGGAACGGCGGCCCGGCGCAAAGCCCGTTCGAACGCCCGCGCGAAGTCACGGTGGGAGGCGAACCGCATCCGGTCGCGTTTGGCGTAACGCAGCCGCACCCGCTGCACCACCGGCACAGGAGGCGGCCCCTCGGGCATACGGCGGGACACGCCCCTAGTGTCTCGCGCCGGAAACGACGGCCACGACGACTACCGGGTCACTCTCCGAGCGGCATCAACATCAGCTGTTCCGCAGCGCCGAAACCGACCCGGCTGTAAAGCGGCCTGGCCCGCTCACTAGGGCTGAGCACCAGGCGCGCGTACCCGCGCTGACGGGCCGCGCCGATTGCCGCGTCGAGAAGTTCGCGGCCGATGCCACCGCCTCGGTGGCCCGCCAAGACGAAGACGTTGCTGATGTAGCCCCACGCCGAGGGCAGCCGACCGGGACGCGGCATCCGATGGAACTCGACCAGGTTCAGCATGCCGACCGGCTGCTCGAGAAGCGTCGCGATCCAGGTCAGCCGCCGTCCGGCCTCAGCGGCGTACCACCGCGCGAACTCCCGCTCGAACGCCCTGTCGTCCTCGATCGGCCCGGCCTCTTCCTCGACCCAGGCGCGGCGCAACGCAGCGAGCCCGGCGACGTCGGCCGGGATAGCGCGGCGAACCGTCATCGCGGTGCGAGCGGCAGCAATGTGCGACCGGTCGGGCCGATCTGGATGTCGGTGCCCATCGTGGTGCAGACGCCGCAGTCGAAGCAGGGCGTCCAGCGGCAGTCGTCCTGCTCGAACTCGGCGAGCGCGTCCTGCCAGTCGTCCCAGAGCCATTGTTTGTCCAGCCCCGAGTCGAGGTGGTCCCAGGGCAGCACCTCATCGGCATCGCGCTCCCGCGTCGTGTACCAGGCGAGGTCGACCCCGGCCGTGGCACAGGCCTTCGTCCAGCGCTCGAACGAGAAGTGCTCGCTCCACCCGTCGAAGCGGCCACCGTCGCGCCACACGGCCTCGATCACCGCTCCGATCCGGCGGTCGCCGCGCGAGAGCAGCCCTTCGATCAGGGACGGTTCGCCGTCGTGGTAGCGCATGCCGACGTTGCGGCCGAGCGAGCGGTTGGCGTTGATCGCGTTCCGGAGCTTGCGCAGCCGGGTGTCGATCACCTCAGGCGCGGCCTGGGCCGTCCATTGGAACGGGGTGTGCGGCTTCGGCACGAACCCGCCGATCGACACGGTGCAGCGGATGTCCTTGCTGCCGGTGGCGTCCCGCCCGGCCCGGATCACGTCGTGGGCCATGTCGGCGATCTCGAGCACGTCCTTGTCGGTCTCGGTGGGCAGGCCACACATGAAGTACAGCTTCACCTGCCGCCAGCCCTGGGCGTACGCCGTGGTGACGGTGCGGATCAGGTCGTCCTTGCTGACCATCTTGTTGATCACCCGGCGCAGCCGCTCCGAGCCGCCCTCCGGGGCGAACGTCAACCCGGACCGGCGGCCGTTACGGGAGAACTCGTTGGCGAGGTCGATGTTGAACGCGTCGACGCGCGTCGAGGGCAGCGACAGCGACACCCGCTCGTGTTCGTAGCGGTCCGCAAGCTGCTTGGCCATCGGGACGATCTCGGAATGATCGGCGCTGGAGAGCGACAGCAGGCCGACCTCCTCGAAGCCGGTGGCGCGCAATCCGTTCTCGACCATGGAGCCGATCGTGGTGATCGACCGTTCGCGCACCGGGCGGGTGATCATGCCGGCCTGGCAGAACCGGCAGCCCCGCGTGCAGCCGCGGAAGATCTCGACGCTCATCCGCTCGTGCACGGATTCAGCCAGTGGCACAAGGGGCTTCTTCGGGTACGGCCACTCGTCGAGATTCATGACGGTGTGCTTGCTGACCTGCTCCGGCACGCCAGCGCGGTTCGGGGTGATGGCCTCGATGCGTCCGTCCGGCAGGTATCCCACGTCGTAGAAGCGCGGTACGTACACCCCGCCGATACGCGCCAGTCGCAGCAGCATCTCGTCGCGGCTCGCACCCTCGCGCTTCGCGTCCCGGACGATGTCGGTGATCGTCGTGACCACCTGCTCGCCGTCGCCGAGCACCGCGGCGTCGATGAAGTCGGCGATCGGCTCGGGGTTGAACGCGGCGTGCCCGCCGGCGATCACGATCGGATGCGTGTCGTCGCGATCGCCCGCCGAAAGAGGGATGCCGGCGAGGTCCAGCGCCGTGAGCAGGTTCGTGTAGCCCAGTTCGGTCGCGAACGACACGCCGAGCACGTCGAACGCGGCCACCGGCCGATGCGCATCGACCGTGAATTGCGGGACGCCGTGCTTCCGCATCAACGCCTCGAGGTCCGGCCACACCGAATAGGTGCGCTCGGCCAACGCGTCGTCGCGCTCGTTGATCACCTCGTAAAGGATCTGGACGCCCTGGTTCGGCAGGCCCACCTCGTACGCGTCGGGGTACATCAGCGCCCAGTGCACCGCGACACCGTCCCAGGCCTTGACGCGAGCGTTCAGTTCACCGCCGACGTACTGGATCGGCTTGCTGACCAGAGGCAGCAACGGCTCCAGCCGCTCGAACAAGGACTCCACGCGGACCAATGGTACGAGCAGCCCGAACGCCGGTTTGTCATCAATGGGCGCGGTGCCGCGCGGTCTCGGTCAGACGACGGGGCGTTGCGTCGTCGAGTAGCGCGCGACGGCCAGCAACAGGCCCACGGCCAGCGCCTGCGCGAACATCGACGAGCCGCCGTAGGAGACGAACGGAAGCGGCAATCCGGTCACCGGCGTCAGGCCGAGGTTCATGCCGATGTTCTGGAAGGCCTGGAACGCGAACCAGCACACGACGCCGACGGCGATCAGCCGTCCGGCACGCCCGGCGTGTGCCGCGATGCGCAGCCCGCGCCAACACAGTACGGCGAACAACACAATGATCAACCCGGCGCCGAGCAGCCCGAACTCCTCGCCCGCCACGCTATAGATGAAATCGGTCTGCTGCTCGGGAACGAAAGCGCCGCGCGTCTGCGGCCCATGGAAGAGCCCGCGCCCGAACAGCCCGCCGTTCGCGATGGCGATGTGCGCCTGCATGACGTTGTAGGAGGCACCGCGCGGATCCTCGCCCGGGTGCGCGAACACCCGGAAGCGGGCGAGCTGATACTCGGCGAGCACGCCGGACTTGATCGCGAGGAACGTGCCCAGCGCGCCGAGGGCTATGAGTCCGAGCGTCCACCGGGCCGGGACGTCCGCCGCGATAAGTACTCCGAAACCGGCCGCGGCGAGCACCATGGCCGAGCCCAGGTCAGGCTGCAGCATGATCAGCAGGAGCGGCACGGTGATCAGCACGGTGGCGATCAGCACGTCGGACGTCGTCGGTCGCTCGGCATGCCGCTCGGCGGCCCGCTGCGCGAACATCGTCGCCATGCCCGCGATCAGGCCGAGCTTCATGAACTCGGCGGGCTGCAACTGCATGCCGCCGGGTAGTGCCAACCAAGCGTGCGCGCCGTTGATCGTCCGGCCGAACGCGAACACCGCGAGCAGGCCCAGCAAGCTCGCGCCGTACAGCACCGGCCCGACTATCCGCAGGCGCCGCACGTCCACCCGGGCAGCGATCGCCACCAAGGCCAGCCCGATGCCGATGTTGGCAAGGTGCCGGTACAGGTAGCCCTGCGGGTCACGTCCCTCGTCGGAGAGCCGCTGCCGGGTGGCAGACCACACCAGCACCGCCCCGATCAGTGCCAGCAGCAGGGCGGCGCCGGCGAGCCAGATGTCCACACCGCGCCGCACCCGGCGCGGCCGCAGCACCCGCGAGGGAACGAGCGTGAACGGCTTGGCCGGATCGCGGGAGAGCACAGTCATCACCGGATCACCGGGCTCGTCTCCGGGCGCGACTCAGGCAGCACGGGAGGCTGGCCGACGCCGAGCAGCCCGTCGTAGACAGTGCGCACCATTGGTGCCGCGGCGTGCGACCCAAGACCGGCCTGCTCCACCATGCCGACCGCTACGAAGCGGGCGTGGCCGTGCCCGTCGAGTGGGCCCCAGGACGCGAACCACGACGTGTCCTGCTTGCCGAACACCTCCGCGGTACCTGTCTTGCCGCCGATCTGGGTCTTGTAGGGCGCGCCGTCGAAAGCGATCGCCCCCGATACTGAGTGGTCGCCGGCGAAGTGGAGCGCGTTGGCGAAGTAATGGAGCAGGCCCTGGCTCACGGGCAGCACGCCCCGGACGGTCGGCTTGATCGTCCGGATGACCTTGCCGTGCGGGTCGACGACCTTCCACCCCAGGGTCGGCCGCCACAGCGTGCCGCCGTTGATCATCGCCGAATACGCGACAGCCAGTTGCAGGGGCGACACCGTGGTTTCGCCCTGGCCGATCGCCATGTCGGCGTTGTCACCGGCCCGGTACCGCCAGCCGTCGGTGCAGTTCTCCCGCGCCAGCTTCGTCAGGTACGCGCGCTGTACGGGGTCGGGTTCTTGCGGGAACCCGCGTGCCGCGTCGGCACAGTACTGCTTGCGGTTCGCGCGCCAGCGGGCCAGCCTCGACTCACGATCGGCGTAGCTGCCGGCGGCCTGCTCGTCGGCGGGCAGGTCAACGCCGGGTGCGGTGCCCACGCCGAACGCGGCCGCCATGTGCTGGAGGTACTCGTTCGGCTTCTTGCCGGCGTCGGCACGCGCCTGGTCCGCGTAGTACTCGTTCGCTGCGAATGCGTAGAACCACGTGTCGCAGGAGATCTTCAGCGCTTCGGCCAAGGTCAACGGATACCCCGGCGCCTCGGACTCGAAGTTCGTCTTGATGCGGCCGTCGACGGACAAGGCCGGCGGACAGGGATATCTGCCGTCGAGTGTCGCCTCGCCGTGGGTGATGATCGACGACGAGCTGATCAGCTTGAACGTGGAACCCGGGGCGTAGGCACCGGCAATGGCCCGGCTGACCAGCGGGTCGTTCGCGCTGGGCTCGATGAGCCGGCGGTAGTCGGCCACGGAGATACCGCCGACGAACAGCTGCGGGTCGTAGGTCGGGTAGCTGGCGACGGCAAGGATGCGGCCCGTGTTCGGGTCCATCACGACGACCGCCGCGCCGGTGGCCGGCATTCCGGCCTCGCGGGACTTCGCGATCTGTTCGCGGATCGCTTGCTCGGCGAGGCGTTGCACGTCGCGGTCGATGCTGGTGACCAGCGTGTCGCCCGGCTCGGGCGCGATCTCCTGCGACGCTCCGACGGCGAAGCCACGTGGGTCGAGCTGCACGACCTGCGCGCCGTCCGTACCCCGCAGCAGCGAGTCGTACTCCTGCTCCAGGCCGGAGCGGCCGATCGTGTCGGCATCGTTCAGCTTGGGGTTGCGCTTCTCGTCGTCGGCGCTCACCGCGCCGGTGTAGCCGAGAATGTGCGCGGCGAGCGTGCCTCCGGGGTAATCGCGCACCGTCTCGGTGTCGACCTTGACCCCCGGGTACAGCTCGCGGTGCTCGGCGACCGCCAGCACCGCGGCCGTCGAGGCGTCGGTCTCCACCGGGACGGGCTGGAACGGCTCACCGGTCCAGCACGGCGACGGGACGTGCACCCCGCACGGGGTGATCTCCTGCGCGAGGTCGTGCTCGGGTGTGCGAAGGACCGCGGCCAGGCCGGCGAGCACGGCCGCGCCCTGGTCGGGCTGCTCGAGCAGGGTTTCCCGGTCGACGGTGATCACGTGTGCCGTGCGGTTCGTGACGAGTGGGCGGCCAAGCGCGTCGAGGATCTGCCCGCGCGGCGCAGGCACCGTGTACTCACCGCCGTGCAGCAGGCCGGCCGTCTGCGTCGGCTTGTGCGGGTCGAGCACCTGCACGTAGTACAGCCGGCCGAACAGGGTGAGGACGAGTGACGCGACGAGGACACCGACCACCGTCAAGCGCCGGCTGCGCCGCTCAGCCACTGCCGACCGCCCGCAACGCGTCCGCGCGCAGCACTCGCCGCACGAGCGGCACGACGAGTGCAGCGAGCACGAGGTTGCCGGCCAGCGACGGCAGCAGCCCGTGCACCGCGCCGAGCGCCGTGCCGCCTGGCTCGTCGACCACGGTGAGCCCGAGCATGGCGAGTGCGCCGGCCACGGTGGCCGCGACCGCGGCCAGCATTGCCTGGCCGGCAACATGCCGATGCGGTCCGACGAGCAGGCCGCAGCCGATGCCGACGCCGAGCCAGCAGAGCGCGAGCAGCCCGGCCACATGCGCGGACCCGAGGTCGGCGACGAGCCCTGTGACGAAGCCCAGGGACATGCCGGCGCCGGGGCCCGACTCCAGGGCCACTGCAGCGACGAGCACTGCCGGCAGGCTTAGCTGCGCGGTGAGGGCCGCCGGAGCGATGAGCGTCGCCTGCAGCACCAGAGCCACGACAGTCGCGGTTGCCGCGGCAGCAAGGCGTGCCGGTGTCATCGTGCGGCTTCCGCCGCAGGCGCCGTCATGATCACGCCGACGATGTCCAGGGCGGTGGGCGACACAGCGGGCCGCACGTGCGCGACCGTCGTCCCGTCGGCGGACGTACGCACCGATGTCACCGTTCCGAGCGCCAGACCCGCGACGTACGTCGACGCGCCGGCCGGCCCGGTGACCAACTGGTCGCCGACCGAAATCCGCGTTGCGGGATCGAGCGGCGATACCGCGAACCCGCTCGTGCCCTGCCCGGTGGCAAGCGCGAGCTCACCTGTACGGGTGTCCCGTGCACCGACGCCTGAGCCGGGATCGGCGGCGAGCAGCACGATGCAGGTGCTCGCACTGGTGTGCAGGACGCGGCCCACGAGACCGACGCCGTCGGTCACAGTCTCTCCGTCCTGGACACCGTTGTGCCTGCCGACGTCGAGGGTGACCGTCCAGTCGAACCCGGAGCCCGGCCCGAGTGCGATCACCCGCGCCGGCACGGACGTGCTCGGCAACCTGGACAGGTCGAGATTCAACGACGCTCCGGCGGCATCCTGCGCGAGCCGCTCATGTAGCTGTGCGTTCTCGCGGCGCAGCCGGTCGATCGTGTCGCGATTGCTTGCTGCGTGCGGCACACCCTGCACGAAACGCCGCACGGGACCGAGCACGCCGTCGGTTCCGCGGTACAGCGCGCCCAGGGCACCCTGAACCCCGCCGTGCGCGCCGCGCAGTCCCGAGCCGGTCAGGTCGATCGTCAGGAACACCACGGCGACGGCGGCGAGCACAGCTGCGGCAAGGCGCTGACGCCGGGTAAGGCGGTGCCTGTGGGGAGGCCGGTGGGGAGCCGTCACCGCTGGTGGCCCACAGCGCGTGCGCTCATCGCCGCCGGCCGTCCACGACGACCTTGTGCAGCTGGGCGAAGTGCTCGACAACCGTCCCGGTGCCGAGCACCACGGAGTCGAGCGGCCGCTCCGCCACGAGCACCGGAACGCCGAGCTCGTGCTGCAACCGTGCGTCCAGCCCACGAAGCAGCGCCCCGCCGCCGGTAAGTACAGCTCCGCTGGAGATCAGGTCGCCGGCGAGTTCCGGCGGGCACCGATCGAGGGTGCCCTTGACCGCGGCCACGATGCGCGTGATGGGAGCGTCCATCGCCTTGCGCAGTTCGTCGCTTGCCACGGTGACGTTGCGCGGCAGGCCGGTGCCGATCTCACGGCCCCGGATCTCCGCCCGCCTGACCCCCGCGACCGGGAATGCCGAGCCCACCGCAATCTTGAGCTGCTCGGCCGTGCGCTCACCGATCAGCAGCCCGAACTCCGCGCGCACGTGGTCGGCGATTGCCTCGTCTAGCGCGTTTCCCGCGACACGAAGGCTTGCGGACGCGACGATGCCGCCCAGCGCCAGTACCGCGACCTCCGTAGTGCCGCCGCCGATGTCGATCACCATCGACCCGGACGGCTGGTTCACCGGCAGCCCGGCTCCGATCGCCGCCGCCATCGGCTCCGCGATGATGTGCACCCGGCGCGCCCCGGCCGCGTAGGCCGACTCGCTCACCGCCCGCTGCTCCACCCCGGTGATGCCGGACGGCACGCAGACCACCACACGCGGCCCGGCGAACACCGACGGGCGGCGCAGCACCTTGCGTACGAAGAAGCGCAGCATTTCCGCGGTGGCGTCGTAATCGGCGACCACGCCGTCCCGCAACGGTTTGACGGCTCGGATGTTGCCGGGGGTGCGGCCGATCATCTGCTTGGCGTCCGCGCCGACGGCTACGACGGCGTTGGTGTCAGTGTCGACGGCGACCACCGACGGCTCGTTCAGCAGGATGCCCCGGCCGCGCGCGTAGACCAGTGTGTTCGCAGTCCCGAGATCGACCGCGAGGTCGCTACCGAGCACGCTGACGCGCTGCCTGCGCGAGAGCAGCGCGAGCGGGGGAAACGCCACCAGCGGAACGCCTTTCCGAAAGCGGGAAGCTGCGTGGCGATCGTATGGTTGTCGCCGCTTCTGACCTGGTTGCGACGCGCGGTTGCATCGCTACTCGTGTCGCATCGACGCGATCACGTACTCGGCGGAGACCCGAAACGCCGCGGCATCCTCATTGATGTCCTGGAGCAGGTCCAACACGCGAGCGTCCAGCGTCTCGCGCTGGCCGACCGTGTCGAGCACCGCGTTGCCGGCCACCGCCAGCGGATGGGCCCGCCCCATGCGGACGAGAAACGCCCGCGGGGAAGAGTCGGTGCCGAGAACGAAGTGGGCGGCCAACCCCGCGGCGACAGCCTGCTTCCGGGCGACATCGAGCGGCCGGGCGGCGGGGGCGACGCCGACGACCTGCGCTCGGCCGCGGCCACCACCGCCACTGCCGCCGGCAGCGACTCCGCAGCGATGTCCTCGTAGTGGCCGAGCCCTCAGCCGAGTGGAGCACTCATCCCTGGACGTCTCTCCTTACGGGTGGATCACCGCGGCGTACATCGTTTGGTGGTACTTAGCCGTCGGGTCGGACGGAGTCGACGACACGCACCACACGACGTAGAGGCGTCCGTTTGTCGCCGAGCTGCCGGTGTAGTCGCCCGGGAACTTACCTCGAGCGACGGCCGCGTAGTTCAGGTCGGACGGGGGCCCGAGCGAGATCGGCGCGCCGAACTGGGCGCCGCCGTGCGACACGGACAACTGCTGCTGCACGTACCGGCCGTTCTCGACGGTCGTATCACGAGTGCCGTAGGAGACGAACACCTCGGCGCGGTACGCGGTCACATCGATGTTGACCCTGTCCAGGCCCGCCTTGTCGCTCCGGCTGACGAGGACGGGTTGGGACCAGTGTCGCCCGTCGCTCGACTGCGACAGCTTGACCTGGTCGGGGGTGGCCGAATCCCACGCGGTGTAGAGCCGACCGGTCACCGGGTCCGCCGTCGCCGAGGGCAGGCAGCACCGGATACCGGCCGGCCCCTCGCCCGCATCGTTGGTGATCAGCACTTCCGAACCCCACGTCTTGCCGCCGTCGTGGGAGGTCCTGGCTACCCAGTTGTCCCCGACCGGCGCAGCGGCCGCGGCGGCCGCCGCCAGGGCGGAGTCGCCGTGGTGGCCGACGTTGCCCTCCGGGTCTTCGCCCATTCCGCCCACGCCGAAGTTCAGGTAGGCGTCGGTGAGGCTGCCGTCGGGCTGGATCATCGCCTGCGAGTTCTGCGTGCCGACGTTCGTGGCGCTGACGTAGGTGGTGTCGCTCCACGTCTGCCCCTCGTCGTCGGACCAGCGCACCGCCTGCGGCGCCGACACGTAGTTGCCTGCGCGTCGAAGATGAACGGCGTCCAGAACTGGTAGAGCCGGCCGTAGTGCGGGCTGTGCGGCGAGTTGTCGATCGCCAGATAGTTCTTGTCGTCGGAGTAGTTGCACGAGTCGCTGTAATGGGCGAGCACCGGGGTGCCGAACGTCTTGCCGCCGTTCGTCGAGCGCGTCACGTAGACGCCGCTCTGGCAGTCGAGGTTCACCGGCAGGATCGACAGGTACACGCTGCCGTCCGGGCCCCACGCCACGATCGGGTCCGAGGCACGATCCCACGTGCCGCCCGCCGACTTGGTGATGCCTTGCACCGGCTGGTGATGCCAGGTCTTGCCGCCGTCGTGCGTCCAGGCGTACGTGATGTCGACGGCGCCGCCGTCGGGATAGCGGCCGTCGTGCGCAACGGCGACCGCCCAGTCCGCGTTGGTCGGCGAGACAGCGACGTCCGGCTCGACGAGCGTGTCCGGCTCGGAATATGACTCGGGTGGGATGTCCTGCTGGGCGATCTGTCCTACATGAAGGATGGTCAGGTGCGGCGTGGTCGCGGCGACAGCCGGCGCGGCTGCGACGACCGTCGCCAGCGCGGCGGTCGTGATAACGATGGGGATTCGGCGCATGAGTCCGCCTCCTCGGTCTTGGGGAAACCGACAGAGACCGCCTTGCGCATTTAGCGCAAGTCGGGAAACCAGAGCTTTATCTCACGATCGGCAGACTCGACCGAATCGGACCCGTGCACGATGTTCTGGACCACCCGGAGGCCCCAGTCACGGCCGAAGTCACCGCGGATGGTGCCGGGTGCCGCCGCCGTCGGCTCGGTGGCGCCGGCCAGTGCCCGGAAGCCCGCCACGACGCGATTGCCCTCGGCGACGAAGGCGACGACCGGCCCCGACGACATGAACGCAACGAGCGGCTCGTAGAACGGCTTGCCCAGGTGCTCGACGTAGTGCTCAGCGAGCAACTCGACACTGGGCACCCGCATGTCGAGGGCGACGATGCGGTAGCCCTTCGCTTCGACACGCCGGATCACCTCGCCGGCAAGCCCGCGGGCCACACCGTCCGGCTTGACGAGAACAAGGGTGCGCTCGCTCATGCGCGGCAGCCTCTCAGGAGACCAGCATCCGGACGCCGCCGGGGGTGCCGACCAGCTCGCGGCGCAGATTCAGCAGGTACAGCCACACCCCGAGGAACAGCGCGCCCACTATGAAGAACGCGTGCGTCCAGACGCCGATGAGCAGCAGCGGCACGTGCAGCGCCGAACCCAGGCCGATGCCCCAGCGGCGCCGCTGCATCGCCGCAGCCACCACGAGCACGGCGGCGAACCCGAGCAGCAGTCCGGTCTTGAGGCCGCCGAGTCCGGTTGTCAGAGCGAGGGCGCGCGGCACGAGCAGCACGCAGAACGCCTCGAGGCACAGTACGGCTGCCAGCGCGCGGCGGGTTGCGCGGTCGACATTTTCGCGGCGGTGCTGCGCGGCGACCTCCGGCTCGACCTCGGGCTCGACGTCGCTCATCGCGCCCCCAGCAGCGTGCGCGCCTCGCCGGCCGTAATCACCGACCCGGTGATCAGCACGCCCGCCCCGGCGAGCACCCCGTCGTCGCTCTCCTCCGCGAGGCGCACCGCGGCCTCGATCGCGTCGTCCAGACGCGGCTCGATGGCGACGCGGTCGGCGCCGAAGACCTGCACCGCGGCTGCTCCCAGCTCGTCTGCGGGCAGCGCACGCAGCGAGGAGTTCTGCGTGACCACGACCTCGTCGAGCACCGGCTCGAGGACGCGCAGGATCCCGAGAGCGTCCTTGTCCGCCAGGATGCCGACGACGCCGACAAGGTGGCGGAAGTCGAATTCCTCGGCCAGCGCGGCCACGGTGGCGGTGGTGCCGTGCGGGTTGTGGGCGGCGTCGACGATCACGGTCGGGGCCACGCGCACGACCTCGAGTCGGCCCGGCGAGCGCACCGATGCGAACACGTCGCGCACGGCGTCCATGTCGAGCGGGCCGGACGCCGCACCCGCGCCGAAGAACGCCTCCACTGCGGCCAGCGCCAGTACGGCATTCTGCGCCTGGAACGCCCCGTGCAGCGGGAGGAACACCTCGTCGTAGACGCCGCCCAGCCCTTGCAGGGTCAGCACCTGCCCGCCTACTGCCACACGCCGTTCGAGCACGCCGAACTCGGCACCTTCACGCGCGACCGTCGCGTCCACCTCGGCAACCCGGCGCAGCAGCGCGGCGGCGGCATCGTCCTGTTGCGCGGCGAGGATCGCGGTCGCTCCGGGCTTGATGATTCCCGCCTTCTCGGCGGCGATCTGTGCCCGCGTCGTGCCGAGCAGTTGCGTGTGGTCGAGGTCGACCGGAGTGACCACGGCGACCTCGGCGTCGATGACGTTCGTCGCGTCCCAGGCGCCGCCGAGGCCTACCTCGACCACGGCGACATCGACCGGGGCGTCGGCGAAGATCGAGTACGCCAGCGCGACCATCACCTCGAAGAAGCTGAGCTTGACGTCGAACTGTCCGTCGACAAGGTCGAGGTAGGGCGCCAGTTCGCGGTACGCCTCGACGAACGTGCGCGCACTGACTGGTTCGCCGTTCACGACGATGCGTTCGGTGATCTGCGACAAGTGCGGGCTGGTGAACCGGCCGGTGCGCAGACCAAACCCACGCAGCAGCTCATCGATCATGCGGGCGGTGCTGGTCTTGCCGTTCGTGCCGGTGAGGTGGATCGAGCGGTAGGCCCGCTGTGGATCGCCGAGCAACTCGACGAGTGCGGCGATCCGCTCCTTGGTGGGGTTCATCCGGCCCTCGCCCCACCGGCTGGTGATGTCGAGTTCGGCCATGCGCAGCAGGTCTGCGTAGCGCTGCGCCTCGGTCACTGCCACGCCACCCGAGTCTACGGACGGCCCTTCACTGCAAACCGGATAGCGCGGCTTCGATGCGCGCGATGTCCGCCTCGGCGGCGGCCAGCCGGCCGCGGTGCTTCCCCACCACGGCGGCGGGCGCCTTCGCAACGAACGCCTCGTTGGCGAGTTTGGCCGTGTTGACCTCGCGCTCCTGGCGGGCGGCGGCAAGCTCTTTGGTGAGACGGGCACGCTGCGCGGCCGCATCGACGGACAGGTCAACCTCGACCGTGACACCGCCCGCCGTCGTCAGCACCGCGGTCGCCACGAAGTGGGTACCCGGCACGTCGAGCCGGCCCAACGCGCGGATCTCTGCCTCGCCGCTGGACAGCCCGGCCAGTCTCGCCGGCACCCGGCTCGACGGCTTGATGCCCTGGTCGGAGCGGAACCTCCGCAACTCCGTTACCACCGCCTGGATGCCCGCCACCTCGGCCTCGGCAGCCGCATCACCGCGTGAGGCATCGGCGGCCGGCCACGGCGCGAGCATCACCGACTCGCCGCCCGTCAGCGCTGTCCACAGTGTCTCGGTCACGAATGGCACGATCGGGTGCAGCAGTCGCAGCAGCGCGTCGAAGACCTCGCCGAGGACCCGCCTTGTGACGTCGGCGCGCGGTCCCGCCAGGGAGATCTTGGCCAGCTCGACGTACCAGTCGCACACCTCGTCCCATGCGAAGTGGTAGAGCAGGTCGGCCGCCTTCGCGAACTCGTAACGCTCGTACAGGTCGTCGGCCTCGACGATCACCGCCTGGAGCCGCGACACGATCCATGCGTCCGCGCCGGCAAGATCACGCGGCAACTCACCGGACACGGTGGCCCCGTTCAGCAGCGCGAAGCGGGTGGCGTTCCACAGCTTGTTGCAGAAGTTGCGCGAGCCGGCCACCCACTCCTCCCCGACCGGCACGTCCGTGCCCGGGTTCGCGCCACGGGCCATGGTGAATCGCAGCGCGTCGGTGCCGTAGGCGTCCATCCAATCGAGGGGATCGACGGTATTGCCCTTCGACTTGGACATCTTGCGGCCGAACTGGTCACGGATGAGTCCGGTCAGGACGACCGTGCGGAACGGCACGTCGTCCATCGCGTAAAGGCCGAACATCATCATCCGCACGACCCAGAAGAACAAGATGTCGTAGCCGGTGAGGAGCACGTCGTTCGGGTAAAAGCGCTTGAGGTCGGCTGTCTCGTCCGGCCAACCCAGCGTCGAGAACGGGAACAGCGCCGAAGAGAACCACGTGTCGAGCACGTCGGGGTCCTGCGTCCAGCCCGGCGGCGGCTCCTCGCCCGGGCCGAGGGACACCACATCTCCATCGGGCGAGTACCACACCGGGATCTGGTGCCCCCACCACAGCTGGCGGCTGATGCACCAGTCGTGCATGTTGTCGACCCACTCGAAGTAGCGCGGAGCGAGGGAGGCGGGCTCGATCGTCGTCCTGCCGTCGCGCACCGCGTCGCCAGCCGCCTTGGCGAGTGAGGCCACGCGCACGAACCACTGGAGCGACAGGCGCGGCTCAATCACAGTCTCGCAGCGCGAGCAGTGTCCGACGGCATGCCGGTACGGGCGCTTCTCCGCGACTATGCGACGCTCCTCGCGAAGCGCCGCCACGACGGCGCTGCGCGCCTCGAACCGGTCTAGGCCCTCGAACGGTCCGGGCACGGTGATGATGCCTCGCTCGTTCATCATCACCACGTTCGGCAGATGCTGGCGCTGGCCGATCTCGAAGTCGTTCGGGTCGTGCGCCGGCGTGACCTTCACGGCACCGGTGCCGAACGTCGGGTCGACCTGCTCGTCGGCCACGACCGGGATGCGCCGGTTCGTGAGCGGCAGCCTGACCTGCTTGCCGATCAGATGCCGGTAGCGCTCGTCGTCGGGATGCACGGCCACGGCGGTGTCGCCGAGCATCGTCTCGGCCCGCGTGGTGGCCACCACGATCGACTCGTCACCGTCGCCATAGCGGATCGACACCAGCTCCCCGTCGTCGTCGGAGTGGTCGACCTCGATGTCGGACAGCGCCGTGAGGCAGCGCGGGCACCAGTTGATGATCCGCTCTGCCCGATAGATCAGATCGTCGTCGTAGAGCTTCTTGAAGATCGTGCGGACGGCAACGGACAGCCCCTCGTCCATGGTGAACCGCTCGCGGGTCCAATCGACGCTGTCGCCGAGGCGCCGCATCTGCCCGAGGATCTTGCCGCCGTACTCCTCCTTCCACGCCCACACCTTGGCGACGAACTCCTCGCGGGTGTAATCGTGCCTGCTCTTGCCTTCGGTCTCGGCGAGGTGCCGCTCGACCAGGGTCTGCGTGGAGATGCCGGCGTGGTCCATCCCCGGCAGCCACAGCGTGTCGAAACCCTGCATCCGCTTGCGGCGCACGATCACGTCCATGAGCGTGTGGCCCAGCGCATGCCCGATATGCAGACTGCCTGTGACGTTCGGTGGCGGCAGGACCATCGCGAAACGCGGCCGGGTGCTGTCGACGTCAGCGGTGAAGTAGCCACGCTGGACCCAGCGCTCGTAAAGCGGCGCCTCAACCTCTGCCGGCGCGTACTGGGTCGGCAGGTCCGGGACGCTCAGCGGTCGGGTCGCGCTCACGCCTGCATGGTACGGACGCGCCGATAACCGATTGCGGTATGCGCGCCGATGCCCATGATCGTCCCATGACCGTCACCGCGACGACCGACCCCGCCCATGTCGCCGCGCTGCTCGAGCGACGGCTCGCCGCCGACCCGGTGCGCGCCACCGTCCTGGGCTCGATCCTCGCCGAGCTGCGCGCCGGACGGACCGGCGAGCCGTGGTGTGCCCAGCGCGTTGGCACGGACGTGCTCGTCGTCCGATCCGGCCGCCAGTACCCGGCACTGTTCACCGCCGGTTGGGACGGCGCCGACCTGGCGTCGGCAATCGAGCTGGTCGGTGGCCTGTCCGACCTCGCAGGAGTCTCCGGGCCGGCCGACACCGTCGAGGTGGCCGTGGCGGCGCTGGCCAGTTACCGGGAGCAGCGCCGTGTGGGTCTGCGGCTGTTCCGCCTCGACGAGCTGATGCTGCCCGCCAGCGTTGTAGGCGAGCCACGGCCTGCGACCATCGCCGACCGCGACCTGATCGTCGGCTGGTACCGCGCGTTCGGCGCCGAAGCCGGCTCGCTCGGCGTGAATCTCGAGGAAGCGGTGGACCGCTCGCTCGGCTCTGGCCGGGTATGGCTGTGGTGCGTCGACGACAACCCTGTGTCACTGGCCGCACGGCGGCCGCCGGAGGCAGGCAGTGCCCGTGTCGGGCCGGTGTATACGCCGCCGGCCGAGCGAGGCCACGGGTACGGCTCGGCGGTCACGGCGGTCGCGACGCGAGACATCCTCGACCTGGGCGCGATCCCGGTGCTGTTCACCGATCTCGCCAACCCGACTTCGAACAAGATCTACCAGGCGCTCGGCTACTACTCCGTCGAGGACCGCCTCCAGGTCACATTCGCCGCGCGATGACCGCTCGCGCGAAGAGGCCGCCGGACGCCATGCGGCGCGCGCTGGAGGCGCGGAGTGGCGCGAAGCATCCGCCCCTTGGAGGCGGTGCCCGAGCGACAGCCCCGGCGGACTAATCCGTCGGGACCATCACGAACGTCACGCGGACACGGCGGGCGCCCGGTGGCCGTTCGCTCGTCGACGCGCGCGGATACTTCTCGAGCAGTTCGTTGAATGCCGTGGCGAGTTCTTCCGCCTCGTCGTCGGTCAGCCACCGGCCACCACCGGACATGGTGGTGACGTCCCGCCTATGTCTTTCACATCTGAGCGGAGTCTGTGGATCAGCATCACCGCCAGGGCGGTGTCTCTGCTGGGCGACGAGGCTGCGCTGATCGCCCTGACCCTGCGCATGCATGACGCGGGCGGCGGCCCGGGGGCGGTTGCGGCGCTGTTCGTAGCGGGCATGGTGCCGCTTGTCGCGTGCGCTCCGCTGGCCGGGCGGCTGATCGACCGTTACGACAGCAGGCGGCTGCTGTTGTGGTCCGGCCTGGCGCAGGCGGGTTTGTGCCTGGTCCTCGCGGGCATCCACGGCGTGTCGCTCACCCTGGCCCTGGTCGCCCTACTCGGTGCCGGCCAGGCGGTGAACGGTGCGACGTGGCAGGCGCTGATTCCCGCGCTCGTAGGCCCGGAAAGGTTGCCCGCGACGCTCGGCTGGTCGCAGTCGGCGCGCACCGCCGCCGGCATTGCCGCTCCGGCGATCGCCGGACTGCTGGCCGGCCGCTACGGCACGAGCGTGCCGTTGCTGCTCGACGCCGCGACGTTCGTCGCCGTCGCCGGCGCCGGCCTGCTCGTGTGCACGACGCCGGCGGCCCCGCGAGCAGGACGCATGCGCGGCGGCTACGCGATCGTGCGCGACGATGCGGCGCTCGTGACGTTGCTCGCGCCGCTCGCCGGGTTCATCGTGCTCGGCGCGATGGTCAACGTCGTCGAGGTGTTCCTGGTCCGCGACACGCTTTCCGCCTCAGCTACGTGGTACGGCGTGGTGGGCGGTACCTGGGCAGCCGGCATGCTGCTCGGCTCGCTGCTGGGCGGTCGATGGCACCGCCAGCCCTCACTCGCGCGGGTGATCGTGTGCAACGCCGTGCTGCTGTCGCTTGCGATGTCCGGCTACGCCGCGGCGCCGTCGGTGGCGTGGCTGCTACCGGTTGCCGTGGCGGGCGGTGCCGCCAACGGACTGCTCAACCTAGGCGTTGCAGCGATGATCATGCTGCGCGCCCCCGAGGACGCGCGCGGGCGGGTCTCGGCCACCGTCAATGCCGTCACATCGGCGGCGCTGATCGGCGCATACCTGCTCGGCGGCGTGCTCGCCACGGTCGCGACCCCGCGACAACTGTTCCTGGCGTCCGGCCTGCTCGGCCTGCTCGCGCCCATGGCCACATGCCGCCGCCTGGCGCGAGCCGCGGCGTATCACCCGCAGCCGGCTGTGCTTCGATCTCGCTGAGCGTCCCTTTCGCTGCCGCCGGTCGAGCGCCATCCTTGGAGCCCACGAGGCGAGGGGGGAGACATGGACAGCCAGAACGGCGCGGTCGTCGTCGCACGCGACATCAGCCGCATCTACGGGGAGGGCGACACCGCGGTCGCCGCGCTGCGCGGGGTCGACGTGGAGATCCCGCTGGGCCGGCTCACCGCGGTGATGGGGCCGTCCGGCTCCGGCAAGTCGACGCTCATGCACATCCTGGCGGGTCTTGACAAACCGACGTCCGGGTCGGTGTTGATCGACGGCACCGACATCACCACGCTCGACGACACGGCGCTGACGAAGCTACGCCGCAAGCACATCGGCTTCATCTTCCAGTTCTTCAACCTGCTGCCGATGCTCAATGCACGCGAGAACGTGCTGCTCCCGCTCACCATCGCCGGCGAGAAGCCCGATCGAGGATGGTTCGACGAACTGGTACGCCGCGTCGGGCTTGCCGACCGGCTGCGGCACCGACCGGCCGAACTGTCGGGAGGGCAGCAGCAGCGCGTCGCCATCGCCCGGGCGCTGGTCTCCCGGCCAACGGTCGTGTTCGCCGACGAGCCCACGGGAAACCTCGACTCCACGACCGGCGGGGAGATCCTCGAGCTGATGCGCGCCTCGGTCGAGGAGTACGGCCAGACGATGGTGATGGTGACTCACGACGCCGAGGCGGCAGCCATGGCCGACCGGGTGCTGTTCCTGGCCGACGGGCGCATCGTGCAAGAGCTGCCCCGGTCGAGCCGGCACGAGATCCTGGCCGCCATCGAAACGCTTTCCGTCCGATGATCACGTTCGCGCTGCGTGGCCTGCTCGCCCGCAAGCTGCGTACCATCCTCACCGCTCTGGGCGTGGTGCTCGGCGTCGCGCTCATGTCCGGCACGTTCGTGCTCACCGACTCGATCGACGACGCGTTTCACTCGATCTTCAGCCAGACCTACCGCAACGCCGACGCGGCCATCACCGGGAAATCCGCGTTCTCGCTGAACGGCGGCAACGGCAGCACGCCCCCGTCATTCGACCAATCGCTGCTTACCACGGTGCGTGCGCTGCCCGAGGTGGGCGCCGCGTCGGGATTCGTGACAAGCGACGCACACCTGATCGGCAGCAACGGCAAGGCCATCTCGTTCGGCGGCGCACCGAACCTCGGCTTCAGCGTCGACCCTACGCAGCCGGACCTCAGCGTGCTGAGCCTCGTATCCGGCGCCTGGCCACATGCCGACGAGGTTGTAGTGGACAAGACCACAGCGCATCGCAAGGACCTCGCCGTCGGGCAGACCATCGGGGTGCAGGCGCGCGGCCCGGTCGAGCGGATGCGCATCGCGGGCATCGTCAAGTTCGGTTCGGTGTCCTCGATCGGGGGGGCGACACTCTCCGGCTTCGACCTCGCAACCGCCCAGCGGCTGTTCGGCAAGCCGGGGCGGCTCGACCAGATCCTGATCGCCGGCAAGCCCGGGGTGTCGACGGCGCAGCTGCTCGCCAGCGTCACCAAGGTGCTGCCGCCGAACACCCAGGTGCGCTCCGGGTCGGAGCAGGCCGCGAAGAACGCCTCCGACGCGTCCGGATTCATCTCCTTCCTCCGGACGCTGCTGCTGGCCTTCGGCGGCATAGCGCTCTTCGTCGGGTCGTTCGTGATCGCGAACTCGCTATCGATCACGATCGCGCAGCGCACCAGGGAGTTCGCCACCCTGCGGACCCTCGGCGCTTCGCGTCGGCAGGTACTGCGCTCGGTGATCCTCGAGGCGCTTGCCATGGGCTTCACCGCCTCTGTCGTCGGGCTTTTCCTCGGGCTCGGGCTTGCCGTCGGGCTGTTCAAGATCTTCGATGCGGCAGGGCTGACGTTGCCGAACAACGGCCTGGTATTCCGGACCCGGACAGTCGTCGTGGCGTTGCTCGTCGGCACTTTGATCACCCTGCTTGCCAGCCTCCGGCCCGCTATGCGCGCGACGAGGGTGCCCCCGATCGCGGCCGTCCGCGAGGGCGCCAAGCTGCCGCCGGGACGCCTGGCCCGCTTCCGCCCGGTCGGCGCCGCCCTACTCGCCCTGGTCGGGGTGGCGTTCCTGCTGATCGGCCTGTTCGTCCACGGGCTGGGCACCGCGGGTGTGCTGACGTTCATGCTGGTCGGCGCGCTGCTCGTGTTCATCGGCATCGCGATCTTCTCCGCACAACTGGTGCGACCCCTGGCAGCGGCCGCGAACCCGGTCGCCCGGTGGGCGGTGATCGCCTTCTCCGCGGTCGTATGGCCACTGTTCTCGCTGCCGTTTTGGCTGCTGCGCTACGGCGTGTGGGGTCCAGGAAGCACGGGGCGCCGGGTTGCCGCGTTCGTCGGCGGCGCGCTGCTCAACCCGCTGGTGCTCGTGGTGGTGCTGGCGATGGCGCTGCGCCGCGCCGTCTCAGGGTGGCGGCCGGAGTGGCCGGCCGACTTCCCGAGCGTGGTGACCGAGCCGTCGGCCACGCGCATCGGCAACGAGAACAGCCAGCGCGATCCGCAACGCACCGCAGCCACCGCGGCCGCGCTGATGATCGGGCTGGCTCTGGTAACCCTGATGGCTGCGCTCGCTGCCGGCATCATCCGCCCGTTCGAGCAGGCCGTCGACGACATCTTCGTCGCCGACTACGCAATCACCGCACAGAACAACTTCGACCCGATCCCGACTACGGTGACGGCCGCCGTCGCCCAGACGCCGGGAGTCGAATCGATCGCCGGAGTACGGATCGGTGACGGCCGGGCTTTCGGCAAGCACATCGAGCTGACCGCGGTGGACCCGCAGGCCGGCGACGTGCTCAGTCTCGACTGGCGGCAGGGCTCGCAGGCGACGTTCGGCAGCCTCGGCGCGGACGGCGCGTTTACCACGGACAGCTACGCCAAAGACCACCACCTCGCGATCGGCTCGCCGCTCACTGTCGAGACGCCCACGGGCACGCTGCTCGGCCTGCACCTTGCCGGCACGTTCCACCCACCGGCCGGCGGATCGCCGTTCGGGGCGGTGACGATCTCGAGCGCGACGTTCGACCGCCATTACGAGCAGCCGAAGAACCTCTACACGTTCGTGCGGATGACCGGGGGCGTCAACGACGCGAACACCGCGGCGCTCAACGCGGCGCTCGCCTCGTTCCCGAACGCCAAGGCGGTCACCCGGGCGCAGTTCAAGGACAACCAGAGCGCCGCGATCAAGAACATCCTCAATGTGTTGTACGTGCTGCTGGCGCTGTCGGTGGTCGTCAGCATCTTCGGCATCGTGAACGCCCTGGTTCTCACCGTCTTCGAGCGCACCCGCGAGCTGGGCATGATGCGCGCGATCGGCATGACGCGCAGACAGACACGGCGCATGATCCGGCACGAAAGTGTGATCACCGCGTTGATCGGCGCCGTGCTGGGCATCGTCGTGGGGCTGCTTCTCGCCGGGCTGCTCACCGTCCGTCTCGACTTCATCGCCTTCGTCGTGCCGGTCTCCGAGCTCATTCTGTTCGTACTGGTGGCGGTGGTGGTCGGAATCTTCGCGGCCGTGTTCCCCGCCCGCCGCGCCGCTCGCCTAGACCCGCTAGCCGCGCTGCAATACGAATAGCTGCGCGAGGCCCTTGGAGCGGGACGTCACCGAGAGCGGATAACCACAGGGCGATGAGCGCTCGCGCGAAGAGCCCGCCGGCCGTGACGCGGCCCGCGCCGCAGGCGCGAGCGAAGCCGCGGATCCACCCGAGCGGAGCGAGCGGTGGAGACGCGGATTCGCCCAGGCGGGATGGGCTAAGCGCTCTTTTCGCGGCGTTCGCGCTTGGGCGGCTCGCGCGGCACGAGCGTGGGGTACACGTGGTCGAGGACGGTCTCGCGGGTGATCAGCACGCGGGCGACGTCCTCGCGCGAGGGCACCTCGTACATGACCGACAGCAGCACTTCCTCCATGATCGCGCGCAACCCACGAGCGCCGGTACCGCGCAGCACGGCCTGATCGGCGATCGCTTCGAGCGCGTCGTCGGAGAACTCGAGCTCGACGTTGTCGAGTTCGAAGAGCTTGCTGTACTGCTTGACCAGCGCATTGCGCGGCTCGGTGAGGATCTGGACGAGCGCATCGCGGTCCAGTGGCCGCACCGACGTGATCACCGGCAGCCGGCCGATGAACTCCGGAATCAGCCCGAACTTCATCAGGTCCTCGGGCATGACGTCCGCGAACACGTCGCGCTGGTCGCGCTCGAACTTGGTCCGAAGCTCCGCGCCGAAGCCCAGCCCCTTCTTGCCGATCCGGCTCTCGATGATCGCGTCAAGGCCGGCGAACGCCCCGCCCACGATGAAGAGGACGTTCGTGGTATCGATCTGGATGAACTCCTGGTGCGGATGCTTGCGGCCGCCCTGCGGCGGCACACTGGCCGTCGTGCCCTCGAGAATCTTCAGCAGCGCCTGTTGCACGCCCTCGCCGGAGACGTCCCGGGTGATCGATGGGTTCTCGGCCTTACGCGCGATCTTGTCGACCTCGTCGATGTAGATGATGCCCGTCTCCGCGCGCTTGACGTCGTAGTCCGCCGCCTGGATCAGCTTGAGCAGGATGTTCTCGACGTCCTCGCCGACATAACCGGCCTCAGTGAGCGCGGTGGCGTCCGCGATGGCAAACGGGACATTGAGCATGCGGGCCAGTGTCTGCGCCAGCAACGTCTTGCCCGATCCGGTGGGGCCGAGCAGCAGGATGTTCGACTTGGCCAACTCGACGTTGACGTCGGCGCTGCGCGGCTTTGGCTCGCCGCCGGCCTGAACGCGCTTGTAGTGGTTGTACACGGCGACGGCCAGCGTCTTCTTGGCCTGGTCCTGGCCCACGACGTAGCTGTTGAGGAAGTCGTAGATCTCGCTGGGCTTGGGCAGCTCGTCGAAGCTGAACTCGCTGGTCTCGGCGAGCTCCTCTTCGATGATCTCGTTACAGAGGTCGATGCACTCGTCGCATATGTACACGCCGGGACCGGCAATGAGCTTCTTGACCTGCTTCTGGCTCTTCCCGCAGAACGAGCACTTCAGGAGGTCACCCGTCTCTCCGACACGTGCCACGGCCTACCGGTTCCCCTCTGGTCGTATGGTGCCCAGACCTCGAACGGTACCCGGTACGGCGCGGTAAGTCCCCCGCAAACCCCACCGGCGTGCCGCCGCGCCGCCTGAGAGCGCTCCCAGCCCGGGAGAACGCCACCGGGACGCAATGAGCACTCGCGCGAAGCGCCCGGATCTAGTTCGTGAGCTTGCGGGTGGTGATTACCTCGTCGACCATGCCGTATTCCTTGGCCTGCTCGGCGGTGAAGATCTTGTCTCGCTCGATGTCGGCGCGCACCGTCTCGACGGTCTGCCCGGTGTGGCGGGCAAGGATCTCCTCCATCAGCTCGCGCATCCGCTGGATTTCACGGGCCTGGATGTCCAGGTCGGAGATCTGCATCGGCCCCTCGGTGCCGCCGGAGGGCTGGTGGATCAGAATCCGCGAGTTCGACAGCGCGAACCGCTTGCCCTTGGTGCCGGCCGCGAGCAGCACGGCGGCGGCGGAGGCGGCCTGGCCCATGCAGATCGTCTGGATCTCGGGCCGGACGTACACCATCGTGTCGTAGATGGCCGTGAGCGCGGTGAACGAGCCACCCGGCGAGTTGATGTAGATCTGGATATCGCGATCGGGGTCGGTCGACTCAAGCACGATCAGCTGCGCCATCACGTCGTTGGCCACGACGTCGTCGATCGGCGCACCGAGGAAGATGATGCGCTCCTCGAAGAGCTTGTTGTACGGGTTCGACTCCTTGATCCCGTAGTTCGTGCGCTCGACGAAGGACGGCAGCACGTACCGGGCGGAGGGATTGATCAACTCGGACATCTCGTTCACTCTCATTCCGCCGGGCTGACGCCGCCGGGGACCTGGCTGGCGCGGGACACGATGTGGTCGACGAACCCGTACTCCACTGCTTCGGCCGCAGTGAACCACCGGTCGCGGTCGCCGTCGACGATGATCTGCTCGACGCTCTTGCCGGTGTGCTCAGCGGTGATTTCTGCGAGCTCCTGCTTGCTGAGATTCCACTGCTCGGCCTGGATTTTGATGTCCGACGCCGTACCGCCCAGGCCCGCCGAGCCCTGGTGCATCAGGATCCGTGCGTGCGGCAGTGCGTAACGCTTGCCCCGCGTGCCCGCCGAGAGCAGGAACTGGCCCATCGACGCCGCCAGCCCGAGCGCCCAGGTGGCGACGTCGCACTCGATCAGTTCCATTGTGTCGAAGATGGCCATGCCGGCGGTGACCGAGCCACCCGGCGAGTTGATGTAGAGGTTGACGTCGCGCTTGGGGTCCTCGGCCGCGAGCAGTAGCAGCTGTGCGCAGATCTGGTTGGCGATCGCGTCGTCGACCGGCTGGCCGAGGAAGATGATCCGCTCTCGTAGCAGCCGATCGTAGACGGAGTCGTTCAGGTTCATGCCGGCGCCTGGGCTGCGCATCTCCATGATGCGCAGCGGCTGCGGATCGAAGCGGCTCACGGTACGGACCTTCCTTCGAGCTCGGGTGTTCCTTCGAACCTAATCGACCGGTGCGCGCAACCGCCGCCCGCCGAGGGCGGTTTCGCTCATGGCGTGACGTCTTCCTCCTCGATGGGCGCCAGGGTGCTTGCCTCGGGGGCGGGCAGCGAGGACAGGTCGACCTTGTTGCCGGACGCATCCGTGATGGTTGCCGACTCGAGCACACCGGCCAGCGCCTTGTTGCGGCGCACATCGGCCATGAGTGCAGCCAGGTTGCCCGCCTCGACGATCTGGTTGGCGAAATCCTTGGGCGGCATGTTGTAGCGGGCCGCCTGGCGGACCAGGTACTCGGTCAGCTCGGCGTCCGCGACAGTTACCTGCTCCGCGTCCGCGATCGCATCCAGGATGAACTGGGCGCGCACCGACTTCTCCGCCGATTCGCGCAACTCAGCGGTAAACGCCTCGCGGGTCTTGCCCTCGCTTGCGAGCAGCTCCTCGAAGAGCTTGTCGTCGTGACCCAGTGAATGGACGACGTCGTGCTCGCGGTAGCCCACCTCGGCCTGCACCGCCGATTCGGGTACCGGGAAGTCGGCCGACTCGACCAGCTTCTCGACGAGCCGGTCCCGGGCTTGGCTGCCTTGGCTCAGCGTCTTCGCGCGAACGAGCCGCTCCCGCAAATCGGCGCGCAGTTCGTCGATGGTGTCGAACTCGCTGGCCAGTTGGGCGAACTCGTCGTCGGCGGCGGGCAGCTCCTTCTGCTTGACCGAGTTGACAGTGGCGCTGATGTTGGCCTGCTGACCGGCGTGATCGCCCTGGCGCAGTGTCGCGGTGAATGTCGCCGTCTCGCCGGCCGACTTGCCGGTAACGGCGGCGTCCAGCCCGTCGATGAGGTCCTCACTGCCCACCTCATAGGACAGCCCCTTTGCCGAGCCGCCCTCGACCTCGTTGCCGTCGACCACCGCCGAGAGGTCGAGCGATACGAAGTCGCCGGTCTGCACGGGCCGGTCGACGCCGGTCAGGCTCGCGAACCGCTCACGCAGCGAGTCGAGCTGCTCGTCGACATCCGCCTCGGTGACGGTGACGTCGTCGACGGTGATCTCGAGGCCCTTGAGGTCGGGCAGGGTGATCTCCGGGCGAACGTCGACCTCAGCGGTGAAGCTCAGCGACTGGCCGTCGTCGAGATTGGTCACCTCGATCTCCGGCTGACCGAGCGCGCGCACCCCGCTCTCCCGCACCGCATCCGAGTACACGCGCGGCAGTGCGTCGTTGACGGCCTGCTCGAGAACCGCGGCGCGGCCGACGCGCTGATCGATGATCCGCGCCGGCGCCTTGCCGGGCCGGAAGCCCGGGATGCGCACCTGCTTGGCGATCTCCTTGTAGGCGGCGTCCAGGCTGGGCTTCAGCTCGTCGAACGGCACCTCGACGGCCAGCTTGACGCGGGTCGGGCCCACGTTCTCGACGGTGCTCTTCACTACGCTGATCGCTCCTCGAGGTTTGTCCGGATCTACGAGCTCGGCCCGGTGGGGACTCGACCTCGCGGCCCCTCGAGTCTATGGGTCCCGCTCACAGGCGCCCACGTCCGGCCGGGCGGGGACAGGTGCCGGACGGCGCGTATCAGACCGGCGCACAGGCGCTACGGCGCTCCGGCGATGTCGGCAATGCCACGCTAGGCGGCCGCGAACCGTGGCAGGTGCTCCCGGTTCGCGGCCAGGATCGCGTCGAGGAGCGGAACGGCGATGTCCCACTGCCGCACCAGCGGATGAGCGAGCAGCGCACGCAGGGCAGTACGGCGCTCGCCGGTGCGCGCGGCCTCGACAGTGAGCACTTCGTAGGCGGTCACCGCCTGTACCAGCCCGAGCAGCTCCGGCACGAGTGGCGGAACCGCCTGCGGATGCGCCCCGGTACGGTCCACGGTGGCCGGCACCTCGACTACGGCATCGTCCGGGAGGCCGGGGATCGTGCCGGAGTTGCGCAGGTCGACATAGTGGAGCGCGCCGTCGCCGGTCAGTAGCGACGTCACGAGCGCCGCGGCCGCCTCGCTGTAATACGCGCCACCACGGCGGTCAAGCAGCGCCGGCTTGCGATCGAGCGCCGGGTCCGCGTACATGGCGAGCAGCTGCCCTTCGATGTCCATCACCTGCTCGGCCCGACTCGGGCCGCTCTCGTCCAGCACCTCGTCGGTGCAGTAGTAGTACCGCAGGTAGTACGACGGGATGGCCCCGAGCGTGCGCATCAGCTCGGCGGGCAGTCCGACGTCGACCGGGTCCGCCAGCAGTTCAGGCAGGCGATCCACCCCGTCGACGAGCACGCGACGCACCCACGACAGGTGGTTCAGCCCGGCATGGTCGAGGCGCACCCGCTGCGGCGCGACACCGAGCTGCGACGCCAACCGGCGCTGCAGCCCGATCGCCACGTTGCACAGGCCCAGCGCGCGATGCCCGTCGTCGAGCAGCGCGCGGGTGACGATGCCGACCGGGTTGGTGAAGTCGACTATCCATGCGCCGGGCGCGGCACGCTTGGACACGACGGAGGCGATGTCGGTGACGACCGGCACGGTGCGCAACGCCTTGGCGAACCCGCCGGGCCCGGTGGTCTCCTGTCCTATCAGCCCGAACCGGCCGGGCAGCGTCTCGTCCGTCAGCCGCGCCTGCTGCCCACCGACGCGCAGCTGCACGAGCACGACGGCCGCGCCGTCGACCGCGTCGTCCAGCGACGTCGTAGTGACGAGACGCCCAGGATGGCCCGTCCGGGTGAGGATTCGTCTCGCCAGCCCACCCACGATGTCGAGCCGATCCGCCGCGACGTCCTCCAGCACCAGCTCCTCGACGGGCAGCACGTCGCCGCGGGCCGCGAATCCCTCGATGAGCTCAGGGGTGTACGTACTGCCCCCGCCGATCACCGCGATCTTCATAGGGGCTCAGGCGTGGCTACGTGGCATGCCGCGCTATGTCCGGGAGCGAGGGTCCGCAACAGCGGAGTCACTTGCGCGCACTCGTCGACGGCCAGTGGGCAGCGCCAGCGGAACCGGCAGCCCGGCGCCGGATCGATCACGCGGGGCGGCTCGCCCATATCGGCCGACTCGGTGGACAGGGGCGCGCGGGGGTCCGGCACCGCGGACAGCAACAGCTGCGTGTACGGATGCTTTGGCCTGGCCAGGACGTCCTCGACCGGCCCTGACTCGACGATGTGCCCGGCGTACATGACAAGCAGCCGATCGCTGACGTACCGGGCGCTTGCGATGTCGTGCGTGATGTAGAGGATCGATATGCCTTCCTGCTCGCGCAGCGCCGTCATCAAATTGAGCAGCCCGATTCGGATCGACACGTCGAGCATTGAGACCGGCTCGTCGGCGATGATCAGCTTGGGCCGGAACGCGAGTGCCTGGGCGAACCCGACGCGCTGCCGCTGCCCGCCGGACAGCTCGTGCGGATATCGGTCGAGGACGCCCGGGGCAAGGCCGACCGAGGAGACGACGCGCACCGCCTCCTCCCGGCGCTGCGTGCGGCTGAGATCTGTGCGATGCAGCTTCAGCCCGCGCATGATCCCGTGCGCCACGCGGTATGCCGGGTTCAGCGACGCGAACGGGTCCTGGAACACCATCGGCACGTCGCCGCGATACGCCAGGGTCTGGCGCCGCGTGCGCATCGACGACAACGGCCGGTCCTGGTAGCGGATCTCGCCGCTCGTCGGCTGGTAGACCCGGGCCAGCAGCCGGGCGATGGTGCTCTTGCCGCTGCCGCTCTCGCCTACCAGCGCGACGATCTCCTGCCGGTCGATGGACAGATTCACGTCGTCGACAGCGTGCAGCGTGCGCCGGGACACGTTGCCGCCGATCTTGAAATGCTTGGTGAGGCCAACGGTTTCCAGGAGCGTCATGACGGCACCTCGCTCAGCGATGCCCGCTCCGGTGCGTGCAGCAGACACCGGGCCTGCGCCAGGCCTACGGTGTAAAGCGGCGGCTCGATCTTCGCGCACTCCGGCATCGCCACCGGGCAGCGTGGATGGAAACGGCATCCGCCCGGCGGACGGGCGAGGTCGGGCGGGCTGCCAGGGATGCCGGTGAGCGGCGTGCGCGCGCCCCGGATCGACGGGAACGCCTCGAGCAGGCCGCGGCTGTAAGGGTGCGCCGGGGTGTCGAACACGGTACGCGTCGGTCCCGCCTCGACGATCAGCCCGGCGTACATGACGAGCAGCTGGTCGGAGAAATGACTCACCAGCGACATGTCGTGGGTGACGAACACGACCGCGAAGCCCAGCCGCCGTTGGAGTTGTTTGATCTGCACCATCAGCGAGCGCTGCGCCACGACGTCGAGCGCAGATGTCGGCTCGTCCATGATCACCAGGTCTGGCGTGAAAAGCAGTGACATCGCGATCATGGCGCGCTGGCGCATCCCCCCGCTGAGCTGGTGTGGGTAGCTCTTCAGGTGAATAGGGTCGATGCCCACCATCTGCAGCACCTCGGTGGAGCGCTCCTCGACCTCGGCCGGCGACCAGTCCATGTGTGCGTCGGCCACGTCGCGGAACTGCGCGCCGATTGAGGTGATCGGATTCAGCGCGTTCATCGCGCTCTGCATCACCACCGAGCAATCGCGCCAGCGCAGCGCGTTCAGCTGCTTCTCGGTCATCGTGACGAGGTTGTGGCCCTTGAACACGATGCTGCCGGCAGTGATCGCCGCCGGCGGGCTCAACAGGCGGGCGATCGCGAACAGCAGCGTCGACTTGCCACAACCGGACTCTCCGACCACGCCGACGAACTCACCGGCCGCAACGTCCAGGTCGACGCTCTTGACGGCGACCACCGGCGCTGAGTCCGTCGCGTATTCGACGGTCAGCCCCCTAACCTCGAGCACGGCGTCTCCCCCGGACCGGCCGCAACGCGGGGTTGCTGATCTCGTCGAACGCGTAGTTGATCAGCGCGAACGACGCCCCGAGGAGCGCGACGCACAGCCCCGGCGCGATCGACCACAACGGCGTCCCGGTTTGCAATGCCTGCTGGTTCTGGGCCCAGTACAGCATCGTCCCCCAGCTGATGGAGTTCGGATCGCCCAGGCCGATGAACTGCAACCCCGCTGCGGTAAGCACCGAGTAGAGCGCGGCGCCCAGGAAGGTCGCCAGGATCAGCGAAGTCATCGTGGGCAGCACTTCGGCGAATATGACGTATGAGCGCCGTTCGCCGCGTACCCGCGCAGCCTCGAGAAAGTCCCGGTTGCGCAGGGACAAAGTCTGCGCCCGCAGCTGATTCGCGCCGTAGGACCACCCGGTCACGATGAGCACGATCAGCACCACGGGCAACGTCCCGTTGCCGGCGTACGTGGCCAGAATGATGATCAGTGGGAACGTCGGGATCACCAGGAATACGTTGGTGAACATCGAGAGGCCGTCGTCGGCTATACCACCGAGGTACGCCGCCGACACGCCGACCAGCACCGACAGCACGGTCGCGAACGCCCCGGCCACCACGGCGATCACCAGCGATTCGCGGGTGCCGTACACCAGCTGCGCCCAGATGTCCTGGCCGAGCGCGGTCGTGCCGAGCCAATGCGCACCCGAGGGGGGCAACCGTGGCGGGAACGCGACGTCATTCGGGTGCCGCACCGACGTGAACAGCTGCGGCGCCGCGGCAAACATGCAGAACACGAACAGCATGGCGAGCCCGACCTGAGCCTTGCGGCTGCGCCGGATCGCGCCCCACAGCCCCGCACCGTGCCGCCGGCCGGCCGTCTCGACGGGCGGCTCGGCGGGGGTGCCGACGAGCAGCGCGGTCATGGCTCATGCCCTCGCTCGGGACCGGGGGTCCAGCAGCGCGATCGCGAAGTCGCACAGCAGTAGCGCCAGCAGCACGGCGACCGTGAACAGCATGAACAGCGCCTGCATGAGCGGATAGTCGGTGTTCTGCACCGCGTTGTAGAGCTCGTAGCCCAGCCCCGGGTAGTTGAAGACATACTCCACGAGGATGGCGCCGGTAATCACGAAGCCGAGCGACATCGCGAACCCCGCCAGGTTCGGCAGCATCGCGTTGCGGGCCGCGTAGTCGAACATGATGCGCCGGTCGGACAGCCCCTTGGCACGAGCCATCCGCACGTAGTCCTCGGCGAGCGTGGTCAGCATGTTGTTGCGCATGGTGAGGATCCACGCGCCGATCGCCGTGATCACGATCGTGGCTCCAGGTAGCACCGCGTGTTGCAGCACGCTGCCGACGAACCCCGGTGAGAAGCCCGGTTGCAGGCTGGTGTCGTAGTTGAAGTCATTCGGCAACCAGCCGTGCGTCCACACCGAGAACACCAGGATCAGCAGCAAACCGACCCAGAAGTACGGTAGCGCCGAAGTCACCACGAAGATGGGCGGCAGCACCGAGTCCAGCACTCCGCCACGCCTCCAGCCGGCCAGCACACCGATCAGCGAGCCGAGCAGGAACGCCAGCACGGTGGCCACCCCGACAAGGCCCAGCGTCCACGGAAGCGCTTGCCCGATGATCTGCCGCACGGGCTGGCCGAGCGTCGCGCCGATCGACACACCCCAGTGCCCGGTGAACATGTTGCCGAGATAGGCGAAGTACTGGCTCACCACGTTCTGGTGCGGTTTGAACCCGTACGACGTGAGCATCTGCTGCAGCGCTTCGGACGAGACCCTGCCTTGCGTGCGCGCCCGCAACGCCTGCAAGGGATTTCCCGGCATGAACCGGGGCAGGAAGAAGTTGAGCGTGAGCGCCGCCCAGAGCGTCAGGGCAAAGAACCCCAGGCGGCGCACCACGTACCTCATGGAATCGAGCTTCCTCCTACTGGGCCGACAGTGAGTAGAGGTGCAGTAGCACCTGCTCGACGTCAGGCACGTTGAACGCCGCCGGCTGCGCGTACTGGTCCTGCTCGGTGGGCCAGCCTGCGATGTCCTTGGTGTTGTACTGGAACCAGTCGACTGCCTCGGTTACCGGGATTACCGGCACGTCCTTGACCATCGCGGCACCGATCTGCTTGATGATCGCGACCTGGCCCGCGTCGTCCGCGGTCGGGTACTGGTCGAACAGCGCGTCCACCGCCGGATTGCGGTACCGCTCGTAGTTGGTGCTTGCCGCCTTGCCGAGCGGCGCGGTGTTCTTCGAGTACAGGGTGTTCCGCAGCTCGTAGTACGGCGTCGGGCCGCCGGACGGCTGGTTGTAGTAGGCGAGATCGAAGTCGCCGGTGTAAAGCCGGGACAAGAACGTCTGCTGGGCGAGGTCCTGCACGCTCAGGTCGATGCCGACCTTCTTCAATTGCTGCTTGACGACCGCCAGCGAGGCGTCCCAGTCGGTGAATCCCGTGATCGTGATGATCGTCAACTTCAGTGGGTTGGACGGCGAGTACCCGGCGCTGGCAAGGGCTGACTTCGCCTTGTCGATGTTCTGCTTGTCGTATCCCGCCGCGGCAAGGGCGTTAGCGTCGTAGTACTTCTGGAACGTCGGCATCACGATGCCGCTCTGGTTGGCCGCCGGTTCCTGCCCGTCTTCGCCGATCTGCGACACCTGATTGCGATCGAGAGCGAGCGAGATCGCCTGCCGCACGCCCAGCTTGCTCGTCGCCGCATGCGACGGGTCGAGGTTCGGGAAGATCGCGACGTTGAGGACCGGTGGCGACCAGGTGTGGTTGTCCGACGACTTGGACAGGTAGAACTGCTTGATGTTCGGGATGAACTGACTGCCCCACTCACCCTTGCCGTTGGCCAGGTCGAGGTTCGCCGGTCCGTTGTCGAGATAGCCCGGATATTGGACCTTCTGGAGGTACGGCTTGCCCGGTTGCCAGTAGAGCGGGTTGGCGACGTACTGAATGTTGTTCGGGTTGCACGGGCTCACCTTGTACGGACCGGTGCCTACCGGGTCCGGGTCCGCCCACGTCTCCGGATGCACCGCCGCGTTCCCGGTCGACCAGATGTGCTGGGGCACGATGCCCACCAGATGCGCGAAGTACCAGAAGTACGGCTGTGCGGGCTTGGCGAACTGCATGGTCACCTGGTTGCCGCTCGCAGTGACGCTTTGCAGTCCGGCGCCGGTCCAGAGCGAGTACAGGTCGGTGGCCGGCACCCGCTTCATAAGATCGAACGTGAACGCCACGTCCTGCGCGCTGAACGGTTGCCCGTCGTTCCACTTGACGCCCGAGCGGATGGTGAACGTGATCGACTTCTTGTCGGACCCCCACTTGTAGGACGCGGCCAGCATCGGCGTCTCGGCCTGGTTTTCCAAGAGGTTCACGTAGACGAGCGGCTCGTACACGAAGCCGAGTGACTCCTGGTAGACGGCCGGATTGAACGGATTGAACTGGCAGCTCCACGTCTGGCCCTGCACGTTCACGATCGTGAGCGAGCCGCCCGCCTTGTGCGACGTGGAGCCGCTGCTACTCCCTTGTGTGCTGGGCGTAGTCGCCTGCCCGGTGTTCTGAGTGCGGTGCTTCGTGCTGCTACACGCGGCCACGAGCAGGCCCGTCGCCAGGACGGCTGCGACCACTTTGGCTGCTCTCATGTCGACGTCCCTTCTGTTATCGGATCTCATGTGCGCTCGCCGTCGCCAGCGCAAGCACCCCACGCAGCGGTGCATCGAACGGAAAATCGGCGATGACCAGTTCCGGTGGATACGGCACCGCAGCGTCCAGCGCGCGGCGCAGGCCATCGTGCAACCGCCGCCAGGAGCGCACCATGCCGCCACCAACCGCGATACGAGCCGGGTCGATCGCCACGGTGAGGTTGACCAGGTGGAACGACAGTTCGGCGACGAAGTCCGCGATGAGCCGCGCAACGCGGGGTCGGTCGGCGGCAGCGAACACGTCGACCGCGCCGCGCGCATCCGGCAGGATTCGCGCGGCGGCCCGGTGCAGTCCCTGGCCGCTGACGACCTCCTCCAGCGGGGCGCGGGCGCCCGAGTCGCAGCCCACGTCGGCGACCGCCCGCAGGTTATAGCCGATCTCCCCTGCGGCGCCGTGCGCCCCGTTGAGCACCACGCCGCCGGCCACGACAGCCACCGCCAATCCGGTGCCGAGGTTGACGTAGATGCCGGGGTCGCAGCCGGCCAGCGCGCCGTCATGCGCCTCGGCGTAGGCCGCCGCCTTGACATCGGTGGCCACCTCGATGGTCGCCTCAGGAAATGCCTCGGCGAGCCGCCGGCCGAACGCGATCTCACCCCAACCGTCGATCGTCGGCGCAAGCGCGACCGCATCACGCGACGGGATGCCTATCGTGCACGCGCCGACGATGGCCAGCGGCCGACCGTCCGTGACTCGATCGACCAGCGCTCGCGCCGCCGCCACCCCCCGCTCGAACGTCGCGTGCGCGCCGTCGGCAGGCCGAGTACGAATCATCGACATGCCGAGCCGGGTACCGTCCACGCCGGCGACGGCGGCGGCGATCTTGCTACCGCCGAAGTCGATGCCAAGCACGACCGGCTTTGGCATGCGCACTCCTCTGTCGAGTGGCCCGCTGGTAGTTAGGAAAGTAGACTATCGATCACCGCGCCGCAACGAGGGAGACACTTCCGTGACCGGACTAGGAATGCCGGCAGGCCCGCAGTTGATCCGTGCGATGAACGAGCAACTCGTGCTCGGCCTCATCCGGCGCGCGGGCACGCTCTCACGCGCCGACGTCGCCCGGATGTCCGGACTGTCGAAGCCAACCGTGTCCCTCGCGCTGAGCAATCTGGAACGTGCCGGGCTAGTGCGCGCGGCCGGGACTCGTACCGGCGTGCCCGGCCCGGCCGCGGTGCTGTACGAAGTGCGCCCGTCCGCCGGCAACGTCCTCGCCCTGGATGTGGGTAGTCAGTTCCTGCGCGGAGCGATCTGCGACCTCGCCGGCACGATCCGTGCGAACGCGACGCTGCCCGTCGAGAGCGCGACGGGCCCGCAGCGCGTCGCCGAGCTGGCCCGCCTTGCCGAGAAGCTCTACGCAGAAGCAGACGTCGAGCGCTCCGACATCACCCAGACCGTGCTCGGCAGCCCCGGTGTCTTCGACCCGCGCCGCAACGCCCTGACACTTGCACCGGCGCTGCCCGGGTGGGAAGAGCCGACCGTGCTCAGCCAGCTACGCGGCGCGTTCGGTGCGTCGCTGATGGTCGAGAACGACATCGACGCAGCCGCGCTGGCCGAGCAGGCGCACGGCCACGGGCGAGGTGTCGACAGCTTCGCCTTCGTCTCCGTGGGTGCGGGGATCGGGATGGGACTCGTGCTGGGCGGTCGGCTGCACAGGGGCGCACGGGGCGCCGCAGGAGAGATCGGCTACCTTCCTTTCGGCGACATGCCGCGCCGCACTCGGGACGCACGGCGGCTCGGCCACTTCGAGGCAAGCGCCTCCGCGGCCGGCATCCTGCGCGCTGCCCGTCAGGCCGGCATGCGGCGCCCGGTCTCGCCGCGCAACGTCTTCGCGGCGGCCGCCCGCGGCGATGAGCGCGCCGCCCACGTCGTCGCCCACGAGTCGGTACTGATCGCGAAGGCGATATGCGCCGTCACCGCCGTCGTCGATCCGGAGCTCGTCGTACTCGGCGGTGGCATCGGACAGGCCGCCGGCCTGCTCGATGCGGTCCGCCATGAACTACGGACCCTCACCCCGATCCAGCCCGAACTGCGCGCGAGCGCTCTCGGCGACAACGCCGTGGTGGACGGCTGTCTGGCCGCCGGCATCGACCGCGCCTGGGAAATCATCATCGCCGCGATCCACGGCCCGGACAACGCGTGACCTGGGTCGTGGCCGCGGACGGCGGCAACTCCAAGACCGACCTCGTACTGGCCAACATCGAGGGAGAGGTGCTCGCCCGGGTCCGCACCGCCGGTACCCGCCCGAATATCGACGGGATGCCGGCCATGGCGTCGACGCTCGCGGCCGCCGCACGCTCCGCCGCAGCCCAGGCGGGCGCCACGTCCATCTCGGTCGGCGCGTTCTACCTGGCGAATGTCGACCTGCCCGATGACGAGACCGCGGCCACGGACGCGCTACGTCGGCTGCGCATCGCCGAGCGGGTGGTCGTGCGCAACGACGTGCTTGCCATCTTGCGCGCCGGAACGACCCGCGGCTGGGGTGTCGCGATCACCGCGGGCGCGGGCATCAACGCGGTCGGTGTGCATCCTGACGGTCGCGAGGCACGCTTTCTCGCGCTCGGCGATGTCAGTGGCGACTGGGGTGGGGCCTACTCCGTCGGCGCGGCCGCGCTGGGCGCGGCGGTACGCGCCGGTGACGGGCGCGGCCCGGCTACCGTACTGTGCAGTATGGTCGATGAGACGTACCACGCTGCGCCCGAGGACGTCGCCGTCGCGGTCAGCCGTGGCCAAATCCGGCGGCGGGCGCTGCGCGACCTCGCCCCTGCCGTTTTGCGCGCCGCCGACGGCGGCGACTCCGCCGCGTGCGAAATCGTCATGCGGCTCGCCGACAATGCTGCAGACTTCGCCGTCGCGCTGCTGCGCCGGTTGGACCTGACCGGTGCTGACGCCGACGTCGTGCTGGGCGGACGCCTGCTCCAGTCGGGCAACCGGGTGCTGCTGGACCGGGTCCGCGACCGGGTTGCCGCCGCCGCACCGAACGCCAGGCTGCGGGTTCTCGACACGCCGCCCGTGGCCGGAGCGCTGGCAACAGCACTCGAACTGGCAGGGGCGGACCCCGCCGCACAAGAGCGGGCGCGGCGCCAGCTGACGCCATAGGCCGCACACTCGTCGGGGTGGCGGCGTCGTCGGGGTGGCGGGATTCGAACCCACGGCCCCTCGCTCCCAAACGGAACGCACCCCGTCCGCCGAGTCCATAGGTCCCAGATCCCCCGGGCTTCCGTCCAGCCAACATCTAGGCAGAAGCGCCGATTCCGCACGCGCTCCGCCGGTTCCGTGACATCTGCGTGACATCTCAAGATCGACAGACCTCGAACAGATGAGCGGCCCCGGCCGGCGTCATACCACCGACCAGAGCCTTGATCACCAACCTGCTGCAACCAGGGAGATGACCCAATGAACGAACGTAGCGCCTTGCGGCCGTTCGAGCACTATCAGCAGTCGCTGCGGCTGCTTGCCGTCGCTGAGAGCGCCGGCACCGACCCCACCGTCCCGACCGTCGCCGCCCTCGCCGGCATCGGGCATGCGCTACTCGCCGCGGTGCCGAGGCGAGCAAGGAAGCGCCCAGCCGACCCCGGGCGGCATACGTCAACCGGTGACCGGTGGCTGTTCGGCGATACCCAGCAGGAAGGCCGCGATGGACGCTGAAGAGTAGATGTTGCCGCCTACTCCGGCGGAGATCCGCGACCTTGCACGGCGGATTCAGGCCGAGATCGCGTGGCAGATGCCGGGGCACCGCACCTGGATCGGTTACAAGCTGGCGCCGCTGTTCTAACCCGCTGACAAAGCGCCCGGCGCACGGGCTTTACTTATCGCCCATATCCGGGCAGAATACGTGCGGGCGCCGAGAGATGCTGAGGTGCGGCACCTAGGATGCGCTCGGCGCCCCGGACGCCCCCGTGGCCAAGTGGGCCGGCCACAGGGGCCGTCCTAGCTCTACCGTTCCGAACACCTGTTCGGGTAGCGTGCTGGGTGAGTGCTCGTTCTAGACGATCTTGGTGGTCAACGAGTATGGCAGTGGCCTCAGGGCCATGCACCATCGGAACTCGGGCGGGACGTATCAGATCGTGTAGGGGTCGGAGTGCGAGCCGATGGGTGCGTTCATTCCGGTGACGATGTTGAATGCACTGGCCTCGCGCCCTTGATCCATTCCGCCCACCGACCACTCGGTTGACCAGATCGATGACCGCCCGTGCGGGTCGAATGCGGCGCGAAGGCTCCAGTGGCCGCTGCTCGTCCGCGTCGGGCCGGACCGTCCGACGCCGTTGGGTGCCACGGACCGCTCGATATAGCTGAGCGGAATCGTCGCTATGTACGTCGTGCCGGGTGCGCCGAGGGGGGACGTGGTGACCGATCCCCGCGCGATGCGCTGCGTGCCCGGCGCGCAGTCGCTGAGCGGACGTCGGACCGATCCGTGCTGCACACAGTTGGTGTAGAGGCGGTCGGTGCCCTGAACCGACAGCGCCACGGTGGACGCGCCCACGGGGCTCCTGTACTCGAACTGCGAGAAATACACCACATAGCGACAGTGCGTGCCGACGATGCCAAAGATCGCCGACCCGATCGTCTGGACTATCTCATCCACGCTGTTCGCGGCGGCCGCCTCATCGCCCGCCCGCTGACCCCGACGGCCGAACGGCAAGCGATCGTGCGGTTCGCCATGGGCACTCTCGTCTATGCGGCGACGATCGGGATTTCGTTCCTGTCACCCGGAGCCGCGCTCGCGATCCACTTCGTGGTGGCCGCCTATTACGTCTTCGAGCAGGTAGCCGCATCCAGCAGCTGAGACGGATTCGGCACCCGCTCCTGCGACCGGCGTCACCGGCAGTTCGGACTCGCGTCGTCCTCCTCCGACGAGATCGCACGCAGCGGTAGAGGGCCGCCCCAGCGGACCATGCTTCCGCCAGTCACGATGTAGGACCGCCAGCAGGCTTCAGCTTCTCCTCGAAGAACGCCAACACCCGCTCGACGCCTTCTTGTTGGCGGTGCTCCGTGAGCGTCGCGTGTTTGCGGCCGTCGAATTCCACGGCGATGAAGTTGTCACCGAGCTCGCGGCGCAGCGTCTCGAAGCGGGTGCCAACCGCTGGGTCGCGCTCGTACCGCAGGCCGAGCACTTGACACCCGTCGGCAACCTTGGCCTGGACCGACTTGAGATCGGCACGGCTGATCCCCAGGTCAGCCCTGCGTGCCTTTCCCACCGGGGCAGGCGTCGCCGGCTGCGCGAGCACCGGAGCCGCGATAGGCGCGTCGGCAAGCATCGCCAGGGCGAAGCCACCGGTCAAGCACATACCGATGGCGCCGACACCAGGCCCATCCAGCTGCGCGTGCAGCTCCTGAGCCAGCCAGCGCAGCCACGTCACCACCGGGCTCGTCCGCCCGCAAGCGAACATGCTGAACTCCCGGCTGATGCAGATCCTCGCGATGGACCGCATCGACTCAGGCACGGTCGCCTCGGCCTCCGGCCGACCGAACAGCGACGGCATCACCACCGTGAACCCACGCGCCACCACCTCCTCGGCGAACGCGATCACCTTCGGTGTGATGCCGGGGACCTCGTGAATCACGATCACCCCCGGCCCGCTGCCCTTGCGATACGTCGGGTGCGTGACTCCGTTCGCGGCAAAGCTGCTGGGCGTCCAGGACACCAGCAAACTCACGGCGGAAGACCCTATACCCGGTGCGGGCAAACGCCGGACACTTCTGCGATCACCGCGAGGACACCCGGGCCGGCCGACACGCACAGATCGACCCAGCTCCGAGCCGAACCAGCGCCACGCGCCTGCTCGAAATCGGCGACCGTACCGCGGACGGTGTTGGGGCAGACTTGCAACTTCATGCGGCGCACAGAATGGCCACTCGCGCCCCAACGCACGCAATTCGCCAGATTAGGGCGCTAGCGGCGGCTGATCGGCACCTTGTCGAGCCAACGACCTGCGTGGTCCGGATGGGAACTGGACGGAGCTGAGGGCCGCTCCCGCTGTCAACCTGAAGATCAAAGACGCAGCGACTGAGTGACGGTCGGACGCATGGCGACATGGCCTCAAGTGCGCATTCTGCGGACGTGCAGCGAAACCGGTGGCCGACCGCTACATTTCCTCGCGTGATGGACCAGTGAGGCTGTGGCTGCTCGGCGTCCGGGGCTCGACGCCGGCCCCCGGGCCGGATTTCGCCGGCTACGGCGGGCACACGTCATGCGTAGCGATCGCGGCGGACGACCAGGATGCGCCGACTGTCGCGCTCGATGCGGGGACCGGGCTGCGCTCGCTCAGCGCATTGCTCCCGGGACCGGCGTACCACGGCGCGATCCTCCTCAGCCACTTGCACTGGGACCACGTCCAGGGCATCCCGTTCTTTCTCGCCGGCGATCACCACCAGAGCGTCGTCGATCTCTACCTGCCGGCGCAGGGCGGCCTGAGCGGTCGCGACCTGCTGGCCAAGATGATGTCGCCGCCCTGCTTCCCGATCACGCCCGAAGGGCTGCGCGGTACGTGGACGTTCAACGCCCTGCCGCCCGGGCACCTAGACATCCGAGGCTTCGAGGTAACGGCTGTCGAGGCTGCCCACAAGGGTGGGCGGACGTACGGGTTCCGCGTCGAGGACCTGTCCGGCTCGCTCGCGTACCTTCCCGATCACGCCCCGGTGCAGGGCTGCAGCGACGAGCTGCGCGTCCTGATCCGCGAGGTGGACGTGCTGCTGCACGACGCCCAGTTCCTGGAGAGCGAGCGTTCGACGGCGGATCTGTTCGGCCACGCGACCGTGGACGAGGCGATCACCCTGGCCACCGAGGCGAAGGTCGGCAAGCTAGTGCTGGTCCATCATGCGCCGGCGCGCACCGACGCGCAGCTCGACGCACTGGCGCACGAGCTGACCGCCCCGATACCAGTGGTCCTCGCCGCAGAGGGCCAATGCATCGACATTCCGGGCTGATTTCAATGCAATCCCGAATGGCGATGGATGCGTAGCCGCGCGCGATCAGACAATCCCTCCTATATGCCGTCCGCCCTTGACAGCGCTGCTGCGCCGCGCGAAAGCTCGCACGCAGACGGCTTGGGCAGGGAGCGTTTCATCATGGCCAGATTAGCTGCCATCGTCCCTACACGTTTGTTGCGGATCGTGCTCGCCTGCGCGGTGCTCATCGGCGTGGCGATCGCCGCCACGATCCCGGTGGGTGCCGCGCCGACGCCGGGGCCGACTGGCATCTCGGCCGCTGCCTCGACCGACAACTCGACCCTCGGCGGCGCGGTCCCGGCAGTGCTCGTGGCGGCGGGGAGCTCGTTCACCCTGACAGTGACCCTGACGCCCGCCGGCGCCACGTTCAACACCGACACCAAGCTCAGCCTGACGGCGTCGCTCGCCTCCGGCGCACACGCCGGAGGCAGCTTCAGCCCGGCGTCGATCGTCATGCCGGGCGGCGTTAGTTCTGCGCAGTTCAGCGTCTCGTACTCGGCGGTCGAGAACGGCGTGCAGGTGACGGTCTCGGTCGCCAAGGCAAACGGCAAGATCAGCCAGGTGACGCCGGGCACGACGGCGTCGTTCGACGTTCTCAAGACGGTCGAGATCTTCCCGGCAACCGAGCCATCACTCGGCACCGGGCTCGGTGTCGGTGATGCCGCCTGCACGTCAGACACCACTGAATCCGAGTGCGGCGTGCTCGTCCTTCCCAATGGGTTCTCCTCGCAGCACGGCGCTCTCTCGCTCGGCGCGTGCACGTCCGATCTCGGATGTACGGCCGGCAGTCAGGTTGTGCAGTTCATCGCCGACTTGGGGTCTGCCTATAGCCCGACGAACCCGGCCACCCTGATCATCCGCTGCTCGAAGGAGCTCTGCCGCGGCAAGGGTGTCAGCAGCTACACGCTGAAAGTGAGCTTCTCGGCGAGCGGGCCGCTGGACGTCGTGTCGGCGCCGTGCGTGAGCAAGGGCGTGGCGCTCGACGCCGCCGGGAACACGTTCTGCACCGACTACGTACAGAGCCACCGCGACAACGCCGGTGATGCCCTGCTGGTCCTGCTGTTCGTCCACGATTTCCGGGGGAGCACCTGATCATCGCCGGGGTACAGGCGCCGTGGCAACCACGCCCAAGGCGTCAAGGATCCGGTTGCTTTCGCTCAACAGGCGCGTTGCGTCGGGCTGCCCGGCGCGCTTCGCAAGCTCTGCCAGACCGAGCAGGTTGAGCGCGTACTCGTGCCGGCCGTCGCCGGCGTCGGGGCAGCGCACACCCTCTTCGAACGCGGCGCGGGCGTCGTCGTCGCGTCCGGCCGCAAGCAACGCGCGACCGCGCACCCGGTGCACGGCCGCGAGCAGCGACTCGGCATGCAGCTCCTCGGCGCGTGCCACCGCCTCGTTCGCAACCGAGATCGCACGGTCCACGTCGCCCGCGTCGGTAAGGCACTCGGCCAAGGCCGTGTCGAGGCCAATCAGCTCGAGCGGCAGTCCCAGTTCGCTAAAGCCACCTCGTGCTGCTGCGAGCCAGGCGAGTGCCTCGCGGACGCGGCCCGAGCCCGCCAGCATCCGCCCCGTCTCGCGAGCCGCGAGGGCCACGAGCTCGTGATCATCAGCCGCTTGGGCGGCGCGCTCCGCGGCGGCGAGCAGCGGTTCGGCCTCCGTGAACCGCCGCTGCCGGATGAGCAGGTCGGCCCGGTTGTACTGCGCATTCGCTTCGTTGGCCGTGTCGCCGATGCGTCGGAAGATATCCGCGGCGCGATCGAACCGGGCGGCCGAGCGGTCCCAGAGGCCGTCTTGCACCGCACTGATAGCGAGGTTGTTAAGGCAGTGCGCCTGCATGCGCAGGTTGCCGACGCGCTCGGAGATGGCCAGGGCGAGTTCGCCATACGGCTCGTCCTCGGCGACGCCGGCCTGGATGCACGCCAGGTGCCGCGTGTTGTATGCGTACGCCAGCGCGTCCTGGTCGCCGGAGGCGCGTGCCTCGCGGACCCCGACCTCGCTCCACCGCAGCGCCGCGCGCCGGTCGCCCTGCAGGTACTTGCAAAACGCGTAGCGCGTGGACAGGCGCGAGCGAGCGGCGTCGGCATCCGGTCCGACAGTGGCGGCCAGCGCGCCACGAGCGTGGCTGAGCAGCCGCAGCGACGTGACGAACGAGCCCAGGCGCTGGTGCACCCCGGCCTCCTTCAGCATGAGCCTCGCGAGGCCGATCGCGTCACCGCGCCGGTACGGACGAGCGCGCCGGTACGCGGCGGCGGCGTCGCGGGAGAATCCGGCGATGTCGCGGACGTCTCCCAGCGCCTCGTGCACCGTGCCGATCTCCTCGGGCGTGGCACCGGCCGCGTGCGCCGACTCAAGGGCGCGCTCGAAAAATCCGATCGCGGCGGTGTACGCGTACTGGCCCTGCGCGCGCCGCCCTGCCATGCGGGAGTACGTCCAGGCCCGTTCCATATCGCCGGCGTGGAAGAAGTGCATCGACAGCCGCTCGCAAACCTCGTCGAGGTCCGGCGACGTCGACTCGATGACGCGCCCCGCGTAGTCGTGCAGGCGCCGCCGCAGGCGATAGGGGAGGCCGGCGTAGGCCGCGTCGCGAATCAGGGCATGGCGGAAGCGCCACATGCCGGCGCCGTCCGGGTGGACGAATTCGCCGAGCCGGTGCAGGTCCGCGTCGACCGGGCTTGCGCTCGCGGCGAGCATGTCGCGCAGCAGCGCCTCGGCGAAGCGCACGCCGAGCACGGCCGCGCAGCGCAGCACCGTGCGGTCGCCCGGGTCGAGCCGGTCGACCTCGGCGGTGAGGACGGCCTCGACTGAGTCGGGCAGATCGGCCTCGCTCCCCGATCGCAGGGCAGCTGTAACCAGGGCGCGCAGGAACAGAGGATTGCCGCCGGCCTTGGCTGCGATCGCGTTCATCGCGTGGGCGCTCAGCGGCGCGGCGTGAGTCGCCGCGTCCAGAAGGCTCAGCGCGGCCGCCGCGTCGATGGGCGCCAGGGGGAGCCGGTGGTAGTGGGTGCCGGTTCCCGCGGGCACGAAGCCGGTCGGGATGTCGCGCCGCGTCGCGAGCACGACCCACGGCTTGTCGTCGAGACCGGCCTCGACGGCGCGCAGCAGTCCGGCCGACGCATCGTCCATCAGGTGGGTGTTCTCGAAAACGAGCAGCGTCGGCGTCGGCAGCACCACCTGCATGAACTCGACCAGCACCTCGGCCATCCGCGCACGGCGAAACCGATCGTCGAGCTCGGCGGTCTCGCTCGTCGCGCCGACGTCGAGGTCGAGGACGATCCCGAGCAGCGGCAGCCACGGCAGCAGCTGTGGGGCGTTCCTCACGACGCGATACCTGAGCCGCTGCGCGGTCGCCTCGCCGCTGGTCGAGACGCCGACGCCGAGCAGCCCGCGCAGCAGCGTGCGGAACGGGACGTACGGAGTCCTCGAGTCGTACGAGCCGCTCGGCCCGCTGACCACCACTATGTCGGCCGCGTCGTGCACGACCTCCTGCACCAGCCGGGACTTGCCCATTCCGGGCTCGCCGATCACGTCGACGAGCGAACCCTGCCGCGCCCTCGCGGCGTCGAGTACCCGGCGCAGCATGGCCATCTCGGCATCACGGCCGACGAACGTGTCGTCGGCAAACGCAGCCTCCGCAGTCTCACCCACCGGTGGCCCGACCGACACGGCGTGGATCGGCTGCGCCTTGCCCTTCACCATGAACGGCTCGACATCGCCCGTCACGAACACGGTGCGCGAGCGCGACATCACCTCACGGGTGGCCAGCACCTCGCCGGGCTCGGCATGTGCCATGACCCGTGCTGCCGTGTTGATCGCGTCACCCTTGATCGAGTACGTCCGGCGGAACGCGGGGCCGAAGTCGCCGGCGAACACGCGTCCACGGTTGACGCCAGCGCGCAATGGCAGCCGCCCGCGGCGCTTGACGGCCAGTTGCACCGCGCGCAGCAGCCGGTCGTCGTCGCCGCCGCTGCTCCGCGGGGCGCCCGCGGCGAGCATGATCTTGCCGCCGTCGCGGTTGATGTCGCTCTCGAGGAAGGACACGTCGTGCGCGGCGCAGGCGTCTTGGACGTTGCGCAGGCACTCGTCGAGGGCCTCGACGGCGGCAGCCGGGCCGCTGGCGTAGATCACCGCGTCGGTGTGGGAGAACTCGATGAACGCCACCGCGACCTGGCGGTGTTCGGACTCGCCGGCGGCCGCCAGCAGGTGGGCACGCACCGGCGGTGGCAGCAGTTGGCGCACGTCGACCGCTTGATCCGCGCCGTCGGGCACGGCGAGGTCGGGCAGCACCGGCGCCGACCGCAGCACCCGGCCGCCACGCACGGGCACGCCGAGCGAGGCTGGCGGCAGCAGCGCGGCGGTTGCGTCGCTGACCACGATCTGGCCGGCGGAGGTGAGCGATTCCATCATGGCGGTGATGCTCGCGCCTGGCCCGCTGACGATCAGCTCGCGGTGGATAAATGGGTCGCCGACCAGGAAGAAATCGAACCGGCCGCTGTGGATGCCGACCGACATGCGCAGTGTGACGCGACCCGTCGATACGCGGGCGCGCCCGACGCTGCGCAGCACGGTGCGCATTCGGTGGGCCGCGCGTGCTGCGTGCGCGGCATGGTGGGGCCCGCGAAAGAACAGGAGGATCGCGTCCCCGCCCCACTTGACCAGGTCGGCGCCGTCGGGAAGGGCAGCATCGAGGAGCGCGGCGAACGTGCCGTTCAGGATGTCGCTCATCTCCTCCGCGCCGACCCTTCCCTTGCGAGAAAGCCGTTCGGTCAGCGCCGTGAATCCGGAGATGTCCGCCAGGGCCATTGAGCCCTCGAGCGTGAGGTGCCGGCGATCGGGGTGCTCGGACAGCCACTCCGTCGCCAACCGGGGGACGTAGGCCTGCAGCGGACGCGCCGCCCGATCCGCATCGCCGACGACGCGGGTCACTGGCTCGTCGCCGCCAGCCGCTCGTCGGCGAGATCCAAGGCGGCCCGAGCGCTGAGCCGGTTGCCGGTCACTGCCGCCAGGTAGTCGGCGCGCGCCAGCGCGACCGTATGCAAGGTCTCGGTCGCGGTCACCGTCGCGGTACGCGGCACGTCGCGCAGCAGGGCGATCTCGCCGAAGCAGTCGCCCCGCTCCAGGGAGCGAACCGACCTCCCGCGCACGGTGACGTGCGCACGTCCGTCGACGATGACATGGAAGTGATCACCGTGGTCGCCTTCCCGCATGACCGCCTCGCCGGGGCGGTACTCGCGGCGTTCCAAGACGGTGGCCAACTGGTCGACGGTCGCCACCGGCAGCGGCGCGAACGTCGGCAGGCCGCGCAGCAACGCGATCTCGGGCCCCGGCACCGGAGTAGTCCGGTCGATCTGCACGAAGCGCGGCACGTATACCATCGCAAGAAGCGCCAGCGCGCCTCCGATCGCGACCAACGCACCGCGGGGGCCCAGCCAGTGCGAGATCGCCGGCGTTGCCAGCGAGCCGGCACTCACGCCGGCGAATACCACGATCTCGAACGCGCCCATCGCCGGCGCTGCGTTCCGGCTGCCGAGCAGGCGCGGCATCAAGGTGAACGCGCTCGCGTCCTCGACCGCGTTGCCGGCTCCGACGACGACCAGCGCCAGGTAGGCAGCGGCCGGGGTCGAGATCACGCCGAGCGCCACGAGCGGCAGACCCCATAACGCCACGCCCAACACGAAGCACCGCCCCAGACGGGTCAGGTGTGCCAGCCTGGCGGCCAGCGCGGCACCGATGAGCCCGCCGGCACCGATCGCGGCGTTCAGCCAGCCCACAGCGCCGTTCCCCAGCGACAGCACGTCCAACGCGACGACGACGAGAAGGACGAGCAGGGCTCCGCGCACGAACGCCTGCGCGAAGCCGAGTACGACGTATCCTGCGGGCCGGGCGATCCGTAGCAGGGATGCCACGCCCGCGGCGATGTCGCGCAGCGGCCCTCGCGAACTCGTCTTACCGGCGCCCTGTGTCTGCGCGGGCATCCGCAGCCGCCACAACGCGAGGACCGCGGCGGCGAGGAACGCGGCGGCGACAGCGAGCGTTGCCCCCACGCCGGCGACGGCGAGCACCACCCCGGCGAGGGCCGGTCCCAAAAGCGCGGCGCAGTTCTCCGACATCGTCGCGGCGACGTTCGCTGCGGTCAGCTCCGCGGGTGTACGCGCGAGCCACGGCAGCGCGCTGGCCTGGGCGGGCCGGAACGTCGCGGTCATCGACGCGGAAATCGACGCGAGCGTGAGGACGACCGCCGGTGATGCGTGAAGCGCGGCCGCGGCACCAGCCAGCGCGACGAGCGTCGCCCGGGCCGCGGTCGTGGCGCGCAGCAGCCGGTCCACAGGCACCCGGTCGGTCAGGCCGAGCAACGCCGGCGTGACAATTGCCCCCGGCGCCGCCCGGGCGACACCGTAGATCGCAACGAGCGTCGCGCCGCCCTCGTCAAAGGCATAGACGAAAAGGGCAATCGTCGACGCGAAGAAGCCGACCAGGGACAGGCCCCAGGCCAGCTCGAGCCGTCGCACGTCCGCCAGTCGCAGCACCTCACGCAGTGCGTTCCACTGGTCGGCTCCCGCGCCGGACCGGCCCGGACGTCGCATCCGCCTCGCGGCGTCCGCCCGGCCGGTCGGTGCCGTTCCTCGCCCCGCAGCGCCGTCCCGGCTGGACCTCATCTCGCGGTTCCCCTCCGTCTGCTGTCGAGGATCGCACCCGCGCTCCGACGACACCAGCCGTCACTCGGTGTCGCAAACCGATCGACGCGCTCGCCACTCCCGATTCGACAGCCGTCGGCCTTTTCGCGAGACGGCCGGCAGTATCAGTCGGCAATTGGCCGCCCGCGGAAGCGGTTAGGTGGCCATGTCTTGCTCGACCGAACCAGACGGCAGCAGTGGCCGGATTGGCTCAAAGCGTCGGCCAATCTCGCCGAGGGATCGCCAACGGCTATACACTGCGCCGATGGCGCTCGGGATGCGCAAGGACACCAAAATCGAGCTGATCAAGAAGGTTCCGCTGTTCGCGCCCCTTACCAAGGCGCAGCTCGCGCAGGTCGCGTCGATCGCGGACGAGGTCGGCCTACCGGGGGGGAAGCAGCTAACGCGCCAAGGGGAGCGCGGCCGGGAGTTCTTCGTCCTCCTCGACGGTGAGGCGGAGGTCAGGCGCAACGGAAGGAAAGTCGCGACCATGGGGCCCGGCGATTTCTTCGGTGAGATCGCGCTGGTGTCCGACCGGCCTCGCAGCGCGACAGTCACCGCGGCCGATCGGGTGCGCGTGCTCGTGATCAGAGACGCGGATTTCCGCTCGGTGCTACTCCGCACGCCGCAGATCGCACTGAAGGTGATGGAGGCTGTCGCCGAGCGTCTGCCGCCGGACGCAACTTAGCTTTCGTTGCGCTGGCACCTTGTCGAGGCCGGAGTTGCCGGTGCGGCGTAGCCGGGCGGTCGCCGGCGCGGTATTCGAAAGCGAATGCATACAGTGATCCTCAGACCCGTGCCGGACCCGCCAAAGCAGTTCATCCCGGGGGTCTTTAGCCGTCCCCTTTGCGAGGGAACAATCATTCTCGACTGTTGCCGGTGTTTTGCGCGAGCCGCAGCAGGTGTGTTATGGGCGCGATGCCGGCCGCTCGCTTCCCTTCGCTCTTCAGCCCGGTTCGCACGGGCAGCATGAAGCCCCGAAAGCTTCGCCGATCGGCGACCGAAGCGGTCCTGTGCTCACAGAGTTGCCTGCGGGCTCGCCGAGCGCGACGCCAGATGCGGCCGAGTCGCGATCGTACCGATTTGCGTGTGAAACGGGACGCCAATGCGGAAGCATCGACAAAGTTCTCAGCGGCAAGATCGACCTCGCATTCACGCATCTGCTCGCCGGACACCCGAGTACGCACCTCCTCGCCGTTTCCGAGTCGCTGACCTTCGAGATCTCAAGGACGCGCGCTTCATCTGCAAGCCGGCCGCAGCCAACGGCGCACTCAGATCCGCCCAGGGTCTAGGTATTAGGTAGCCAAGGTCTCAGGCTGCGTAGCCGGGCCTGACCCGGACGGCGACATCGCTTGTGGTGTGACGAGCTAGAGCCGACGTTGCTCGCGCTCGGCGATCGCAGCGCGCAGACGCTCTGCGATTACCGGCAACTCGTCGGCAATCATTCGCAGCTGGTGCGTCGTCAGCCTGATCGCTTTCGTCCGCGACGTGGTCACCACGCTTGCCGTCCGGCGCCGGTCTGACGCCATCACGCCGATCTCGCCGAAGAAATCCCCCGGGCTGAGCGTATCCAGCTTCGTCGGGCCGTGCTTAACCTCCGCACTTCCCTCCACGATCACGTAAAAATCCCAGGCGAGCGCGCCGTCACGCACCAGCTCCTCGCCTTCGGGAACGTCGACCTCAATGGCGTACTGCGCGATCATCTCGAGTTGCCGCGTCGACAGGCCGTCGAACAGCTCCAGTCCGTTCAGCTTGGCGACGTCCATGCGCGAGCTCCTCCGTCAGATCTTGAAATGGTCTCACCGTGACTCCGAACTCGAAAAGCCCTGTACCGCCTGGTCCCCGTTGATCGACGTTCCGTTCTCGTCAGTCGCGCTCAGGTAACTATCCACACATCCGCATCAGGGTGCTCTGAACGCTTGCCGCCGGTCACCGCCCAGGTGCCGGTCGCCGGGTCGATCGGTCGCAGATTGCGCTCCGCCGCGCGCTCGTCGGCGATCCCGGCAGCGACTGCATCACGCGGCTCGATGACCAACGATCGGACCACGCTGCAAATCGCCACCGGGTCTGACGGCAAGTCTTCGCAGGCTGCCGACCGTGGCCCGGTCAGTCGAGTCAACCGGCCTGGAGCGTCGTAGTCGAACGATTGCTCAGCCACGCTCCGCCGCTACCGGTGCGGCAGGACAACGACATCGCACTCATCGACAGAGCGCGGTGGCCGCGGCAAATCCGTGCGCCGGCTGGTTTATGGGTGTCGCTTACTTCCATCCTGCTTTCGGAACATTCCATCGGCGTTCTTTGCCTGCTCGTCGACAAACGGTCCCCCTGGGGTGGCGCTGAAGCCTTCGATGATGTCCTTCTTTCGTTGCATCACTCCTTGAGCACGCTACTCACGACTGCCTTGACCTTGGCCGGATTCGCAGGTAACGCGTCGCGATATTTCTCCAGGCCCACCCTAAGCGCGGTCAACTTCGGGGCTTCGATGGGAACCGAGGTTGAGGTACCTTTATAGAGTTTGTGGTAATCGTCCAGGCCTCGAAGTGCAGGTGACTGAGCCCGAGTGTGGGCGACTGCGGCGACACGGTCGGGCGCCGGACGTACTCGGCTGGGGAGTGCTCGAGCACGCCGTCGATCACGCAGGTGCGGTAGAAGCCAGCCACCACCGCCGACGGGAAACCGTGCTCGCGGCGTAGCGGCACTGTTCTTGCATCCACCGCACGAACAGCTCGAGATACCGCCGGGTCGCGGCGAGCGGATCCAAGCCACGCTCCGTGCACCAGTGCAGGTAGGCGCGAAGATCGGAGTCGGTATGCAGTCTCGACTGCTCCTTGAACCGCGCCAGATAGGCGGCTGCGGCCAGCCGCAGCGGGTCGAAACGCGGCGCAGGCAGCACCTGAGTACCTCTCCTGGACGTCATCGCGCGACCATCCACCCGGCATCTGCAGCGTCGAGCCCTCTGGTCCCGCGCCGGCGGCGGCACTGACGGCGGCAGATCCGTGCACATCCGCGGCAGGTAGCGCGTGCATATGTACACGGTATTTGCGGGCGGTGAGCGCGGACTCAAGCCGTTCGATAGCCGTCGATACGTACGGCGAGTGCCTGGCCAGTCAGTCGCACAGATCGGTCTGTCAGGTCGTCGTTGACGGAACCCTCAAGCCCGGCGAGGACCCCCTGTCGTTTCGGTCGGCCCGCTTGGGACGGCAGCGGGTTGGGTCAGAGAGTCTCGCGGTGGTATGGGAGATTTTTGGGAGTATCCGCGCGGCCGGGCTTGCGCGCAGTACCGGCCGGCGCCGTCATCGTCGCGCTTACCCCTGCGGTCCCGGCGGCGCGCTGTGTTCGGGCAGCGGCTGCGCGGTACGGAGCCCCGACGCGCAGCCGTAGCGCTGCTCGTAAACGTCGGCCATCGCGCACAGTAGCCCTGTGGCGTCGCCCTCGTACGACGAGCCGTGCATGATTGCCAGCCGGGTCGGGTGCAGATCGGCCAGCTTGCGATAGGTCGCGGGCACGAGCGGGCCGAGCGAGGTCTGGTGGAACAGGTCCTCGGCGGCGATCGCCGCGTCGATGAGGTCGTCGCCGACGATCGCTGGGCCGTTGCCGAGTTGGGTGAGCAGGTCGCCGCAGAACAGCGTCTGCGTGTGCTGCTCGAAGAACACATGCGACTCCCAGTTGTGCGGCACATGCGGCGTCGGGATCTCGACGACTCGGCGGGCAAGACCGGCGCTGCCGAGGTCGATGACCTCGCCATCTGGCAGCGGTCGTGGCGCTCGGGCCGCCTGATCGTTGAGCGTGAGCATGCAGCCGAGTGCCCCGTGCGCGACCTGCGCATGCGGCGCCGCGGCGAGGAACTCGTTCATCGCGCCACACTCGTCGGCCTCGACGTGCGCGAACGCGATCCAGCGCAGCTTCTCGACCGGCAGCACGCGCGCGATCGCCTCGCTCACGATCGGGAACAGTCCCCGCATGCCGGTGTGGTAAAGCAGCGGCTCTTCCGCGTCCACGAGGAACTGGTTGAACGTGAAGCCGGTCGGGCCGATCTCCGGGACGTACGTCGAGATGCGGTAGATCCGCTCGGCGATCTGGTCAACGCTTGCCTGCATGGCCCCTCCTGGAGGATGTGGTCTGCTTCGACGCGCGGGTGCGCGTCCAGTTGCCGTAGTGGGTGGCGAACATCTGCGCCAGCCCCGGAAGAGCGGTGCTGAACCGGCCGCGCACGAACCCATCGTCGGACTCGTTCGCGAGCTGCTGGCTGACCACCCCCGCAGAGAGCACGGCCCAGTCACGGTGCACGGCGGCGATGTCAACATCGGACCAGATCACCCTGCGCTGCCGCTGCTGCGCCAGCCGCGCGAGGTTTTAGTCATAGAGTTCGACCGCCGGTTCGTTCGCCGAGTCGGTCGGCCGAAAGCCGGGAACGGGCCGCCAGAACAACAGCTGGGCGTACGCGAGATGCTGCACCGACCACCGGACGGACTGGGCGCCGAGACGGAGCAGCACCGCAGCCAGGTCGTCATCGACCGGCGGGTGCTCCTCCTCATTAGACTTCCGCTCGTGAATCACCGATACGGGAGGCCGTGAGGATCCAGCCACGTGCGCGATATTCGTCAAGATCAGTTGCTTTGGCACGCCAGTGAGCGAGCGAGTCGAGGAGATTGGCGCCGGCTCGAAATGGCAGCATCCGGGTCGGACGCGAGCTGCGGTCGATGGTCTGGTCTGCGTGTCCGGGCGATGGGTTCGGCGAGGTATTCGGCGCTGGCGGCGACGCCGGAGAGAGCCGACCTGGCCAGCGCCGTTGATGACGGTGTCACGGTGGTCTCGTATCCGTGGCTCCACATGGCGCGGGGAAGTGTGATGAGCGTCGGGCCGAGGTTCGGTCTGCAACGTGCTCGCGCCCTTCAGCTTCGCAGGTAGCGGATGACGGCGAGGACGCGCCGGTTCTCCTCGCGCGAGTCGGCGATCCGGAGCTTGGTCATGATGGCACCGACGTGTCCTTCGACGGTCTTCGCGGAAAGGAACAGGCGATCGCCGATGCCCTGGTTGGACCAGCCCTCGGCCATCAGCGCGAGCACCTCGCGTTCGCGGTCGGTGAGCCGGTCGAGAGGGTTGTCCAGGCGGGGTCGAGCGACCAGTGTGCGGATGACCTCAGGGTCGACGACGGATTCGCCGCGGGCGACGCGGATGATCGCGTCGCAGAGGGCGGTCACGTCGTTGACCCGGTCTTTGAGCAGGTAGCCGGCCCCGGTGGCGCTGTGACGTAGCAGCCGTTCGGCATAAGCGGCCTCAAGGTACTGCGCAACACGAGCACGCCGACCTTCGGATAGCGGTCGCGAATCGTCAGCGCGGCAGTGAGCCCTTCGTCGGCGAAGGTCGGCGGCATCCGGATATCGGTAACGACCACGTCGGGTGGCTGCGCCTCGACCGCGGCGAGCAGCGTGTCGGCGTCGCCAACGGCATGGGTGACCTCGATGTCGGCTTCGACGAGCAAACGGGCCAGCCCCTCGCGGAGCAGCACCGAGTCCTCGGCCAGGATCACCCGCACGGCAGCCTCGCGACGAGCGTGGTTCCCCCGCTGGTGGGACTGGTCACGGTCATCCGTCCGCCGAGCGCGACGACGCGGCCGCGCAGGCCGAGCAGGCCTGACCCGGCGGGCGTAGCGGGGTTGGCGCCGCCGATGCCGTCGTCGCTGACCCGGACGGTCATTTCCTCGCCCGCGACACAGACCTCGACGTGCACGACCGACGCGGCGGCGTGCCGGGCGGCGTTGGTCACCGCTTCGGCGACGAAGAAGTACGCGGTGGACTCGACGGTGTCATCGAAACGCTGCGAGGGTGCGCTGATCTCTACCGGCAACGGCGCCCTTTCGGCCAGCGCCCTCAGCGCGGAGGCGAGGCCCTCTTGCGTCAGCAGCATGGGGTGGATTCCGCGGGCGAGTTCGCGGAGTTCGGTGATCGCCTGCTGCAGGTCGTCCGCGGCAGCGTCTAGGAACGCGCGCAGCTGCGGGTCGGCACCGTCGGCGCGGGCGCGGGCCTGGCCCAGGGTCATCGACAGCGCGAGCAGCCGCTGCTGCGCCCCGTCGTGCAGATCGCGCTCGATGCGCTGCCGCGCGTCGTGCCCGGCCTCGACCAACCGGGCGGTGGTGGAGCGCAGTTGGAGGAGTTGGCTGCGCACCTCGGCGTGCAACCGCTCGTTCTCCAGCGCCAGCCGAGCCATCGCCCCGGCCGCCTGCAGCAGCGCCGGCTCCTGCAGCACGATCTCATCGACCAGCATCACCGCCAACGGGCCGCGCTCGCCGCTGATCGGCGCCACCGTCCGCCCCGCTGAGGCCACCGGCTCGCGGGCTGACCGTCGAGGTCGACGTACGCGTCGGTGATCGGTGACCAGTACAGCAGCTCCAGCTGCGGGTCGTGCAGCGTCGCGGCGAGCGCGTCGCGCACGCGGCCCGGCGCGACCGGACCGGCCAGCTGCGGCAGCAACGCGCCGACGCGGGCATAGTCCAGGCGGGTGCGCAGCAGCCCGACCAGGAACAGCAGCGGCCACACCGCGAGCCCGGCCGGCAGGAACTGGTACACGATCCGCGCCGCGGTGGGTGACAGCGTCACGAAATCATCGACAACCTCCCTCGTCACGAGGTAGGCGACCGCCGGCACCGCCGCCCACAGCACCGGCGCGATCACGTACCGCGCAGCGCGGGTCCGGCGCCACCAGTGCCGCACGATCAGCGCCCCGACGGCCACGATGACCGCGGTGTCGAGGAGACTGCTGACGTCGCTTCTCCACCGCTCAGCGGCGGGGTCGTGGACGACGAGCAGCAGGTTGGCCGGGCAGCCGGCGCAGCCCTCGGCGTGCGGGTCGAAGAACAGCATCCGGACCAGGTTGTTGACCAGCGCCCAGGCGTAGAGACCGACCACCAGCCCGCGTTCGAACCGGCCAGGCAGCCGCCCGCTCGGATACGCCAGTGCCAGGTGCGCCAGCACGTTTTGATAGAACAACGCGAAGGTCGCGGCGATCGTGAACGCCACTGCGCCCGGGATCCAGTACAGGTCGCCGACCAGCCACAAGAACCCGATCGCCGCCATCAACAGCCCGGTCGCGTTGCCCGGACGGCGCACCAGCGCCACCACACCGGTGCCGATGTAGGCGGCGGCGACCCCGGCGTGAATCGCCTGATCCAACGGGTGCACCGGCAACCCACGCAGCGCCGGCGCCGCCACCGACAGCGCACAGGCCATCCCGCCCGCTGCCGCGAGCACGCTCGGCAGCGCCGCGGTGCCCCGACGGCTGTCGCGCCGGGCCGCCGCGTCGATCGGGAACGCAACCCCCGCGGCCCCCATGCCAGACATGGTGAACCCTCCCCGGCCTCGACGGAACCAGGGCTAGCCCCCGCCGCGATCCCGGGCCGGCCCCGATCCGTCTGAGCGCTCGACGTCCTAGCGTCCGCCACGTCCTGTCCGTTCACCGACAAACGAGGTGACGAAAATGACCAAGAAGCGTGGCATCGCGGTAGCCCTGGCGCTGGCCGTCATTACGATCATCCCCACCGTGCCCGCGGCAGCCGCACCAAACCCCAGCCCGGTGGCTCCCGCGCACACCGGCACCGCATGCGCCAACGTGCTCGCCAAGAACCCGCAAGCCGGTCCCGGCTCGCACAGCGCCCCGCCAGCCCAGGAGAACTTCTTCCAGGTCGGTGCCGTGTTCTGCGGCATCTCCTAACCCGCTGCCAGAACACGGGGCGGCCGCCGACGCGAACGGGCAGCCCCACCGCAGGAGCGATCAACCGCGACTCGGGTCACCGACCCAGCGGATGGAGAGAATCATGAGACTCGCACGCCGACGCGCTCGGCTAATAATCGCGTTCGCCGCCGTTACTGCAACGCTCGTGGCAGGCGGCATTTCCTACGCCCAGATCCCCGACTCGAGCGGCGTGATCCACGCATGCTACGCGAAGTCCGGCGGCGCACTGCGCGTCATCGACAACTCAGTAACCAACTGCAAATCGACCGAGACCTCGATGAACTGGAACCAGACCGGGCCAACCGGCCCGGCCGGACCCCAGGGACCGACAGGCCCACAAGGATTGCAAGGTCCAACCGGCGCAGCCGGCCCACAAGGACCGCAAGGCGAGCCCGGCGCACCCGCAACCTCCGACTGGGTGATCATGCATGCTGACGGCACCGTAGAAGCATCCAGCGGGGTTGATCCCACCCCCGGGCTCACCGGCAAATTCAGCGGTCAGACAGGCTCATACCAGGTCCTTTTCACGCAGGACATCTTCGACTGCGCGGCCGTCGCGACCGCCCGATTGGAAACAGTCCAGGTCGCGACGTTCGCGATGGTCTATCGGACCAGCCACACGCAAGTCGGGGTGCTCACGTTCAAATACGACGGGACACCGGTCGACGCCGGCTTCGAGCTCGCCGTCTTCTGCTGACCAACCAGCCATCGGCGCATCACACCCGTCAGCGCGGGCCCTCCACCAGCACACGAGGAAACGAACGGAGACAACCACCGTGACCGACCAGCACCCCACCCCTGATGCGATCATGCAGCTGACCCGCGCCAATGCCGGTTCCAAGGCCCTGGTCAGCGCGGTCGAGCTCGGGCTGTTCACAACCCTCGCCGACCTCCGCTCACCGGTGCGGTACTGCGGGCCAAGCTCGGCCTCCAGGCGCGGGGCAGCATTGACTGGCTGGACGCGCTGGTCTCGCTCGGCATGCTCGAACGCAACGGTGATCGGTACGCCAACGCCGCGGCCAGCGACCTGTACCTGGATGAGGCGAAGCCGACCTATGTCGGCGGGATGGTGATCGGAATGGCCGCCGACACCAGCCACTGGGACTCGCTCACCGCCGCGCTACAAACCGGACGTCCGCAGATCGAGGGTGACCAGGACTACCTCGACCAGTACCACGACGCGGCCCTCCTCACCGAGTTCATGCGGTCCATGACCGGCCTGAGCATGGGCGCCGCACATGCGATAGGAGAACAGTTCCCCTGGAGCCGCTACCGCACGGTCATCGACGTCGGAGCGGCCCAGGGGGGCGTTCCGGTCCAGCTCGCGCTGCGCTACCCGCAGCTGACCGGGGGCGGGTTCGACCTACCGGTGGTTCGAGCGGCGTTCGAGGCCTATGTGGATGGGCCCGCGTTGACCGACCGGCTGCGCTTCTACCCCGGCGACTTTTCACCGACCCGCTGCCCTCGGCCGACGTCCTCGTCAGGGGCCACGTCCTGCACAACTGGAGCCTCGAGCAGAAGCTCGAGCTGCTCGCCAAGGCCCACCGCGCGTTGCCCCGGGGCGGCGCGCTGATCGTCTACGAGAGCCTCATCGACGACGACCGCCGAACCAACACCTTCGGCCTGCTGATGAGCGTCGCCATGCTCCTCGTCACCCACGGCGGCTTCGACTACACCGGCGCCCAGTGCCGGTCCTGGATGGCTGACGTCGGCTTCCGGGACAGCTACGTCGAGCCGCTCGTCGGACCCGACGCGACGGTCGTCGGCCTCAAGTAGCGTCACCCCGGCCGACTTGGTGCCCAGGCCGGGGCGAGCGCGGGCGCGTGCTTCTTGATGGGGGGTTCTTCTGATGGAGCGAATCGAGGTCGAGCTGTTGATTCCCGGCCGGGGCGAGCCGATGACGGATGCGGTCGTGATACTCGACACGGGAACCATTGCCTACTCCGGCGGGGTGGGCGGGGCGCCGCCACCCACGGCCGGCGACAGCGTGACCAGTGTTCCCGTCGTCTTGCCCGGACTCTGGGAGTGTCACGGGCACTTGTCCGGCGTGTCCACCTTCGACTGGCGCCCCTGGGTAACGGATCCGCCCGCCACACGCGGTGCGCGGTGCGCACACGGCCTGCAAGCCGCATTGGCCGCCGGCGTCACCTCGATACGCGAGGTCGGCGGGTTGGGCGTGTACCTGGCCCAGCTGGTCGACGAGGGATTGATCGACGGCCCCGCGATCTACGGCGCCGGGGCGATCCTCGCCACGACCGGCGGCCACGCCGACATCCACGGGTTCCCGCAGGCCTGGATGACCGGGTGGTGGGCCCAATCCGGCGGTGACTTCCGCCAGTGCGACGGGGTCGACGACTGCATGCGCGCGGTACGCGAACAGCTGCGCAAGAACGCAAAGCTGATCAAGGTATGCGCCTCCGGCGGAGTCCTCTCCCAGGTGGACGACCCGATCCACCAGCAGTTCACGGCGCCCGAACTGCGGGCCATGGTGGAGGTTGCCGGGATGGCCGACCGAATCGTTGCCGCACATTGCCATGGCAAACCGGGGATCATGGCCGCACTGGAGGCCGGGGTCCGCACCATCGAGCACGGCACCTACCTCGACGACGAAGCATGCGACGCCATGCGCGAGTCGGGCGCGATCCTGGTGCCCACCCGCACCGTCATGAGCGAGGCCCTCGACGCCGACCTCCCACCGCCCACCCGGGCGAAGCTGGCCGCCATCGCCGACCGACACGCAGCCGCCGTTGCGCTGGCCCACGACCGCGGCGTCACCATCGCCATGGGCACCGACATCGGCCTCACCGGCCCAGATGCGCCTAACTCCTGGGGCCGTAACGGGCGAGAACTGCCGCTGCTCGTCGAAGCCGGTCTGACTCCGCTGGAGGCGATCGAAGCCGCCACCGCCAACGGCCCCCTCACCCTCGGCCCACAAGCACCGAGCAGCGGCGTGCTGGACAAGGGCTACGCCGCCGACGTTATCGCCCTCGACGCCGACCCACTCAACGACATTACGGTCATGGCCGACCCGGCACACGTCATCGCCGTCTGGCGGGGCGGTCGGAGGGTGAAACCGCCCGGTTCACCGCCATCCGCGACCCGATGAGGAATCTCCAGGCGTGATTGCCGTGCATGGCTCCTCCCGCCGTCTTGCCACATGTTCATCGAGGGGCGTGCACCGCCGAACACGAGCGCGAACCTGCGGCCGCACACGTCGAGGCGATCGACAAGTCTCGCGCCGCCGTAGACACGGTTCTTGTCGGCGACGAGGAACTCAGCCGTCTCGGTCACCGCCAGCACGATCATCTCTCCGGTCCGTGCATCGCGCTGACGTAGCCAGCTCCGTTGACCCCGAACTGTGCGCCCCGCAAGTTCTAGGCCGCGACGTCATGAGCCGAGACGGTGATCGCCACGGCGACGCGCCGTTCCTGCACAGAACCTCACGCCACTCCAGCCCATCTGCCCTGCAACACCCACGCGTATTCGGCGATCGGCACGCGGCCTGGCGGTATACAAATGCGCATCGCCATGCGACAGCCCGTATGCGCATGCAGCCTTGAAGTCGCACTGATCTCGGCAGGATCGCGCACCCAACGCGGCAGGTGCGGAGGTCTGTTCAGCTGTGGTTTGTGCGTGACCACCACGAAGTTCTCTACGCCTTAGCCGTCGGGAATGGGGATGACCTGGTCCGTGTCGGTGTGCCGCGACCGCTGCCGGTCGAGGCGGGGTTGACTCACCCGCGCCGCTCCAGGACGGCGAGGTTGCGTTCGGCGTATAGGCGGTGCAGCCACTCTTCGGTGAGGATCGTGCGGAGGCAGCGGCGTACCGGGTAGCTGCCCGCGGGTGGGTAGCCCGGCGGCGGCACCGGGTCGGTCTGGCCGCCGAGCACGTCGTCGGTGAGCGTCGCGATGACGTCGTGAACGGTGCGCATGCGGTCGGCGCGCAGTGCGAGCATCTCGTCCAGGGATGGTCGCGCGTGCGGGTCGTTCGGCACGCTCGGGTCGGGCTCCATCTCGTCGTGCGGGAGGCCGAGCGGGCTATACGGCTCCGGGAGGCCGAGGATCGCGCGGCGCACCCACGCGTCGGTGGCCATAACGAGGTGGCGCAACGTCTCGATGAATGACCACTCGTCCTGGACCCGTTCGTGCAGCAGGTCGGGCGGCAACCGCTTGGCCCGCTCGACGGTCGACGGCCACACCCGCTCGATGATCGCCCACGCCTCGCGGAAGCCGTCCGCGTCGGCCGGGTCGAGCTTAGCCCGTTCCGGGTAGCGCCGGTTCAGCTCGGCCTCGACGAGCGGCACGACATCAACGCCGTTGATCCGGACGTTGCGAAGCTCGCCGTCGATGTCGACGTCCTCCAGCCACGCGCCGCGCACCGTCGCGCCGGTGAAGTACACGTTGCGGAACCACGCGCGGCTGAAATCGACCTGCTCGAACCGCGCACCGGAGAAGTCCCGCTTCACGAACTCGACCATGCGCACAGCCTCCCACC